>DAOSYA010000061.1:0-16407 GCA_035380865.1 bacterium
TAGGAGCATGGGAATGAGTAAAAATATTCTTTGGTGTGCCATGTACAAAGCGTCGTTCTTTGTGCATGCAGTTTTTTGTGTCTTTTCAACCCACCCCGAAAGGCTCAACCCCTGGCTGTCCTGGCCCCCCTGGATTCCCGATCTCCGTCGAGAATGACAACAAAATACATATCAGGAAAAGAAATCCTTCACTGCGTTCAGGATGACAAACTCTCTAAGATACATTTTTCAACAGCTCTACTGTTGTCGTCACTGCCTCTCTGTTGTCATTCCTGCGAAGGAGTCTGTTGAAAAATCCCCCGCTCTGTCATTCTGAGGAATTGCAGCGACCGAAGAATCTCTGACTAATCGCTCCCATCGTCTCGATGGGAGCGCCGAGCGAGATCCTTCGCTGCGCTCAGGATGACAGCAGGCACCGCCTGGCGACCCAGGCCGCTCTTTGCCCTTTTACGTGATGACTTCGTGGACAGGCTGTTTTCGTGAATATACCTTAGTGTGTCTTTTGGTTTGTCTTTGCGAGAAGCGGCGTTGCAACTGTCTTGCAATGCGCGACGCGGCAATCTCGACTTTTTCAACAGCCTCGCAGGCGGGAATCCACTCCTTAATGCGCCATTCAGCAATCACCCACAACAGGGTTGTGGGTGGCACCCGGCGGCATTCCCACGCGGAGTCTAAAAATAGGAGCATGGGAATGAGTAAAAATATTCTTTGGTGTGCCATGTACAAAGCGTCGTTCTTTGTGCATGCATAACCTTAATGTGTCTTTTCCGTTTCCATGCTTCGCGTTCATTGATTTACCTGTCATTTCCACATCTCGCTTCAACTTCGGGCGCAGAGCGCCCGGCTATCGCGTTACGACGCGGAGCATCGTAACGATGAATGTAAGCGATGAGTATAATTAATATGGAGTGCGGCGATTCATCGCCGCACTCCATATCTTTCGGGCTGTGCCGGGACAGGACGGATCGCGGCGGCATTGCGGGTTGTGTCCGGCGAAATATGCTCGCGCATTGATATATTTTTCACAATATATTTACAACTGCGCGGCGGTGCTTATACTTAGAATCGTGATGAAATACTTTAGAAGCTGATCACAACTTAATTTACCCCCCTTTACACGATTAACTATTTTGCGCTCAATTTTTGGTATTTTTGTATATAGACTGGGAGGACAGGAAAGATGATAGGAAAGAAAGTAAGGCTTGAAAGGATTCTGGATCGCGATACCGGCAGATCGATCATAGTGCCGATGGATCACGGTGTCACGGTCGGCCCTATCCACGGGCTTGTGGACATGGGCAAGGCGGTAGATGCGGTGGCGGAGGGTGGCGCGAACGCGGTGCTCGGGCACCTCGGGCTTCCGCTGCACGGTCATCGCGGCTACGGCAAGGACATCGGGCTGATTCTTCATCTCTCGGCCAGCACGTCGCTCGGCCCGGACCCGAACGAGAAGGTTCTGGTGAGCAATGTCGAGCGCTCGATCAAGATGGGCGCGGACGCCGTGTCGATCCACTGCAATCTCGGCGCGGAAACCGAGCACACGATGCTCAAGGATTTCGGCATAGTGTCGCTGTCGTGCATGGAGTGGGGGATGCCGCTGCTCGCGATGATGTATTGCCGGGGCGAGAAGGTAGACAACGAGTATGACGTGAATGTGGTGAAGCATGCGGCGCGTGTCGCGGCTGAGCTTGGCGCGGACATGGTGAAGGTGGTTTACACGGGCAGCCCGGAGAGCTTCGAGGAAGTGGTAAGCGGCTGCGGCGTGCCGGTTGTGATCGCGGGCGGCGAGCGGATGGAGACCGACGAAGAGGTGCTCACGATGGTCAAGGGCGCGATCGACGCGGGCGGCGCCGGGGTATCTATCGGGCGCAACGTGTTCCAGGCGAAGAACCCGACCCGGATGGTGGTCGCGATCGACGCTATTGTCAACAGGGGCGCTTCGGTCAAGGAAGCGCTCGAAATTATCAACAACGGGAAGAACTGAGGATGGAAGTTGATTTCAGTGATCCTGATTTTATAGGGAACCGGTCGGAGCGGAACGGTTTCGCTTGCCCGTGCGCGGCGCGGGCGTGGATTGGCGTGCGTGGTTTCCGGCGCGTGCCGGCTCACACTTTCCTGTCGTTTTTATATTTCGGTTTGCTGTTTAACATTTAGCGAGGAGAAAAACAATGAAACTTTTCTGGATGGATGTCCGTCCGTGGGATAAAAAGAAACTGACCACAGCGCTGGAGAGCGGCGCGGATGCGGTTGTGCTCGAAAAGGGCGATTCGCAGAAGGCGCGCGAGCTTGGCCTGATAACAACGGTCGCGGAGGACGGCGATTTGAAGCTCGGCGAAGATGTCGTGGAGATTTCGATCCGGGGCAAGTCCGACGAGGAGGAGGCCGCGCGGCTGGGGAAGTCCGGAACGGTCATAGTCGGCACGAGCGACTGGACGGTGATACCGCTCGAGAATCTTGTGGCGCAGGCGGACGGGATAATCGCGAAAGTGGAAAACTCCGAGGACGCGAGGATGGCGGCTACCGTGCTGGAGAAAGGCGCGAAGGGTGTGCTGTTGAAAACCGACGATCTGAACGAGATAAAGAAAACCGCAGCCGTGCTCAAGCGTGAGGGCGAGCGGATCGGGCTGGTCGAGGCGCGTATCACCGGCGTGCGGCAGCTCGGCATGGGCGATCGCGTCTGCATCGACACCTGCACGAACATGGATCAGGGGCAGGGGATGCTGGTCGGCAACGCGGGCTCGGCGATGCTGCTGGTGCATTCCGAGAGCATCGACAACCCGTATGTCGCGGCGAGGCCGTTCCGCGTGAACGCGGGCGCGGTTCATGCTTACCTGCGGGTTCCGGGCGGGCGGACGCGGTATCTGAGCGAGCTGTCGGCGGGCGACGATGTGCTGGTGGTGGGCTTCGACGGTCAGACTGAGTCGGCGATTGTCGGACGCTCGAAAGTCGAGCGCAGGCCGCTGATGCTGATCGAGGCGGAAGTGGAAAAAGAGGATGGTACCACGCGGCAGTTTTCGCTCGTGTTGCAGAACGCCGAAACCATCCGGCTGGTTGCGCCCGGCGGCGAACCGATCTCGGTGGTCGCGCTCAAGCCCGGCGACCGCGTGCTGGCTTATGTCGAGAACGCCGCGCGGCATTTCGGAATGAAAATCGAAGAAACAATTACCGAGAAATAACTCCGTGCCGGCCGGGCAGGCCGGCCTGCTCTTTGTCCTTTTGTGTGATAACTTCGAGGACAGGCTGTTTTCATGAATATACCCTGGTGTGTCTTTTGTTCTGTCATTGCGAGGCAGGCACCGCCTGGCGGCCCAGGCCGCTCTTTGCCCTTTTACGCTCTCTCTTCGTGTACAGTCTGTTTTTGTGAATATACCTTAGTGTATCCTTTGTTCTGTCATTGCGAGGAGTGAGATATGCCTGTCGCATGTCGAACGACGCGGCAATCCCGACTGTGCGGACTGTCGGTCCGCATGCCTGTTGTATTCGTTGCGGCAGACTCGGCGCTGTAATGAGGCAACTCCGGGACGTCATCAATACCCTGGCTCACGGTTTTTAAGCGGGCGGCATGCGGTTGAGTTGTTACCACTTGTCGTTGTCGTTTTTCATCGCCTGGCGGATATCCCGCATCGCGTAGCGGTCGTCTTTCACGGTTCGGGACTCGGAATAATCGCTACCCTTCGAGCTGTAGATATCGCGGTTCTTCGGGATCTCGTTGATAATCTCGACGCCGTCGCCTATCTTGTCGCGAACGAATTTTTTGAACTCTTTAACGGTTTTCCCTTTGGAGACGCCTTTGATCGGCGCTCTGCCGGGCCTGTGCTCCTCGACTTCTATCTCGCGTTCTATGGGGTCGTAACTTTTGAGAACGAGCTTCACCTTCTCACTCATAATAAATTGATCCCTTCAGTTCAGAGTGGACGGTATCAACCATCAATAAGATTATAGCACGGATCAGGTAAAACGCGATTGCGTGTCCGGGTTGTGTGTGATATTGTAGCCGGGACGACAAGGGGCCGGCTGCCGAGCCGGCGAAAGGGGAGGTATGCGGAATGTTGAAATACAAATTGTTGCAGCCCGATATACTGGACGCGCTGGCGGCGGCGGGGCACAATTCGAAGGTGCTGATAGCGGACGGGAACTTCCCGTTTTCGACCGCGCTGGGGCCGCGTGCGGAGCTGGTCTGCATGAATCTCATGCCCGGCGTGATCACCGCGACACAGGCGCTGGAAGCGGTGGCGAGCGCGATCCCGATCCAGGCGGCGTGGGTTATGACACCCGCGAGCGAGGGGCCGTATGCGCTGGATTACGATCCGCCGGTGTGGGAGAATTTCAGGGGAATCCTCAAGGCCGAGGGCTGCGATTTCGAGATAGATCAGTTGAGCATCGCCGATTTTTATGCCGATGCCGCGGGTGACGATGTCGCGCTGACTATCGCAACCGCCGAGCAGCGCTGGTACTCCAACATCCTGCTGTCAATCGGCGCAGTGAAGGCGGAGTAACCGGACGAACGAAGCGATTTGTAATTACCGGGGCATCCCGTGATAGCGTTGGCGAGTTAACAGCTCAGGCGGTTTATCGGGGCCGGAGTTCCGGGCAATCAGATTATGTTGGAAGGGCGTTTGAACAGCGCCCTTTTTTTATGCGCGGAACCTGCATCACAAAATAAATAATTCTCACGACCAGAAACAATTTTCTTCAAGCCGTGTTTTAAAAAGTAGTTGGTGAGGTGAGCAAAATGGTTGTGAAAATCAATGTGGCTAAATCTCAACCGCAGGTTCTTAAAGTGTATGGAACTGAATCTGATGAAATCGAACTGACAGCAATACAGAGGCTGAATTTTCTGAATGGAATTGAGTTGTTTGGTTCATCAGCCGGCAAAGGCATCGGCGATATAGAGAAATTAATGAGCGAGCGGATATATCAGGACGGAGAGTACCTGTGCAGGCAGGGTGAAAAGACATTTGACGTGTATTTTGTATACAGCGGCAGAGTGAATGTTGTGAGAGAGTCAGCCGAAGGCGAAAGGATAGTTCGCGTTGCGGGGCCGGGAGAGTACCTCGGCGAGATATCGGCCCTGACGAAGGTTCCGCGGACAGCATCGTTTGTCGCAGACGGCAAAACGAGAGCCCTGATAATGAATGGCGAGGACTTTTCAGATCTTCTCCGCTGCAGGCCCGAAATATTGAGTGAGGTAACAGAGAAAATGACGCTCAGGCTGTCTTCGCTTTGAGCGTATCTCCCCGTGAATCAGGAATTTGAGAAAGCGCCCCGCGATGTAAGGGCGCTTTTTCAAAAGCGCCCCATGAAAATCCCCGCAAAACTTTTCGGCGGCCCGGGCCGGCAGGCACCGCCTGCTCTTTGCCCTTTTATGTTCTCACGTCGTGGATAGCTCAATCTTGAAAATACCCGGGTATATCTTTTGTCATGTTATTGAGAGCGACGCGGCAATCCCGACTTTTACCGGTAATCCACACGGGCGTTTTTGAAATTGCGTTTACTTGATTTATCAGCGAAAAAAAGCCGGATGTTGCTCTGTTGGGAGAGACACCCGGCGTCGTTGTTACAGGGGTTATGTATTCCTCATACTTGATCCGTCAGGCATGTGCGCCGAGCGGTATCTCCGGTTGAAAACCGTGGCTCAGTGTTTTGTGATTGTGGTCGAATTTACCCGCGAGCAATGCAATGTGTTCGTTCCTGAACGGTTTGATCACGAATGTCGATGTCCCGGCTTTCATGCAGTCCTGAAGCAGTGACGGGGTAGCTTTCCCGGTGATCATGACGATTTTGATTTCGGGATACTCTTTTTTGATGATTTTTGTGGCTCTTATCCCGTCCATTTTGTCCATGTCGTAATCCATCATAATCATCGTGGGCCTGAACTCGCGAACCAGTTCTATAGCCTCGATGCCGTTGCACGCTTCACCGATGACCTCGTGCCCCTTCCTTTCGACAATTCTCCTCAAAAGCATTCTCATCGAAGCATTGTCGTCGACAATAAGTATGCCTTTTCCCTGATTTGTTCCTGTGTACATAATTGTCTCCCGCAAAACCTTTTATCAATTAACCTGACAGTAAATAGATCAATATGCATGCCATGTCTTTCAGGGAACCGTAATTTATTTGTGTTTTTATCAGGTTGAAAAAAGGCTTTATCAAAGGGATATTAGCCGACCCGTTTTTAAAACATGTCAGTTAATATTTATTTGAACTCATGTGTGGAACATGTATGAATACATTGAGGCAAAACTTGTCGTGACAGAGTTCCATGAAATAAAATATCAAGTAATCAGAAAGGATAAAAAATCATGATAAAAATATTCATTTCGGGCAATAAAAAAGTTTCGACCGCGATGGCGATTCTAATTTTTGTTCTGTCGGCAGCGGTGTTTGCCGAAGTCCCCGATGTGGACTGGCCGGTCACATCGGATCCGACCGAACAGCAGCTTGAAAACGGGATAAAAGAGCTGTCGGGGCTTGTCGCGCGGCTGGAAGCCGCGGGGTTGGATGCGTCCTATGTGCGAAGCGCGCTGACGGTTGCGGAGAACTTCGCAGGTTACGCGAGGGAAGACGAGAAGAACGGCAAGCCGGGCCGGGCGGCGTACGTGCGGGGGTATCTCGCTGATTCGATCGAGGCTGCGCTGGAGGAAGGTCGCGCGCTGCTTGCGGACCCGTCGCTCGACAGGCCGGTGCCCGACCCGTCGCTTCGTGATATCGAGATACGCGACGGCGCGTTTTTTGCCGGCGGCGAGATGGTGATGTTCGGCGGGGTGGGCCATTTCGGGCAGGTCCGAAAAGATATCCCGCAGATGCATAACTACGGGTTCAACATTATCCAGATAGAGATCGGGCCGAGCAGCGTTGTAAAGGGGCCGGAACCCGGCGATATCGACACGAGCAGGATCATGGAAGATATCATCGTGCAGCTAGACCGCGCGGCGGAGCATAACGTGATGATAAACCTGCTGCTGTCGCCGCATTATTTCCCGAAGTGGGCGCTGGAAAAATATCCGGGCCTGGGGGACTGCGAGAAAGGGTTTTTGAAATACTGCACATCCGACCCGCGCGCGCGCGACGTGATCCGCAGGTTCCTTGACGTGATCATCCCGATGATAAAGGACAAGCCGGCGCTGCATAGTTACACGCTGGCGAACGAGCCGATATTCGATGAAAAGACGCCGATCACGAAATCGCTGTTCAGTGACTGGCTGGCGGCGAAATACGGGGATATCGGGCGCCTCAACAAGACCTGGGGCAAGAAGTTCAAAAATTTCGAGAAGGCGTCGGACGTAAATGAAGACCTGCTTTCGCTGACCCCGGCGGCCCGGCTCGACTGGAGCCTGTTCCACAACACTGTCGGCACGGGCTTTTTCAGGTTCATGAAGGAGACGATACGGAAGCACGATCCCGACACGCCGGTGCATATCAAGTTCATGGACAATATGTTCGATCACTGGGAGGCGCTGTGCGGGCTGGACCGCGAGGTGCTGGGGAGCATAACCGATATATCGGGCAACGACTCGGCGGTGAGTTACAGGCCGGAAGGCGAGTACCGGCTGGACAACCGGCGCAACGCCGCGTTTTTCGACTACCTGAAATCGGTGCGGCCCGACCTGCCGGTATTCAATTCCGAGAACCATATAATCGGCGACGACAGCCCGGTGTTCTATCCCGCCGAGTTTATATATGCGTCGCTGATGCTGCAATATCTGCACGGGATGGGTGCGAGCACGATATGGGTGTGGGAGCGGTCGGACAACGCATCGCTTGGCAACAACATACTCTCGCGCCCGAATTGCGCGGCGGCGGCGGCGCGGGCGACGCTCGACGCGAGAAGGCTTGCGAGGGAAATAACAGCGATATCGAACGCGGAGCCGAAGCTGGGGATATATCTGTCACGAACAGTGCGGGGGTTGCAAATAGATTTTGTGGAACGCTGGAAACCCGCCTATGAAATTGCGCTTTACCAGGGCAGGCGCCTGCGGTTTATTACCGACCGTACACTTGAAAATCTTGATCCCGCCACACTAGGCGCGTTGATTATCCCGGAATATCTTTTCACATCGAACGAGATGTACAGGCGGATCGTGGAATACGTGCGGCGCGGCGGGAACGTGATAGCGATCGGTGACCTGTTCGGGATGAACGAGCGCGGCAGGCAGAGGAAAGACGGCAGGTGGGCGGAGCTTGAGTGCGGCGCGGTGCGGGGACCGGATGATGGGTGCGTGAGGGTGATAAAGCCTTTCGATTCGGCTGAAGAAAGAGACGGGGCGCTGCTGGAAATGAGTGCGGCGATAGAAGAAGAATTCAAGGTTGAAAAGCCGTTGCTGATAATCACCGGCGAATCCGGCCGGCCTGTGCGTGGAGTCGAGTACCGGAGCGCGGAGTTCGAGGGCGGCGGAATCGGATATGTTTTCAACGCGACTGCGGAATCCGTAACGTTGAAACTGCGGACTGCTGACGGCGGAGAGGTCGAGTCCGAAGACCTGCTGGGCAGGAAGAAGATCGGAGGAACGCTCAGGCTCGCCCCGCTGGAGCTGGTAATGTTCAGGTTCTGATTCTGCACGGAGAGAAAAAAAGGCGCCCCCCCGCAAGGGGGGGGGCAATGGGTTATGAAGAGGCGTTCAAAAAAATTCTGAGGAGATATGGCTTAATTGATAGCAGCCTGTAACTGGTTGGTTGTGAACCGTGTTTCTCCCGCGATGAAGGAATCGCCGTTATGATCAAGGATCACAAGGGCGACATAATCGCCGACCGGGAGAAGCTTGCTCACAGGTAAATATTTCCAGAGTTTATGTTCCGGCAGCATTGAGAAATTTTTGATATCGATTTTATCGACCACATCGCCGTCCAGCGATCTTATCTCAAAAACTCCATTTATTTTTTCAAAAGTATTCCCCGAATTATTTACGAGCACGGAAAGAACAAGCGGCATGTCCCTGAATTTTCCATTCTCTGGCGGCTCTCCGATTTTCATGTTTTCTATCGAGACATTTCTGTTTTTTTCGCCGATCACGTTGATAACTATTCTGACGGCGACGCGCATTTTCGAGTTGATCGCGAACTGGACCCGATCGTTTTTTTCCGACGGTTTCTCCGGTTTCTCGCCGCCTTCGATCATTATGTAGGTCCAGTAGGAGCCGGTTGCGTTATCAGGCACAGTGAGAGTGTATTTGATGTAATTCTTGATGCCGCCTTTCATTTCGAACCCGGTCGGGCTGATCTCCATCCAGTTCGCGCATGAACGCGGCAGCGTGCCCGCCTCGTTTGCGGCGTAGCCGCCGTCCGGTTTTTTGTCGAAGTCCAGGGGATAGACTTTAACCATTTCAATGTCAGAACTGCTGTTGTAAGCCATGAGCCTGCCGGTATAGTTTTCCCCGGGTAGCAGGTCGAGCTCTACAGTCATCGGTATTACATTGAAAGCCATCACGCGGCATGCCGCCGCCAGTGTTATAAACAATGCAGTCGGGATAATTTTCGTTTTGAACATTTCTTCTCCTTTTAACCCATATTCAACTTGCCGAGGCTGTCTGTAAGGAATGCGACGGGAGCGCTTCGGCAATTTTATAATCTCCGGCTTCAACCACTCTCAAGGGCTCCGTCGCATTGAGAAAATCAGCCAGGTGAAGCCGCCGCAGTTTTTTCTGAACATTGTATCCGGGATTGGTTAACTCGAATCCCAGGTCGCAGGCATCGGCGATGTTTTTGAGTTTTATTAGTAAACCGACGCCGGAGCTTGATATGTATTCAACCATATTCAGATCAACATTTATTTTTACCCCAGAGGAAAGCAGACGGTTCAACAGTCTTTCGAGACGGGGGCAGGAATGGCGCAGAATGTCTTCTTCGGGCATAATCCTGAGGGTTCTGTCTTCTGTTTCGATTCTGAATTTTTCCATTTGTTCCGCTCCCGATCGTTATTTCAGGCCGCCGGGGGGAGGGAACTCATCCCTCCCCATAGGACGCCTTTTTAGTCTACGAGTATTGTGTAAGTAAGAGTTGTTGCGTATGTGCCGGGTGAATCGTCGGAGTACAGGTTGATCTTGTATTTCAACGTGTGCAGTTCATTCTGGGTAGCGGGCTGCTCGTCGATGATTGTGACGGGCGTTGCTCCCGACTGCATCTGGTTTGCGTAAGTTCCCGCCGCATCGACATCCACGTACATTGTGGTTACCGCTTTTGTGCCGGAACCGCCGGTGAAAGTGACTCCCGCGGCTTCAACCGTGATATCGAACGCTTCGTTTGCGGTACACTCGAGGGTTCCGCCGGAGATGTTGTCCTTGTATCCCGCGTCGAATTCATCGACCGTAATCGCGCTTGCGCCGGTTAGCTGCACGGACGAGCCGTCCACCGACCAGTCTATATCCACGATCTGCGGGATTTCAAAATCAAGGTCTACTTCCTGTGTTGTCGTAGCGAGCGCCGCAAGTGGTGTAAGAATTAATGCGAGTGCTGTGATAATAACAATTTTCTTCATTTCGTTCATTCCTTTCGATTTTTTGATGTTTGTTTCCTGTGCCGATTATTAGTTTGGTAAACTTCCAGCCTTCTGTGGTTTCACCCCCCGGTTAATTTATTCAAACACCTTTTTTGCAAGTTCGATTTTATTAGTGCAACGATTGTGCCAGAAATGGGCCGGCCCCGGCGGGATTCAAAAAACGCAATATTTATTGAGAAAATCGAGAAAATATTATTTTCTGATATTTAGATGCCGGAAATAGCGCGTAAAATGTAATGCGGGCGTTACTTTAAAGGATGTTCAAAGTGTCGGTTCTCCGGCGGCGGGGCATGAATCCTGTTGTTGGCAATGAAAACAATGAAGCTTTCAACACAGATGGATAATGTATTATAATTCTCAGATGGAAAATCAAATATGGATTGGCGCGAATGGGGAATAACATAGCGAGACAGGCACCGTTGCTTGCAGTGATCGTGCCGTGTTACAACGAAGAGCAGGTTATGGAGCAGACGGCGGCTCGGCTGAGAGCGGTTCTGGATTCCATGATCGGGGATGCGTTGATCAGGCCCGGCAGCTTTGTTTACTTCGTGGATGACGGCAGCGTGGATTCCACGTGGAGTATCATCGAGAAGATGAGCCGGGAAAACGCAATGGTGAAAGGGCTGAAACTGTCGCGCAATTTCGGTCACCAGAATGCGCTGATAGCCGGGCTGACAGAACTCAAAGACAGGGCGGATTGCACGGTGAGCATCGACGCGGATCTGCAGCAGGACGAGAAGGCGATGCCGGGTTTTGTGAGGCGGTATCTCGAAGGCGCGGATATAGTGTTCGGGGTGAGGAACGACCGTTCCTCGGATTCGCTGATGAAGCGCAGTACGGCGCTTGCGTTTTACCGTCTGATGAGGCTGATGGGAGTGAACATAAAAAGCAATCACGCGGATTACCGGCTGGTTTCCAGGCGGGCGGCGGAAACGATTGCGGATTATGGCGAAGTGAATATATTCCTGCGGGGAATGTTCACGGATATCGGGTTCAGGACGGCGGAAGCCGGGTTCGACGTGAGTGAGCGGACAGCCGGAGAGTCGAAATATTCGGCGGGCAGAATGATCGGGTTCGCGCTCGATGGGATTACGTCTTTCAGCGTGGTTCCGCTGAGAGTGGTTGCGATAGTCGGGTTTTTCATTCTTATGTTCAGCCTTTTGATGATTGGTTACGCGCTGGTGAAAACACTTGTCGTGGGCGGTACGGTGCCGGGCTGGGCGTCTACGGTAATCCCGGTTTATGTGCTCGGCGGCCTTCAGATTATGAGCATAGGAATAGTCGGCGAGTATGTCGGGAAAATTTATAAAGAAGTAAAGAAGAGACCACGATACATTAAAGAAGAAGAAATAAATTAGACGGGTAATCCATTAATGAGATTAGATGTTCCGCTGATGTATCGCTATGATCGGTTTTCCGACTGGTGGTTCGACATCTATCGCAGCAGTGATATTAAAGAGGCGATGTGGGGGCTGGAAAAGACCGGGCTGCCGTTGTTGTCGTGGACACCGGGCGGTGGTTATTTCCCTTCCGGTGACGGCGATGACCCCGGCATTTTTTATTTTATTCCCGGAATAGCAAAATGGTTTGGCTTGTCTCAGCAGCAGGCGGCGTTTGTTTTTTGCAATTTGTATATATTGATATGCCTGGCGGCCGGTTTTGCGGGATTGATGCTGCTTGCGAGGAATCGCGCGGGCAGGGTGGCGGCGGTTGTCGCGACGCTCGTAATGGCGTTGATACTATATAAGGTGCGTGTTACATACGTGTTTGCGGCTGTTCCTTTCGGGGTGGCGCCGCTGCTGATTTATTTTATGAGAGAAAAAAAGTTCGGACCCGGGTTCGCGCTGTTCGCGCTGTGCGCCGGGGTAGCGGCGGGGCTGGCAAGCGCGCTGCGGGTGCAGTCGGGCGTGCCGGTTATGATTTTCGTGCTGGTTGCATCGGCGCTGAGCCGGCGTCTGACGGCGTTGCAGAAGCTGGGTGTTGCCGGGATTTCGATTATGGGGTTGCTGGTAGTTATGTCGTTTTTCGGCATGCTGATAAACCAGCGCGATCTGTTTATCGAGAAACATGCGCCGTGGAATGCGAGAAAAGCCGAGCAGCATGTGCTGTGGCATACCATCCATTGCGGGCTGGGTTATATTTCGAATGACCTGGGTTTCGAGTGGAGAGACGGCGCGGCGTTTGAAAGGGCGGAAGAACTTGCCCCGGGCACGAAGATTTATTCCGAGGAGTATGAAAGGGTGTTGCGCGGCGATGTGATGAACGCTGTCCGCGGGCACACGGGGTTTGTCCTGAAAAACGTGTTTGTAAAATTTCTTGTGGTTGCGGGATTCATCGTGTTGTTTGCAGGCGCGGGCCTGGTGTCGTTTTTTCTGTGCCCGAAACAGTGGAACCTCGAAGCCGCGTTCTGGATTGCTGTCGCGTTTTCTTCTCTTTACGGATTGCTGGCGGTGCCGTACCTGAGGTATCTTACGGGGTGTGTATCTCTCCTTATCGTTTATAGCGCTCTCGGGATAAACTCGCTGTATTCGCGATCACGATGAATTCGCTTAGCATCAATATCGATCGATTGTCACCGTTGCCGCTCGGAACATGAAAGATCGTCCTCGTGTTGATAATATGTGTTTTGTGACTACAATCACAGCAACTATGTTTTATGTTTCATAATAAATAATGTATAAATTGTCTGTATTGTTGGTTTGCAATTATGCCTAAATCTTTGTTGAACACAAATAAAGTGAAATCCGTTTCCAGAAGGAATGTCCTGCTGAGCATTCTCCTGGTCTTCACGATAATCGTGATAATCTGGACTACGTTTTTTCTCGTGTTTGTCCATTCAAAAAAAGACACGCTCACGATGTACCGGGAAAGACAGTATATGGTGATGTATCTTACCGGTGACATCAGGGATGCGATAAGCCAGAAAACAGGCGGCTACGGTCTTGGAATAATCGAATCGTTCGTAAAAACAATGAATGATGATATGCCGGATTCGATAAGGAAGAGGCTTGATGATTCCAGCAGTTCCGACATTGAAAAAAGAATGTACGGATACGGGAATATGATGGTGATATACGGGGGGAAAGTTGTATTTGTAAACGGAAGTCTCGAATCGGATTTTACTGCTGAGAATGATGGATATGGCACATCGAACCAGGTGCTCAAAGAGTATCTCGACAGGCATAAGGATGCGGTTTCATATAAGTCTGAAAAAGAATCTCTCGAAAGTGTTCAACTTAGAATAGACGGTAAGAATTACACGTTAACGTCGGGGATGTTTCAGCTGGCGAAGAAACCGATGACGCTGATTCTGTATGCGGATGATAACAGCATATTGGACAGTTACGGATTTTACACCAGGGTGAAGAATTATTTCGTCATGTGTTTTGTGGTGACGCTCGCGGTGCTGATCGTAAGCTTTTTTTTCATCAGGAGCATAATAGACCAGGCGACAAAGAATCTGAGGTTGATACAGATGACCTCAAAATTAAGGAATGAGATGGAGGAACGCAGGCGGGCGCAGACGGCGCTTGTCGACAGCGAAAAAAGATACAGGGATATGATAGAAACCACCACGGACATAATCTGGCAGGTGGATAGAGATATCAGGTACACATATATAAGCCCGCAGGTGAGCGAGTTGCTGGGATACAAGCTTTCCGAGCTGATAGGAAAAACTCCGTTTGAAAAGATGGAGGCGGAGGAATCGAAAAGAATAAAGAAGGAAATCGCGCCGGTTCTGGAAGCAAGGCAAAGTTTTTTCAGGAGACAGAACAGGAATGTCGGGAAAGATGGAATCGAAGTGATGCTGGAGACGAGCGCCGCGCCGTTTTTCGATGAAGACGGCGAGTTTATGGGGTATCGCGGGATAGACAGGGATATCACGGAGCGGGTGGTGGCGCAGGAGGCGCTCAGGAAGAGCGAACAGGAATTCAGGCTGCTTTTCGAGAACTCCACAGATGCGATATTCTGGGCGGATCCGGGTACCGGGCGGATCATAAATTGCAATCACTCGGCAGAGAAACTGTTGAAGAAAAGCCGCGAGGATATCATAGGGCTGCATCAGTCCGAACTTCACCCGGAAGAGCAGAACGAGTATCACAGGGAGATTTTCAATACGCATGTCAAAAACAGTGGCGGAATGAACAAAGAGTCCAGGGTTATCACGAGCGACGGCGAGGTCATACCGGTGCATATTTCCGCCACGGTAGCCGAGATAAACGACAGGAAAATTCTACAGGGGATATTCCGCGACATCAGGGATTTGAAAGTTACGGAGCTTGAGAAGGAATCGCTGCAGCAACAGTTGCATCACATGCAGAAGATGGATGCGATAGGCCGGCTCGCGGGTGGGATAGCGCATGATTTCAACAATATCCTTGCGGTAATGATAGGCGCTGCGGAGCTTGCTAAGAAGACGATCGATCCTGAATCGAAGGCGGGCCGGCGGCTTCAGAGCGTAACGCGCGCGGGGCTGCGGGCAAAGCAGCTCACAATGAAGCTTCTTACGCTTGCCCGTAAAGACAAGCTCGAACTGGATTACTTCACATGCAATGAACTGATCGAGGAAGTCATTGACATGCTCAAGAGGAGTATTCCCAAGCAGGTAAAATTTGTAAACAGTCTGAAGGGCGAAAAACTGACGATAAAGGTCGATTCGAGCCAGATAATACAGGCGATCCTCAATATATGCATAAATGCGAGCGACGCGATGCCGGACGGCGGAGTTCTGACCATCGAGAATTCACCGGTTGTGCTGGATGAGAATTTCTGCCGGGCTGTCCCGGCGCTGACGCCCGGCAGATATTGCAGAATCAGTGTGTCGGACACGGGATGCGGCATGAGCGAAGAAGTGAAATCGAAAATTTTCGATCCGTTTTTCACCACGAAAGGCAAGGAAAAAGGCACCGGGCTGGGGCTGTCGATAACCATGGGTATCGTGCGAAGCCATGATGGATATATCGAGGTTGAAAGCGAGGAAGGGAAAGGGACTACCTTTTTTGTTTATCTGCCGGTTTCGGATGATCTGACAGCGGGTGAAATCCGAAGAAGCGATAGTGTGGAAACGGGTGAAGCCGGGGGAATGGTTTTTGTTATCGACGATGACGAGGATTACCTGGCAATGATATCCGAAGCGCTCGAGAACGAGGGTTATTCAACCATCACGGCTAAAAGCGGCGATGAGGCGCTGGCGGCTTTTGAAAGGCTGCGCGAGAGCGTTGATGTTATTCTTCTGGACATGATGATGCCGGACATGGATGGGACCGAAACATTTTTCAGGCTGAGAGAACTGGACCCGGAATGCAGGGTGGTAATCTGTTCGGGCTACAGCAAAGAGGGCAAAGCGAGCGAACTGCTGGAAAACGGAGCGCTGGCATATATACAGAAACCGTTCGAGTTGTATGAAATATTGAGTGTAGTGGAAAAAATCATCGCGTCTTGAAAAGCAGTTCCGCGCCGTGGCCTGGAAATCGGTTTATTTTTTATTCTTGTTTTTCTTCAGCGGGCTGCCGTCGCCGCGGAGATCTATCAGAAGACAGATTACGAGAAGTATTATCTGGAAAAGTCCCCACTGGCCGCCGTAGAAATAGTTGATGCATCCGACGCATAGCAGCGTGAGCGGCGCGAACACGATCCCGACAATCATCCAGATCAGCGGGATTCCCGTTTTGCCGAACCAGCCGATGATCCACAGCGCCAGCACGGCCACTCGCCCGAATATCGCTCCAAAGCATCCGACGCAAAAACAACCCATCCACGCGCCTCCAGACAATTCTATTATCATTATTATATGACATTTTCATTTTGTCAGTCCACATGATTAAAACGAGGATTGCGAGGAAGTGGATAATGAGCACGTTTAGCCCGGATTTCTCACAGAGAAATCCGGAAAATCGTGATAACACCTGTCCTGC
>DAOSYA010000062.1:0-16199 GCA_035380865.1 bacterium
ATGTGACCGCCTGATTCATGCACAGAGCAAAGCTTGTGCATGTCACCCGGAGCAGCAGGATTGGCCTTATCGCGATTTTCCGGATTTCTCTGTGAGAAATCCGGGTTAACTGGATTCCGGCTGACTGCATGCCGGAATGACGTCAGGCCAGCCTGCTCTTTGTCCTCTCATGCCCTCACTTCGTGGGCAGCTCACACTTAAAAACACCTTAGTGTATCTTTTGCTCTGTCATTGCGAGGCAGGCACCGCCTGGCGGCCCAGACCGCTTCTTGTCCATTTACTGATTTTCTCCGTTAACAGGCTTTTTGTGAATATACCTTAATATTTCTTGCTCTGTCATTTCGAGGAGTGAGACATGCCTGTCGCATGTCGAGCGACGCGGCAATCCCGACTTTACACCGTCATATCTGCGAAGGAGACCGTTGAAAAATGCACCTTACTGAGTTTGTCATCCTGAGCGCAGCGAAGGATCTCGCTTTTGGAGTTTATAATTGAGATTCTTCGGTCGCTACGCTGCCTCAGAATGACAGAGCGGGGGACTTCAACAGCCTCGAAAGCGCATGTTCCAGTCCATAGATCGTTTTTCTAATATAGACTATTTAACGCATTTATCTTTTGGAACGAACCACTCTAAACACTCTATGTCCGGCAGGCTGTCAAAAGTGGCTTCTTCATAAGCTTTTTCTATTTTTCTTTCTTTCCTCTCCCACCTTTTGTCCCCATTATGACTTCCCTTAGCCGACATCTCCACAAAATCTCCGTTACACGAATAAAACGTAGAAAGATCATATATGCTCCAGGTGAAATTTGTTACATCGCAATCCTTACTTCTACATGGCATAGCAAGCACAACAACCGCATACCGGGTTTCCCAGACAAATGCGATGGTTTTTGATGGCTGATCCTTACTTCTTTTTTTGCTATCCTTGTACAACTCTTTCAACCATAATCCTTTTCGGGGACCAGCCCCCACTTTTTCTGTATACGATTCCAGGTAATCTGAAAGTGTCTGATTTCTCTCTTCTAATGAAAATTCCGCTGTATTTGAACAGGCTTCAATAGATGCCAACGATACCCGGCCTTGCTTGCTGTCAATAAACTTAAAACTAAAATAGGTGAAAGAACTTTTCCCTTCGCCCTGCAACTTGAGTGTAGCCGTTGGATAATCTCTGTAACTAAAATAGAATAACGGGTCACTATTTCTATTAATCTCAATAGGCATGTCTATCTTCTCAAATTCATTTAGCGGCATTCCAATATACATTTCTTTTATTACATCAGGCATAAAACCCTTGGTTTTATAAATTGGGTAAGGCGCTCTAAGCGGCATTGAGTCTTCTTTGAAAGATTTATCAAGAACAACAAGTATGTAAATAAAAAATATTAAAACGGCAACAATCACCATTAAGCAGTAGCCAATTATCTTGAAGATTCTCTTCATCTTCCTCTTCCTGCTGTTACCTTCTACCGCGTTAATCATACATTCATTCTCGTATTCAATCTGATGTGCTCGATTCCTTCAGATTTGTATTTTCGATTTCACTTTTTCCGTCACAATAGGTATTCCTCCACCACTCCTTTTTTTCTCCGAAATTTTCAGCTACTTCTTTTTCAGAATTATGATAAATATAAATATGCATCTCATTATCCGATGAACATTCATCACCGGTTCTGTATATCATTTCGGCAAGTATTTTCCCCTTTTTCCATGTAAAATATTCTCCATCGCCGTTAGGCTGAGGTAATGTTTTTTTAGTATCCGGAGGGCCCAATTTCATAGAAATATCATTTGAAATGCTTTCAATTTCCTTGATAGTTGTTTTCATATCTATAAAAAACATCCCGCTTATTTTTTCAATTCCAATACCATTATATGAAAACCCTCTTTTCCCATATTCATAACGTCTCTCATTACCTTGTTTGCAGCTTATCCAATCAGGTGCAAAAGGAGCAAAATCGCCATAATAGGATATTCCTGGATCAATTCCTGCCAATTTACAGCTGGAGTTTTCTAAAACGCTTCTTGCGCTACTGCCGATCATATAATTATCTAATGCTGCTATTTTTGTGTTTCTATATTTGAATAAACAATGTGTAGAAGCAAGAATGTAAGCGTATGTGAAAACAAACACTGACAAAAACCCCCATATCAAATATCTTTTTGTCTTTTTGCGCTTAACCAATTTGAAGCCTCATCTTCTAACAGTTGAATTCAGATAGCAGTATACGGAATTATCACATTTTGTAATAGCTATTTCCACAATTGTCATCACTTTTTTGTCGTCATACCCGCGAAGTCGCGTGATCCAGTCCATGCTCCGCCGTCGTTTTCACTTTTCCGGAAATATCTTTATTCGGGAATAGCACCCTTTGTTCTATTCTTGATCTCGTAAAGGAAAAACAATTCACTTTTTCCCGTCCTGATCATCATACAATTCGTACATGTATTCTTCATCTGCGAATAAGACGCTTATCCTGTTTTCGCCTGACTGGTTTATTCTTTCAAATATATCATCCTTGCGACCTACATATTTAGCAATTTCGTTCTTGTATATAAAATCACCATTCAAATCTACAAGAACAAAAAGACTTATCTGATCACGATCTTCTATTTTGTGTATCCGACCATCAGGTGAGATTATGTTAAAACCCACAAACTCAAAAGCAACATATTTTCCCTTCTTTATAATCTTTCCTTCCATAATCTGTAATCCATCAGTATATCCTTCCGCAATAGGCCTGTCCCCTGCTTTGAAACTCCATATCATAACAGGTGTCATGAAATCTGAAATGTCAAAGAATCTTATTTCATGACCCCAATATAGTCCGTGAAAACTTTCATCTTCTTGATCATAACTCTTTATCAATATACGCTTTGAAGAAGGATCTTCATCAAGTATTTCACATTTAACATCACAAGGCACATTTCCAACCTGCTCACCTGAAAGAGAGTCAAATGCCCTTATCCCATATATGCCGGATTCCCGGGCATGCATATTAAAATATAGAAAGTCACCATTTTTAGAGAATGATATAGAACCAACATTATCAATCTCTGCTGCCCAAAGTTTATTGCCCTTGCTGTCAAAAACGCCTACTGAATTGTGTTGATATATTCCATGGTTGTAAGTATCTCTACCATATATTTTTCCATTTAACGCGATAATACCTCGTGACGAATCATGAACTATTTCGGGTATTATGCCAAAACCCAAATCATTGAATCTTGTAGCTTTTACAGGCAAATAGCCACGAGAATCATAAAAATCGAGTCCCTGGAGTATACACCGATCTTTACAAGTCAATAATAAGACAATATACGATCCATCATCATTTAAAAAAACCTGATTATTGCTTATACCGAGATTTTCAATGACCTCACCAGCACTATTTTCAATGTAACAATCATTTGCCGGCTTTCCGCCATCAGGTACTACATGTTTGCAGAAAAGTTTGTACTTATTATTATTATTAGATCGTTTTCTTTCACAATAATCTTTCCAGGGATCACACCGGTCAGCTTTTCTCTCTGATGATATCTTGTGTTTTTCAACTAATTTTACTTTTTGCTCACGATAATTTCCCACCTCATCAGCATAGAGAATGCAACTCTGCCGACAGGCTGCAACAACAAGCAATAATATAAACGACTGCCGGAATCTTGTGCCTGAAAGTTGAATTTTGTGAAATGCTTTTAATCTGTTCATGTTATTATTTCTCCGCCGTCCCTTTTCAACTCGGAGAATCGTAACGAGGAATAACCCCGCAAGCCGGCTCACCGGGAACTCGCACTCATTTCTATTCCAAACCAGGAATGTATATTTCAATGGAAACAGGTTCCATTACATTCTCATAAGTCCCTGCACATTCAGGGAACTCTTCCTCGCAAATAGTCATATAAACTTTGAATGTTCCTGTTGCCTCATTTATTTCTCCGGTATGAAATTGCTTTGAGCCATAATAATATTGGTGCAAAGGGTCATCCGGCGAAAAAATAACTTCCTCTGATACTGGTAACTCCTGATAAGACGTATATATCCTTCCGGGTCGGTCACTCCCGTTTTGACGATGCTTCCGCATGTTACAGTTATTTCCGCTTCCGGCAACGGGACATAGTTTTGTGCCGTGTCCTGCGCCGCTCTGCCGACGCCGGACTGCGCATAGATATACCCCTCGACATACCCGGAAGGCACAGACGTGGAATCCAGATCGGTATCCCCCGTCAACCCACCCCCGCAGGAACAAAACGCTGATAACGACACTAACAGAACCAAAACGATTACGTGTCCCATTTTTTTACCATTCCTGTCATTATTTACCGTGATAAAACCCTTAAGATTTTTTTCATTATATTATGCATAATTACACCTCGCGGGTATTCCGGATGAATGAGACGTATGGCAATTTTATCCGAATACTATTGTTGTTATAAGCAAAAAGAGAAATATTTTGAATCTGGTTCTGACAAGTATCATGGTTGCACCTCCTCGCATGCTAAAAAAATCATTTGACCTCGATTAACAATGTGTTTTCTGGCACAAAACATTTAGAACTAGCGCACTCGGGAATATATGGTTCATTACCAAGCCACATGAACACTCTATACATCCCCTTTTCTCTAAATATTGTTGTATCATAATCAAGGCATCCGCCACTGTATTTGCGTTCCGGAGAAAAAGTTATATTAAATGTACTCTGAAGTGGGACATCTATTCCATAATTAGCGCCGCTATCTTTATGTCTCATAATTAGATCAGGCGGGGGATTATTGCATTCAAACATAATGGTTTCAGTCCCCCTGTATTCCACAGTAAGACACGCTTCCAAAATGTCGCCGTTTTCCTGATAATATACGCTTTTATCTGTCGTGACCGTGTATTTGAACAATCCAAGCAGAATAATGTCAGGGAGATATGTTGAAACAAGAAGATCATCTTCTACTCTGACAGATATTGCGCCAGGAAAGTAAAATTCGCACGAGTTGTCTGCTTCTATTGTTATTTTGCCATTCTCAAAACTACCAAGATCAGGTAAAATATAGATCCCTTGTGAATTCGTTGTTTGTTCTATGCTGAATTTGTCCTGAGAGATTGTTACAGTCGTGCCTGAATGATCAATGCCGTTCTCCAACAATATCCTGCCCATAACAAAACCGTCTATTGTATATGAAATGCGGGCGGGTGTTTCTTTTGTCACTTCTATATTTCTTACGAGCGAATTATAACCAGATTTTGATACCATGAGAACACAGTTGCCGACCGGAACATTTTCTATTTTGTAGTATCCGTCTGTATCCGTCATTCCAGTTTTATTTGAGTTGCTGCAGGAAATGCTAACATCAGCTTCGGCAAGTGAGGTATAATTATCTATAGTTACACCTGAACTTCCTTGTCGCTGCCCGGACTGTGACAGCGCATAAATATATCCTTCAACGTATCCGGAAGGCACAGACGTGGAATCCAGATCGGTATTCCCCGTCAACCCGCCCCCGCAGGAACAAAGCGCCGATAACGACACTAACAGAACCAAAACGATTACGTGTCTCATTCGATTAAAAAAGCGTAAATTCGATTTCATTTGAGACGACACTTCCCTCCCAACTGTCAGGAAAGTTACTAGAGCCGTTGTATGCCGCCTGAACCCTGTACTTCCCCGGTTGTGTAAGCGCATAATGCTCTTCCCACTCCTTTCCATATGGTCGAGTATAGTAATAGGGGTATTCTGTCCAAAAAAAATCTTCATACAGATTTCCATCTTCCCAAGACAAATTCGTACTTATTTCGCTGTGGGTTCCCGGCTCGATATTGACTGGAAATATTTCGTAGTCAGGTAAAGCATATTCCGCATACCAGATTTCCCCATCAGGATTTATCAACTTCAGAAAGAGTGCTCCAACCGCAAAATCAAGAGCATAGGTATATATAGTTTCTGTCCCGGTGTTTGAAAGACGTATCTTTGTCTCCAACGGATCGCCGACTGTGAATTCATGTCCATCCATATCGATAGTCAACTGGAGATCGACGGATTCAGTTAAGTATGTAACGTTCTGCACTTCGGTAAAACTGCTTTCCACTTTGCCGTCTATACTGTACGTTTTTATTTTGTAATAATATGTTGTGCCGGGTTCGTATGAAAAAAACACATCTACGTAAATACATGCGTATGTACATTTGGAGGTTGCACCTCTGAGAATCTCTTCGTAGGGGCCTGCCGGAACAGTACTCCTGTAAATCCTGTATCCAATTTCATTTGTATAGTAAGGCGATTCCCATTTAATATATGCTCCTCCTTTTTGAGAAACCTCTATTATTGTTGGAGGAGATAAAAATAATTGTAAGGTTAAGGCCGGAACGGATGAACTGAGTATTTCACTGTTTGCTATCTCCACCGTTGCAGATGCAGGGAGGTAATATTCACACGAGTTCGTCGCCTGGATTGTGACTGTTCCATCATCGAAATTACCGGGATCGGGAAAAACGTATATGCCCCGCTCATCGGCTTCGACAGCCTCGTCGAAATCACCCTGAGAAATCGTAACGGTGCTCCCGGAATAATCCGTTCCGTCCTCAGTCAGAACTCTTCCCAGCATCTTATCGTCAATCGAATAGGATATTTGAGAGGTATCACCCTCGCTGATTTCAACCTGCTTTTCGAGGTCGTCATAACCGGCTTTCGACGCGACAAGATCGCATGATCCGACGGGAAGCCATCCGATTTTGTAATATCCCGATGTATCCGTGTATGTCGATCTCCGGACACTTTCGCATGTTACTGTTATTTCCGCTTCCGGCAACGGGACATAGTTCTGTGCCGTGTCCTGCGCCGCTCTGCCGGCGCCGGACGGCGCATAGATATACCCCTCGACATACCCGGAAGGCACAGTCATGGAATCCAGATCGGTATTCCCCGTCAACCCGCCCCCGCAGGAACAAAGCGCCGATAACGACACTAACAGAACCAAAACGATTACGTGTCTCATTCGATTCACTCTTCCAATCGTTTTTACCGGTTTCATCACGGCAGATTCACGGAACACGCGCATTCCGAACCGCCGTTTCGCCGCCTGTTTTTCACTGATTCTCTACACGATTATACCAGATTTTGTCTCCGTTTTCACTTTTCCGGAAATATCTTTATTCGGGAATCCCGGGGTACTCCGCCCGAATGCGCCTGTCGCGAGGACAAAAGAGAACAGTTATCTCCTGTACAGCGCGGAGGCGAGCGTGACATGGCCGTTGCCGCGGTACTGCGAACGTTCGAGCGCGGACATCGCAAGCCCGACGAGGCCGGGGAGATCGCGCGCGTCGTCCGGGAACCCTGATATGCCGAAGCATGGGTTGAACGTGAAATTGTTATGTGGGCCGAAGTTGATTTTTGCCAGCAGCGACATGATGCGTTTTGCGGGCACTATCGACTGGCGCGGCTCGGTGCCGGGCAGCAGGATCATAAACTGGTCTTTCGAGTGCCGGCTCAACTGGTCGGTGTCGCGAACCGCTTTCCGCAACTGGCGCGTGACGCGAGCGAGCGCGACGTCCCGCTCGTGCCCGCCGAATTCCTTTTCGAATTCGCTGAGAGTATCTATGCTCATCACGCACAGAGAGAACTTGTACTTCTGCCGTGTTGCGCGCGCTATCTCTTCGAGCAGCCGCTCCCTGAAGTAGCGATAGTTTTTAAGCCCGGTTACATCATCGACGATCTTCTGCTCGGAGAGCGATTGTTCGAGCTCGACTATGCGGCGCTCGTGCTGCTTCTCAAGCCGTTCGAGTTCAGCGTACACTATCCGCGCTTTCTTCATCTCCTGCCTTGCCTGCATGAACATCGTTATCACGAGCGTGAGCAGGAAATATTCAACCCAGAACATATCGAGATAAAAATCCGTCATGTATGTCTGAAGCATGATGAAGAAAAAGAACCCGGAGACGCAGAACACGATGACCACCGAGAAGATCGAGCCTACGAACAGGCCCGCCGGGACCGCCAGCAGCGGCAGCGCGTATGCGAAAACGCTGGATGTTTTCCCTGTGTTCCATACGATGAGCATAAGCAAAACGGTGTCCACGCAGGTTATTGCCATGCTGAGCAGCCTGAAATTCTTTTTTGTTTGAAGAAAAAGGGTCGAAGACAACAACACCCATGAAAGCAGCGCTGTTATGAGATCACCGCGTAGCCCGAGCGGGCCTGCCAGCCCCGTGAATCCGACACCGGCTATGATAACCCAGACCAGGGCCCGCACAGGTATGGTTATCTTTTCGTATTTCGAAAGATGATCGAACATGTCATGCCCGTCCTTCCGCTTTGCCGCTATTGTAAAAAGCTGTGAGAATTCCCTTTTTATGAAAATACGGCATTTCGGGCTTTTCTGTCAAGCTCCGCGCCCGGCATGGCCCTGTGCCGGCCACGCCGACAAAAAAAATATTTGCCCGCAATATTTATATATGCTACAAAATCAGAATCAGTTCAACAGAGGAGATTTCAAGAGGTGATAAAATCAATAGTACTTGCAACAACGGTTTTTTTGTGCGCGGTTCTGTTCTCTTGCTGCGTTCTTGCGCAGGATGCGCCCGGGATCCCCGGGATCGACAGCACTATGGCAAGGTTTGACATCAAGGACGTTTTCAACCGGCTGATACCCGGCGATGAACTCGAAGGCTGGATTGTTGTTTACGGCTTCGGCAACGAGCACAACGCGGAAGAAGTGGTCGGCTGGCTGAAGGAGGTTTCAAGGCTTTATCCCGAAGAGAAAGGCATGATTTACATCTGCATCGCCGACACGAGCAAGTACCACAAGGTGCTCGCGCCGATGGTGAAAAAAACGCTCAAAAAGGAATACGATAAGGAACTAGAACGACTCAACAACTGGTACAGCGAAAACGGGATCGAGCCCGGGTTCAAGATCGAAGACAGGTACATCATGGTCAACGACAGCGGGGCGGGCTATTTTCATGCGTTCGGGATCGGCGACCAGCGTGATATTCCGCACGTTTTCATCATGGACGGCGACCACCGGCTGCGCGGCTACTTCAAGGGCGAGCCGGAGAAAATGAAAGAGCTGATGGGCACGCTGCTCACCGAACGCAGGACCAACGAGTTCGCGAAGATACACATGAAACAGCGGAAGAAAAAAATGTGGAAGCGATACGCGGTTATCGGCGGGCTGGTCTGGCTCGGCGTGGAAGCTTTCAACTAACATTGCGCGACCCGCACGGC
Source organism: bacterium (assembly GCA_035380865.1). Lineage (GTDB taxonomy): Bacteria > UBP15 > UBA6099 > UBA6099 > UBA6099 > DAOSYA01. The sequence continues at coordinate 9,208 of DAOSYA010000062.1, forward strand.
ATGCCGTAGCGATATGAAATTCGCCGGGGTTGACGTTCAGGCGCACCGGTGCATATATTTGAGTATCAGGTTAACAGGGGGCTGCCATGGCGAGCGATGTTAAAAAAAGATTGATGAAAAACAACCCGGTGCATGTGGCGATCGGCGGCGAAAGCTTCGACACCGGGATTTCCCAGATATACAGGCTTCTCAGGAAAAACCTGCGTGGCCCGATTCTCCAGTTGAAACACCCGTTCGCGGTGCCGGCGCTGAGGTTCCCGGCGGCGTACTGCTGGGACAGCGCGTTCATCTCGCAGATATGGAAAGTCGTTTATCCCGAAATCGGCGAGCTGATCCTGCGCAACCTGCTGGAACACCAGAAACCGGACGGGCGGATACCGCACCTCGTAAGCCCGTTCAGCACTTCGGCCCTCTCGCAGCCGCCGCTGTTCTCATTCGCCATTTTCGAGCTGTTCCGCTACACCGCCAACAGGCCTTATCTCGAATACGCATACCCGGTGCTTAAACGCTACAACAAATGGTGGTGGGACAAGCGATACAACGGGGAACTGTTCTTCTGGAACCACCCCTACGAGTCCGGCATCGACAACTCGCCGCGTTTCTCCGACAGGGCCGAAACGGTGTTCGTCGATACGACGAAGATGGGCGCGGTCGATCTGAACTCGTACATAGCCGGCGACCTGCTATACCTGGAAAAGATCGCTGCCGTGCTCGGGCGCGACGACGAGGCGGCGGAGTTCCGCGCGAAACGCGAGCCGCTCCTGCAGCGCATAAACGAACTGCTCTGGTGCGCGGAAGACGGCATATACTACGATTACGATTTCATAAAGAAAAAACAGATCAGGATAAAAACCCTGGCGTCGTTTTTCCCGCTCTGGGCGGGCGTCGCGACGGAGCAAAACGCCGCCGCGACCATCGAGCGCTACCTCAGGAACAGCGGGGAGTTCAACACCGGCTGCCCGTTCCCGTCGGTGTCGCTGAGCGAGCCGAGCTTCGAGCTGGACATGTGGCGCGGCCCGAACTGGGTCAACACTTCCTACCTCGTCGTGAAGGGATTGCAGAACTACGGCGAAACCGGGTTCGCGGCGGACTGCGCATACCGGATCGCGAGCCTGTTGATCCGGACCGGCGCGCGGCGCGGCACGTTCTACGAGTATTACAATCCGCATACCGGCGACATCAACGACCTCACCCGCAAAAAGGGAAATCTCTACAAGCAGATAACGCTCGGCTCGACCCCGGTGCGCGAGTTCTGCGGCTGGTCCGGGCTCGCGCTCACCCTGCTGCTCGAAGACGTGTTCGGGATGGACATTGCAGAGAAAACGTGCAGCCCGGCGGCTATCACGCAGCTTGAGGACAAAAAGGTGCGGCTCAAACACCGCGTGCTCGGCATCGACTTCGAGAGCTGACCGCGCCGCCGCGCATAATCACTTATTCATTTCTTCTATAATCGCCTTGAGCACATCCGGGTGATTGGTCTGGATCGCGTCCGCGCCGGCATCGATGAGTTTTCTGTAAACTTCGGGAGTATCGTCTTCATCGGTCAGCGTGTTCACAAAAACCAGCACGCCGCGCGCATGCGCCTCGTCGATGAATGCGGCATCCGCTATGCCGGGCAGGACTTTTATCGCGACCGATGACGGGAACTCGGCGAGCAGCGGAGCAAGCTGCTCCTTTTTTACAACGTAAGGCCGCGCCGGGGCCGACGGGTCGAGCGCGAGGAATTTTTTCTGCAGACTGTTGTTGCTTCCAAGTACTATTTTGTCAGGATAAAAACCATATTTTTTCACCAGTTCGAGCGCGGACTCCCGCGGCGGCGCCTTGTGTTCGAACAGGATCCTGATTTTGCCCTGCATCGCCTCAAGCGCTTCTTCGAGTGTCGGTATGCGTGTTTTCCTGAACAGCGTTCCGTCGCCGAACCTCGCGCCCGCATCCAGCTTGCGCAGCTTCTTGAACGACATCAGCGACACCGGCCCGATCCCATTCGTGGTTCGCATTACATCGGGATCGTGCATCAGCACGGGCACACCGTCCTTCGTGTATCTGACATCCAGTTCGATATAATCGCAGCCCAGCTCTATCGCTTTCATGATTCCGGGAATGGTATTTTCCGGGGCCAGCATCATGGTTGTGCGATGCGCGATTGTCATAATTTTTTTGTTTGGCCGCGATGTCGTGACGGGCGCCGCCGCGCCGCATGCCGCCGCTGCAACGAATATGAATAAAAATACTGCGATGGTTTTTTTCATGGCACCTCTCCCGCTTCAATTATATCCGCACGAACCGCAAAAACCAACAGTCCCTTTCCGGCTCGCTGCGGTCATGGTTCATAACTTGAGCTGATAGTATGCCGCCCGCCCGGTGTTGGTTTATAATGTACGTAATTTTTGCGGAGGTCTGGAAATGGGCAGAAGAATTCTCGCGGCGGTCGCCGCATTGATATTGATATCGGGCGTGGCGTTCGGGGCCGCCGATTATGAGGCGGACTGGGCATCGCTCGACGCGCGGCCTGTGCCGGGCTGGTTCACCGACGCGAAGTTCGGGATCTTCATCCACTGGGGCCTGTATTCGGTCCCGGCATGGTCGCAGAAAGGCAAATACTCCGAGTGGTACTGGTACTGGATGAACTTACCGGGATCGCCCGAGGCGCTGTTTCACGCGAAGGTTTACGGCGAGAATTTCGCATACCAGGATTTCGCGCCGATGTTCAGGGCGGAGCTGTTCGACCCCGCGGAATGGGCAGGGATTCTGGAAGGCTCGGGCGCGAAGTATGTCGTGCTGACATCGAAGCACCACGACGGTTTCTGCCTGTGGCCGAGCGAGTACAGCTGGAACTGGAACAGCGGCGATGCCGGGCCGCACCGCGATCTGGCGGGCGACCTCTCGCGGTCGGTGAAATCTCGCGGGTTGAAAATGGGGTTCTATTACTCGCTGTACGAGTGGTATAACCCGATGTACGTTCAGCCGGCCAAAGACGCCGTGTCCACTATGATGCAATACACCAAAAAGGGTAAAAAGAAAAAGAAGCGCGACCCCGAAGCGCAGATGAAAGAATACGTCGAGAAACACATGCTGCCGCAGTTGCGCGAGCTGGTGACGGCGTATAAGCCGTCTATGATCTGGACTGACGGCGAGTGGGATTACCCGAGCGGGGTGTGGCAGAGCGAGAAGTTCCTCGCGTGGCTGTTCAGCAAATCGCCTGTCGCCGACGAGATCGTGGTCAACGACCGCTGGGGCAGCGGCACGCGCGGCGTTCACGGCGGGTTCCACACAACGGAGTACGGGGATCTCGACGAGTTCGAGAAAAAACGGAAGGCGGGCCACCCCTGGGAGGAGTGCCGGGGTATCGGTGCGTCATTCGGTTATAACAGGAACGAATCGCTTAATGAGTACAAGAGCGCGGCGGAGCTGATCCACATGCTGGTGGATATCGTGAGTTTCGGCGGCAACCTGCTGCTCGATATCGGGCCGACCGCCGACGGGCGGATACCTGTGATCATGCAGCAGCGTCTGAGCGAGATAGGGAACTGGCTGGCCGTCAACGGCGAGGCGATCTACGGCACGCGCCCATGGCGAACCGCGACCGACGGCGAGTACGTGCGTTACACGTCGCGCGACGGCGCGGTCTACGCTATCAGCATGAAATGGCCCGGGCCGAAACTGGAACTGGCAGAGCCGAAACCCGGCGGCGATGTCGTGGTCACTATTCCGGGCGTCGAACAGCCGCTCACCTCCAGATTCGAGAACGGCAGGCTCATCATCGATGTGCCCGCGCTCACTATCGACAGGCTGCCCGCGCAGCACGCTTTCGTGTTCAAAATTACCGGAATAAAATAGCCCCGGCTGGAAAGTCCCCGGCTGGAAAGTCCCCGGCTGGAAAGTCCCCGGCTGGCAGGCACCGCCTGCTTTTTGTCCTCTTATGTCCTTGCTTCGTGGATGGATCAAGCTTGAATAATTTTAGTGTGTCTTTTGTCGTGTCATTGCTCGGCAGGCCTCCGGCGGTTCAAGGGGGGCTTTTGAAAAAGCCCCCTTGAAAATCCCCGCAAAACTTTCAGCCTGCATTTCTTACCAGCGCAGGTTAAAAATCGTGAAGCCGGATTCTCCTGAGGAGAATGTCTTCCGGCGGGTCGAGATCTCCCGAGCCCCCAATCCTTCGTTTTCAAGAGGCGCGGCAAGTGAGTGGTGAGGGAACATACTGTTGCGTATGTGACCGACCGATTTTTGCTGATTCATGCACAGAGCAAAGCTTGTGCATGTCACCCGCAGCAGCAGGATTGGCCTTATCACGATCTTACGGATTTACCTGTGAGAGATCCGGGTTAGGAGTGGATTACCCCTCCGGAAGCGGACGGGGTGTTCTTCTTTAATAAATAACAGGCGGAAAGGCTTTTGTGCCGGGATGAGAATTGCGTGAATTAAAAAGCCCGGCGGTTTTCGAGTTCCGCCGGGCTGAACATTCGCATTATCTATATAAGATATTAACCTTGTCAGTGTCCTTTGATCTGATCGACAATGACAGCGCCGAGGATTATCACACCCTTGATCATGTAGATCATTTCGGAGCTGAGTCCCTTTATGAGCAGGCCATTGTCGAGCACGCCGATAAGCAACGCGCCGAGGAAGGTTTTGAAGATATCACCCTTGCCTCCCAGCAGGCTCGCGCCGCCGACTACCACCGCCGCGATTGCGTCAAGCTCCCACATAACGCCGAACTCGGGGTTGCCGTTGGTGAACTTGAACGCCATGAGGATTCCGACCAGGCCGGCAAGCGATGCGTTGATCACATAGACAAGAATCTTGACTTTGCCGACGTCTATACCTGAAAGTTTTGTCGCTTCCTCGTTGCCGCCGTCTGCGAGCACGTAGCGCCCGAACCGGGTTTTTTTGAGAATGACTCCGAATATCACAACAACTATCAACATGAAAATGACAAGATAAGGAATCCCACCGATATTACCGCCCGTTACGAAATGCGTGTATTTTTCAATCGCCGTTCCGTTGATAAAGATTTTCGTGTTTCCGGATATGTATCGAGCCGCGCCGCGCGCGATCGTCATCATCGCCAGTGTGGCGATAAACGGAGGCACGTTGAACTTCACTATCGAATAGCCGCTGATCAACCCCGTAACAGAGCCGAGCAGAAGCGACAGGACTATCGCAAGCGGGATCGCCATGTGATAATTTTCCAGCAACAGCGAGAATATAACCGCGTTGAGCGCGACTATGCAGCCGACCGATATATCGATTCCGCCTGTTATGATTACAAGCGTCATGCCCGTCGCGATGATCACAACAAAAGCGATCTGCATCGGGATATTTGCGAGGTTCTGGGCTGTAAAAAAGCCCTCGCAAGAAACAGAAAAATAGATAAACATCAACACCAGCACTATATATACACCGTTGTTGATAACGAATTGTAGAGCCTTGTTCCGTTCTTTCATGAGCAAATCACTTCACATTTGTCAGAGTACCTGCGTTAAACAGGCCTACTAAATTAATTTTAAAAAAAACTCAAAATTTCAAGTAAAAACCGTATTAAATTTATGCCGCAACCCATTTTTTGCAGGCTGCGGCATAACAATTATTCAGCAAAAAACACTTCCGAAAACATTACTTGTTCAAATTCTCCGGATCAACCAGCCCGACCTTGACCGGAACCATGACCGTCGAACCGTCGAACTTGAGCAGTCCGTTCAGGTAGTTGTCGATTGTTTTGACTGTGATTTTACCGATTTCGAACGGGTACTGGATGACGTCCGCCTTCCATACGCCGTCCTGTTTGATCTTCTGCTGTGCCGCCGGAGCCGCATCGTATCCGATCAGCTTGATATCTTTCCCGCTTGCTATAATCGCGGCTTCCGCGCCCATCGCCATGTTGTCGTTAGCAGCGAAAACTCCCTTGAGATCCGGGTTCGAGAGGATCGCCGCATTCGCTACGCGCTCGCTCTCCTGCGTGTCGTCCTTGCCGTTTCCGTATGGTTCGAGAATCACAAGTCCGTTCTCTTTGGCGGTATCAACAAAACCGCCGACGCGCTGGATCACCGAGTCGGTTCCGGGCTGCTGCACAATTGCGATCTTCGAACCCGGCCCCGTGAGATCTACCATCCGCTTCGCTGCGATCTGGCCGCCCTGGTAATTGTCCGAAGCAATATGCGCAACGACTTTACCGCTCTTTGCCGCGATGTCCGCCGTGAACACCGGGATATTCTTATCATTTGCTTTCTTTATGATCGCGCCGACTCCCATCGAGTTCACCGGGCATATTACGATCGCGTCAACTTTCTTGAGCACGAGCGTGTCCATGTTGCGATCCTGTTTGAATTCATCATTGTCGGCGGAAAGGATAATTATGTCGTATCCCATTTCCTCCGCGCTCTGTTTGAGTCCTTTTTTAAGGGTAATGTAAAAATCATCATTTTCTTTAAGAAGCGTTACGCCAATGGTTTTCTTTCCCTCTTTTGCTGCTTCGCCTTCCGGCGCCTGGCCCTCTTCCTGTCCTGCCTGTTGCGAGCATGCGCCCACCAGCGCCACCATCATTGCGAACAGAATTACCAGAAACCAGGTTTTTCGTCCTCTCTTCATACTCCATTCCTCCTTGTTAATTAAGACCTTTAAATAATTATTTTTTCGTGCTGAAGTTTATCATATCGCCCGGCTTTTGCAAAGCAAAATGACACAAAGCGCGCCGTTATTTCGATTCAAGCACAATCGTCACCGGCCCGTGGTTCGCCGCCTCGATTTCCATCATCGCGCCGAAAACTCCCGATTGCACCCCCACATGCTCCGCGGCCCTTTCCTTGAACAGCTCATACAGCCTGTCCGCCTCGCCCGGAGCCGCCGCGCCCATGAAGTTCGGCCTGTTGCCCTTCCTGCAATCCGCCAGCAGCGTGAACTGCGATATCACAAGCAGCGAATACCCGAGATCCAGCGCCGACAGGTTCATCTTCCCCTCCCCGTCCTCGAATATCCTCATGTTCACTATCTTTTTTACC
>DAOSYA010000063.1:0-16127 GCA_035380865.1 bacterium
TATTTTTGAGAATCACTATAAGTTAACGGTATTGGGATTAGAGCAAATGTTTTGCGCGCGTCTGTATTATTGCTGATTCATGTACAGAGCAAAGCTTGTGCATGGCAACCGGCGGTTTTATTTCCAATTAGTCCCGGCACCCGGCGTCTGTATAAAATAAAATGTTGAATTATGACAAAACGCGCGAACAATCATTTCAGGAACCTCTTCGCCCGGATTATTGGACTTGTTACAGGTATCGCACTGAATGTTACTTGGAGTCCCCAGAAATCAGTGTTTTCTGCGTTTTAGATTCGTTCTGCCTGGAAAACGAACAGGGATTCGATAACTTGAAATATTAATTTATTACTGGAAAGCAACCTGGGGTTTTACTGTATTTATTTTCTTGACTGGTTTCAGCGATAGCTTTCTTCACAGTGGTTATAGATGGTAATATACTATTAAAAAGGCTTAAGCGGTTTTAACCCGGATTTCTCACAGAGAAATCCGGGAGATCGTGATAACAACTGTCCTGCTGCGTTGCGGCGTCGGTTCGGGCTCGGTTACATACGGCACAGTATGTTTCCTCACCACTCACTCGCCGCGCCTTGTATTACAGGCATTCTCACGATTTTTGTCCTGCACTGGTGAGAAATGCAGGTTAAGGAGATTCCATCGGTGGCCATCTGGGAAATACTGCTAGAAATGTTGATTCTTCTCGGAGCGGCATTCCTGCTCGGTGCTGTGGCTGAAAGGTTCCGACAGAATGCTATAATTGGATATCTCGCAGCAGGAGCCATTGTCGGACCTCATGCCCTTAACGTCATAACCAGCGCGAAAGAGGTAGGATATATTGCTGAGTTGGGTGTTTCACTTCTTCTTTTCAGCATAGGTCTGGAATTTTCTTTTTCCCGACTGAAGCGCCTCGGATCGGCCGCACTTGGTGGAGGAGCGGTTCAGGTAGGGCTTACCATACTTGTCGTTACTGCCTTATCAATTGCTTTGGGGCTTCATGGGAAAGAAGCGTTGGCTATGGGAGCCGTTGTAGCACTTAGTTCTACGGCATGTGTGCTTCGGGTATTAACGGACCGTGCGGAAATGGATTCAATGTACGGCAGATATGCTCTAGGCATATTGTTATTCCAGGATATAGCGGTTGTCCCACTAATTCTTTTAATCACAATGCTTGGCCAGGGAGGAGAGGCTGAAGAAGCATTCGAATTCCTGGGTCGCACCGTAATTGCAGTGATAGGCCTTGGCGTTGGTTTTTATCTGGTTTTTTATCTCATAACTCCACGCATTTTGTTGAGGTCGGAGTTGAAGCGCAACCAAGAGTTGTCAGTTCTACTGGCAGTTCTGATAGGCGTGGGTGCTACTTGGATGGCACATGAAGTTGGACTTTCTCCGGCGCTTGGAGCATTCCTCGCAGGAATGTTACTTGCGGAATCCCCATTTGCAATGCAGGTGCGTGCCGGGGCATCAGGACTCAAGGCAATATTTATTGTTCTGTTTTTCAGTTCCGCAGGAATGTACGCAAACCCGTCATGGGTGGCTTCCAATGCATTACTTGTTATTGCCGGTATCATAGCAATCGCAATTGGAAAATCAATAATTACCACACTGTCGCTTATTATATTCCGAGCAGTCCCAGTGCATTCGGCAGCTGCCGGTATTGCGCTGGGGCAGATAGGAGAATTTTCTTTTTTACTTGCAACTGCTGCAGCAGGCATGGGCATATTTTCAGGAGATCTCTTGTCTCTGATACTATCGGTGACTGTAGGAACGTTGTTCTTATCATCATATCAAGTATCCTGGGCTATGCCTTTAGCGGAGCTAATACTCAGGCTGTTCAAAAAAACCGGATCTTCCGATTCCGATTCCGACGATGCTCAAGATCATAACCCGGTGCTTGTTATTGGCTATGGGCCTGCCGGACGCAGAACAGCAGAGGAACTTATTTCCAGATCCTATAACGTTTCAGTTATTGACCTTAATACGGATAATATGAAAAAAGCCGGTGAAAAAGGTATTCACGTCCATATTGGAGATGCAACTCATACAGAGATACTTGAGCATACAGGTGTATCAAAAATGAGGGCGGTTGTAGTCACAATACCCGATACAAACACAGCAAGGAGAATAACAGAAAGAATCAAAATACTTGCGCCTAATGTGCCTCTTATAGTTCGAGCCCGTTATAATCTTCACATCCCGGAGATTAAAAAAGCTGGAGCCAGTGTAATCGTGGATGAAGAATGGGAAGTCGGTTACAGTCTCGCGGACAAGGCGTGCAAAGCCATTAACTGCTCCCTGAGTTAAGACTTAACTTTACCGATATTACATAAAAGCGAATCAATTTTCTGCTGTCTGTGAACTTGTCAGTATTTTATCAATCAACTCCGTGAGCTTACACTGGAGATCAAAAAAAAAATAACTCCCTCTATACGAGGGAGTTTTCCAAGGAGGTTACTTAAGGTCCATTCTCATTCCCAATTATATTATACCTCGAAATTTTAAATTCAAAACAAAAATCCTGAAAAAACAGAAAAACAATTAAATATGCAACTAATACAGCAAATTGATCGGATAAATTCGGAAATATCGGGAAATCGGCATTGAAAGCGGTAAAATGCAACAAACAGGCACAAATAGCCCACTCAAAATCATGTTTTTCATAGAAACAACACTCATATCAGGTTAAAAGCAGGGGAGGTGTGAACGTATGTTCGCTTTTATGCTTCCGATGCGGCGGGTTCGGGCTTTTTGCCGGTGAACAGAATGGTTTTCTGAGGGCAGACTTCCGAGCAGGTTCCGCAGGATGTGCATTTTTCGTAGTCGATAACCGGCAGGTTATCTACCATTGTGATAGCCTGTTCCGGGCATTTTTTAGCGCAGAGCCCGCAGCCGATGCAGCCGGTTTTGCACGCATCCTTGACTTCTTTGCCCTTGAGATGCGACATGCAAAGCACAAGCACGTCACGGTCTCTCGGCATGATGGTGATGAGGTTTTTCGGGCAGGTTTCGACGCATTTTCCGCAGGCGACGCATTTTTCTTCGATTATCTCGGGAGGTTTTCCCTCGACGATCCTTATAGCGCCGAACGGGCACGCCGCCGCGCAGCTTCCCATGCCGAGGCATCCGAACCGGCAGGGGTTCGGCCCTTCGGCGAGCAGCATAGCTTCGGCGCAATCCGTCTCACCGATGTATTCGAATTTGTGTCTTTCAGGCGATATGTCGCCCGTGCAGCGAATCACGGCTATCTCGGGCGCTTTTTCTTCGGCTTCCTGTCCGAGAATCTCGAATATTTTCAACCGGTCCGCGCTGGATACCGCAGCACAGAGAGCGGGAGACGCTTTGCCCGCGACAACCGCGTCGGCGAACCCGCTGCATCCGGGAAACCCGCAGGCCCCGCAGTTGGCGCCCGGCAGCAGTTCTTCAATTTTCTCTATGCGTTCATCCACCTGTACGGCAAAAATTTTCCCCGCTACTGCAAGCCCTGCGCCGAACAGCAGCCCGAGCGCTCCGAGAAGTATGAGTGGAATGTATATTTCCTGCGGCATGTTTCTATCCCTGTTTAATACCTTTCTGTTCCGGTTGTCACAGCAGTCCCGCGAACCCCATGAACGCGATTGCAAGCAGCCCCGCAACAATGAATGCGATCGGCGCGCCTTTGAGCGATTCGGGGACATCGGCCCTGTCGAGCCTTTCTCTTATCCCCGCCATGAGCACCATTGCAAGAGTGAACCCGAGCGCGGCGCCTATCGAGTGGAATACTGTTTGTATAAGGTTGTAGCCTTCATCGATATTCAGGATCGCGAGTCCCAGCACGGCGCAGTTGGTCGTTATCAACGGAAGATATACCCCGAGCGATTTATACAGCGATGGAGATGCTTTCTGTATGACCATTTCCACGAACTGGACCAGCGATGCGATCACAAGAATGAAAACAATCGTTCTCAGGTATGTCAGGCTCAGCGGCAGGAGAATAAATTCGTAGATCAGCCAGCTCGCAGTCGAGGCGAGCAGCATCACGAAAGTGACCGCCATTCCCATGCCGATTGCGCTTTCGACTTTTTTGGACACGCCGACGAAGGGGCATATCCCGAGAAATCTCGACAGCACGAAATTATTTACAAAAACCGCGCCGATAATTATAAGAATGAGTTCTCCGGCCTGGCTCATGATTTTTTCTCCAGTCTGTTCATAATCGCCATAAGCAGTCCGAGCGTCAGGAACGCGCCCGGTTGCAGCACGAACAGCAGGAACGGCTTGTAGGCCGAACCGAGCAGCGAGATTCCGAGGATCGTTCCGTTTCCGAGAATTTCTCTTATCGAACCGAGCATACTGAGCGCGAGCGTGAAGCCTATGCCCATTCCGAGCGCATCGAGTATCGAATTGCCGATGTTGTTTTTAGAAGCGAATGCCTCCGCGCGGCCCAGAATGATGCAGTTCACGACAATAAGCGGGATGAAAAGCCCCAGGCTTTTGTGGAGCGGGGGCAGGTAAGCGGCCATGCTGAGATCGACCACGGTAACGAATGTGGCGATGATGACGATGTAGACGGGGATTCGCACCTTTTTCGGCACAATCCCGCCCACCAGCGACACCATGATGTTGGAGCAGAGCAGCACGAATGTGGTCGCGAGCCCCATCCCGATTCCGTTTTCAAGCGATGATGTGACGGCAAGGGTAGGGCACAGCCCGAGCATCAGCCTGAGAACCGGGTTTTCCTTGAATATGCCCTTCGTCAGCTCATTTAAGGACATTCTGCATCGCCTCCACGCCTTCCCGAACACCGAGCGTAACGGCTTTCGATGTGATCGTTGCCGCTGTTATCGCGTCAATATCGCCCTTTTTCAAATCTTTATCTTTAAGGTAGAGTTGTTCGATAGTTTTCCCACTGTACTGATCTGTGAATTTCGGCTCGACCGCTTTTGCGCCGAGTCCCGGTGTCTCCATGAGCGACAGGATTTTAATTCCCGTAACCGTCCCGCCGGTATCGATGCCGACCATCGTAACCACGGGGCCGCCGTATCCTTTCGGCGCTGCCTCGAAAGCGTAGCCGATGACCGCTCCGGATGCATCCTTCGCGATGTTATATACCGCCGGTTCGCCGCCTTCGTTCGCGACCTCTTCGAATTCCGTTGCGGCGGGCAGAACTTCTTTCATCGCCTCCATGCGTTCCAGCCGCTTCTGTTCCTGGATCAGGGGTTCGGTCACCCTGTTTGTCATCGCCAGCCCGAACGCCGCAATCAGGCAGACAACCATAAGGAAGACGCCAAGCTTGATGGTTTCCATTATTTCGCCTTCCTCCCTTTCTGTCCGAATTCTTTCGGTAAAGTATATTTGTCGATCAGCGGAACGGTCGCGTTCATAATCAGAATCGCGTAACAGACGCCTTCGGGATACCCGCCGAAGTTCCTGATAATGAAGGTGAGCAGTCCGCAACCCGCGCCGAAGAGTATTCTCCCCAGTGGCGTCACCGGCGAAGTCACCATATCCGTAGCCATGAAAAACGCGCCGAGAATGAGTCCGCCCGAAAGCAGTTCATATACCGGGTCGCGGCCTGCGAACGCTGAGCCGACAAGCACGACGGCGATAAAAGTGAACGGCACATGCCACGTGATTATTTTTCTGTAGAAAAGGTAAACAGCGCCGATAAGCAACAGAACGGCAGAAGTTTCACCGAGGCTGCCTGCAACGTTTCCGGTGAGCAGGTCGAAATATGTTGGGGGCACGACATCCGCCAGGCCTTCTTTGATTATGCCGAGCGGTGTTGCCATCGTCACGCCGTCTATGGGCTGTTCCCAGGTGGTCATGCTCACCGGCCACGAGGCGAGAAGAATAGCCCTGCCGACGAGCGCCGGGTTGAAAATGTTCTGCCCGAGTCCGCCGAAAAGCATCTTCCCGAAGAAAACCGCGCAGAAACCGCCGATCGCCGCGGCCCAGATCGGGATTCCCGGAGGGAGACAGAACGCAAGCAGTATCCCCGCCAGAACCGCGCTCCAGTCGTCGATCATTACACGTTTTCCGAACAGCCATTTCGAGCAGATGAACTCCGTGGCCACCGCCGCTATTATGCAGGCCAGCATCACGGACAACGCTTTGAACCTGAAGTAGTAGACAGCGCCTAAAATTGCGGGTGTCAGCGCTATCAGGACATCGAGCATCACGCGCGGCACATCTTCGGATGATCTTATGTGCGGCGAGGCAGACATTGAAAGTCTTACCTGGTATTGCTCGGGCACCTCGATTTTTACTTTTTTAGCCATGCTCTTTTGTGGTTTTACGCGGTTTATTTCTTCGCCGCTTCCTCGCGTTTTCTTTTTGCTTTCATAGTTTCGGCTTTGCCGTATTTAAGAATCTGCACGATAGGCCGTTTCCCGACGCATGAGTATGCGCAGGATCCGCATTCTATGCAGCTCAGTATTCCAAGTTTCTCCGCCAGTTCCCAATCCTTATTATCGACCGCTGTCACCAGTTCGTTCGGCATGAGATTCATCGGGCAGGAATCAACACAGCGGGCGCATCTTATGCACGCCCTGGGTTTGGTAGCATCAACATCTTTTTTGTTCAGCGCGAGAATTCCGCTGGTGCCTTTTATGACAGGCACGTTCAGGGTGTACTGTGCGATCCCCATCATCGGTCCGCCCATTATTACTTTGCCGGCGTCATCGGTCAGGCCGCCCGCAAAATCGATGACCTCGTAAAACGGGGTTCCGAGCCTCACGAGCAGATTTTTTGGATTCTTTATCGCGCTGCCGGTCACGGTAACTACGCGCTCCATCATCGGTTTACCGTTTACAACTGCGTCGAACACCGCTGCCGCCGTCCCGATATTCTGAACCACGACGCCGACATCCATCGGCAGCCCGCCCGGAGGTATTTCGCGGTCGAGTATCGTTTTTATCAGGTGCTTTTCGGAACCCTGCGGATATCTCACTTTTATCCCGAGCACATGAATCCCTTTCATGCGTCCGGCTTTTTCAGTCAGGTGGGCTATCGCGTCCGGCTTGTTGTTTTCTATCCCGATATATCCGTTTTCGATGTTGAGAATTTTCATTAGGAGTTGCAGCCCGGCAAGTATGCGGTCCGCTTCTTCGAGCATTACCCTGTGATCCGAAGTAAGGTACGGTTCGCATTCCGCGCCGTTGAGAATGACGGCGTCGATTTTCTTGCCTTCCGGGGGCGACAGCTTGACGTGGGTCGGAAAAGTTGCGCCGCCCATGCCGACGATTCCCCCGGCCTGAATTCTCTTTTTCATTTCATCGGGCGTGAGCGTCGAAGGGTCGATCTCTTCGAAATCGGCGTGTTCGTCTTTCCCGTCGTTCTCGACAACAATGGCTGTTACCGGCCTGCCGAGAGGATGCGGGAATTCGCCGATGCCGATCACTTCTCCTGATATTGACGAGTGGATCGGAACGGAAACGAAACCGCCCGGTTCCGCAACAACCTGTCCTCTGAGCACATGATCGCCGATATTTACAATCGGTTTAGCCGGTGCGCCAATATGCTGAGACACAGGGAATATGGCTTTTGCGGGAGCCGGCATTATCTCGGTTTTCTTATCTGATGTCAGCTTGTTTTCCGACGGGTGAACACCGCCGTGGAATCTGGTAAGTTTCACCTCTGTTGAACCCACAATTCTCTTATTATGTCAAATTAACATGATCTTACCGCTTAATATAACTTTGCACATCAAATACATTAACAATTTTGAGGTGATTTTTCAAAAATATTTTGAAAAATCAATCCCATATTTAAAATTTCTAAATTTGTTATTTACGGGACAATGCGAGAAATTGATACAGCTCAATAGGTTGAGGGTGTAACAGGAACAGAAATATTCTATTGGGCAACGGATTTCAACTCATCGTCGATCGCTTTTTTCAGGAACGAGTAGGGGACAGCGCCGGAAAAAGCTTTCCCGTTGATTATCACAAACGGAGCGCCCTGCGCGCCGAGTTGCCTGAATGTCTGATCCGCTTCAATAATTTTGTTTCTGTACGGATCGTCGATGAGGCATTTGTTGAATTTTTCTCTGTCAAGTCCTTCGATCTGTGAAGCGAGGTCCGTAAGGTAAGCATTATTGTATTTGCTCATAAGCCGCTGGAGTTTCCTGAAATTCTCCATCGTTTTCTCAAGGTGAATCATCTCGTCGAGCTGGTGCAGGAGGATTTCGTGCATTTCCCAGAAGTATCCCTGTTCCATTGCGCAGAACGCGGACTTGTTGGCATCGTAAGACCGCTCGCTCAGCATGACCGCGCTTCTCGCAACGAATTTAATCTTCCCGTCGTATTCTTTGAGGGCTTTTTTTATTGTTTCAAAGTAGAGTTCATTGCAATGAGGGCAGAAATAGTCCGAGAAATCGACAATTACAACAGGAGCGTTCTCAGGGCCGAGAAAAGGGTCGTCACCCGCGATTTTCTTCATTATATCATCGGGGCTCGGTTCGGGTTGAGCGGCTTCGGTTCCTTTGTCGGAGGAGGTTGCTTTCGCGTCCTGCGGAGTGCAGGAGAAACAGAATAAAGTTATAAATATTGATAATATGAAAAAGGTTACGTTTTTTGTTCTGAAGAATTTCTCTAAACCCGGTTGATTGCCAATTGTCATGAGTCGTCGCCTTCTTGTTTTGTAATTGTCAAGGGCAGCCGTATGATTCAGGAAAGCCCATAATGTTTAGACAAAGAATTAAAGCTATTGTTACATACTGTTGAGACAACTGCCCGGATGAGATGTTTCAGGCATACTCGGCAGAAGTTACTTTTTATCGAATTCCGGGTATTTTTCTCTCAAGCTGTCCGGCAGTCCGTTTTTGGCAATATATTGTTTCAGAGCCCTGGAGCCCATCTCGAAATCTTCTTTTGAATTCTGTTTCAAATATTTGAGTATAACCGGCTCGACAAGCTGCCCGATCACCGGGATTTTTATTTCGAAAAAGCCGCTCAGAACTCGTTTGGTTTTGTTTCCAGCTTCAAAAAATTCCAGCTTGTGGCGGCAGTTGACCTGCTTTTTGAAAAAATGCGGTATTACTTTTGTCGAATACACAAGTGTTTCTCTGTCCCAGACGGAATCTTCGAGAAAAGTTAATGTCTCGGGACTGATGATTTTTTGTGCCGCTTTTGGAATCTGGCCGTGAACATTCCATTTAACTTTGATGTATTTCTTTGTTCCTTCATCTCGTTCTTCAATTATTTCATTGGTTGAAACGTTTGGAAGGTCCTGCAAATCATAAAGTGGTGTTTCCATCAGCAGTTCAACAACTATTCCGACAGGAAAATCATAATGATCAACGATTCTGTATCTCTGCATGCCGCCTCCCGGATGCTCACAAATTGTTTACTGTAGTATTTTAGCTTCAGGCCTGATTGATAACAAGAAGGATTTTTTGAGGTCAATCCGCTGGTTGCGTTTTTTCTGAGTAAATTACCGATTTGCAGAGCGCTCGCACTGATAATACAACTCCTGCCGCGAGAACGAAAACAATAATCATAACCATAATCCGGATTTTCACTCCCGAGGAAATCCATACGAGGAAAGGCCACATGTCCGGCGCGTTTTCAACCAGTTTGCTGTCTTTTAGTTCATCCAGTGTGTAATCGTCGTGACCGAGATATTCGCGGATGTGCCGGAATGTATAAGAATAATGGGCGAGAGTCACCCGGAACTGTTTTTTGAAAGGAAGGAATCGCGGCGCGCCGGGGCTGAAAAGCCTGCCTTCTGAATATGCGTCCTCGATGTCGTATTTCACTGAGATATTTTCATAATTCGGATTGAATTTTACGGATGTGGCAGCGAACTGAACCGTCAGCCCGAGCAATACAAGCAAGTATAGGACAATTTTCGCGAATGGTTTTCGGGCGGCGTTTTCTATGAACAGGCCCGCCGCCGCCATCAATACCGGTATTACCGTCAGCATAAACCGTGGGCCCCACGCATGGCCTCCCTCCCATCCGTACCATCTTCCGTAGACGATAATACTGATGAGAAAGATGCCGGCTATGCACAGCATTTCACGTGAAAGTTTTTTCCTGAACCCGATGACAAGCCCGGGTATCGCGAGAAGAAGCGGCGGAGAGTAAGCGAAAATACTTTTGTCCGATGAGAAAATGTATCCATAGACTGCGATAAGAAAGGGGCTGTCGAATTTTACAGCTTCGGAACCGTAACCTGTTTCGAGAAACGAGCCGAATCTCATGTAATTAAGCAGGCCGTATATCAGCAGTCCCGCGGCAACGGCGCAACCTGCCGGCACAGCGGCTTTCCAGAAATCTTTACGTGTGGTCAGGTAGAGCAGTACCGGAACGACGGCGACAATTGAAGAGAGCCTTGCGAGCGGAAGCAGCGCCGCGCCGGCCATGGCGAGAAGCAACGCTGTTTTCGATTCTGTTTTGCGGTAGAGAATTGCTCCCGATAGAGATGCACAGATGCAGAGTGCCGCCATCGGTTCTGTGAAGCTGGTTTTTGAATAAGGCAGCGCCATTGTGCAGAAACCGAATATGGCTGCTGTGATAATTGATGACCGGCGGCTGATTCCAAGTCCGGCGCAAAGCAAAGCGACGCAAACCACTGTTGCCGCTGTTATGATCGGGTTAAGAAATCCAGCCATGAAAAATATCTGCATATCGGGTGATGTGCCTTCAGGCATGATTCCATGAAGGTTCAGGCCGATCCAGACAAGAGGCAGCATCAGAAATGAGTTGAGCGGTGAATATTTTGAATAGTACTCACCGTCTGCTCCTAATGCTGATTTTGGATGTATGTGATCCTGAATTTGATACCCGAAATCTCTTTCAAGAGCCATTGCTTTTCCTGATGCGATTGATTTCGATGTCATTATAACGGTTATTCCGTCTGCTGAATAAGGGTGTCCGCTTGCGTTCAGAGCAAAAACGCAGGAAAAAGCGAGGAACAGCCATAATAATGTTTTCCCAGGAAGCAAAGAAATATTTGTTTGCATAATATACTCTCAAAATTGCCGACAACTCTGATAATAATATCAAATTTGACTCAGGTAAAGATGATAATGATGTATATCACAACATATTTGACTTGATTAAAAGACATATTCATATAAAATTTTTAGGTTACTTTGAAATAGCGGTTAGCCAACCAGATGAAATTAACAATAATCCAACCTTATGATGTAAACAGGTGGTATTACGTATTGATACCAAGTCTCGGGCTAGGATATCTGGGAGCGGCGGCGGAGCGCGCCGGCTGCGAGGTGGATTTTGTCGATTGTCTGAAGTTGCGTTATACGGATGAACAGTTGTTCGATAGAATGAAAGAGTTCGGGCCGGATGTCGTCGGCGTGACTTTTCACAGTTCGGATTATGCCGCTGTGGATAGATATGTGAAAATGTTCAACGAACTTCCGAAAAGGCCCGTGGTTACTCTTGGCGGCCCGCATCCGACTGTCGAACCGCGTGCCACGCTCGATGAGATGAGAGGCGTGGATACGATATTTTTAGGCGAAGCGGAAGAGACTTTACCTGAATATCTGAAAAAAATAGAGTCGGGCGCAAGCACTGTTGAAGCTGCGAGAAACACTGCCGGTGTCGCGTTTATGGACGGCGGAGAATACATAAAGAACAAACGTGCGCCGTATGTTGATGTTAACAGGTATCCTTTTCCGGCATGGCATCTTGTGGAGCCGGAATCTTATCCGACGACACCGATAGGCATATTTTCGAGACGTGCGAAAATCGCGCCGATGAACGCGACACGCGGCTGCAGGGCAAACTGTTCGTATTGCGCCGCGGGGAAACTTGCAGGCTACAGGGTTCGAGCCCGTGATCCTGAGAATATTGTCGAAGAGATGAAAATGCTGAAGGATCGTGGAATCGAGGAAATTCATTTCATGGATGATTCTCTTACTCATGACCGGGGCTTCATCATAGAACTTTGCGAGAAAATGGTGGATAAGGGACTGAAAATGCCGTGGGCGAGCCCTAACGGTGTTCGGCTGGATACTATTGATGAAGAAGTCGTTGAAAAGATGGAGAAGGCCGGGTGTTATGCTTTTTCGGTGGGTATCGAGTCGGGAACCCAGAGGATTCTCGACGACATGAATAAGGGGCTTACAGTCGGGTTGATAAAAGAAAAGGTCGGTTTGATCAAAAAACATTCGGACATTGAAGTTACCGGGTTTTTCATAATCGGATATCCGGGTGAGACGATTGAAGACATAAAGCGTACAATAAAATTCTCGGTAAGCCTGCCACTGAACCGGGCGAATTTTTTCAATTTTTCACCATTTCCCGGCAGTAGGATTTACACTCTGATGAAGAGACAGGGCAAACTGGATGGCCTTGATTTCTCAAGGCTGTATGTACATCAGATCCTGTATACGCCGGATGATGTGTCGAAGGAACAGCTCCAGAAGCTTCAGAAGAAGGCTTATATGAAATTCTACATAAGATTGAAAATACTTTTAAGGCTGGCTGCGGAGATAAAATCTTTTTCGCAGATAAAAACAATCTTGAAGCGGGTTTTTTATGTAATGTTCTTATCAAAAAAGGAAGAGCAACAGCCATATACTTATTGATAAAGATCATTAAAGTAAAATTATGGAGTTTGTCTGTTAGAATATAGAAGGGCAGTCCGAAAATCCCGGGGGCTGTCCGGAGAATGCAAGATGACTGTATACATAATGCTTCCCGCGTATAACGAAGAAAGCGCGATCGTGTCGCTGCTGGACAAAATAGCTTCATGCTCGACAAAATGGGGATTCACGATAAAGGTGCTGATTGTCGATGACGGAAGTTCCGACAGAACGGTGGAACTGGCGGAAGCGCATGCGCTGAAAGCGGTCGGCGCGCTGGAGGTAGTGAAACACGGTGTCAACCGCGGGCTTGCCGATGCAATGAGAACGGGTATCGAAACGTTTCTGAAAAGGGCCACCGATCAGGGCGATATAATGGTGACGATGGATGCCGACGACACGCACGATCCGGTATATATCGCCGGTCTCGTCGAAGAGATAAGAAACGGCGCGGATGTCGCAATCTGTTCACGTTTTGTCGAAGGCGGTGTGGAAAAGGGTGTTAATGCGTTCAGGAAAATTCTCAGCCGCGGCGCGAAGTGGTTCATGGATGTTCTTGCGCCGATCCCGCTGATAAAAGATATTTCGTGTGGATACCGAGGCTACAGCGCGGGGATTCTTGAAAAGGCGGATCGGATTTTCGGTGCGCATCTTATTCAATCGCCCGGTGCTTCGGTGCAGGCGGAACTGCTTGTGCGCCTGATGGCAATCGGCGCGAAGATCAAAGAAATTCCGTTTGTGCTACGCTATGATCTGAAGCAGGGCCCCAGCAAGATCGGGATGGCTAAAACGATTAAAGGATATTTTCTGTTAAGGACAATAAAAAAAGTATCCGCGATGGAATCGGAGCTTGCGGCGGGCTGGCCCGAGACATCACCGGATGCAACCGGAATAGCGGCAATGCTCTGCACGTACAATGAAGCGGAGAATATAGAGCCGATAATCGAAAGGATTTATCAGTTCCTGCCCGGGGGAGCCGTCATTGTTGTGGACGACAACTCTCCGGACGGTACGGGCGATATAGCTGAAAAGCTGAAAGACAGACATGATACTTTGAACGTGTTGCACAGGGAAGGGAAACTGGGGCTTGCCTCGGCGACGACCGAAGGGCTGAAATGGGCAAGAGAAAACGGGTTCACGGCCGTGATTAATATGGATGCTGATTTTTCGCATGATCCGGTGATGCTTCCTGAGTTTGTTGAAAAGGGAAAAACCGCTGATTTTGTAATCGGGTCGAGATACATGACGGGCGGTTGTAACCTTAACTGGGGTGTCCACAGATATTTATTGAGCAAGGGTGGAAACATGTTCGCGAAAATAATGCTGGGCATGCCTGTTTACGAGCATACAACGTCTTTTCGGTACATCAGGCTTGAGCATCTGGATGCATTGAAGCTCGACAGTGTGGATACGCGTGGATACGGGTTTTTGATATCGATGATATTCCATGCGGTGAACGAGGGGTTAAGGGTTGTTGAGATTCCGATACGATTTTTGGATAGAAGGTATGGAATATCAAAAATGTCGGTGGGGAATCTTCATGAAACATTTTTACTGGTTTTAAGGCTGAGAAAAAACAAGAAAGGTTGAAAGGGGACAATAAATCGATGAAAAAGCTGTTTACGCTTGTTGTAGTTGCAACAGTTGTTTTGTTCATAGCCGGAGGATGCTCGAAAACAACTGTGGACTGGCCTGATTCAGGAACTGGAGCGGCTCCGAACAGTTCGGACAATGTGATGTCGTTGCAGACGAGCAGGTTTGAAACAAAGGCTGAATTGAGAGATTATATTGCATCAAAAATCACTTGTCCTCAACACGATCTTGATCTTCTCACTGATGAAAAGTTCAATCCGGACTGCGCTGTGAGAAGACAGATACTGGTTGTGGTTGATAAGATGATAAACAGTGGATGGACGCTCGAAGAAATAGAGTCGGCGATACCGCTTATAAAGCAGGGAAAGAACCCGTTCATCGAATTAAGAAACCAGAAGTCCTGTGGATCGCCTGATAAAATAAAGCTTGATTTTTTTCTGATGAGCCATTGTCCTTACGGCACACGCTATGAGGAGCAGATTCTGCCGCCGCTGCTTGATGATTTCGGTGAAGCCCTGGAATGGCAGCCTCATTACATAGTAAATATCAACAGCTCAGGCGATATGGTAGCGATGCACGGAGCTCCCGAACTCGATGAGAATAAGTTTCAGATATGTATATCAAGAGATGTCGGCAATGAAGCATGGCTTTCGTATACAAAGTGCTATGCGGGAGAGTTCAATATTGCGAATAACACGGCCAGAAAAAAAGGAGCCAGGTTGCAGGAGGCCGATTATCTGAAAATCCGTAATGTTTGCTCAAAGAAGACAATGCTGAATACGGCGAGAGTAAATAAGTGTGTTGCAAACAAGGCGGATGAATATCTGAAACAGGACAAGATTCTTGCCGATAGATGGCAGAGCACGGCATCGCCGACATCAATATACAACTGTAATTTGAAAGTGTCCGGCGCGATACCCTATGTTAAAAACAAGCCGCATTTATGCACTCTTCTGTCACCTGAAAATATGCCTGAAGCGTGTAAGTGACAACTGGTTTGCTATAATTATAAATGTGAATAAAATAGATTCTGGTGATGTTAATGTTTTCAAAGAAAAAAATGATTCTGGCAGTCTCTACAATATTTACAATCCTTCTGGTTGTTAACATTAATGCGGACTGCTCGAAATCAGAGCCTGATCCATATGATCAGATAGATGCGATTCATGTGGTTGACGCGATCCACACGAGGTTTATGGCACATGATATCAAAACCATGACCTATGATGAAACTCGCGTAATGGCAAGCGAGGATATACGTAAATCGGCGGAATCGAGCAGGATGGCGCTTAATCCGTCGAACGCCACGGCTATGAAAATGAGGAATTTTTATCAGGCCCCGAACAAGCATGGTTACAAGATGCTTTCGGAACAGATAAAAAATTACTGGCAGGGAAGTCCAAACCAGGCCGGTGCTATCCCGATGGACGCCGAATGGAAGGACAAGATTTATAACTGGTATGATCTTTATCGGGCTCCCGACCAGGAATACAGGAACATAAACTGCATTGTTATATTGCTGAAACCCAAATCCGACGCGCCGGATAATCTTTATAATATGACATGGTACATCGACCCCGATAAGTACATAGTTTTAATGTTCCGTTATTTGATAAAAGGCGAGAAGCAGGAAAACATCAGCGCGACCGGCGAAATGTATTATGAGCAGATCAATGACATGTGGCTTCCTGTGAGGGCTGACTGGCGGACGAGGGTGAGCAAGCTTCCTTTTGTTTTCACCCAAACTGTGGAAATAGACAACTATCATTTCAATATACCACTGGATGAGTCGGTTTTCGAGGAGCAGTTCCCGGATCGCTGGTTCGAAAATATGGGACAGCAGCCGCCGGTGCCGAATACGAAATAGGTTAACCTGCATATTTCACAAGTTCGCTATTAAAAGATCGTTAGAATGCCTGTAATACAAGGCGCGGCGAGTGAGTGGTGAGGGAACATACTGTGCGGTATGTAACCGATTCATGCACAGAGCAAAGCTTGTGCATGTCAC
>DAOSYA010000064.1:0-15833 GCA_035380865.1 bacterium
AATTTCATAATATTAATTAATAATCAACGATTTATAAATGTTGATCTTCGTTTAGACGACCATTCAAAAATAATAATATTTTTCACTGCATTGTCGGAGACGATTCCGTTTTTATAATCAACTTGAAAGATTTGTTTGCAGGCGAAAAATGCAGGCAGGTTAACCTGTATTTCTCACCAGTGCAGGTTAAAAATCGGGAGAATGCCTGTAATACAAGGCGCGGCGAGTGAGTGGTGAGGAAGCATACTGTTGCGTATGTGACCGAGCCCGAACCGACGCCGCAACACAGCAGGACAGGTGTTATCACGATTTTCCGGATTTCTCACAGAGAAATCCGGGTTAAAGAACGAAAGGAGCATGGCATGAGTACAGCCGGAAACACTTCTTCCGCAATAGCACCGGGAGCCATGAGAAAGTTCCAGAAGGTTAACGAGATTCTGGAAAAGTATGAATTCGATGCGACGAACCTGATCGCGATTCTTCAGGCCATCCAGTCGGAATACAGGTATCTCCCCCGTGAGATTCTGACTTTCGTCGGGACGGCGCTCGACAGGTCGCCTTCCGAGATATTCGGGGTAGCCACGTTTTACTCGCAGTTTTCGCTCGAACCCAAAGGCAAGTATGAGATAAAAATCTGCGACGGGACGGCATGCCATGTAAGAGGCTCCATCCCCGTCCTCCAGGCCATCCGGCAGAAACTGAAACTTAAATCCGGCGAACTCACCACCAGCGATATGCGGTTCAGCGTCGAAACGGTGAGCTGCCTCGGCGCATGCGGGCTTTCACCCGTTGTCATGATAAACGACATTGTTTATCCGCAGATGACGCCGGAAAAGATCGTCAAGGTCATTAACAAGATTAACAGGCTGGAGGACGATCAATGATAATCGCAACTGTTGAAGCCCTTGCAGACGCCCGGAAGGAAGCACGGGAAAAACTCAAATCGAGGCTGCGCGTTCTTGTATGCACCGGGACCGGCTGCGTCGCCAACGGCTCCCTGAAAGTCCTCGAAAGATTTAAAGAACTCATGGGGAACGAGGCCGTTTCGGCGGATTCGCACGATGAAACCGGTATCAGGCTCGCGCACACGGGATGCCACGGTTTCTGCGAGCACGGCCCTCTCGTGAAAATCGAGGGGATGAACATCATCTATATGAAAGTCCATCCCGAAGACGTCGATGAAATAGTTGACAGGACGATCAACAACGGCGAGATAATCGAGCGGCTCCTCTACAGGGATCCGTCCGACAACAGCCTTTTCAAAAGCGAAGAAGAAATTCCTTTTTACGCGAAACAGAAAAGGACTTCCCTCAAGAACTGCGGAAACATAAACCCGGATAACATTGAAGAATACATCGCGCGGGACGGCTACGCGGCGCTCGCGAGAGCTCTCTCGGAAATGACACCCGATGAAATCATCTCCGAGATCACATCGTCGGGACTGCGGGGCAGAGGCGGCGGCGGATTCCCGACCGGAATAAAATGGGGGTTCGTAAAAAAGGCGTCCGGCGAAAAAAAATACGTGATCGTCAACGGAGACGAGGGAGACCCCGGCGCGTTCATGGACAGGTCGCTTCTCGAAGGTGATCCCAACGCGGTGATCGAAGGCATGGCGATCGCCGCATACGCGATCGGCGCGGATGAAGGATACTTATATATCCGGGCGGAATACCCTCTTGCCGTCGAAAGAACCCGCACCGCGATCGGGCAGGCGCTCGAATACGGGCTCCTCGGAGAAAATATACTTGGAACCAATTTCAATTTCAAAGTCAGGATCAAAGAAGGCGCCGGCGCTTTTGTCTGCGGCGAGGAAACGGCTCTGATCGCCTCGATCGAAGGGCACAGGGGAATGCCGAAAAGCAAACCGCCCTTCCCCGCGAACGAAGGCCTGTTCGGCAAGCCGACCCTGATCAACAATGTCGAGACCTTCGGCAACGTGCCTTCGATCCTGCGAAAGGGCGCAGAATGGTTCGCCTCCATGGGAACCGAAAACAGCAAAGGCACCAAGACCTTCGCGTTAACGGGCCAGGTGAACAACACCGGGCTGATAGAAGTCCCGATGGGAACGACGCTGCGGGAAATCATTTTCGAAATCGGCGGCGGGATAAGGAACAACAAGAAGTTCAAGGCCGTGCAGATAGGCGGGCCTTCGGGCGGCTGTCTCACAGAGGAGCACCTGGACCTTCCCCTCGACTACGAAAGTCTCAAACAGGTCGGGGCCATGATCGGTTCGGGCGGGCTCGTGGTCATGGATGAAGAAACCTGCATCGTGGACATGGCGCGGTTCTTCATGAACTTCACCCAGAACGAGAGCTGCGGGAAATGCGTTCTGTGCCGTGAGGGGACACGGAGAATGCTGGAGATTCTCGAAAAAATCACTTCGGGGCTGGGAACGCGGGAGGACATCGACACGCTCGCGGAACTGTCGGTCGCGGTTCAGGACGGCTCGCTCTGCGGGCTCGGTAAAACTGCTCCCAACCCGGTGATATCCTCTATGAAATATTTCATGGAGGAATATATCGAACACGTCGAAGAACATAAATGCAGGGCCGGCGTGTGCCAGGCTTTCAAGAAGTTCGAGGTCGAGCCGCTGGAATGCAAGGGCTGCGGGAAATGCGCGCGGATCTGTCCGGCGGGCGCAATATCCGGCAAGCCCAAAGAACCTTACGTTATCGACCAGGAAAGCTGTGTGAGATGCGGCGCATGCGTGGCGGGCTGCCCCTTCCAGGCAATTAAGGAGGTATCTTAAATGCCGAGTATGATTATCAATGGACATGAAGTCGAATTCACAGACGAGAAGAATATTCTCGATGTTTGCAGAAAGGCGGGGTTCGATCTTCCCACGCTCTGTTACCAGGACCATCTGAGCCCGTTCGGGGCATGCAGGATGTGCGTCGTGGATGCGGGGAAAAGAGGATTGCTCACAAGCTGCTCGGTTCCGCCCGAAAACGGGCTTGAAATACAAACCAGCACCGAGCGCACGCGAAGAGTCAGGAAAATGTCACTGGAGCTCATGCTGGCGGCCCACGACAGGGAATGCCTGACCTGCCCCAAAAGCGGAACCTGCAAGTTGCAGGATTACGCGGAGCGCTTCGGCGTCGACAGCGTGAGATTCATAAGCCGCAACAAAGACAAAAAAGAAATTGACGATCACAATCCGTCGATCGTGAGAGACCCCAACAAGTGTATTCTCTGCGGCAACTGCGTGAGGGTCTGTTTCGAGCACCAGGGGCTCCACATACTCGATTTTTCGAAAAGGGGGTCGAACGTCGAAGTCGGCCCGGCGTTCGGGAAAATGCTGAACGATGTCGAATGTATTTTCTGCGGGCAGTGCGCGACAGTCTGCCCGACAGGGGCGATAACCGTCAGGCCCGAATTCGAAAATGTTTTCGACGCGCTGTACAGCGGCGATAAGAAAGTAATCTTCCAGGTCGCGCCGGCGGTCCGCGTCGGGTTGGGCGAACTCTTCGGCATGAAGCCCGGCAGGAACGTCGAGGGTAAAATCGTCTCCGCGCTCAGAAAAATGGGCGCTTACAAAGTATTCGACACCAACTTCGCTGCCGATCTTACGATCATGGAAGAAGCAACGGAATTTCTTAAAAGGCTCGATGAAGGAAAGAACCTGCCGCTTTTCACAAGCTGCTGCCCGTCATGGATAAAAACGGCGGAGCAGAGTTACCCGGAACTGCTTCCAAATCTCTCGTCCTGCCGGTCCCCGCAGCAGATGTTCGGCTCGGTGGCTAAAAAATATTTCACGAAGGAAGAAGGACTGAAACCCGAAGATGTTTTTGTGGTCTCGGTGATGCCGTGTTCCGCCAAGAAGTTCGAGGCGCAGAGAGAAGAGTTCACGACGGATGGAGTCCGGGACGTCGATGCCGTCATAACAACGAACGAGCTCGCGAGAATGATCAGATCGTTCGGGCTTGATTTCCTGGAGCTTCCGGACGAAGACTGGGACAGTCCACTCGGCGAATCGACCGGCGCGGCAGTGATTTTCGGCGCTACCGGAGGCGTGGCGGAAGCGGCCCTGCGAACTGCTTATAAAAAGATGACCGGGCGAGAACTCGAAAACCAGGTCTGGAAACCCGCCGCCCCCGGAGAAAGTGTCCGGGAAGCCGAAGTGGATATCGACGGCACCGTGGTCAGGATTGCGACCGTGAACGGCCTTGCCGCGGCGAGGAGGCTCATCGACGAAATCCGGAGAGGCGAAAAAGAGTTCCACCTCGTTGAAATCATGGCATGCCCGGCAGGCTGCGTCGGCGGCGCGGGACAACGCGCGAACGACAGCCTCGAACTGAGAGCGCAAAGGGCAAAAGGCCTTTCGGACATCGACAGCAACAAGACTGTCCGGCAATCCCACAACAACGAATCCGTTCTCGAATTGTATAAGACATATCTTTCCGAACCCAACAGCGCCGAGGCCCACCACTCGCTTCACACCGGATACTCCAGCCGCCGAAGAATCGAGGAGGACATCGAGCTGTCGGAAGTTGCCGAGCCGGGAATCTGCGTCGAAGTATGCGTCGGCACCAACTGTTTCCAGAAAGGCGCATACGATACCATGAAAAAGCTGAACGGTGTTTTACGCGCCGAAGGCCTGCTGGATGTCGTGGACATTAAAGCCACATTCTGTTTTGAAAAGTGCGGGCAGAGCCCCAACATCGCAGTGAACGGAAAAGTCATCGGGAATGCGACCTGCGATAGAATTCAGGAGATTTTCGACAGCGAGATTTCCCCGCTTCTCAAAACCGGGTCTTTGAATAAATGATTTTTGAAGCAGAAAAATAATTTTGTTCGAACAGGAGCTGATTATGACAGACAAAAAGAAAATTCTGCTGGTTGACGACGATATTACGATAATCGACGTTCTTACGACCCTGCTCGAAAATGAATATCAGATTCAATCCGCAACAAACGGCAAAGCAGGCCTCGAAAAAGTGAGGGTGTTCCATCCTGATCTCATCATTCTCGATCTCGTCATGCCCGGGTGCGACGGTTTCGAATTCTGCGAGGTGTTAAAAAACGACGAAGCTTTCAAGAACATCCCTGTGATCGTTCTCTCGTCTCACACACATCTCATCGACACAAGATTCGGCAGCAATGAAAAAC
The DNA here is from genome assembly GCA_035380865.1 of bacterium. Classification (GTDB taxonomy): domain Bacteria; phylum UBP15; class UBA6099; order UBA6099; family UBA6099; genus DAOSYA01. Next base: position 5,110 of record DAOSYA010000064.1, read on the forward strand.
TGAAACTCGCGGTCCCGGATCATTATCTTTCGAAGCCCGTCGACCCGGTAACGATTCTCAGAGAGATCAGGAATTACATCGGTTAAAGACTGGATGTCTGTCCAGTTCTCATGATATTTCCTTAAAGGGGGCGTCAGCCCCCATTTTTTATGCGCTTCTTCTTCCGCTGACGTACAGGAACACGTGCCGGGCATAGAGCTTGAGATAAAGCAGGAACCTCAAATCCCGCCGCCTCACAAGATTGAACACTTCCAGCAATTTGATCACCGGCGCCGGCACTTTGCTGAATCTTTTCAAATTACGGTCCCTCAATATTTTGAGCGCGGTTTTCTTCGAAATCACGGGCATTATCCGGAGGAGATTCGAATATGCTTTGAGTTTATATTTTTCTATCGAGCTTTCCACCTCCGTAACATGAAAGAAATCCCCGCTTTCTCCCATATTGATGGAATCCGATACATCTTTCCCGGCCAGTCCCCGCTCGATTACAGTATCGATGATTTTCGCTCCCGGAAACAGGGTCAGGTTGAATACTTTCACGCGATGAACATTTTTCAGCCCGGAGCACATTTTCACGGCGTCCACATAATCCTGTTCGGATTCACCCGGAAGCTGCATAATGAAATCAATGTCGTAGTTCAGCCCGGCTTCATCGCAAATCTTCAGCGCCTCTATAACGGTTTCATTCGATTCCGGCCTGTTCAGCATTCCCCGCCTGTTCGCCTCGTTCATCGTCTGAACCCCGAACTCGACCGTTCCGCAGCCGGCCTCCTTCAGGTAACGCGCATACTCGCGATCGAAATAGCCGACAAAGCCGAAGCACCAGAACGGAACGTTTATTTCTTTTCTGTATCTCCGCGAAAAATCCCGCATCCATTCCCTGCTCTTCGGCATAAGCGCACTGCTGAGAAAAACTTCCCGGTATCTGTACCTGTACTTCATCATGCCGAGTTCTTCCATGAGGCTGTCAACCGATCTCAGCCTCACGAATTCCGAGCCCTTATATATCCTTCTCATTTCGGATTCGCAGCAGTAAGAGCAAAGGAACGGGCACCCCCGCATGTGCATCGTCATATAATCGTCTTCGATGTTCAGCACATGCTCGAACAATTTCTTGTCCGGGAAAGGAAGCTCGTCGAGATTTTCCACGACAGGCGCCACGCCGTCGGAAACTATGCCGCCGCCTGACCTGCGCACCAGGCCCTTCACACCGGAAGGCTCATTCCCCTCCCCGAGCGCTTCTACTATCCGGGTAATCACGCTCTCGGCTTCCCCTCGCACGCCGAAGTCTATCGCCGGGACAGCCGCGAGCGCTTCCGGCGCCAGCGTAATATGGCTCCCGCCTATGATGAACGGAACATCTTTTATTTTCTTTAAGTCTTCCGCTACTCCGCCGCACCACTTGAATGTGCCGGAATAAGCCGAAAAGCAGACAACGTCGGGCTCCAGCCGCCTGTATTTTTCGATTATGGAAGCTCTCTGTGAAAACCTGGCTTCGAGAAAAGGGCTGTAATAAATGTTGTCGTTCAAACCGAACAGGCCGATATCAACAGCGAGATCGACCTCGTGTCCGGCGTTTTTAAGCATGGACGACAGGTACTCGATCCCGAGATTCTCACGGCCTAAATGAATGAACAGCACCCTCATATCGTTCCCCGGTGAAGCATCGTTACGGCATCGTCATGTAAAGAATTATGGGGCTGTTGAAAAAGCCCCGCTCTGTCATTCTGAGGAAGCATAGCGACCGAAGAATCTCAATAATAGCTCCAGAAGCGAGATCCTTCGCTACGCTCAGGATGACAAACTCCCTATGTTAATATTTCTCAACAGCCCCATTATAAGTTATGCAGAGTCGTGTTGACACTTTATTCAAAATACAATCCACTTGTTACGACTTTCAGATAAAATACCACATGTGATACCTTAATGAATGATATCTGTCGTAAAACTTTTGCAGCGCGAGGAGGTCCGGGAATGATATTCAACCGTAAAAACGCAGTCGTTCTGGCATTCCTGCTTACAGCATTATTAGGTTCATCGGCAAATGCTTCGCTCAGGGCCGTTCAAATCAACGGCGAAGTCCCGATATCGGCGGCAGCCAGCATATCGGGCGCCGGGTTCGATACAGTGATAATCTACTACCACCCATACCGGAGAATCGACGACCCCGGGATTCTCGGTCACCTCGAACGATGGGGACTCATGACGAAGAAATACAACCTGAATCTATATGTAAGAATCGAAACAGGCCCACCCATCGACGCGGTGTGCGAAACATCGAAAACCGGGTACCGGCAGGCCGCGGCGGACGACGGTTACGGATTACAGCACAAGCCCGCCCCGGCAGACGAGGAGTTCTGGCGAACAGCCGTTTTCCCGAAAATCGACGTGCTGGCCGAAATGTCCGGGCATATCCCGCTGAAAGGAGTTTTCATCAGCCTCGACGGACATCTCGATATGTCGTTCGATATACTGACCTACTCCGAATTCCTTTCACAGAAAGAACCCGGAACCGACCCGGCTTCATTCGACCCGAGAAAAAGAAAACCCTATCTGAAAGAAAAAGGGCTGCTCGACGACTACGAAAAATACCACGAGGTCCTGATCGAAAAAATCATGTCCGGCTATTTTTCCGGGCTGAAGAAATCGTTCCCTGCTTTTGAAATACATCTCGGTTCCTACAGAGACAACCCGCTTCACAGGGCGATGATTACATCCATAACCGGCGACCGGTCCCGGGAAGGCTTGAACATATTTGAACTGAAATCCAGCGAATTGACCGAAACCAGACCCGACACGGGCATGAAATGGCTGCCCGAACTGAACATACGCGATTATCTGCCGGAAGAACTCTCGGCGATTATCGTTTCAGCCGGTCTGTGGGACAGCGGATTCGTTGTTTCCGGGGCCGAGGCATTGTGGCTGGAGCTGAAAACCCTCAACATAAAACGGTGGCCCCTGTCCGACACCGAATCGTACCTGAGAGAAATTTCCGGGATCGAAAAATGCGATGAAGCATGCAAAGCGAAGATGGACACAATTACGCGGAATGCCGCCGGAAGAATTTTCGAGAACCACAACGGGGCGCCGGATGTCGCGCTCATCTACAGCAGCTACATGGGTTACATGTACCGCGATGTGTTCGATGCGGCGCTTGCGAACACCGACCTGAAAGTCGATAAATTCGAGAACACGAACCTGAAAAAACTGGCGCCAGTCATCAATGATTACGACGCGATTTTCACAACGCCCGGCTACAACTCAGTAAAACCAAAAAAGATGCTCGAACATGCCGGAGAAATACTCGATTTCGTAAAAGACGGCGGAATGCTCTTCATACTCGACGCCACAAAAAACACCCAGGCCGAATGGATGGGCAGAATCGACCCGGAGCTGGCTTTGAAAGTCGAAGAAAAACCCGGAATACAACCGAAATGGATTAACAAAGAATTTAAAATGCTTGGTTATCCAAAATGGATAAACAGTTTTCCAATCGGGAACCATCATTATGTCGAAACAGCGCCGGGCTGGCGGCACGTGGCCGAAGATAACGAAGACAAACCCTACATCGTCCAGCGCGCGTATGGCGACGGGATGATAATCGCGATGGCAACCATGCTGCCTGAAGCCAATATCATTGAGAACGCATGGGAATACATGCTTAAAATCAAAGACCGGTTCGATGTCGACATCGCCCCCCACTCCCCCGTGCTGCACATCGGAAACAACGAGCTGTCGTTCGTGGCAACAACTTACGGTCGGGAACGCGAACTGAAGATTACGGCAGACATTCTCAGCCAGGACAGAAAAGTTCATACCGCCGAGAAGAATATCACTCTGAGCCTCGAAGGGGGAGCACGATTCTCGATCCCTCTCCGGGCTTATTATCCCGGCCTGTATCAGGTTGTCCTGACCTTCAGCGATGCGAGGAAAAACAGGATGGATAAAAGATATACATTCTCTTTTCTCGCGCCCGCCCCGTTCGAACTGAAAGCCGACAAGTCTTATTATACTTCCGAGGATCGGGCGGTTCTCAGGATCGACTGCAATTCAACGTCCGACTGTGAATCCTTCGAAGCTTCCATCTCGATTCCCCGTCAGGGAATATCCGCTGAATTCGAAGCGTTGAAAATAGAACCCGAAAGCGATTCGAAATATTTCGCCCTGCCCCTCGGAGATATTCCCTGCGGTTCCTACGCGGTCGAAGCAAAAATAACAACAGGCGCAGGAATAACCTTCAACACCGGAACCGTTATAAAAAAACTTCCGCCCGCCCGTGCCGAGACAAAGCTGCTGAATTTCCGTGGAGGGCTTCTCGAAGTTAACGGCAGGCCCCTGTTCCCGATAGGCGTGTACTCAATTCCGCCCGAAGATGTCGCAAAACTCAATGCCGCGGGGGCAAACGCACAGATCAACTACGGCAACACGGTGGAGAAAGAAAAATCGGTGAACGCATCTCTCGAAGGCTCGGGAATCAGTTTTGCGGCCTATCCGCTGTATCCACACAAGCGGATTTTCGAAGAAGACAGGGATTTGCTCCGTGAGGAAATCAAAGCAAAAGCGGATAACGAAAAACTTTTCATGTGGTACCTCGCGGACGAGCCGGAGCTTTTCGGACAGTCGCCTGAATTGATCGGCTCCGTTTATGATTTCGTAAAGGGAATCGATCCGTACAGGCCGCAGGCGATAGTCATGACCTCGCCCGTTCATTTCCCGGATTATTCGGCGGCGTCGGACATATTGATGTTCGATAAATACCCGACCCCGACCGGATACCTGAGCGACGTGGGGCTTTTCGCACGGCGGGCGGTACACGCTTCATACGGAGGAAAACCCGTGTTCGCCATCCCGCAGTCCTTCAGCTGGGCCGTATGGGGTGGAAAAAACATTTCCGACGACGATCACCGGCCCAACTTCGCCGAAATGAGATGTTCCGCGCTCCAGAGCATAGCCGCAGGCGTCAAAGGCATCATTTACTGGGCTTATATCGCCTCCCGCTACGACATGAGAAAATTCCCACGGCACGAGAAGAATTTCCTGAAACTCATGACCGAACTTTCAGGGCTTCACGATGTCCTGATCCAGCCGGATGCCGGCCTGAACATTTCAATGCAGCCCGATTTTATGGATATCGGCTGGAGCGCAAAAATCCATGAAGGCAGGCTGTACATTTTCACTTACAACGTCGCGCCGGCGGCAAGAGAGAATATCACGTTCGTACTGCCGGAGAATTTCCGCGATAAAAAAGTCGATGTCTACGCCGAGAACAGGAGTATTCAGATGAGCGGAAACAAACTGGCCGATTCATTCGAAATGTACGGAACGCATATCTATATAGTGCCGTTGAATTAAACTCGACAAACGGGTTGATAATTATTTAAATAGTAAAGTTGATATGAATATCGCGCACAGAGCAGTTTATTTATTAAACCATAGGCGCATATTAAAGTGTTTCCATTGCGGCGGTATTCCCTATCTGATAAAATTTTGTGCTGTATCTTTAATTGGGTATTAACTCTTTTTTAATATTGAGATACTCATATCTACATCCTGAAAGGAAGGTAAGGTTCATGAAAAGGTCACTCAAATCAACGGGGTTGAGAAATGCATATTGCATACTGGTTGCATTATTTACATTTGTAATTCTGGCAGCGCCGTTCTGCTGTGTTGCTCAGGCAGAAGAAACACCGCTATATAAAGATCAGAATGCTCCTATCGATAAAAGGGTTGAAGACCTGATCGGCAGGATGACTCTCGAAGAGAAAATAGACATGGTAAGCGGGGATATGAAAACAGGCTTCAACTCGCTTGCCAACGAAAGGCTCGGAATCCCGGAATTCACGATGGCCGACGGCCCGCACGGGATCAGATGGGGAGAAGCCACATGTTTCCCAACCGGCGTCGGAATCGGGGCTACATGGAATGAAGACCTCGCAGAACTGGTTGGGCAAACCATGGCAAGAGATGCGCTTTCAAAGGGCAGAAATGTAATTCTCGGCCCGTGCATCAATATCCATCGCGTTCCGTTCGGAGGCCGTAATTTTGAAAGCTACGGCGAAGACCCGTTCCTTTCAGGACGGCTTGCAGTCGGATACGTTAAAGGCGTACAGGAATATGGAGTTATAGCTACTCCCAAGCATTATGCGGTAAACAATCAGGAATACGAACGAATGACTATAAGCACGGAAATATCCGAACGTGCGCTGCGCGAGATATACCTCCCGCATTTTAAAGTCGCGGTTCAGGAAGCGGACGCATGGTCGATAATGTGTTCTTACAACAGAATCAACAGTATATATGCCTGTGAGAACAAACATCTTCTCACAGATATATTGAAAGATGAATGGGGATTTAACGGCTTTGTCATGTCGGACTGGGGAGCGGTTCACAGCACAATCGAAACCGCGATGTCGGGAATGGACATTGAGATGCCCAACGGCAAATACCTTGGTAAAGACCTCCTGAAAGCAGTTAAAGAAGGCAAAGTCCCTGAATCCCAGGTCGAGAACATGGTAAGGAACATACTCCGGGTAATGATGGTTTCAGGAATATTCGACCACAGGATTGAAGTTGACGGAGCGTGGGAAGATTCCCCTGCGAACAGGGCAGCCGCACTCCAGGTAGCAAGAGAAGCAATCGTGCTTCTTAAAAACGAAGGAGCGGTGCTCCCGCTTGATAAAAACAAAATCAAATCGATTGCGGTGATAGGTCAGCATGCGGCAACATTGCAGACAGGTGGCGGCGGAAGCTCATGGGTAACCCCCAGCTACAAAGTTTCACCTCTTGAAGGAATCGCCAAAGAAGCCGGAACCGATATCGAAGTGCGCTACATAGAAGGCAGCGATACTCACCTGAAACTGAATTATGAAGTTATTCCAACAACATATCTGACGCCGAAAAACGATATAAAAGGCGAATTTGGTGTCAGGGCGGAATATTTCAACGGCAAATTCGAAGGCGATCCGGTAGAAACGAGAATAGACAAAAAAATCGATTTTAACTGGGGAACCGGCGATAGGCTCATCGACGGCATGAATAATGATAATTTCTCCGTAAGATGGGAAGGAAGCATTACCCCGAAAGTGAGCGGTAAATACAAGATTTTCGCAATCGCAAACGACGGAATAGCACAGTTGTACATTGATGGAAAAGCAAAGATTAACAACATGGCTTTCAACGGCACGACCAACGGCAAATCCACCACGGTTAAATTTGAAGCAGGCAGAAAATACGACTTAAAGCTTGAATACCAGGGCATGGGGAACAGGTCAATGGTTAGACTCGGCTGGATCGGCCCGGGCATCAACCCGTTGAAACAGGCCGCCGAAACAGCTGCCGCCAGCGACGTCGCCGTTGTTTTCGTGGGGCTCGACAAGACAATTGAAGGTGAAGGAAACGACCGCGAGAATATCGAGTTGACCGGCTTGCAGAATGAAATGGTTCAGGCAGTCGCAAAAGCAAACCCGAAAACTATTGTGGTAATGTTCAACGGAACTCCTTTCATTATTGATTCATGGAAAGACAAAGTGCCTGCAATCCTCGAAGCATGGTATCCCGGGCAGGAAGGCGGTCGCGCGGTTGCGGAAATTCTTTTCGGTGATGTTAACCCATCGGGCAAAATGCCTCTTAGCTATCCCGAATCATGGGAGAAAAGCCCGGCGTATGACAACTACCCCGGAAAAGACGGCAAGGTCTTTTATGATGAAGGTATCTTTATTGGATACAGATATTACGATGAGAAAGGATTGGAGCCCGTATTCCCGTTCGGGCACGGCTTGAGCTACTCCTCTTTCGAATACAGTAATCTTTCTCTCAGCAAATCCACGTTAAGCAGTTCTGATAAACTGCAGATCACTCTTAGTATTAAAAACGCAGGCAAACTCGGTGGCAAGGAAGCCGTTCAGCTTTACATCAACGATGTTGAAGCAAGCGTACCGAGACCCCCGAAGGAACTCAAAGGTATCAGCAAAGTATACATCCTGCCCGGAGAAACAAAAGAAATCACGTTCACGATCGACAGCTCCGCTCTCAGTTTCTTCGACGAAAAAACCATGAAGTGGGTTGCCGAGCCCGGCGAGTTCGAAGTCCAGATCGGCTCCTCTTCCAGGGATATCCGCCTGAAAAAGAAGTTCGAACTGAAGTGATTCCAGCCGGATAACGATTATCAAAAAGCCCTCCGCACGGAGGGCTTTTTTTTAGCCTGCATTTCTCACCAGTGCAGGTTGAAAATCGTGATAATGCCTGTAGTACAAGGCGCGGCGAGTGAGTGGTGAGGAAGCATACTGTGCCGTATGTAACCGAGCCCGAATTGACGCCGCAACGCAGCAGGACAGGTGTTATCGCGATTTTCCGGATTTCTCTGTGAGAAATCCGGGTTAGAAACAAAATGACCGGCCTCATGGCCGGTCATCAATAATGCTCCATATCTTTACAATACTCGATTACTTCACTTCTATAACCTCTTTAAGCCTGATGTCGCGAGATGAAGCGCCGACCTGGACTTCGAACTCTCCAGGCTCGACGATAAACTTCTTCGTTCTTTCGTCCCAGAAGCTCAACTCACTTACCGGCACCGAGAATTCCACCTTTTCGGATGCCCCTTTTTCAAGATGAACCCTCCTGAATCCTTTCAACCTCTTAATCGGCTGCTTCACACTCGATTCCAGATCACTGAAATACAACTGAACTATCTCATCGCCTTCCCTGTCTCCCGTATTCTTTACAGTTAAGGACAGGTCGATATTTCCGTCCATTCCAACGCTCTTGCCCTTGAGTTCCAGACCTTCATATTCAAATGTCGTATAACTCAATCCATACCCGAACGGGTATATCGGCTCCTTGTCGTAATACATATAAGTCCTGCCGCGTGAGATTTCATAATCGTCGAACGGGGGCAGTTCATCTATGCTGTTATAGAAAGTCAACGGCAGTTTACCGCCGGGGTTATAATCGCCGAAAAGAACTTCCGCCATCGCGTCGCCACCCTGCTCTCCCGGGTACCACAGCTCCACAATAGCAGGAGCATTATCCTCGATCCATCTGATCGATACCGGGCTTCCGTTGACAAGAACAACAACGGTATTCGGGTTAAGCGCAATCATTGCCTTGATATACTCCATCTGCCCGTCGGGAAGCTGCAACGTAACCCTGTCGATATTTTCATGCTCATGAACCCTGTAATACCCCATCACGGCAATGACCACATCGCTTTCCTTTATGACCTCCATCTCGTGCTTTCTGATCTCGATCGCGTCGCCCACAGGCGGAACCCATTCGAGTTTTGCCACCGGCTGTCCCTTTGAAGGAACATATTCGAGAACGATATCGTACTCTTTGCCGGCCTCGAACATCCAGCCGGTGATCTGTCTTTTGAAGAATTGCCTGTCCAGAAGATAAGACGACATCGGCTGACCGGCTTGCACCTTTGCTTTTTTCTTGCCCTTTTTCGTGTCCTTGTAATCAAGCATTAATTCATCATCAATATAAAGTTTTACGTCGCCTTTTGATGTAATCGAAATAATGTGAAATCCTGAATCCATCGGCACAAACTTTCCGGTCCACCTCGCCGAGAACTGTCCGGATTTTATCGCCTTGTTATGCGGAACATTTGCTTTGCTCAGCTCGACCGTGCTGTCGATGCGTTCTTCGACAGGCTCGCCCTCGAAATTTCTATTGGAGAAAAATTCAACCTTCAACCCGGCCTGATCACCCGTTTTTAGGTTCTCGGACGGGAGCACCGAATAATCTTTCTCAAGAGGCAGATCTACCCAATCCGCGCTTTTTACGTCAAGCGCCCCACCCGCTCTGTTGAGCACGCCCTGCAACGGAGTAACAGGCTGCCTGACAGGCTTTCCGGTGTAATCACCGAAAGTAACAACCTTTGCGTTCGGGCCAACCACTGCAATGCTTTCGAAGTCCGTAATCTCCAGAGGAAGCGCCTTCTTGCCTTTCATCTCGCCGTTTTTGAGAAGAACAATCGATTCAAGTGAAACTTTTTTGGCGAGTTCCGCATGCTCTTTCGAAGAAACAACAGCAGGCGATATTTTCGAGTAGGGATTCATCTCCGGCGGGTCGAACATGCCGAGCTTCATCCTGACCCGGATTATATTTCTCAAAGCATTATCAATAGTCTCCTCTGTAACGAGGGCCTGCTCTTTCGCGGAAATTATATTATTCGCAATAATTTTCGCTCCTTCGCATTCGATATCAACTCCCGCGTTAACCACATAAGCAGCGGATTCTTCTTCCGTGTTCGCGTATTTATGCTGCTTTATCAACTGTTTCGGAGCGCTGCAATCCGTGACCACATAGCCGTTAAATCCCCACTCTTCTCTCAGCACATCGGTCAGAAGCCACCTGTTGGCCGAGCACGGCATTCCGTTTATTGCGTTATAAGCCGACATTATCGACTGTGCTTTGCCTTCCATAATCGTTCTTTTAAATGCGGGCAGATAGTATTCCCTCAAAGTCTTTTCCTTCACATTGACATTGCACCTGAACCTGTTGTGCTCCTCGTTGTTAGCAACAAAATGTTTGGGGGAAGCCACTGTTTTTATATATTTCGGATCGTTGCCCTGCAGCCCCTTTACGAAAGCAACCCCTATTGTGCCCGTAAGGAAAGGATCTTCGCCGTACGTTTCCGGCGTTCTCCCCCATCTCGGGTCTCGCGCCATATTCACATTCGGCGACCAGAAGGACAGCAGCCATGCGCCGGGATACCCATT
>DAOSYA010000065.1:0-15482 GCA_035380865.1 bacterium
TGAATACATGCACAAAGGAAATAGCTTTGTGCATGGCACACTATCTTTGTATTTTGTGATTTCTGATCGAGTTGTGAATCTATTTTTATTATGATAATCAATATAATAGTATCGCAATCAGTTTTCAGTTGTGATCTCAAGAGGTATTTTATAGAGACCTTTTCCCAGGACAGACGTTATGTACAGCGTTCCGTTTTTTACGACCGGGGTTGCCGGTGTGTAGAGTCCCGACGCGATGATTGTGATTGTTCCTTCTCTGTCGACTTTTGCGATTTCTCCGCTTGAGAACAGACAGGCATACAGGTTGCCGTCGTCATCGAAAGTGATCCCATCAACCATCTGAAGTTTTGAAGCATAAGTTTTTTTCTTTCCCCTGTTTTTGCCTGAGAGCAGGGTGACGATTACTTTGTGAGGAGTGGTCTGCGCAATGTAAAGAAGTTTTCCGTCGGGGCTGAGTGAAAGCCCGTTTGCAAAATTGATTCCTGAAAGCAGCTTTTCAACAGTTCCATCTGGAGATATCCCGTATACCATTCCGGAGGTTGAGTCGGACATGTATACAGTGCCGTCCGCGGCGGCGATAATTCCATTCGGAGTTTTGAATCCCGATGCAATGACCTTTTTGGTTTTTCCATCCGCAGAAATCATTAAAACGCTGCCTGAATCGTATCCGGCTGCGTAAAGTGTTCCGTCGTGACCGCATGCAAGGCCGGCCGCTCCGTCGAATCCTCCGGCGATTGTTTTCAGTGTTGTGTCGTCAACTACTTCTACAATATCGCCTTTTACCCCGTCGATTGTGAACAGTTTCCCATCAGGGCAGAGGGCGATGCCTTCCGATTCGGATAATTTGTCAGCGAGAATAATTTGTGCCTCACTGCTTTGCCCCGGAGAAGATGAGCTCTGCGCGTGAGACGTGCCGGGGAAAAGCAGAAAGAAAGCTATTGCGATTAAAATGAAGATTCTTTTCATGATTAATATCCTTAATAAAATTCATTTGAATAATTATAACAGGAACTGGTAGCAGAAGCAGATAATAAACTTAAGTTTTGATACATTAATGATTAAGGTTTGATGGGCGGCAACGGATCAGTTACTGAAAATAAACTTTTCGATTTCTTTTGAAGCTATCGCATGTGCAATGGCATTTGGGTGCCGGTCAAATTTATTTACAACAATACGCATGGTATTTTCCTTTTGAAATGCTTCAAACAGGTCAAGATGTGGAACGTTTTGATTGATCCAGAATTGTTCGATATTCTGATGAATGCCCTTATAAGGATAGTCTTTCGGGTTGAAATGCAGAAAAGGAAAGGTTACTGCCATAAGGGATCCGCCGTGGGATTCTACAGTGTTTTTTAAAGTTAAAAGATCTTTCTTTTGGTGTGTCCATTCTGTCGAGTTGTAAAGCTTGCCGACAACAGAATAATAGTTGGAAAGCCCCGGATTGCTTTTAACTCTGTAACGCCAGTATAGAAAATTTACAAAATAACTGTGGTTGACTAAAAACCCCTGTTTATCTGTTCCTGTCTGCAAGTGTGCGGGCTGCCTCCACTTTGACATATACGGCACAATATCATTCAAGTTGTATATGAGAACAATTGTGTCGGGAACATAACCCTTCCGGAGAAGATCGTTTAACATGGATATTTCATCCGGGGTGTCGTAGCCGGGCTGTGCAAGTGAGTGGATTTCGATAGCAGGATTGTCTTTTCTTATTTTCATAAAAAATGTTTCATCGATTGCAACACCGTGTCCGGCGGTAAATGAATCGCCAAGGAAAGAGATTCTTTTTTTCGCCTGCTCGATGTTCAGTTTGTAATCCATATTGTCTCTGAAGCCCCAATTATTCGTGGCCCAGTTGTTTCCATACCATTTTTCTGAAACTTTGCTTATCGAAAATGAGTCCGTACTGTTGAAATAAAAGCGGAAATAAATTTCCATTCCCAGAAACACCAGCGATAATAGAAATATCAGAACAAGCATATTACCGACAATCAAATTATCCCTGTTATTTTGCTTTATTTGTAATTTCTGAAATGTTGAATATTTCCATAAAACACAAATGAGAATAAACGGCAAAGTTGACAAAAAAGCGAGAAGTAAATTGTCTAAAATGTATTTGCCTGCCAATTTTATATCCTCTTGAATAGTGTTAATAACATCAAAATTCTGATGCGAAAAGCGAATACGGAATGTTGCTATTCATGATAACTGTCAGAGATATGATTAACCGGTGTCAGGTAAACTATTTCCAGATCGTAGATGCCGTATATATCTTTGATCTGATGACGCGGATTAAAAGAGAACCTTTCACGGATTCGCTCCAGTTCATCGAAACTGTATTTATTGACTACTTCTCTTGAGAAATTCGTTGCTGTTACTGATGGGTCGGTCGCCAGCATGTAGTCGATAAGCAGAATTTTGCATTCTTTATGTTTTTGAAGGAAATCATTATCGAACAACTTGTCCAGTCTGTAAACTTTTCTCTTCCGGTCATGGGCCATCACGATTGATGGCTCATAGGTATAAATCGAGCAACTGGAATCTGTTTCGGGCAGGTATTTTGATATCAGACTATCCTGAGCGCTCATGACAGGGTTTGTTATTGTGAATGCAGCTTTGTTGTTGAACATGAAAATCAGTACGATCGTTGCGCAAAGCAGATATTGAGTCCATTTACCGCCTGTTCTTCGAATCAGTTCTTCAACGCCGATCCCGCACAACAACAACATTGGTATTGTTATGGGAAAAAGCCTTCGTGGAAAATCTCCCTGCCATAGTTCAACTTTGATCAGGTTCAAGAATATAAAAACAATAATCGGATATAGAAACAGCCACTTCGAATCCGAGAAATATTTCCTGCACGGGATGAAGCCGAGTACCGACAGTAATATATACGCCGGGGGGATGAAGTCATTGCTTAGAACAAATTTAATATTTTCATAAATAATGTGTGGAAGAAAACTGTTTCCATAAAAGGCGATATGCCTTGAATAACTGTCCTGGTGCAATAAGAAAGTTGACAAATGAGGCGACATTAAAAGGGCTATCGCCAGTAAAGCGAGCACCGCGATGATCCACCCTTTGAAGCCTATCGTTTTGTAATAGATCAAAACCGCTATTACGGCAAGCAGCGCAAGAGCGGAGTTTTCCCGCAGCAACATCATATCCAGGGTGAGAAGGAACAGCGCCGCTGCCGGCAGGACGGCTCTTTTTCTCATGAATACTGACAGGAAGAAAAAGAAAAGACATAAAGCCAGAAAAACCGCCATATCGTAAGTTGCACAGCTTGAAAGGAAAAGATTCAAAGGCAACGAAGCGGTGAAAAAACATGCGAACAAGGATGCAACGGGTTTGCCCGTGACGGCCATGGAAAGAAGAAATATCGAAAGTACGGAAAGGATGCCGAGAAATGAATTCAAATTAAAGCCGGATTGAGGTGAATAGTCGCCGGTGATATTCATTGTTTTGGCCCACAAAAAAGGATAGCCTTAGAACCATATCGGAGTCTCTGTGATTTCACAATCTGAAAAAGTTCCGCCTTTGCACCAGCGCACGTCATGATTGTCGGAAATTATCCTTGCTGAATTATAAAGATCATACTCGTCATAAAACACCTGGAACCTGTGAGGAAGTATGTAAAACCTCATTGAAATCGAGCTCAGAACAATAATTGCCAGAATCAGCAAATGAATCTTTTTTACGGGTTTTAATATTTCAAGCAGACGGGGGATATTCAGAATTATCACAAGCAGCGTGGCCGAAAAACTCACAGATATCAAATAATAAATGTATGAACTGGTTGAAACAGACATAAGCTGAATGATATCAAATTGGATTATAAATCTCAAATACGGCCCGCAGATATCCTGTCGTTTCCCCGGAGGCTTCCTGAATACTGTGTTTCAGTATATCAATAATGAAGTTCCGGGCTCATTGTTTCTTTGACTTGATGCCGAAGAATTCAAGAAGCAGGGAGTCGTTTCTTTTCGAATCAAAGAACTCGCAGGGGAATACAAGCCCGTCTTTAGTTTTCCATCTGAGCAGTTTCTTGATCGTGTCTGTTGTAATAGTGCTCCCGAAACGCCCGTCCGGCGTATAAACGAGCCAGTTTTTATTTTTCAGAAAGATGTACGTTGCAATTTTTTTGCCGGTTTCGATATTCCAGAAATACATGTCGACATTCTGGTCCGAGGTGAAGATGGTTTTGCCGTCGTCCATGAAATAAGCGAACTTCGGGCGGGATGTATGTGGGGCCGGCGAAGATACAAATTTCATATCCGACAGATCCCACACTTTCACTGTCCTGTCGTCCGAAACCGTCGCCATCAGGTTTCCTTTCTGATTGAAAAAACATTCGGAAATTCTGTCCATGTGCCCTTCAAGCGTGGTGATCAGCTCGCCGCTTTGCGCCGACCACAACAGAATATTTCCAGTCTTTTCCGACGTTACGAGCATATCGCCGTCGGGTGTGAACGAATGAACATCGAGGATCGGTAAGTGTTTTATGGTGAGCAGTTTCTTGGATGTACTTGTGGAAATGAGATTTATCATGCTGCCACGCGATTTGATCTTGATCGTTTTCTCGGGATTCATGATGGTTCCGGTTCTTTTTTCTCTGTATATCAAACTCCTCATGAGATTCTTCAGCACCATTTTTACTCTGGTATTATTTTTTGCCCTGTATCTTTCAACGTGTTCTCCGAAGCTATGGCCGGTTTCCTTAAAGAAGTAGTAGTAATAACTCATCTTTCCCGATTTCATCATCAAAGGTTTCACTCCGACTATGAGGCTGCCGGTATCAAATTCGCGTATTTCAAATTGATAATCATTGGACATCATTGCTATTTTTCCGTCAGGACTTACAGTCTGAACGGCTTCTCTATAAGTGCTGTCCGGGAATTCAGTACAGTCTCTAATACTTCTGAAATTATTTTCAGAAGTATCAGCTTGTTTATCGTTTTCACTTCGCAGTTCTTTAACAATTGTTTCTTTGCCCTGTGAAAGAATCAACTTGTCGCCGTGGGGTGAAAAATCCATATCACATGATGTATAAGTCGGTGCCTTAAATGTTTCGATAATCTTCCCATCGTTAAGGGACCAGCCTTTGACATATCCACGGTCATCGCAGGAATACACCAGTTTATCATCGGGCGAGACAACGATGGAAAGAACCTCGTTCTTATGCTCATCGAAAGAAAGAAGTAATTCGCCAGATTTGAAAGACCATATTTTAGCAAGTTTGTCATTTCCACCCGAAACGATAAATTCCATATCACCGGTTATGTCTATCGAATTGACTCCCTTGTAATGCGCTTCAATTGTTCTTATCAGGAAATCCCCGGCGGAGCCCGTCCACACCCTGATTTTACCGTCACCGCCTCCCGTGACAAGGAACCTGCCGTCTTTCGAGAACTTCACTCCGGTAATTTTTCCTTCATGTGCCCGGAACGAGTTGATCTGTTTGCAGGAATCGACATCCCACAATGTAACCGTTCCATAATCATTGCCGGATGCTATACGTTTTCCGTTCGGGCTGAAAGATATTTTCATAGCTTCGCCAATCGGATTTTCAAGAATACACTCCGCATCATAATTCCCGGTATTCCTCAATATGATCATTGAATCGTAACCGGCGGTTGCCAGAAGTTTGCCGTCGGGGCTGAATGTCATATCATTTATATGGCTTGCATGTCCCACCTGCGGAACAATTACTGCATCCTGCGATTCTGTGCCGGGGGGGATTTCTTCGTCGCAGGACCTTGCAACGAACGTTCCTTTCTCCTTTTCACACACTGAATATTCGTGCTCGAAATGTTCAGTATAGTAGTTAGTTTCACGGGCAGTTTGGGCTTCCGAATCCAGCGGGTCCCATTCGTCTGTTTCCTGTTCAGCCTGATCATTGCCCGCCGCCGCGGGTAATATCTCCGCCGTGTCATGCGGGAAATATTTCTCAGCAAGCGTACCGTCGAACACCGGCGACTCCGGCACCGGCAGCCAGCCCGCTTCAGGCATTTCTTTTAATCCCTTGGCTGAATCTGAAGATGAATCACCGGACGGATAGCAGTCGAACTTCCCGGTATCGGGTTCCACTAAAACCCATTCCCTGTCACTTTTAATTAAAAGGTAAGCCTTCAATTCAAGAGTGCGTGCGCGCATCCCAGAATTTAAGAGTTCCGTCCCGCATGTCTGACGTGACGATATACCTGCTGTCGGCCGAGAAAGAGATATCGCCGATGGCTTCATGCCCGGTTTCCTGTTTCAATATGGCGCCTGTATCGACATCAACAGCTATTATTTTCCCGCAGGGACTGGCATCGTCGGTGGAAATCAACGCGAACGTGGAACCGCTGCCGGCACAATACTTATTTGCCGCCAGTGTTTTACCGTCGGGGCTGAATGCAAGCTTATCAATCGGCATCGGAAGCTCCGGCTTTTCAAATTTCTTTTTAAGGGCGCCGGTTTTCATGCTGTAGATTTCGATTCTCTCTCTTTCTCCCAGAGCAAAAAGAGTGTTGTCCCTGCTTATCGCAATCGAGTACACATGGTCTCCTGCTTTTTTCAGTCGCAATGCTTCTCCTTTTGTGGCGTCCCAGACTTTTATTGCTTTATCTGCGCCTCCGGAGAATAATTCGTATTCGTTTGTGCCGAAAGCCAGAGCGTTGAGTGTTGATCCGGAAAGATTTGGCTTCATTGTATGATATTCCGACATTTTATCCGTCCTGAGAATTCTTATATGATCCTCGAAATTCATGTTAAAGTCCTCGGGAATTTCGGTTATATCCATGGAATACAAACCTCCCAGAGCCAGCAGTTTTCCGTCATAACTCAGGCTCAACTCTACTTCTCCTCCTAACAGTTCAATAGGCGTGGAATCAGTGAATACTTTGTTAACGCCGGTTTCTCCCGTTTCGAGATCCATCACTCTTACAGCGGTATTTATTCTCTCCTGGTGAATAAATGTATATAGAAATGCAAGATACTTACCGTTGCCGCTCACTGCCGACTTGATAACAGGGAAAACGGTTTTTTCGTTTGCAACCAGCCTGTCGTTTTCCACGTCGAAGAGAATCACCCGGTTCGAGACTACAGCGAATTTCCCTGTGCCCGGAATGTATTTCACCATTGTATCTCTGTTGAGGTCGAATCCGAAAAGGAGGAAATTCTCCATCTCCGCATCGGGCTCCACGGGCAGCACGCTTATTCCCACGGGAATCGAGGTGTTATCCATTGTCTCCAGAAGGGTTTCTATCTGTTTTTTTCGATCGTTTTTATCAGTCCTGCGAGCTGCCTCCCCAAGGTAGCGCTTTGCCTTATCGTACTCGCCGATCCGGCGGTTCTCCTCGCCGGCCAGATACAGCAGGTCGAATTCCCGGTTTTCGAGTTTATCCTCCGCCTTGATATCCTTCACAATTCTCTCGAAATATTCAGCCGCCTTTGTCTGGTATTCCTTCTCTTTTGCCACAAGAAAGCGGATATTCTTAACTTCTTCCTGCACCCGGGGATTATCGTTGTTTTTCAGCATGTCCAGCCATTTGGAGCAGCGGACATGGTCTCCCGCCGTTCTGAAACTTTCTGCGGCAATAATGATCTCTTTATCCGTAATCGTGCCTTTTTCAGCGGCACATTTCTCTATGGCTTCTCCTATCAGGAAGTATCCTTTCCACAGCGGGAGGTTTCCCTGATCCTTGAATTCTCCTTCATGCACCTTAATCTTATCGAGGAAGCAGGTATATGCTTCCGCCGAGGATTCCATTTCTACATTCGGTTGCTCCATTCTTGCGAGCCATGAACCCAGAAGAAACAACCTCCCCATAAACTCGGCGTCTTTGCCGATTGCGTCGTAATATAACGCCGCGTTCTCGATTTTTACCCAGAAAGGAATGAGGTGCTGAGAGTATTCGGATACATCCGCATTCGTTGGAATATCCGGAACGATGAGATTTTCCCCAACCTCGGGCGGAATGTTTTTAATCTTCGAAAAATCGTCTCCATAAGCTGAAAATCCGTCGTAAGGGCATGTCCATATCCGGAAAAACAGTGGTGAATATCCACAGCAGCGATTCAATAAATCCGTATCCGTACCCGGGGTGTCTTCGGGGACGGGCATTTTCAGCACCTTGAAGTTCTCACCCCTGAGAGGGCATTTCACGTTCTCCGGCTTGAGCGTTGCAGCCCCGGCAGATATGTTAAACGCAAACAAAGAAAGACAGACAGCAAACAATAAACATGCTTTTTCTTTATTCATTACGAATTCCCTCGATGCATTCGATAAATGTAAGATATATCCTTTTTATTCTCTAAATCAGCATTCTTTCCGTCAGATCAACAAATAGCTACAACAGCATAATTAAGCAAAGTCAACACAACATCCGTCGCCCGCGCCGTATATAAGGACTCTGAATTGTAATGCGTTTCTTCAGATAATGAATCTATCATATCATACAAGAACTATTTGGCAAGTGTAATATTATGATGCCGGGATAGACTCTAAGGAATAGAGCAATAAGAAGAATGTATTATCTGTTGTGTTCGGATCGCGAGATTATTTCATTCTGAATCTCATGGCCGAGTTCGGTGAAGTAGGCGCTGTATCCCCCGACCTTGACTATGATGTCGCTGTACTGTTCGGGATGTTTCTGCGCCTCGAGAAGAAGTGCCGTGGAAACGACGGTAGGCTGCAATTGCTCTCCGCCGAGCCTGAAGTAAGTTTTGACCAGTGATATCCATTTGTTGCGAGAACTCTCCGAGGAGCCGATCGCGGACGGGTGAAGGCGTATGTTGACGGCGCACCCGAGCACATCCGTGAAATCGATGGCGGAAACCGACCGGAGAACCCCGGTGGTTCCGTTGCATTCGACGTTATATGGATTACAGCTTGCAGCGAACGGCATACCGCCTTTCCTTCCGTCGGGGGTTGCGAGCGACATGCGACCATCAATCGTGTGAGCGGTCATGCTGTTTATGAAGGGCGCGAATCGGCCTCCCTTGAAAGTGCGATGCTTCTTTATCTCGCTGAACAGGTGATCCGTGACAAGGCGCGCGATGGCGTCGGATTCGGGGTTGCCGTTGCCCCATTTTCCGGGTAGCGACATAATGGCGCAGTGCAAATCACTGTCGTCCTTGAAATTGCTGTCGATCGCCGATACCAGTTGCTTGAGCGTGAACAGTTTCTGCTCGAAAACAAGTTTCTTTATGACATAAAGCGAATCGGTTAAATTTGCGATGCTTCCCATGATCAGTATGCCTTCGAGATCATACATTGCGCCGCCGGCGGTGACGTCTCTGTTTTTATCCAGGCATCCGCCCATGAATGCTGATATGAAAGGGGAGGGCAGTACTCGCGCGAAAACCGAGTCGCGTATCACGGCTGCTTTTACAATGCGCTCGATTTCGTTGTCGGCCTGCATGAAAAAAGCGTCGAGGAACTGATCGAAAGTATGGAATGATTCTACTTTGCCGGTTTTTAATCCGGTGTCACGCACTATTCCGGCAACCGTCCTCGTGTCGCCGTTGCGTAATACCATATCGAGTGTCCGGCAGAGAAGCAATGACGAAAAGCCTTCTCCGCCCGTTTTGCCGGGAGCAACCATATCGACGCAACCCGTTATTGCGTAATCGTTTGCGTCTTCAGATGAGAAACCGTATTTCTTCAATGCCTGTATTCCTGTCTCATCGTTCATAATAGAAATGCTCGAAGTCCCCCGGAAATACGCCTCAGCGACTCTCTGATACAATTCATCCGAAGAATCGGGGTGGAAACGCACAACAAAATTCAGCGAGGCTTTCGACTGCTCAGCGGCATCGATCATCAACCATGTCAGTTCATTGACAGCATCGTTTTCCTCGCGCGTCAGCCCTCCGAGAGTGACCGGCTCCGATCCCTCGTATCTCTGCGAAAATTCAATCGTAAGGCTCGATACCGGTCTCATGTTGTGGCTCATGATTTTAAGGAAGAGTTCTTCGAGCAGTTCAACTGCTTCCTCGCCGGTGATTCGCCCGTTTTCGATATCGTTTCGGTAGTAGGGGATAAGCATCTGATCGAGCCGCCCCGGAGCATGAACGTTGAAAGGCATTGAAAGTTCGACAGCATTCTTTACTGTCCAGTACGACTGAAGCGCCTGGCGGAAAGAACCGGCTGGATGCAATGGAACCACACAACAGTCTTCGTACATACGGTTCAATATATTTCGTGTTCGAACATCTCCAGCGAGATCAGCGGCTTTTTTTATTCCGGCGGCGAGTCTTTCGGCAAAAATGATAATACCTTCAAGCGCGGTTTCGACTGAGCGCAGAAAATCCAGTTCGTGCTTTCCGCCATATTTGCTCTCCGATATTCTGCCGCTGATATCATCTTTCATCGACAATAAGCCTTTTTGGAGAACGGTTTCATGATCGAGCACGAGATGCCCCTGCCATGTGCCGATCGCGCTGCCCGGAGATACGATCGTCGCATCGCGTGCAGTCGTGGGGAGCGAATCCACGAATCCCCGGAAACTTTCCGAATATAATCCGGCGCGCGAAACCTCGTCTTTTACAATGTCCGCCACAGTCCTGCCTTCCCAGTATGGAAGCAGGTCGCCGAGAAACATCTGCCTGTCGGTTTTCCTGATTCTATAAGGATTCAATTTTCTGCGGTCGATGGTATCCATCGCCGATGACGGGAACCCGATGTCCATTTTTGAAGCTGCCGACACGGTGGCGGCGAAATCTCCGATTGAATAATTCGACAGAGCGTATTTTGCATACCTTAATCCCGACTTCAAATGATGGGTTGCCAGAGTGACGCGATTGAGTTCAATTTCGAGCACACGATTAAAAAGGCCGCGTTCGATATCGATTGGTATCCCGACATAATTTTCGGTCCATGCGCCTGCGATGCGATCCAGCGGATCGACACAGATATCCATCTTCGAAAAAACGTTTTTCATGGCGAGTGCGACACGCAGGCCGCGGGGAATCCCTTTCCCGTGCGTCTCACGCCAGCTCTCTGTATAATAACGGGCGCGCTGAACCGATATGTACGGAACTTCGGTACGATACCGCTTTCGTATCTCGGATATTCTTGTCGATTCCGCGGTATCAAATTGTGACGATAAAGGTGCAGAACAATTATTCATTGCAGTCGCCCTCCGGGATTTCCTTATCGCACGAACAGGAAGCTTTGTAGCGCTCGATAAGTTTTTCTCTGTCCCAGCCCAT
Organism: bacterium; assembly: GCA_035380865.1. Taxonomy (GTDB): domain Bacteria; phylum UBP15; class UBA6099; order UBA6099; family UBA6099; genus DAOSYA01. Next base: position 11,200 of record DAOSYA010000065.1, read on the forward strand.
TCTATCGCGCACAATCCCGGCTGCTTTTGTCGGGTCGTGTGCTTCCAGTGCGTCGACAAGTCTCGCGTTCAGTTCCTTTATGCTCTCATCGGCAATCGAATCGAGAGAGGAATATACGTGGCGCATTTGTATAAAAACAGATTTCAGCGAATTGACGATATGAACAAAGACACGGTTTTTGGAGGCGACCGCGATTTGCCTGTAAAACAGGTAATCCCATTCACCACGCAACGCCATCGGAGCATTGCTTTCAGGGCATCGCAGGACAAGGCTTCGCAGATTCGCCAGATCATCGGCGTCCGCCCTCTGAGCGGCAAGCTCCACTATAGCTACTGCGAAGACTCGTCTGGTTTCATCGAATGAGATAAGAAGATCAGGGTCCACACGGTCCGAACAAGTGATATCCGTATTGACGAAATCAAGGTTTGTATCCATTCTGTAATCACAAACATAAATCCCGTCGCCCTGGCGCACTTTGACAAGCCCCATGTTCTCAAGCCTTCTGAGGGCCTCGCGAACAGTTGTCCTTGTCACGGACAGGCTCAGGGCGAGATCACGCTCGCCCGGAAGCCGTTCACCGGCACATACATCTCCGTTTTTAATCATTGTTAACAACTGTTTCATTACGGAATCTGATGCTCGATTTTTTATTACGGGACTCAGTTGTGCGTTGATATTCATTTATTTACTCCCGGAATACTTGCTGAAAAATTGTTCCTGCCAACATGGCTTACTGGCACATTGGTTATACCAATTTATAATACTCTCCTGAAATATTACTGTCAAGTCCATCCGAACCGGGCAGTACGAAAGATGAATTGAGCGTCATATGAACATGATCATATTGATTATCAGAATAAATATAGAATAACTAAACGGAGTTTTCTGGATTCCTGCCGACTGCATGCAGGAATGACAGCAGGTGATTCGTGCCGTATTCCATATTATCTATGATAAAAAGTATAAAATTCAGTCCAAATTGATATTGTTGAAAGTGAAAATCATTGATGGTTTCGTCATCAGGGGTTATTTGGAATGGGATATGACTATAAGAAACCAGTAATAGTAATGCGGATTGCAGGAAGACAAATGCAGCAAAAAGAATGAATTTATCAATATCATAAAAAAACCCCGTAATGAGAACGGGGTATATTTGTTTTTTTAAGAATGATCCTGTACGGGATCAAGGTTTTGTAACAGTAGTGTATTTATCTGCTTTTTCTGCGTTCAGAGAAGCCCTCTATACTTGCGTAAAGAACAGGTATAAATATGAGCGTGAGAATCATAGCAATCAACAGCCCGCCGATGACAACACGACCGAGAGGCGCCTGCATCTCCGCGCCGCGTCCTGCGCCGACCGCCATCGGGATCAGCGCCAGGCATGTCGTCGTGGTGGTCATGAGTATAGGGCGCAGCCTGAGTCGGGCCGCCTGTTTCACGGCTTCTTCAAGCGCTGTTCCCTTTCTTCTCAACTGATTTATGAAATCGATCATCACTATGCCGTTGTTTACGACAATTCCGGCGAGCATGATTATTCCCAGATATGCCATAAGGCTGAGATTTGTACGTGTAACATAAAGAGAAAGCATTACCCCGAGAAGTGACAGAGGAACGGCGAACATGATAAGGAAAGGATGGAGCAGCGATTCAAACTGGATTGCCATGACCATGTATACAAGTGCAATCGCGAGAATGAATGACAAAAGCAACGAAGAAAATGCTTCCTTGCGTTCCATTTCCTCGCCGGCGAACTCGATTGAAAACCCCTCCGGTATGCTTAAAGCTCTGATCTGGTTCTCGATATCCGCGTTGACTGTTCCGGGTGGAACATCTCCTGTGTATGAAGCGCTGATAGTTATGATGCGTTCCTGATCACGCCGCTCTATCTCGACCGGGCCCTCATCTTCGACCAGCCTGACAAGACCGCGCAGCGGAATAGGCGATCTTCCGGAAGGTGTAATAAGAATATTGCTTACATCTTCAAGGTTTTCCCTGTCCTCCGGACGGAGGCGTACCCGGATATCTATTTCATCGCCGCCTCTTCGGAGCCGTGAAGCGATGCTCCCTTCGATGTTTGTTCTTACGATGCCGCCGATTTCAGCCGGACTCAAATTAAGGGCGGCGGCTTTGTCTTTATCCACCACTATGCTCATTTCGGGTTTGCCCGGAGAAGCAGATATTCTCGGGTTGGCAGCGCCACTGGTATTTTCGATTATTTGAGAAACGAGCAGAGACAATTCATTGCCCGTGTCCAGGTCGTGGCCTCTGACATCTATTTCAAGCCTGCTCTCACGCCCGCCTCCGAGTATGCGTTGCATGATTGAGCCGGATTCCATTACCCATACTTTGCCTTTTGTTGCGGACGTCAGCTTTCCTCTCAATTCGTTTACTATTTCGGTTGTGCTTCTGTCTCTTTCATCGGAAGGGGTAAGCATTATCCGGAAAGAGCCTGCGTTTGTGCCTGAGCTGCCGCCGCGCCCGCCCGAGCCGGCCTGTGAATACATATTCTCAATTTCCGGCGTGGTTTCCGCTATGATTTTTTCCAGCTTCGCCATTTCATTGCGTGTTATATCGAGCTTCGTGCCTACCGGCATTTCGAAGCTTACTCCTACCTGTCCCTCATCAACCTGTGGAAGATATTCGGCCCCAATCCTGCCTTTCAGGAGTACAATTCCTCCCGCAAAAACTATGATTACGAAAATAATTGTTATTGCCTTGTGACGAAGCGCAACAGCTATCAATTTCCCGTAAATGGCGTAGATGCCTTTGCCGGAATATGTATCGATATCCACATCGGTGTTGATGTTCTTATTGATTTTCAGGAATCGCGAAGACAACATTGGTATAAGAGTGATCGCAACAAAAAGAGAGGCGATCAAAGCGGCTGAGATTGTGATTCCGAGTTCTTTGAAAAATATACCGCTCATGCCGCTTACGAAAACAAGGGGCACGAAAACGCAGAGCGTTGTTGCCGTGGAGGCGGTGACGGCCATTCCCACTTCACCCGCGCCGTTGATAGCGGCTTCCGTTCGATTTTCTCCAAGTGACCTGTGGCGGAATATGTTTTCCAGCACAACGATCGCGTTGTCTACCATCATGCCGACGCCGAGGGCAAGGCCTCCGAGCGACATTATGTTAAGCGTCAGACCTCCGAAATACAGAATGATGAATGTGCTTACGACCGAGAATGGTATCGCCACGAATGTAATGATCGTGGAACGGATATTCCTGAGAAAAAGGAACAGTACGATCAGCGCGAGAATTCCTCCGATGAGAGCTGATTGCCGGAGTTGTGCGATCGAGTCCTTGATCATCGTCGAGGTGTCGAACATTGTTTTTATTTCCACGCCCGGTGGTAATATCTGTCTTATTTCCTCGACCTTTCTTTTTACGTTCTGTGCGATTTCAACCGTGTTTTCACCTGATTGTTTTCTGATGCTCAACATGACGCCTTTGCGTCCCATCAGCTTGGTTTCGTTTCTTCTTTCCTCTATTCCCTCGAATACGTTTGCTATATCTTTCAGGTAAATTGGTGACTCGTTTTTATATGCGATCAGGACATTTCTTATTGACTCAACGTCGGTAAACTCGCCCTTATTTCTGATCAGATATTCCATGGTGCCTTCTTCTACGTAGCCACCCGGTATATCCGTGTTTTCTTTTTTCAGCACGGACACCACGGTGTCGATGGAAATATTAAGTGAAGCGAGTTTCGCCTGGTTGACCTGAACGTGTATCTCTCTCGTCTCGCCTCCAGAAACATCTACCGCCGCCACTCCCTCGATCTGTTCGATGCGGTACTGGATATCATCCTCGACATAATCCTTGAGATCGACGGTGGGCATATCACCCGTAATTGTGAGCAGCATGACAGGAAGCATGGAAGTGTCGAACTTGAAAGCAATCGGATCATCGGCATCGTCGGGCAGGGAGCGTTCGGCCTGGCTCAGCTTATCCCGGATATCATTCATCGCCTCGTCCATGCTGGTGCCCCAGGCGAACTCTATTCTTACCCTGGATGAGTCCTCGCGTGATTCCGACGTAATCTGGGAAACGTTGTTAATCGTGGACAGGGCACGCTCGATAGGCTCGGTGATAAGGCGTTCGATCTCTTTCGGGCCTGCGCCGTCGTAGGATGTGCTGACTGAGATAACATTTCTTTCGATGTTCGGAAGGAAGTCTATAGGCAGTCTTGGAAGTGTGACTGTGCCAACCATGAGGACAGCCATTGGCCTGCCCCCCGAGAAAAGAACAAGGGTGAATATGGGGATAATAATAAAGAG
>DAOSYA010000066.1:0-15402 GCA_035380865.1 bacterium
CACAAAGCTATTTCCTTTGTGCATGTATTCAAGTTTATTTTTGAGAATCACTATTAACAGTATATTATCCTGTCCGGGAATCCCTGCGGCACCGTGATTATTCTTTGTTTTCTTCGAGGAATCGGTAAAGCGTAGCTCTGCCGACCTTGAGAATCCTCGCTGCCTTTGATTTATTGCCGCCGGTTTCCTTCATGGCATTTGCGACATCCACTGCCGACAGCTTGGGAATTCTACCCGGCCCCTTCTTCGGCCCTGCAATCTTAACGTTGCTGATAATTTCTTCCGGGAGATGCCTTGGCTTTATAATAACTCCTTTGCATTTAATGAAAGCATACTGTATTGCATTCTGGAGCTGCCTCACATTGCCCGGCCAGTCGTAGCTTTTCAAAATATCCCTGCATTCCTGAGAAAACTCTATATCCAGCCTGTTGTACTGCCGCCCTAACTTATTCAGGATATGTCTTGCAATTAATGGGATATCGCCTGCCCTGTCTCTTAACGGCGGAATCACGATCGGGACCACACACAGCCTGTAGTATAAATCCTCCCTGAACTTTCCCTTTTTAATAAGTTCTTTCAGGTTCTTATTAGTCGCGCTCACAACTCTTGTATCCACTTTTATCGTCTCTTCGCCGCCAATCTTCTCAACCGTGTGTTCCTGCAGAACCCTGAGAAGCTTCACCTGCACTGCCGGCGAAAGATCACCAACCTCGTCCAGAAATATTGTCCCGCCGTCCGCGAGTTCGAACCTGCCCTTCTTATCACGTATCGCTCCGGTGAAAGCGCCTTTGACATGGCCGAAAAGCTCGCTCTCAATAGTTCCTTCAGGCAGCGCCGCGCAATTCACCGGAACGAATAATTTTTCCTTCCTGCCGCTCAGCTCATGAATCGCCGCTGCCGCAAGCTCCTTGCCCGTTCCCGTCTCCCCGGTAATCATCACCGGCATATCGCTGGAAGCGACATCAGCGATGTTATCATAAACTTCGAGCATCTTCTGATCACGCCCCACTATGCCCTGGAACTGCATCAGCTCATCTACCTGTTCTTCCAGATGGATTACCCTTGTCACATCCTTGAATGACGCCATTACACCGGTCATATTGTTTTTCTGATCATTGATAGGAACAACAGACATCTCGACTCTTCGTTTGTCGCCGCTGCTCGTAGTGATATCAACCGGGTATTCCAGCCTCTTGAAACATTGAACCTGATCTTCGCAAAAATTGCATTTATCACCACAGAAACCGCCGGGGAACACATCGTGACAGTTCCGACCTATAACTCTCCATGCCCTGTATCCCGTTATAGCTTCCGCAGCCCTGTTGAAATGAAGTATCTTTCTATTCAAATCATGAATAATGATACCTTCTGCCATATTGTTAAGTATCATCTTTGTATCATCTTTAAGCTTGATTAATGTCTCGAAATAGCCATAGCCGAAAAAATCCCTGACCAGCCTGTGAATCTCGTCTCTCACTATCCTGAACCGGCCGAGCACTTCCGTTTTCGAGCCTTCCGCCGCCGCCGGATTTTTCAGGCTCCACGAGATCGACGCCGGAGTACCCGGAAACATCGGGCAATTCTCCGAAAGCTCTTCGCAAAGCGTAACCACAACATCTACATCAAAGCTTTCAATCTCATCCAGAACCTTTGTTTTCTGCCCTTTTATATCGTAGCCGGCCTCAGCCATTGCAACTTTAGTAAAAGAGTGAATTTCTCCATTTTCAATACCGGCGCTTATGATCTCAACATCCGGGGGAGCATATTTTTTAGCGAAAGCTTCCGCCATCTGACTTCTGGCGCCGTTTGTTATGCAGAGGAATAGAATTGTTCTCATCTCAAGTACCGTTTAAATGGCTTACGTTTTCCGACCGGCAACTCCCGTGATTTTTTAATTATCAGATTTAATGATTTTAATCCAGTAAAGCGCTCCGCTCAACCTGCTGAAATAAATACTTTCAAAAACCAGATTAAAACAAGCAAAAAAAAACCCTCCCGGATGGGAGGGTAAGAAAAATTATTTTTAACAAAACACCCTAGGCATTTAATCCATTGTTGTTCCGTTCTGACATGGAACAAGTGGATACTGCTCACTCGGAGCATCACTTCGCTATTATGAGAAGTGATTATCCTCCGATCCCGAGCAATGAAAGAACCTGCTGCGGCTGAGAATTCGCCTGAGCGATCATAGCCGTTGCAGCGAGAGAAACAACCTGCTGTCTTGCAAAATTGGAGATCTCGGCAGCCATATCGGCGTCCTGGATTCTCGATGTTGCGGCAGCAAGATTGACCTTGGTCGAGTTCAAGTCATTGATGGTTCTCTCCAGAGCCTGTTCCTGAACACCAACTATTGACTGAAGTTTTGACAGTCCGTTGATAGCGCTCTGGAAAATGTCGATTGCAACCTGTGCGGCAGCAGTGCTGGCGACGTTTGCAACGACAACGCTCATTCCGCCGATATCGCTGACGGAACAAATCGGAATCTGAATCGACATTCTGCTTGTTGCGGAATTATCCGGTCCAACCTGGAGAGTTGCACCGCTGAGACCACCTGAAAGAAGAATCTTGGTGTTGAACGAAATAGCAGTAGTTCTTCTCCCGAGTTCTGTTCTCAGATCCTGGATTTCCTGATCCATTGACTGTCTCTGAGAAGTGGTCAGTGTGGCATCTGTCGAAGCGCGAACAGCAACGTCGCGCATCCTGAGCAGAATGTCCATATTCTGCGAAAGAGCAGAATCGGCAAGCTGCATCATTGACAGTCCATCTTCAGCATTCTGAATTGCAACATCGGTACCGCTGAGCTGTGCCCTGAAGGTACCCATTAAGGCTACACCAGACGGATCATCCGCGCCGGTGTTGATTCTCAGACCCGATGAAAGACGGGCCATGGTTCTTGACATCTGAAACTCGATCTTGCTCAGGTTTGCCCCTGCCAGAAGAGCATCAGTATTGGTATTAATCCTAGTTAATGACATGGTTTATCTCCTCCTTGTTCTACTCTAATGTTTCTGGAGCCACCAGAAACAGTCCGGGCTATTCCGTTTGCCCTTTACTGCTCATGCCGCTCTCATCGATTCGCAAGTAGCCGTTGCCACCTCCTTTCCCCTGCATTACTTCGAATCCTTCGGCAAATGCCGTCCTCAAAAGAGAATCGGCAATATTAATGAAAAGCCTTTTGCTTGATTCAGTCTTCTGGACTTTTGTTCACTTTTCAAATTTCAATTTCAGTAATCGACCCTCTCGACTACCGGGTTACTCGAATCAGCCTACAGTGGTTTCCTTATTCTGCTCTCTTGAACACATGCTCAAGCAGATCTATTTTTTCTATTTCGGTCCCCATCCTGGCTGCAAGGATATTCTCTTTTTCTATTTCTTCGTAAATTTCTTTTCTGTGGACAGGTATATTCCTGGGCGCTGATATCCCAATTTTCACCGTGTCCCCATGAACCGCGATGACCTTTAACTCAATCTCATCGCCGATCATGATACTCTGTTCCAATTTTCTTGACAGAACCAGCAATTTTCGCCCTCCTGGCCTTTTTTTGGTTCAGTTCTAATATTATTATTTTTGCGCCTCTTGTTGAACTTTCTGTTCAATCAGCGCCTGTTCTTTCTTCCTGATTCCTTCCAGGATAGATTCTCGAACAGACCAACGCTCCGTCTCCAGGAAAATCTGTTTTAATACTCTTTTTTCCCTGTTTATAATCAGTGGTCCTTTTAAATTCGCCGTCATCTTGGTCATATCTTCAGGAAGAACCACTATTGCCATCAATTCAACCAGTTCCTGATTATTCAGATCTATTTCCGCAAGATCGCTCTTCGGAATCGAAGGATTATAATCCATGAAAAAGCTGGCGGGATCAACCACTACAAATGTTACATCCGGCTCTTCGACAGACTGCATCCATTGAAATGGTTTTATGTTGTCCCGCTGGATATAGAAAAATCGCTTTGTATTGGGGAAACCCGGAAGCACGGAAGACAGCATGAAGAGCTGATCTTCGGCAATGTCAAATTCGCCAAACCGGGTGGTTGCTACCTTCACACGTGTCCTCCCTGAATCATCCTTGCTCTTCCCCGTTACGTAGAATCATTCTACCGGGGATGCATCCATTCAGTGTGAAGAATAGCGTTGACCGACACTGTTCCTAGAGGTACAACGAGAGTATTTCTACTCTTTTATTAATAATCGTGATGCGCTTTACGCGCTACCCATGATGAAATTATACCATATTACGACAAATAGTCAAGAAGTGTTGTTTGAATTATACTACCACCCACTGCCAGCGACGCCTGGTACACATTCTGCAGCAGCGTGTACTCCGTAATCGCTTCCGCCATGTCCACGTCCTCGTAACTGGATCTCAGTTCTTCCGTGTTTATAATAATATTTTCAAGTCTGTTTTTAGCAAGCTCAAGCCTGTTGACCCTGCCGCCCTGTTCCGACCTTATGGTTGTAATGTTTTCCCTTATGTCGTCGATATCGTCGATTCCCTGCATGATATCTTCTATTGTTGTTCCGGAATCCGACTCGTATTTGTAAATCCTGTCTCTCAAATCCATCAGTTCCTGGAAAGCTTCGACAGATGCGCTTCCGGTTCCTTCGGGATTATAAGTCCCGAACACGGAGGTCTGTCCCGAACTGCTCGCGCTTGCTCCGGCGTAGGATACGCCGACTCTCGAGCTATTGCTGATTTCGATTTCCCTCGTTCCGGTATCGCCCTGGTATTCTACTGAAACAACCCTGTCAAACTCTATGATTATCCTGTCGGTGGAATTGATGTTGAGCCCCGGCGTCAGCGTGTCAACGGTCAACCTTGTCAGCTTGCCATCCACCGGATCGGGATCTACGGAAACCACATCAACCGCTGTCCTGTTTCCCTGATCATCTACAACATACACTCCCTTGACGGAATCCAGGTCCAGAATCGCTTCCGACTTTGATCCGTTGGCAGTGGTCGGCATATCTATTGTGAGATTGGCTGCGGGGGCCGCCGTCGTTCCGTAAACGAAATCGACATAATTTTTCGCTACAAACGGGGTTGTCGATGATTTATATCCTGAGAAGAGACTCTTGCCGTTGAATTTCTGGTTGGACTGAAATACCAGCTCGTTTATGAGACTGTCTATTTCGTCCGCGATGGCATCTCTATTCTGCTGATTCTCCGGCGCCTCATTCGATGCGTCTACCGCGAGATCCCTCAGCCGCATCATTATATCCTCGATGCTGCTGAGAACTCCATCGATGTTGCTCGCGATGCTGTCCGCGTCATCGACATTGTTGGAATATTGCTCGGATTGATCTATTATCTGGCGATAATCCAGCGTTCTGCTCGCTCCGATAGGATCATCGGAAGGATTCAGAACCTTTTTCCCTGTTGATATCTGCTGTTGCAGTTCATATGTTGATGCCAGATTTCTCTGAATATCATTGATGAACGTATTTGTCATCATTGAGTTTGTTACTCTCGATATCATTTTAGAACTCCATTCCGGTCCCCCGCGGACCATCGTGTCTTTTCTATATACTTATATTATCGGTATATAGTATTAATACTTAAATTATCTACCCACGAGGCCTGTCCCGTTGATAATCAGGTCAAGCATTTCATCGACAGTATTGATCATTCTCGACGCGGCAGAGAACGCATGCTGCGCTTCAATCATCTTCGTCATTTCTTCATCAAGCGATACGCCGGATACTTCCTCTCTTTTGTTCTGATAGAATTCAAGGTAATTATCTATTACTTCCGCATCCATAATCGCTCTTTGAGAATCCACTCCGATATCGGATATGAGCCCGCTGTAAAACTCCTCCAGCGTCTCGGAGGGATTTGCCAGGCTGCCCGTCGAGTAATCCGACATCAGGTACTGGTTCTGAATACCCGCGATGTCCAGCGCAACCGTATTATCGCCCGGGATACCGGCATAACTCGTTGCCGTCGCCAGCCTGCTCGTATCGTTAATGATGTCCTGATTCACTGTTATTCTTGCGCCGATATCCGATGATGTAACCGATGCAAGCTGTTGTTGCATCGAGTCGGTCGGTACCGTCTCATCCCTCTGCAATCCGAGTATGGTGAGGAAATTCGACGCGATAGCCCCGCCGGCGGCGGCTATCTGGCTCTCTTCCGGTGTCCTTACGCTGAACCTGTGGCTCGACACGATCCGCAATCTGCCCGCGTTAGCGTCCCAGATCAAATTGGTGCCGTATGAACTCTGATCCGGATCTACATTCAGTGTCGCATTTATCTGGTCGAGCGTAGCCTGGATAGTCATCGACTTGTCTATTTCAAGCAAAACATTATCTATCTGTATATACCCGTCTCCGATCCCGAGATCTTCGAGCGTGGTTGTCAGATTCGTTCCCGTCTCCTGCTCGAATCCAGCTATTCCATATCCTTCGAATCCGAGAACCCTCAGCAGATTGCATGAGCTTCCGTCTTCGCCGCCAAGCTGGTTGAGCGCTTCCGCCGTCTCTCCCTTGATTATGATCCTCCTGTTGACCTCGTCAAACTCAACTTCCAGCGCCTTCCCGTCGTTGGCTACCAGGTTCTGGCCCGCGATAATACTCATCGCCTGATCTAGCGTCATATCCTCGGTGATCATCTTGCTGTATCCCTGGTCATCGAGCTGAAGCCTCTTACCCGACATATCCGTTATGTCCACACCGTATATCGCTTCGAGTTCCCTGATGGTCGTTTTTGCGGTTATGCCTTCCGGAAGCTTCAGCGTGCTGGTCATCTGGCTGTAATAATCAGCATTTGTATCACCAATCATGTTTCTTCCGAGAATATCAGCTGTCTCGAACAGATTGTATTTCTCCATTGTGATCTTTCTGATTGTAGCGCCGCTTTCGATCCCGTTGGCGGCCCCGCTGAATGATGTCTGGGTTCCTGTCGCCTCGTCAGCCGTTACGAGCGGCCCGATATTGTCAAAAAACAACCTTCCGACTCCGCCTGAAACATCTATATCGGTTATCTCGACTGTTATGCCCTCACCGTCAGCGTCTTCGATATATATCAGCTCTCCCGTGCTGAACTGAGTTATCTCGGTGGCATTTATCGCGACAAAATTATCAAGACTCGTTATGTCCGCCACGGAAGTAGTTATTGTTCCCGTGTCTTCAAGCACCATTCCCATGCCCTGGCTGCAATAATTGTTAACCGTGTTCATGAATTCCGTGACCAATGATGAAAATTCGTTGGACACTTCAACAAGAATCTCATCCCTCGCTTCAATTATTCCCTTCAGTTCTCCATTTGACGCCTGCGCGAGCATGTAAAAATCATTCTGCGATACGTCGTTCATGTACGGTGTCTTGGAATTCTGAGATGGATGGTCCCACGCGGTATCGTATGTCAGGTTATATACCGAATCGTCCCTTACCAGTTCACGGCCGCCTATGGATATCGATATCCCGCCCAGAACATCCGTATCAATAACATCGAAATTCACATATTGTGAAAGTTCATCCAGGAGCAGATCTCTCTGGTCGAGAAGGTCGTTGGGCAGATTGTTGTGCGAATACACTTTTGTTATTTCATAATTGAGAGTGGCGATTTCTTCGATAATCCGGTTAACCTCGTCCACTCCCTGCTTGAGCTGTCCGTTAAGGTCCAGCCTTATGCCCCTCAACGTCTGATCTATATTGTTAACCACATCCACAAGGTTCTGTGCCATGGATACGACCTGGTTTCGTGCCGCGGCGCTTTCCGGATTAATGCTGAGATCCTGCCACGCGGTAAAGAACTCCGACATCGCATTGCTGAACCCCTGTTCGGTCGAAGGCTCAAGAAAAGCGTTTTCGATCTGGCTGAGGGTGTCCATGACAACCTGGTTGTATCCCTGGTCCATCAAACCCGACCGCAGCTTATTGTCCACGAAAACATCGCGGACCCTTTCGATCTCGGCGACTGCAACACCGGTGCCCAGCTGCCCGGCGCCGACGATCAGGTTGGTTCCCGGTGTCGGGGTCGGCGATGTGCTGGTAAGATGCACTACCTGTCTCGAATAACCTTCCGTCGAGGCATTCGCAACATTATGTCCTATAGTATTCATTACGGTTCTCTGTGAGAGAATCGCTCTTCTCATTGTTTCAATTCCGAAAAAAGAAGATGTCATTTTTCAACTCCTTATTAATGTTGTCACCGGCAATGCAGCCTATGCTTCATGATTAAGGATGCCTCTTTTAGGCGGTTCCTGTCCTTTTAGTTTTCCTGTATTTTCATATATATTGTCCAGCGATGGGTCCGATGAAAGCAGGTTCACATTGTACATAATAAAGTTCAAAGATTCCTTTATCAGTTCCGCGTTGGACCTGTTCAGAGCGGCCACTTTGTTCAGCTTTTCCACTAGATTTATCGCCGACTGCTCGAAATCCTTCCGCAGATCATCCGGAACATTATCCAGAACTTCTCTCAGCGACGGCGGCTTTTCCGAATCGGGAAAACAATCTTTTATTGCCTCGATCCTTTTTTTCTCAAGTATCTCAAGCTCATTTATGAGCTTTTCCTCGTCTTTCAACATTGCCTGCAACTGTTTTGTTTTGCCTTTTATGAGAAGCTTCTCTTTTTTCTCCATCATTCCAACAAACCTGTCATATTCCTTGACCTGGTTGTTCATCCCATGGAGCAAATCTTCCCACACTTTTTTACTTATATCCGCCAATTACGCTTCTCCTTTGAAATTATCTCTCTCCCTGCACAAACCGGTCCTTGTTTCAGACTTTAGCTCCGTTCGCGCATTCCAGTTCTTTTTGCTTCGAATACCTGACTGCCATATTCATTATGCTGTTAAGAAATTCGCCCGGGCCGTTACCTCGCTTCCACCAGCGGGGTTCCATGAAAGCCCCTTCGCCCTCGAGTGTTTCGAGGATGAAATTAATCCGGTTCATATACGAATGTTCCGCAAGAACTTTCTTCCGCGCGTTCCGTGCAATCTCTTTTCTCTTTTCTTCATTATTGAGATAATAATCGACAAGTCCGGGGAGTTCGTCCAGCGTCTTGAACGTTACCGTTTCTTTCTCGATATCGAACAATTCTTCGAAATCACTTTTGTAATCTGATATAAGAAAGCCGCCGCTTGCCATGCAATCAAACACTCTCATGTTCAAGCTGCCTATTCCCTGGTCCACCGTTATGTTTATGTTGATTTTCGAATAGTTGTATACTTTGGCGAGATCCTTTTCGTTGTCTGCAATTCCCATGATACAATTCTTAAATCTCGGGTCACGGGCTTTTTCCCACTCGTAGCCCCATATCTTCAAATCGAATCTGTCCAGAAGCGCCTTCAGTATCATTTCCCTCTTTATCGTGTAAGACCCCACGAAAGAAACGTCCGCCCCGAACTTCTTCCGGTCTTCTTCATCAGATTTCAGTTTTTTAAATCGTCTTATATTTGATGCTATGGGCATGAAATAAGATTTGTCGTAGCCGAGTTTCTTCAATTCGCCGACATAATGCCTGTCCCACACGAAAAAGTAATGATTCTCGATATCGAACGCATCGTAACATATCTCGAAAATCCTTTTATCCAGCGGATCGTCATAATGTATGCAAACCGACGGTATTCCGAGATAGGTAAAAAGATCGACCTTTTTCTGCTCGTTGGCAGAATAAAGTCCAACCACGGCAGTCGCTCCATATCCAATAACAAAATCCGGAAGAAAATCCGAAATCATCTTTGCCGCATTCGCCGCAACATGGACACTTCTTTCAGTCGCTTCAAGCCCCATAAACAAACCCAGATCAAAAACCGCCGTCTCATGACCCATCGACTTTAGAAAATCTTCAAAGTCGGCCATGACATACGGTCCCGCGCGCCCTACATACTTGACGATTAAAACCTTCAATTCGTTACATCCCGGTTTTTATTCTTCACCGGTATTCCCTTTCCCGTTATTTCTTTTCCGGCTCGGATGTTCCCTGAATATTCTGCGGAACCTCCTGATTAAGCCTTTCAAGTATCGGCCTTGAAAGCTGCTCGTAGATCATGGAAGCTATCCCGATTCCACCGGACGGGCTCTTGGACATCTGTTTGCTGATTTCCTCATCCAGCATGTCCCTGAATATTTCCTCCGCCTTGCCTCCGTGCAACAGCTTTGTCTCGGGAACCGTTTTCCTCATCTCTTTCATCATCATATAAATGAATAGAGATTCAAAATCTTTCGAAACAGAATCGAGATTTTCGAGCTCTTTCCTGATCCCCTCGGGAGCATTCTCGAGATTGTTGAGCCTGTTCACCAGCCTGTCGTAATTGCTTGTTGACGGCTCGGTATATGACGGCTTAATTCCCTCAAATCCTGTAAAATCCACTGTTAAATCTCCCTGTTGTTTATTACTTCAGGCAAATCACATGACAACAATTTCAGCCTGCAGCGCGCCTGAAACTTTCAGCGCCTGCAAAATGGCTATAATGTCGCTGGGTGTTACTCCCATAGCGTTCAGCGCATCAACAATGTCCGACGTCGAAACTCTCGTAAACGAAACCTGTTTTTCCTCTGCTTCGATGTTCGGCCTTTTGGCAACCACAGTCTCGCCTCCGCCGAACGGCGTGTCGGGCTGGCTTATCTCGAAATCGGGCTTCACCGTCACAGTCAGTGTCCCATGCGCAACCGCAACCGGTGTTATGGTTACGTCGCCGCCCATAACGATCGTCCCGGTGCGCTCGTTTATCACTACTTTCGATATCTGGTCCTGCTCGACTTCAATCGCCTCTATCTCGGCCATGAAAGGAACAACATCGTCAATTAAATCATCGGGAACTTTAACCTCGATAGAAGATGAATCTATCGCCTTTGCCGTGCCGGGTCCGAACCTCATGTTCACTTTGTCCGATAAATTGGCCGCAGTAGTGAAATCAGGGTTGTTCAGGTTGAGGATGATCCTCTCCCTCGGCCCGAGAAAGTCCGCAGGCACCTCGCGTTCCACCGTCGCGCCGTCTGAAATACGCGCAACCGTGGGATGCCCTTTGGATTGTCTTCCACCCGCTCTTCCCGCAGACCAGCCGCCGAGCGAAACCGGGCCCTGCGCAACCGCGTAAACACGGCCGTCGGCACCCTTGAGCGGCGTCATTATAAGTGTCCCGCCCTGCAAACTATCGGCGTCCCCGATGGAGGATACGACGACGTCGATCGTGTGCCCGGACTTTGTGAAAGCATTGAGATTGGCGGTGACCATAACCGCCGCGGCATTGTCGACATTGATATCTCCAATGTCCACGTTCACGCCCATCTTCTCAAGCATGTTCGCCACTGTCTGCTTTGTCATTCTGACACCGTCACCGGTTCCTGCGAGCCCGACCACAAGCCCGTAACCCACGAGCTGGTTCTGTCTCACCCCGGACACCTTGGCGATGTCTTTTATTCTTGCGGAGAACGCTCCGACCGTTGCCAGCAGGAGAATCATTCCGGCTATCGTTATGGTTCTAAAGGCCGTTTTCATGGCGCACCCCTTAGAAAATGAAATTGAAAATCTTGTTCAGGACACCGGGCCGCTGCCTTTTCGCAATCGGACCCTCGCCCTGGTATCTTACGTTCAAATTGGCAATATCGCTCGATGACACCGTGTTCTCGCGCGTCACGTCGTTCGGCCTGATTATTCCTGAAATAATCATTGCCTGCGTTTCCTCGTTGACCACCAGCGATCTTCTCGCCTCGATAACAAGGTTGCCGTTCGGCAGTACTTCGACCACTTCCGCCGATATAGTTGTGGAAAGCGTGCTCCCGGAAGATGTTGATCCATCGGCACTGTACTGATCCGATGATTCGATACCGAACTTTTCAAATACTTTTCCGAGTATCCCCTCGCCGGTTCCGCTCTCCAGTGATTCTTCCTGCGCAGTCTCCGTTGAAGCTTTCTGAGTCGCGCTTGTTTTCTCGTTGACGATTATCGTCACAAGATCGCCCACGAACAGCGCTCTCTTGTCCGAAAATAAAGACTCGCTGGCATCATTCCATAGCGAATCCGCATGAACCGCAGGAACAAAAACCGCCGACGCAATGATCGTGAACAACATTGCGATCATTAATCTTTTCATCTTGAATCGCCTCCTGTTAAGGGCGAACAACCTCGACAGTGCCGGAATCCACCACTATCGCGTCGAGGATCTTCTTTGAGTTAACATTCAACACCCTGATACTCTCGCCCTCATAACCTTTTTCGAGGGCTTTTCCGGTTGCCGACAGCTGATACCCGTTTCCCTGTACCACTATCGACACCACATCTCCCGCTTTGATGTCGGGAATATCCGCAACTGTCGAGTGCGTTATCAGGTCACCCCGGCTCAACGCCCTGATGACCTGTTTTCCTATAAGTTCCGATTTCGTTGAATACGCGCCCGGCCTGAGCATCACCAGGTCGACCTTGGACATTTCAAGATCGTCCTCTCCCAGAATAGCGCCCGACGGTACATCCCTTGATGAATGCACAACATCAGCCATGACCCGCAAGTATGAAGTCAGGCTTATCACGCGCCGGGTTGCACCGTCCAGCTTGATCTCGGCCAGTATGCTCTGCACCCCGTAGCGGCGCGGCCTGTTGTCCATCTTGAAAACAATCTCGACATTGCCGTAAGGCAGTACTATATCCTGCGGCGACGCCTTTGCTTCCACCACAAGCGTGTCACCGGCCCACGGAACACGGGTTTTAATGTACTCGACAGCCTGCGTTATAATATCATCACCCGTTACAGTTGTTGCTTTCCGGTGAATCGTGACCCTGTCCGGGATCACAAGTTCAACTTTCTCGACATCTATCCCCGCGTTATAAAGCCTTCCCTTGACCTGGCTCGCTTTATAATCGATCTCCCTGTCGGGCGCGGGCGACATGCAGAATTTCAGAGCGAGCATTCTGCTTTTCTCGCTGTCGGAAACTCCGCTCACTTCCGCAATATCCGAAACCAGCACAACCGAATTCTCGACATCCGCCCAATCGCGCACAACAATAAGCCCCTCGGCCCTGCCGGGTACCGCAAGCAGCATCAGCAGAACCGTGAGAACTACTCCGAGTTGTGGCAAACGTCTGATCAAGTCAGTTGCCGGTCCCTTTCATTAACGTTTCAGGTTATTCGCAACACCGAGCATGTCGTCCGATGTCTGGATCGCCTTCGAGTTCACCTCGTATGCGCGCTGCGCGACGATGAGGTTAACCATCTCGTCAACCATCTGCACGTTCGACTGTTCGAGGAAAAGCTGCTGCACGGCGCCGAATCCATCGAGAAGCGGCTGGCCCTCGATCGGGGGGCCTGATGCAGCGGTTTCAAGATACAGGTTGTTTCCCATGCGATTGAGTCCCGCCGGGTTGATGAACCGGACCAGCGTTATCTGGCCGATTTCCTGCGGCTCGATCTGGTTGGGCAGCGTGACCGTCACCGCTCCGTCCTCGGTCACGTTGAACTGCAACGCTTCCTGCGGCACGGTGATAGGCGGTTCGAGATAGTAACCGTTTGCAGTGACAACCGATCCGTCCTTATCGATTTTGAAGGCACCGTCGCGCGAGTAACCGATCTCGCCGTTGGGAAGCCTGATCTGGAAAAACCCTTCTCCCTCAATAGCGATATCGTACTGGTGATCCGTCTGCACGAGGTTGCCCTGCGTAAACATTTTCTGTTCTGCTACCGGCCTCACTCCGAGTCCGATCTGGAGAGGAACCGGTATGGAAGCGCCCTGGGTTATAGGCGTTCCCGCCTCTTGAAGCGTCTGGTAAAAAAGATCCTGGAATTCGATTCTTGATTTTTTGAATCCAGTTGTGCTGACGTTCGAGAGGTTGTGCGCAATGTTGTCCGTCTGTAACTGCTGCGTTTTCATTCCTGAAGCCGCAGTGTAAAGTGATCGCATCATGTTTCTATTTCCTCCATAGATAACCGCTACGCGAGTCGCGGTTTAATAATTTCAATGGTAATGGCCATATAGGGATATTTCGGCGGAAGAAGGCGCATACAGATATAAACCTGTTTATTGAATCCCGAACCGCTTCCGTCGGTCGGCGGTTCGATAAGCCCCTGCTGCGCAGTCCGGCTTGTCCTGATTCCCCGGCCAGATCCCAATCCTGCATTCAGTTGTTTTGCAACTCCTCCTGTTTCGAACGGCACTTATCCGCTACCGGATCAGCGCCGATCAGCCAACTCTTGCAATTTCACTTGCAGCTTTGCCAAGAAGCGAGTCCTTGGTGATTAAAACCTTCGAGTTCGCTTCGTACATCCGCATTACGTCGATCATGCTTCTCAACATCGTTATCGAATTGACGTTCGATTGTTCGAGAAATCCCTGCCTGACCTGGATATCTTCAGCAGCATACGCCTGCGGATGCTCCTTCGGCACCGTGAATAAATCATGGCCGATCTTTTTAATAGTCTTGTAATCATCGACCGTGACGATCTTGAGCTTGTCCAGATATTCGTCGCCGTTTTCACCTATGTAGACAACGCCCTGATCATCCACGTTGAAACCTTTGCCGTCGAGCACTATCGGCCCGTTTTCGCCCATAACCCTGTAACCAAGCTTCGTTACGAGTTCCTTATTCGCATTTATGGTGAAGTTCCCGGCCCGGGTCATGCGCTCTCCGAACGGCGTTTCGACCACGAAAAAACCCTGTCCTTCTATCGCTATATCAAACTCGGCATCGGTTTTCAGCAATTCGCCTTTGTTAAAATCCGTGGCGATTTCATCCACGACGGCTCCCATCGAACTCTGCCCTATCAATGGCCGCAGATCCATCTGCCCCTCGACACCCGACACTTTCAGATATGTGTCGTTTATCCGGTGGACCAGCATCTGCGGAAACGATTTTATCGCCCCCACATTCTGCTTGAAACCCGGCGTGTTTATGTTCGCCAGATTGTTCGATACGTAGTCCAGCTTCATTTCCTGCACGAGCATGCCTGTCGTGGCTGTGTACAAACCTCTATCCAATTCTTCACCCCCTTCATGCTCTTTATCAATTGCGCCGATAAAACACGCGCAAAAATGGAATTTCGTGAAATTCTACCCGATTGAGAACATAAAATCAAGTTCATATATTATTTATATATAGTGAGATACTTTACGGAAGGAGTGGGAATCGAACCCACCACGACTATGACCCCATAGCCATCAACGGTTTTGAAGACCGCGGGCGCCACCAGACACCATTCGCTTCCGGTGAAATATTAGCATTGTTAAAGCTTTTCTACAACATACCAACCCGCTTTTCAGGAATAATCTTACAAAGCTCACTCAGTAAGATATTTTCTGCATTGCCCAACATCGAATTCAAATTTTGCATGGATGATATATTCAAAATAAATATTTCTGAAAACAAATAGCATTTTCTTGCTATCCTGCACTTCTCAACAAGACAGGCATTAAAGTCGTGATAAGGCTGATAATACAAGGAACAGCAAGTGAGTGGTGAGGGAGCATAC
>DAOSYA010000067.1:0-14577 GCA_035380865.1 bacterium
TCTAGTTTTTCCGCCTTGAGCGCCCTTCTCAATTTCATCTCGTTTATCTGATGATCGCCTCTCACCAGTGCCGCGACGGGTTTGTCATCGGCAATATAAATAAGGGTTTTGAGTATTCGCTCTTTAGGGACATCAAGGAATTTACTGATTTCGTCTATAGTCCTCTGATCCGGGGTATCGACTTCCTTCATTTCATCTAGGACAACTTCATTATCGACATCTTTGGTGTCACCGCCGATTTCCGCCTTTTCGAGATTCGCGGCGTAGGAACAGGAATCGCATGCTACGATGACGTCTTCGCCCGATTCCGCAAGCACCATGAATTCATGCGAGGCATCTCCGCCGATCGAGCCTGAATCCGCTTCTACGGGCCTGAACTTCAAACCGCATCGCTCGAATATCCTTGTATACGCATCGAACATTTTTTTGTAGCTTTCGTTCAGGCCTTCCATGTCGATATCGAAACTGTAGGCGTCTTTCATTGCGAATTCTTTAGCTCGCATTACGCCGAATCTCGGCCTGATCTCATCGCGGAACTTGGTCTGAAGCTGGTAAAGCGTGAAAGGCAGATCCCTGTAAGAGTTGATCTTTGATTTGGCGAGGTCGGAAACGACTTCTTCATGGGTCGGGCCGAGCGCGTATTCGCGGCCCTGTCTGTCTTTCGACCTGAAAAGAATATTTTCAGACAGGTAAACTTCGAGCCTTCCCGATTTTTCCCAGAGTTCCACCGGTTGAAGAACCGGCATGAAAATTTCCTGCGCTCCGGCCCTGTTCATTTCATCACGGATTATGGTTTCAACTTTTTTCAGCGCTCTGTAGCCTATCGGCAACCAGATATATACTCCCGAGGACAATCTCCTGATGAGTCCCGCGCGAAGCATCAACTGATGGCTCGGTATTTCGGCTTCTCCGGGAGTTTCTCTCAGTGTGTAGAAGAAAAGTTCCGAGAATTTCATATCAGTAAATATCCTTTCAGTGCATGGGCATGCAAAATCGCCAGTGGTAATTATTAACCAAATATATATACATTTGCAAATGAAAGCTTATGTCAGAACCCAAGCCACATCCTGATGTCCCTGTAGGTTATGAAAACTATCAGCGCCATAAGAATACAGAATCCAACATAATGGATCATGCCTTCCCTCGCCGGGTCGAGCGGTTTCCTTCGGATTGCTTCCCATATATGGAAAACAATCCTCGAACCGTCGAGAGCCGGGAACGGGAAAAGATTTATAAGGCCGAGCGTTATACTGATCCCGCCGAAGAATGCAATCAGGTCTTTCAGCCCCTGTCTTGCGAAGCTGGAAGCATATTGAACGATAGCCACCGGCCCGCCCACGCCGTCTGCGGAAACACGCCGCGTGATCATTCCTGAGAGCGCGTCCACAACCCTGACTACCATAATCCCTGTATATTTTGTACCCTGCCATATTGCCGTAAACGGATCAAGCCTTTGCACAGTGGAAAGAAGCTTCGCGCCGAGAACAGCGCCCTTTTCTCCTTTCACCGTGATGCTTTCCGTTTCACCGTTTTCCCTGTAAACGAGGAGTGTTGTTTCCGTCAGTGGAAGCCTGTACTCGGAGCTATTGAAAGAAGCTCCATTGAAATCGAGAATAACGTCGCCTTTTTTCAGGCCGGCGGCCTCGGCGCTTGATCCCTGCGCAACCGATTCAACCATTCTCGGCACCGGGAAACCGAGCATAACTCCGATTTCACCCCATTCGGTCATAGTCGGCGTAACAGCGACTTCAAGTTCCTCATCTCCTCGTAAAATCTTGAAATTAACAGCCTGATCCGCATGTTTGCCTATATAATCAACCATTTTTTTGCTAGAAGTTATATTGTTGCCATCCAGCGATAGAACTACATCGCCCTCGGACAGCCCGGCCTGATCCGCGGCCTGATCCTTGAAGACGCTGTCTATGACAATCCTTTTTTCATTGTTAAGTTTCTCGATCTGCTGCCCGTCCAGGAGACGAGCCCCGATTTTCGCGCGTGGTTCCTTTTTCTTCTTCGGCGTGACTTCGATATCTTTTTTCTCTCCGTCGCGTATAACCGTGACGTTCATTTTCTGCCCGGGCCGTGCAAGAATGTAATCCTCGACACTCTGAATCCCGGTCATTTTCTCGCCGTCTATAGCATAAATAACATCGTCGGTTCTGATTCCCGCTTTTGCAGCGGGCATTCTCGGGTCCGAGAAAGACACGACGACGCTCCGGCTGATGTTATCCTGAGAAACAGGCATTTCCCTGGGCTGGCCCCAGATCACGAATATCGAGGCGAAAAGTAGAATCGCAAGTATCACGTTCATGAACGGGCCCGCAAAAATTATTGATATTTTCTGCAACGGGTTTTTATATCTGAAATTATTCTCTTTCGGCACACTGGCTTCCAGCTCTTCGTCGTCTTCTTCGCCGACCATGCAGACATATCCGCCGATCGGGAAAGCGCAGAATTTATACCGTGTTCCTTTGTAATCGACACCGAAAAGTTCCGGTCCCATGCCGAGAGCAAAATCAGTTACCTTCACACCGTTCCATTTTGCAAGCGCGAAATGGCCGAGTTCGTGGAAAAAGATAACGACACCGAAAGCGAATAAAATCTCCACTGCAATTTTTACATAATCGAGAATCGTATAAAAGTCCATAAAAAACCCTTTCAAAGCAAGATAGCCTTTATGACAACCGCGATAATTCAAAGTTCCTTCAATATAATAAAAGAATAAAGCTTAATGTTTCACAAGTCTATTATCTGTTATGAATAATCCGGGCACAAAAACCTGAATTTTACCAAAATCAAGAATCCGATGATATATTCAAATGTTTGAAGATATTGGCCCGGAAGGGACTGAAACGACTCTCAGCCGCAAATTCCCGTTGTGTTCCCAGCACGTAGCTACCCTGGTCGAGTCGTAACCTGTAGTCTGAAATTTCTTATTGGAATCGGCAGGAGTGGATGCATATTCAATCGACTCGATCTTCAATCCGCTGCTATCAATTAATTCCACTGCATCATCAAGGGTCATTCCCACAACATGAAGCGCCATCAAAACTCCATTATTTCCTTTTCTTTCCTGCTTACAAGCTCATCGATCTTCTTCACGAAATCGTCTGTTATGTCCTGGATTTTTTTCAGGCCGCGGTCCCTGTCATCTTCTGAAATCTCTTTTTCTTCCTCTAACATTTTGATCTCATCGTTGCCGTCGCGCCTGATGTTTCTTAAAGCGATTTTCATTTCCTCGCCTTTCTTCTGGATAATTTTGGCGAGTTCCTGACGGCGTTCTTCAGAAAGGCTGGGTAATTCAACAATAATCGTAACTCCGTCGTTTCTCGGATTCACGCCGAGATCCGATGTCTGAATCGCCTTTTCAAGCGCACCGAGGTTGGCCTTGTCGAAAGGCTGGATACGAATGACTCTCGGTTGGGGTATGGAAATCGTGGCAACCTGGTTGACCGGCAGCTGGTCGCCATATGCCTTTATTGAAATACCTTCCAGCAAAGAAGGAGTTGCTCGCCCGGTCCTTACTCTTCCGAATTCCTTTGAAGTTGCTTCGATAGTTTTGTCCATTCTTGATTTTACGTCTTCGTACACACCGTTAAGCATCTTTATCCCTCCTGATGAGAGTACCGATTTCATTGTCGCCCATCACGACTTTTTTGAGATTGCCTTTCCTTAGAAAATCGAAAACAATAATCGGGAGATTGTTTTCCATGCAAAGAGTGATCGCAGTTGGATCCATTACATTCAGTTTGCGCTTTATAACTTCCATGAAAGACATTTTATCAAACCTGACAGCATCATCAAACTGCATCGGGTCCCTGTCGTAGACGCCGTCCACTTTGGTAGCTTTAAGAATCGCCTCCGCGCCGATTTCGACAGCGCGAAGAGCCGCGGTGGTATCTGTTGTGAAGAAAGGATTCCCGGTCCCCGCGACAAAAATAACAACCCTGCCTTTTTCCAGGTGCCTGATAGCTCTCCGCCTGATGTACGGTTCAGCGACAGCCTGCATTTCGATAGCGGTCATGACCCTCGTATGCACATCTACATTTTCAAGCGCGTTTTGCAAAGCGAGTCCGTTCAGGACTGTTGCAAGCATGCCCATGTAGTCGGCAGACGCCCTTTCCATACCCTTCGCGGCGACTGACATGCCGCGGAAAATGTTTCCACCACCCACGACAACGGCAACTTCCACACCAAGCTCACGGGTGCTTTTGATTTCTTCGGCATATTCCTGAAGCCTCTGAAGTTCTATCCCGTATTTCTGCGAGCCGGCAAGACCTTCTCCCGTAACTTTAAGAAGAATCCTTTTGTAAACTGGTTTTTCTATACTGGATTTTGATTCAGGCATTTATCCTCCGAGAAACCCGCCTGTTCCAAGCGACGTGCTCCATCCTCGGAACATCATATGGATATTCAATTGATTTTACTATAATTTGCATAATGAATAAAATAGTTTTCACTAAAGAAAAACGGCGAGGGATTTAATCCCCCGCCGTGGTTTTTCTCTTATTGGTCGTCCTCGCCGAGAACGAACCTGATAAAACGTCCTACCCTTACGCTCTCTCCGGTTTTAGCGATAAAATCGTTAAGAACGTCCTGAACCTTCTTGTCTCCGTCTCTCATATAGGTCTGCTCGAGCAGACAGATTTCTTCGAAGTATCTCCGTATTTTCCCCTCGACAATTTTCTCAACGACTTTTTCCGGTTTGCCTTCAGCTATGACCTGTTCGGCATAAATCGCTTTTTCTTTTGCGATAAGTTCTTCGGGAACATCTTCAGAAGAAACAAATTTCGGAGCGGTTGCGGCTACCTGCATGCCGAGTTCTCTCGCAAGAGCTTTGAACTCATCAGTGCGTGCCACAAAATCGGTTTCACAGTTAAGCTCTACAAGAACGCCAATCTTTCCACCAAGGTGAATGTATGATTCAATAATTCCCTGTTTGGTTTCACGTCCTGATCTTTTCTCAGCAACTTTAAGGCCTTTTTTCCTGAGGTGTTCAATAGCTTTTTCCATGTCGCCTTCGCATTCGCAAAGAGCATTTTTGCAATCCATCATTCCGAGCCCGGTTTTTTCCCTGAGCTCTTTAACCATTTTCGCAGTGATATCCATTGTTGATTATCCTCCCAGACTCACTCTGCTTCAGCAGGAGCGAAGACTTCCTTTTCCTTGAGATCGACTTCTTCTTCATCTGAAGCTGAGGGCTCATTATCAGCCTGTTCGGCTGCGGGTGCATTCTCGGCACCGGATTCTTCAGCAACAGGCTCGGTGGTTTCTGCTGTTTCACCGGCTGAAGAACCTGCCGTAAAATCTTCTTCTGTAAGCCCGGCTTCTCTTTTGCCTGCTTCACACGCATCGGCGATGATTTTCGACATGAGCTTTACCGCTCTGATGGCGTCATCATTGCCGGGTATCGGGTAATCCACACCGGTCGGGTCACAGTTAGTATCAACCAGCGCGACCACGGGAATATTAAGTTTCTTGGCCTCAAGAAACGCGATATATTCTTTTCTGAGGTCTATTATGAACATGGCACTCGGAAGTTTTCCCATGTTCCTGACACCGCCGAGATATTTTCTCAGTTTTGCCAGCTTTGTTTTGTACATCTTAGCTTCTTTTTTGCCCATTTCATCGAATTTGCCGTCTGCTTCCATCTGCTCTAATTCCTTGAGCCTGGTGATTCGCGTTGAAATAGTGTGGTAATTCGTAAGAAGCCCACCAAGCCATCTCTGGTTGATGAAATGCATGTTGCAGCGTATCGCTTCTTCTGCTACAGCATCGCAAGCCTGTTTCTTAGTGCCGACGAATATTATATCTCCGCCGTCTTTTACGACATCTTTAACGAAATCGTAGGCTTCAAGAACTCTTTTGAGAGTCTGCTGGAGATCAAGGATATAAATCCCGTTTCTCTCCTGAAAGATGAATTTTTTCATCTTGGGATTCCAGCGTCTTGTCTGGTGTCCGAAATGCACACCTGCTTCAAGAAGCTGTTTCATTGTTACGACCTGATCACGGGATTCCGACATTTGAGTTCCTCCTCTGGTTATCCCTCTGCTTCCTTCAACCCTTTACCAACCGTGCCCTTTAAGGCGAGCCGGCACCCGGCATTAGTCCGGAAGCATGTGTATTTTTGCTTTTTACATAAACAATGGGCCTCGCAGCCCACATGGGCGATCGACAAACCTCACCGATCACGCCGGGAAAGTGTAGCATAAGGACATGTCTTTTTCAATAATATAGAGAATTTAGTGTTAATAATGCGAAATTCTACAACTCATAACTATTATTGAATTAGAAAAACCAGACGTCTCAATCTGTTAGTTCATCAGAATCTACTTCGTCTTCATCTTCCTGCGGCGGGAAAAGCACATCGAGTTCTTCACGCGTCACATCGCCTTCGTATTTCAATGCTCCATCGAGCGAAACCGAGCCTTGCATGGATGGTTTCCATTTATCCGAAGAGCCGTCCGGATGCGTGAAAGTCATATTCGCATCGCCTTTCAATGCAACTTTGCCCTTGATGTCGAGCGCTTCTATGGTTCCGGGTTCAATTTCCAGAGACATTGTACCTTTGAGATCCCATTTCATTTTCAGGTCAACATTGTCGATCGTCATAATATCTTCACCCATCGGGATTTCAGGCAGCATCGAGAGGAAATTGTTAAGGAATCCAGCGTCGTAATCTCCCACTGCAATAAATTCCATATTTGCGATTCCCTGTTCTATCGAGACAAGTTTATACTCGAATTTAAGAATCGGGAAAATCGGCATCGGCATATCTTCCTGGCTTATGGATTGTGTCCAGGTGTCGCCCGGCATAACCGGATCGTCCGGGAACATAGGGGGAATAAGACCTGTAATGATCGGCAGAATTGTGTCCAGGCTGGATAAATCCATTCCCATGGTATCCATTCCCGGCAAGGCGTTCTGCATAAATCCGCCCGCGCTTTCCGGAATCTCGAAGTTCAATACTTCCAGGTTCGAGATTGCGCCGTTCGGAGCAAGCTCAATTCCGAACTCGGGAGCCGACTTGCTGCCGATGCCCCCGATTTCCGATAATTGAAGAAGCTCCCCGAGAATAATGTTTCTTATCATTCCCTTCATTATGTATGAAGAGCCGAAATCACCCGCATCGGTAGTATCGAAATATGTGTCGGCGACCACGCGAACCGAAATATTCTCTCCGGAAAGTTTCGATCCGGGAAACGGAAGGCTGTCGAGTTCGAATGTAAGGCTTCCGCCTACGTTGCCGCTGTATTTAAGGATCTGTCCTTCCTGCCCTTTTATCTTGAGCACAACGGATTCCTGAGCATGCGCGACCGAGACCAGCGCAATTAAAACCGCAAACAATGCAACGAATATTTTTCTGGCTTTGAAGGACATTTATATACTCCTTATTCAACAGAATTTAATCTCATGATTATACCTGAGTGGTGCCGTAAGTCAATTTAAGAATACGTTATAAACCGCTTCAATATTGTTTAACCGGGTTGAGCCTTTCGAACAAAGGACCTTTTATTTCATTGATATATCTGAAAAGCTCAGGGAAAGCGCTGAAACCGTATTTCAGGAACGAAATCGAGTCCGAGCCGGTTGCCGTAGAAATAATCAATCCCAGCACAACACAATTCATCATGTAAATAAAAACCAGAGAGAAAACCACGCCTGCCCTTTTGAGATCCTGCTGTCCGATTCTCAGCGAATAAATGGTTAGAAAAACATGGAAAGATATTGATGCGCCCAGCAAAATGTCTATGTAGGGCTTGAAACTGTTCGCAACAATAAGATGCAGGATCAAAAAGAAAACGGCGTAGAGGGGAAAAAAATATGGAGCGAGAGTCACCAGGAAATTCCCTTTTGTATAAGTAGCGAAGCCGCCCCTGTTTCTTGATACGTATATCTCGTGTATTTTGCCTCCGAAAAGCATTGACCACAGCGCATGCGTCAGCTCGTGTCCGAATACATGCAGCACGATCAGGCGCCTGAAAATAATGTGCAGGGGAATATAGATCACAAATCCTGCCGACAGCCATAAACCGTTGCCGGATTGCCATTCTGCCCATGGTTTCGCAAGAAGCATTACAAACGCTTTTGTGAAACCAAAACCCGCAACAATAAAAGCCACAAAGAAAAGTGTTTTAATAATGTATCGGGCAGTTTTCATACCATAGTTAATTTAATTTATATGCCGCCGGCCCGCAAGTATGTTTCTTTGATGATCGAAAATTCTGGATAATGCGACGGCGAGAGGCTAAACTTTCCTTATCATGAATTCTTTGTATTTTTGTATATTTCCGGGGCGGTCGAGATGAGGGTCTATATCTATGTTCTGTTAAGCGCGATTCTCGGGCTCAAACCTTTCGCTCCGATTGAACAGTCGCTCGAAGAAACGCTGATGAGCAGTGTTCCCGGGTTGGAATCCGTAAGCATAAGGATCGATGCTTCGCGGCTGGCATTTCTTTTTCTGGGATATTGCCGCAGGGTGAATGTCGAACTCAGAGGCGTTTTTGCCGGGCCGCTCAGGATTGCTGTTTTCAGAATTGATTCTAGAGGTTTCAGGTTCAGGCCGTTTTCGACTTTTGTAAGAAACAGGCCACGGGTTCGCGGTGCGAGACTGACAAGATGGAATCTTAGAATATACGACGATGATCTTGAAAGTTTCCTCGATGCAAAAGGCCCGATTTTAAGGGGCACCTGCATTCAGATCAATAATGACGGCGTAACTGTCAGAAGGCATTCAACACTTGCTTCGCTCCTCAAGCTCAAGGAACCGGTTTCGTTGTTCGGGCGGCTGGTTCTAAATGAAAAAAGGGCTGTCATGCTGGAACTCGATCATCTTAAAACATTCGGTGTAGAGGCCGCCTCGCCTTTCCTTAAGTCTGTACTTAAGGTTATCAATCCGATACTTATACCGGATGACATCAACAGGATGTTGAGAAAAACGCCATCAGAGTTTTTCGAAAATATCGACCTTTCCATCGGGTTTGAGGATATATGTATGGAGAAGGGTTATGTTTTTGTATGCGGCAGAATGCTGACAACAAAAAGATCTCCTGATAAAGTTAAGAACAGTAAAAAGAAAAAAAGCTTAGAGAAGAAAAACGGAGTGAAAAAAATTGAGATTGAGGAAGTCAAAGACTGAAAAGTGTTGTGAATATCGGTCGGCCGGGCGCCGTCCGGAATGTTTTTCAGTCACAGAGGGTGATAGACTTTGAATATAAACATTATAGATGCAGAAATAAAAACAATTGTTGAAGATAAATACCGCTATCTTGCATTCCCCAGCATATCCGTTGCGGGGAAAGACAGGTTCATGCTTCTTTTCCATGAGGCCCCGCTCCGGGAGCCTGATACACAGTATGACCCGGACAGCTTGCTTGCGGCGATCACCGGCCATTCTGTTATGGATATGGAAAAAGATACGCGAAGGGTGGTCCCCCGGTTTCCGGGTTCGGGATATTCACCCGGACTGGCGAAGCTCGACGACGAGAAAGTTATTATTACAGACAACAACTGGTTTATTTACAACTGGCTCGGCGAACACGACGTGAGGATAATCCGGGGGCATGAATGGGTTACAATGCTGCGAGGCGGCCATTCGATTATCGCAGATGTTTCAGGAGAAAAGCCCCTGTTCGGAAAACCTTCGAGAATAAGTTGTGTTCATTATCCTATTGTGGAGTGCTACGACTCACCGATCGTCACCGACGACGGTTCGATTCTCAGCGCGGTGGATTTCAATTCAAACTGTACGCAGTTGCAGGAAAGGCCGTGGGAAACGGTAATCCTTAAAAGCGACGACACAGCCGAAAGCTGGCACCACACCGGAAGCATATATCTTGAAAAAGATTATCCGGAACTGCCCCGGCTTCACAAACCGTCAATTGTTAAATTGCCCGGCGGAGACGTTCTTTGCTTAATGGCATCCTACGGGGATGAACGAGTCCTTTATTCCTCGGTGTCGAAAGATAACGGAGACAACTGGAGCGTACCTGTTGACACAGGCATATACGGTGGTTTTCATCATTCGCTGATCGCACTCGCGGACGGAAGAGTTCTGGTTTTTTATTCAACTTATGAAAAGCCTTTTGTGATCTATATGGTAATAAGTGAAGACGGCGGGAGAACATGGCAGGCAGAAGATGCTTGGAAGCTCTCAGATGAGTCGGAATCGGATGATTATGGCTGGGCTCGCGGGATGGAGATCGGGCCGTCTGAAATATTCATTACATACTACAAACACAGCGCGAGCGGTTCGAGAGTGATCCGCGGCGCAAGATTCAGGATTTAAATCCGGATAATATTTTGGCCTCTTACTTCGGGACGAGTGTCATGATCTGGTAGAAAGGAAGGTATATCGCTATTGCGATAAAGGCGATAACAAGAGCCACAACGATTGTGACTGCGGGCTCCAGCATTATCATTGTTCTTTTAACCATAAATTGAATTTCTTTTTCCAGAACAGCCGTACAGTTGATCAGCATCTCATGCATTCTTCCGCTCTTTTCGCCTGCTGCTATCATGTAGGTGACAATTGGCGGAAACATCCTGGACATTCTGAGTGGATTTGAAATTGTTCCGCCCGCTTCAACATTCTCTATAACCCTGTCGAGGTCATGCTCGATATAAATATTCCCCGTCATGCTTTTTACAGTTTCAAGTGCTGTTATAAGCGGAACGCCGCACTCGATCATCGAGCCAAGCGTATGGATGGATCTCACGATTAGAATCCTTTTCATAATCGTTCCCATGATTGGAACCGACATTATAAGGGCATCGTAATAAGGCCGTGTCATCCTGCTCTTTTTGAAAAAGTAGTAACCGGCAATCATTGCGGCTATTAATGCCAGAAAGAAAATCCAGTTGTCGGAAACATAATTGCTTGTCGACAATAATACTTTTGTGAATTTGGGCAGTTTAAGCTTGGGCGTCTGGGCATAAATTCCCGCTATCGCCGGTATAAAATATTTCATAACAATAATAATTCCGACAAAGGCAATGGTCAGAACAATTTTAGGATATACAAAAGAATTGCTGATCGATCTTCTTAATTCCATGTCGCTTTCCAGATAATCAGAGGCTTTTTCAAGAACCTCGGAAAGCCGCCCGCTGAGTTCCCCGGAATTGACCATGGCGATGAACAAATGTGGAAATATATGAGGATGTTTTTCAAAAGCGGCGGAAAGCGAAGACCCATTCTCGACATCTTCGCTCACTTTCCTGATTATTTTGCGAAACGTGGTGTTTGAAATCTGTTCTTCAATCGCAGCCAGCGCATCCACGAGCGGAATACCGGTATCCACAACCGTTCCGAGCAGCCTTGAAAATATTACAATGTCAGCTTGAGTGATATTCTGGGTGAAGATCTCAATTTTATCTTTTTCTTCTTTTTCAGTAACTGAAAGAACAATATAGCCGATTTTCTGCAGCCTGAAAAAAACAGATTGTTCGGAAGGCCCGTACAGGGTACCCCTGTAATTCCTACCGAGCTGGTCCCTGGCTACGAAATCGTAATGAGGCATTAATAATTTTCCGAATCCTAGTCTATATTGACGAATACCGATCGTCTGACTTCTTCGAGCGTCGTGACCCCTTCAACGACTTTCCTGAATGCGGAATGTCTCAACGTGCTCATGCCGTCCTGAACAGCCTGGAGCCTTATATCCGGAGCCTGACCGCCGTGCAGAATAACCGATTTCAGTTTTTCCGTCGCTTTCATTACTTCAAAGATGCCTATTCTTCCATAATAGCCCGTGTTGGAACAATACTTGCATCCCCTGCCCCGGTATAGAACGGCGTTGCCCTTTTTACTGGTTCTGATACCGAATTCCTTGAAAAGTTCACGTGCATCTATCCTGTAAGCTTCCTTGCAATGCGGGCATATAACCCTGACAAGTCTCTGCGCAAGCACACCGATTACAGACGCGGTTATCAGGTATTCCTTTATGCCCATATTCACAAGCCTTGTTATTGCGCCCGGTGCATTGCTTGTGTGCAGAGTGCTGAAAACCAGGTGCCCCGTAAGCGATGCCTGGATAGCGATCTCGGCTGTTTCGGCGTCTCGTATCTCTCCAACCATTATTATGTTGGGATCCTGCCTGAGTATTGATCTCAAACCTTTCGCGAATGTGATACCAGCTGCGGGATTCACCTGCGACTGATTGATTCCCATTAACTTGAATTCAACCGGATCCTCAATCGTTACAATATTTTCCGTCTGTGAATTCAGCCGGTTCAGGACAGAGTAGAGCGAAGTAGTTTTTCCGCAACCTGTCGGTCCTGTAACCAGGATCATCCCGTGCGGCCTGCTTATTAAGGTCTTCATGTCGTTGAGATCGTTAGGGTTCAGGCCGAGTTGTTCTAGATCCATCAGCATGGTTTCCCGGCTCAATATCCTCATGACGACTTTTTCGCCGTTTATCGTAAGCAATGACGCGACACGGATATCGTATTCCCTGTCACCTTTATGAATCGACATGTGGCCGTCCTGCGGGACGCGCTTCTCGGTTATGTCCATGCTCGAAAGGATTTTAATTCTCGATATCACCGAAGCCTGTACCTGTGACGGAATATGCATGACATCATGAAGAACGCCGTCGATCCTGTACCTGACTCGCATGCTGTTTTCCTGTGGTTCGAGATGGATGTCACTTGCCCTCTCGTTTATTGCGCCGTCAATTATATCAACTACCAGTCTAACAACCGGCGGGCTGTCCACCGCATCAACGATCTCGTCGATTACTATCCCGTCGCCGACCCGTGGTCCGTATTCTTCGACCTGCATATCGACAATGGTCTGCCTTGTTCTGCTTCGCGTGTTGAAATGCTGGTTCAGCGCGACGATAATCTCGTTTTTTGTCGAGATCAAAGGAGAAACCCTGTAACCGGTTGTAAGCTCGATTTCATCCAGGACATTAGGATCGACAGGCGGATAAAGAGCAAGCTGAAGCGTGTCGTCCTCTAACCTTACGGGGAAAACGGTATGCCGTCTCAAAAAATCTTCAGAGAGCAGATGTGGAATCTGTGTATCGATGTCTTCATCTAGAAGGTTAACTCTGGGTATCGAGAGCTGTTCGCTCAAAATATCGGCAAGTGTGTCTATCGAAATGAAATTCAGCTCGGTGAGCGCCTGTCCAAGAAACTGGTCTCCCGGCCCTTTTGCTCTTTTTCTTGCCATTTCAAGCTGATCTTTAGAAATCAGCTTCTTCTCAGTTAATAATTCTGTAATGCTTGCACGCCTCATTCAGAGGCCTCCCCAGTGAAGCGAATTTACAATTTGATTATACTGATTCCGGCTCCTGATCCTTATCCATTTCAAAAAGCCCATATTTTTTCATCTTATTATGAAGGCTCTTTCTGCATATTTTCAATAGATCGGCAGTTTTGGTTCTGCTCCATTCTGTTTTTTCAAGCGCATCCATAATCAATTGTTTTTCAGCGCTTGCCGCAATATTATCAACAATTTCCTGAAGAGAGCCCTCGAACGCAACGCCCTCATCCTCATTATGTGAATTCGAAAGTTCAGAGAGATTTGTCGGCAGACAGTCCTCGGTAATCAAATCGCCGGAAGAAAGCAGAACCGCTCTCTGGATAATATTTTCCAGTTCACGCACGTTCCCGGGCCATCCGTATGCAAGTAGTTTTCTCATTACCGGCCTGGAAACACCCCTGACCTGCTTTCCCAGTTTTTCACTGCTTTTCTCAATGAAAAAATCCGTAAGCAACGGTATGTCGCCTTTTCTCGCTCTCAGCGGGGGCATATAGATGGGAAGCACATTGAGCCTGAAAAACAAATCCTCCCTGAACCTTCCTTCCCTTACAGCTTTCTGGAGATCCTGGTTGGTAGCTGTGATTACCCTTATATCTACATCTATTACTTCATTGCCGCCCAACCTTTCTATTTTGTGTGATTCGAGCGCTCTTAAAAGCTTTGCCTGCGTCACAAGGCTCATGTCACCGATCTCATCGAGGAATATCGTACCCCTGTCAGCCTGCTCGAACTTGCCTATTTTTCGCTGAACCGCGCCGGTGAAAGCGCCTTTCTCGTAGCCGAATAACTCGCTTTCGAGAAGTGTGTCGGGAATAGCGGCGCAATTGAGCTTGACCATGGGCTGCGCATTTCTCGGGCCCCTGTGATGAATAAGGTTGGCTATCAGCTCTTTTCCGGTTCCGCTCTCCCCATATATCATCACTGTTACATCGCTTTTCATTACCTTTGTGACCAGCTCGAAGACTTCCATCAGCTCTCTGCTCTGTCCAACGATACCGTCGAAATCATATCTCTGATCGAGCTTGGTTCTGAGCTTCCTGATTTCATCTTCCAGTTTCTGTTTTTCGAGCGCGCGCTTAACAACGACCCTCATCTCGTTGATATCGAAAGGTTTCGTGAAATAATCGTATGCGCC
Source organism: bacterium (assembly GCA_035380865.1). Lineage (GTDB taxonomy): Bacteria > UBP15 > UBA6099 > UBA6099 > UBA6099 > DAOSYA01. The sequence continues at coordinate 14,403 of DAOSYA010000067.1, forward strand.
TTTCCTGATAGCATCCATCGCAATCTCACGGGATCCGAAAGCGGTCATCATTATTATCGGAATATCGGAATTGATTTTAAGCAACTTATCGAGAGTCTGCACGCCGTCCATTTTCGGCATTCTCACATCAAGCAGTATGCAGTCGAAATTCTCTTTCCCGACAACATCAACAGCT
>DAOSYA010000068.1:0-14562 GCA_035380865.1 bacterium
CCAGAAAGGAACCTGCCCCTACATTTTAACTTGTACTAAACTTGGGGGCAGGCCACCATGATAATCATGAGAGTTGCGACAGGTCTTCGTACTGATTTTTCAGATATGTTCATCTGGAACCGCCTTCTTCCATAATGCGCTCCACTTTCATCCCATCGCTGAGCCGGGTGTCGCTTGTGATTACCGCCTCGCCGGGCTCCAGTCCTTCCACTATTTCAACTTCACCGGCTGCAATTATTCCGGTTTTAACTATTTTCAATGATGCAGTGTCTTCAGATATGATAAAAACGAAATTCTCTCCGGTTTCCACGTTTTTGCGAAGCGCGGTATCAGGAATTTTAAGAGCTGAAGGGTTTTTCGCAGACACAAGGTTCACTCTTGCGGTCATGCCGCCGCGAAGCTTCCTGTTGGGGTTCTGAAGAAGTATTTCCACCATAGCGGTTCTGCTGACTTTATCAAGTTCCGGTGCTATTCGGACAATCTCTCCTGTGAATTTCTCTCCCGGGTATGAATCAGTCATAATAACAGCCTGATCGCCTTCGTGAAAAATGGGGAAATCTTCTTCCACAACGTTCACTATTGCTTTTACTTTTGAATCGTCAACAAGTTTCACTATTGGGTTTGAGGATGACACGTAAGCTCCCGGGTCCACGTATCTCTCAGCCACAAAGCCGCTGAATGGCGCTTTTATTGTCGTGTCTCTAAGCTTCAACTTGATGTTTTTTAATTGAGCCTCCGATTGAGACAGCTGGCCTTTTGCTGAATCCAGTTCTGCGAGCGCCTGTTTCTGCGCCGTTTGAGCCTGTTCCAGTTCCCGCTTGGAAATGTAGCCTTTTTCATACAGAGATTCCGTTCGCTTCATATCGACCTGAATACGCTCTAGCTCCGCCTCTGTTTTTGTCACTGATGCTCTGGAAACCGAGATATTGGCTTCTGCCTGTTCAACCTGCGCTTCCAGATCATCATGCTTGATAACACATATAACTGCGTTTTTGTCTGCCCGGTCTCCCGTATCGACTTTTATGCTTGTAATCCAACCTGAAGTTGTGCTCTGCAAATCAACGGAAAAGAACGATTCGATTTCGCCGATGTATTGCTTTTCAAGCACTATGGGGCCTGTTGTGGTTTCCGCCGCTTCGACATTTATACGCCGCTCTCCGCTCTGCATCTGGTTGCCGGTCCCGCCGGGTGCCTGCCCCTCACTTCCTTGCTCCCGGCTGCTGCACCCTGCAAGCAGGGCGAAAAACAGCATCATAAATATCATTCCTGCCGATATGTTTTTCAGTTTTATCATCAAAGTGTTCTCCTTATGGTTGAATTATCTTTGTGATGTCATTGGCAATTTTTATCTTTTTGAAATCAAGAAGAGTTCCCAGTATGTAGTAATAGTCAGTTACGGATTCGTTGAAATCGACTATTGCCTTTGATTCATTCAGCTTTGCAATCGCAAGGTCTTCCTGGTACTCAAGAACATCATGGATTGTAGCTATGCCAAGCATATATTTCTCTTCTTCTTCCCTGAGTTTCTTTTCCGCGTATTCGCGAGTGATTTTTGCGGCCTGTATTTTTTTTCTCGCTGTTCTCAGCGTCACTTCGATCTCTGCAAGCTCCACTGCAATAGTGTTGCGGGTTTTGTCTATTTCGAACCGGGCTTTTATCTCATTATTCTTGCTCTGTTCCAGTTGCATTCTGGATTGCCTCTGCCCGACTGGGAGCTCCATCCATAAACCTACTTCCATTGATGGATACTGAAACGATGTGACATCCTGGACCGATTTGGAATAGTTGTCATGAAGACCTTCGACGCCCACGGATGATACCAGATCGACAGAAGGTTTTACGCGATTTCTGTACGCTGTGGTTTCAATTTTTCTGATTTCTAGAGTTTTTGCCGCGTTGAGGTAGTCTGTTTTGTTCGCGAGAGCTGTTTTCAGCCCCTCATCGAATGGCAGCGGGTCGAAGCTGATTGTCTCAACTCCAGGAATTCCGGGAACAATTTCTTTTTCCCACAGTTCGGATTCCATGCTGATGTTCATGACAAGCTTAAGGGCAAGGACAGCTTTTCTGACATCACCACCGGCGACAATAACGTCTTCTTCACGGGATGCCGACTGGGATTCCACAAGTAGTTTCTGAGATTCCGCAATGGAACCGGCGTCAATCATTGCATTTGTTTGCTTGAGAGTTTCTTTCACAAGACCCAGTGATTCTTCTTTAACATTGAGGTTTTCCCGCGCATAAACAAGAGACCAGTAAGCCGAATCGACCTGTGAAACGATGTCCACGATCCGGGCCTTCAATTCCAGTTCGGATATCTCCCTGTTGAGATTTGTTATCATCAGCCGAGACAGATTTACGTCTTTCCCTTTTTCTCTTAACAGGGGTTTTGTGTAACTGAACGTGATGTCCATAGAATAAGCTGGATCAATGACGGAATTCAGAGAATTCGTATCAGACTTTTCGTGGGAAAGACTGAGCTCGTATGAATCCCCGTTGGTAATTGTTCTCCCGTACCCGACCTCGAAGTCGATAGCTTTCTTCTTGTTTTTTGTCAGCAGAGATGAAGTCGGAGCTCTTGAATCCGAGTATGAAAAACCTGCGGATAACTCGGGATCGAATGCGGATTCTTCGATTGTTATATTTTTTTCCGTGTTAATGAGATCAATCTTTTTAATCTCGATGTCCGGATTTTGCATCAGTGCAGTTCCAATGCATTCGTCGAGCGTCATTACTATATTGTCATCCCCGGCTGAATCGCGAATAGCCGTGTTCACTTCTTCCGAAAAGCATTCACCGGCAGGCAGTAATGCAAAAAGACACAAATTGAAAACCGTAAAATATAAACGGCAACAGTTTTTTATTCCGCAAAAATCTTTTTGGGCTGGATCCGGCATGACAACCTCCACCAACAGCATGTATTAGTGTAATAACATTATTCAGTTAATCTATACAATACTCCACAATACGAAGAATATTATTAAACATATTTCCATATTCCACTATATCTTTCTATGTATTCATTTCTCTAATATACCGAATCCCCGGGCCGGAATAAAACCCCAGGGCTCTGCAAAGCTATCACAGTTAACGGACTCTCTCGCTCCATTGGAGAAGAAAGGCAGAAACCGGAAGAACGCCGTTGGCCAGGAGATCAGACAAACAAATATCCGCTACATGCAAATATCCATAAAACAGGGCTGATTTTAGATTAGCGGATATTTATGGGGGAATTATTGGATAACCGATGCAAAACGGAACACTATAAAGTTCCATCTGAAGAAACTCGTGAGAACCGGACACCTGACCCGGCACGGCTACCGGTTGTGTTAAAAGCACGGGTGGCTCAAGTGTTGAAGTGGTTGTTGGTTTAAACCTCGATCGGGCGTAGTTTTCTCGACTTGATTCTTCTGTTTTATTGTATCTTCAACTTCGAAATGTTAGACTGGTCGGTACGTACGTAATAGCCCATATAGTAGCGTCATTGGGAGAAGGCCGTTTCTTTCGTGTTTTCATCAGTACATTGATATGGATAAAATATGCGGCGGAGCCGGCCCTGGAACTTCAGACATTATAATTGTTGTTGACCTGAAAGATATGATGTGGCGGGATATGGCAAATAATGTTTATTGATTGTGAATAATCGTGAATATGAATGTTTTAAAAGCAGGGTTAATAAGTTCCTGGACAACATGCTTATTACTTATAATATATATTCCTGTTACCATTATAGGCATACTATCGATTGAAACTCCTGCAGATCCAATTCATGACCCTTATTTTTCAATTATGGAATTATTAATCATTCTAATTGCTCCATTGCTGACCGTTAATACAGTTGTAATTTATCTGAATTCAAAAAACAGCGATAAAGTATATGGCATGATTTCAATGATACTTATGTCTATTCTAACGGTGATAACCTCAAGTGTTCATTTTGTGGTATTGACTGCAAGTAGAACAATAGAACAACTTGGATTAGAAAATGCTTCATTGTTTTTTTCATTCGAATGGCCATCCGTAGCATATGCTTTAGATATACTGGCGTGGGATTGGTTTTTTGCATTATCTATGATTATGGGAGCTTTCACTTTTAATGCGACAAAACAGGAAAGACTATTGCGAGCGATTATGATCATAAGTGGAGTAATATCTCTTTCAGGTTTAGCCGGAGTTCCTTTGAGCAACATGAATATCAGGAATATTGGAATTATAGGGTATACCATTATTGCGGCAATCGCTTTCTTTATAATGGGAACTGTTTATAAAAAACAAATGAAAATCTGAATTCAGAAAGAAAACAGAATGCTTTTTGTCAGTTGTATATCTTGAAAGTTCTCTTTAAGTAATCGATTTATCAACTTTTTGTTTTGATACTCCCCCTGCAACTATACCTGAATAACTCACCGAGCCGGAACCTTGTAAAGGCCTTTTAATTGAAAGAATTCCCCGGCGTCTCTGCATCGGAGAGCTTCATTTATTGGTTTTGATGTATTGGATGGATGTTTTGAGGTGGCTCATGTCGGAAGGGGATTATCGGAAAAGCACGCAGAGGAGAACGGAAATGTCGGAAAGAGAGAAGGAAGCCCAAAACGGATTCGTTACATGAAGAGAATTCATTGGCAAAACGACGGCGGTGGGTTGCAGTGGTGTCACGACGGCTCAACTCTCATTGTTAGTTGCTGTTAGGTAATAATATTTGTATTATGTATATATGGGCAGGCAAAATGAAACGTGGACGGAGATATTATGGGAGTCAGAATGAAGAGTATTTTATCTAAATGTCTTGTGGCGACGGCTGTTCTGTGTTGTTCTGTGTTCTGTTACGCACAGGCGGCTTCAACGAAAAACGTGATCCTTTTCATCGGTGATGGAATGCAGCTCGAACACGAAGTCGCCACGAGCAATTACCTGTACGGAGAAGATTTTGCGCTGGTGTGGCATGCTTTTCCATACAAGAATTATGTAACCACCTGGAACGTTGACACATACAACACTTATGCCCGGGCGGAAGGCAAACCGGAGTATGATCCGGGCAATTTTGATCCAATCCTTGGATATGACCCCCGGAAAGGCGGAGAGAAGCCATATCCTATCAGTAAGGATACCAGGAGCCGCTTCAATTATTTTTTCCCGAATTCTCATCCGTCGTCTCCGTCGCTTTTAAGAAGCGGGCCATCGACGGATTCAGCGGCATCGGCATCAGCACTCGCTACAGGGAAAAAGACGCGGAAAGGCCGGATTTCGTGGGATGCGGCAGGCGGAGCAGGCGGTGAGCGCTTAACAATCACCGAGATGTTCAGAGAAAAAAACGGGGCCTCGGTAGGTGTGATGTCAACCGTGCCGTTCTCGCACGCCACACCAGCCGCTTTTTCCAGCCACAACGTGAACAGGAACAATTTTTATACGGGCCACCAGGGATATTCAGGTCTGGGAATAGCCGACGAGATTCTGACCATCATGATGCCCGATGTTGTGATAGGAGGCGGGCATCCTGCATGGGGCAACCCCGATTGGGACACCGACGAGGGACATATATCAAGGGAGCTTTACGAAAGTGCGATAGATTCTGAAACGTTTTGTTTTGTAGAGCGGAGCGAAGGAGAGGACGGAGCGCGGCTTCTGGCAGAAGGGGCCGCGGAAGCTATGGAAAGCGGGAAAAAACTGTTCGCGCTTTTCGGAGGCAAAATTGGGAATTTCGAGCCGCCGGTTCCACGGAACTCTCCCGGTGCGCCGCAGATAGACCGCGCAACTGAAGAGAACCCGCTTCTTAACGACGTAGTGGTTGCCGCGCTCGAAATTCTTTCCCGCAACGAAAAAGGCTTTTTTGTTCTGGCCGAACAGGGAGACATTGACTGGGCGAATCATGCCAACAATTTCAGTGCGATGATTGGAACGGTATGGGACTTGAACGAGGCTGTCCGCGCCACTGTTGAATTTGTGGACAAGCCGGGGGATTCTGTTGATTGGGACAACACGTTGCTCATCGTGACGGCCGATCATGCCAACAGCTATATGAGAATGAATCCGAAAAAGAGGCTCGGCCCCGGCGAGTTGCCCGAACAGATATGCGACGAGAAATCCTGCCGGTATCCTGATGGTAAGGTCAAGTACTATACGAGCGGGCATACGAATGAACTGGTAGGCATATACGCGAAGGGCGCAGGATTGGAGATATTCGAAAAGTATGAGGGTACCTGGTATCCTGGCACGAGACTGATTGACAACACTCAAATATTTGCCGTTATAAGGGATGCCGCTATGGGAGAATGAGAATACGAAATTCGGAAAGCGTTCTATATCAGCGGTACTCGTTGCAGTTACATTGTTTTTTCGACCTTTACAATGGGCATGCCGGGCCGGATGCTTATCAAACATAAAAAATGCTGTTTTTTGAAAGCCCCCCATTGCAATTTGGCGCACCCCTCCGCGTGAGACACCTGCAAATCCCTGTATTCAAGGCGTTTTTTATTCAAAGCGATTTTGAAACCTGTAGGGGGTAGGCAACAGATTGGACCATTTTCCTGAAACTTGAATTTAACAGAATGATAGCGCAATCGAACTGTCCGGGTGAATATTTCATGTTATGGAAAAAGGGAATAGTGTCGGGCGTGTAATAGAAAAGATGTCTTTCAAACGTTCCGGAAAGTGAAATCAACTTGACAGAATTCGATTAACTGGTAATAATAGTTACCAGATAAGCCTAGAAGCGGATATATATAATACCGGATGTGGTTCGCATGATAGATACGGTAAAATCTATATTACTGGATTTCCAGGATGTGAAACTGGAAACCGGGGTGCCGCGCCGGATAAATGTGAAAACCGCGCCCGGCAAAGCCACGGTGTGCATAGGAGTTCGCAGAAGCGGAAAATCCACATATATGTTTCAGATAATGCAGGCGCTGATGGATAAAGGGGTGCCGCGCGAAAATATTCTTTACCTGAATTTTTTCGATGACCGGCTCCACAATCTCAGGCACGACAGCCTCGGTGTCATATCGGAGGCCTACTATTCTTTGTATCCGGAGAAGAAGAACAGCCAAAAGATATATTGTTTCTTCGATGAGATCCAGAACGTCCCGGGCTGGGAGACTTTTGTGGACCGGATGATGCGAACGGAAAAATGTGAAGTTTATATAGCAGGTTCCTCGGCCAATATGTTGTCCAAGGAAATCGCCACGCAGATGCGGGGCCGTGCGCTGTCCTGGGAAATCTTTCCGTTCATGTTTCGCGAATTTCTCGATTTCAAAGGCATCGACGCAAAAGACCCATTGTCAACGAAAAAAAGGATGTTGGTTCAGAAAGCTTTCGAGGAGTACTGGGAGTCAGGCGGGTTCCCGGAGGTGGCCGGGTTTGACCGGGAACTGAGAATAAAGACCCACCAGGAGTACTTTCATGCGGTATTATTCCGGGATTTGGTGGAGCGCCACAATGTGTCGCATCCACAGGCGGTCAATGACCTGTCCCACCGGCTCATGGACAACATTGCATCCCTCTATACGATCAACAGCCTGACGGGATATCTGCAATCTCTAGGACATAAAGCGCCAAAATCTGCGGTATCGGAATACATGGAATGGTTCGAAGATGCGTATTTCCTTTTCACCGTGAAAATCTTCGATTCGTCGCTGGCCCGGAGAAACACCAACCCCAAGAAGATATACTGCGTGGATCATGCAATGGTAACATCGGTGTCATCCGGCATTCTTGTCAATTCCGGCCACCTGCTGGAGAACCTTGTCTTCATAAGCCTGCGTCGCTATCATCCCGAAATCTACTATTACAAAACATCAACCGGCAAAGAGGTGGATTTCATAGTTCCGAAACGAGGGAGCGGCGGAATGCTGGTTCAGGTCTGTGAATCCCTGGCCGACCCGAAAACAAAAAAACGAGAAGTAACCTCACTGAGCGAAGCGATGGCCGAGCGGAAACTGAAATCCGGAACACTCGTAACAAAAAACGAAACCGAACAGATAAAAATAAAAGGTGGAACAATAGATGTAGTACCGATCTGGCACTTTCTGCTCGATCTTTCGACGGATCAGAAATAGTTGAGAAATAGTCTTTTGTGAGGTATTTACACATGAAAGAAAACGATTCGAATACAGAACCAAAAGAGTTTAGAAGCTGGTTCCAGTACGAAGAGGACAAACATCCGGCGCCGACGTATGACCCTGCTGATGATCCGCATGAGAAAATGTGGCGCGAAGTCGAAGAGATGAGAGCCGAAGCTGAGGCTGACGGTGAAATAGTCGATGAAGATTGGATGAATGAGAGGTTTTTTGAACTCGACCGGAAATACAAAAATGAACCTCCGCCAGACTGCGAAATTGCTCTTCGAAATTATGGCTCGATAAAAAGACAGCGGGAATTTCAACGTGCCGCGGAATACGTTGCGGATGAATTCTCGCGATTGCCGGAAGTTCTGAAGGTTGTCGCTTTCGGTTCTGTTGCTTCGCCCCTTGATATAGAAATTCCCCGGTTCCGGGAATTCCGCCGTTATGGTATCTCAATCCGCCACGAATGCAAAGACCTGGATTTAGCTGTCTGGTTGTCCTGCATAGATAAACTTCGGGAACTCCAGAAAGCGAGAGGACAAGCCTTGAACAGGCTTTTTGAAGTGGAAAATATTGGAGTGGCACATCACCAGGTCGAAGTGTTCGTAATGGAACCCGAAACCGATCACTTTCTCGGCAATCTCTGCGGCTATGCAAAATGCCCGAAAGGGAAGCCCGACTGCCGGGTTGAAGGATGCGGCGATGTTAAGCATCTTCAAAAGCATGAAGATTTTAACCTGGATAAAAACGCGCTGAGTCCGGACAGGACAAGAATACTTTTCGAGCGGTGATTCCAGGGTGCCCCGGTAACCAGATACAGCATGGTACAAGCTGCAGCACGTGGTATAACTTGAAATAGGCGTTGCGCCCCGTCGATTGGCACCGAAATTACGATTTGAAGATTTCGTCCGCTCCTCGTTTATGATATGATTTAAGTCGAAAAAGAGGCAAAATGAAGAAGAAGCCGGAAAATCCCTCCGTTAACGAGTCGGAAATAATTCTTTATCGTTCCGAAGATGGGAAAAACCGACTGGAGGTCCGTCTGGTGGATGAAACAGTCTGGTTGTCTCTGAACCAGATGGCGGAGCTTTTCCAGCGTGATAAATCGGTCATTTCCAGGCATATCCGGAACATATTCAAGGAAGGGGAATTAGAACACGATTCAGTTGTTGCAAAATTTGCAACAACTGCCAGTGATGGGAAAACTTATCAGGTGGATTTCTACAATCTCGACGTAATAATCTCTGTCGGATACCGAGTGAAATCTCACAGGGGCACCCAATTCCGCATATGGGCGACCGAGCGGCTTCGTGAGTACATCGTCAAAGGATTCACGATGGACGATGAGCGCCTTAAGCTGGCTGGCGGCGGCAACTATTTCGATGAACTGCTCACCCGAATCAGGGACATCCGGTCCTCTGAAAAGGTCTTCTGGCGCAAGGTGCTCGATATTTACGCCACCAGCATCGACTACGACCCAGGTACTGATTTCAGTCACGAATTTTTCGCCGTTGTTCAGAATAAAATGCACTGGGCGGCCCATGGACACACGGCGGCGGAAATCGTCGAGTCCCGCGCGGATGCGACAAAACCGAACATGGGGCTCACATCGTGGACGGGGGAAAGGCCCACCCGGACAGACATCGAAATCGCGAAAAACTACCTCGACAGCGAAGAGTTGGACGCTCTAAACAGGATCGTCGCTATGTATCTTGATTTCGCGGAGTTTCAGGCCATGAACAAAAAAGCCATGTATATGCGAGACTGGATTTCAAAACTTGATGATTTCCTGCGACTAAGCGAACGCGACATCCTCACCCACGCCGGAAAAATGAGCCACGAGAAAGCACTCGAAAAGGCCCGGGCCGAGTATGAAAAATACCACAGTATTCAGATCAATGCCCAATCGCCGGTGGAGAAGCATTTCCAGAAAGCATTACAGGAAACCAAGCAACTGGAAGCCCGGAAAGGCAATAAGAAGAACAAGGCAAAGGGCGATGATTGACATCTGTGATATGCGGCACGGGGTAATTAACCGGTGCGAACCAGAACACTATTAAGTTCCATTTGAAGAACCTCATGGAATCCGGACACCTGAACCAACATGGCTCCGGACGCGGTACGTGGTATGAAGTTAAATCAGTGTTGTGCCCCCCTATTGTGTCCCCCTATTTAAGAGGTCATTATAGATGTTCCGGTAATTGATTTGTCGGAAGATATCTGTGCTAACAGGGGTAAAGCTATTATTGTTGTGTTGGTTTTGTATTCCAGACTATTCTGAAGCCACCAATTACTTCGGGGGAGCCTCCGAATATGTCTACTGTTTTGATGGTTTTCAGACGCTTATACTCTATCGTGCATATCAACTCAGGAATCAATCCGGAATTTCTTAATTTTCTTTTTCGAAAATCTTGAGAATATACCCCTATACTAGCATATCCCACTCTGAGCATCTTGTTGAAATTTGTAGAAGCTAATTCCGAACGTGCGGCTTTAATTGTTTTTTTGAAAATCAGTTTGACGTGGCTTCTGATTAGGTCATTCAATAAAACATTTCCATTTGTCTCAACGATGATTCTTGAATGAATAACTACGTAAAGCCCATTTCTATGCAAGTCAGAATGTCTCGGAAGTATACTTATGGTTTTTGTCTTTTCCAAGGCTTCCATTATGCTTACAGGAACAATGCTCTTAAAGGCGGTAATCAAATTTGATATTTTAAAGACGATACGAGGAAGCTTTATTCTGGGTATGAAGAAAATCAAATTGTTCTCCAGCACTTTTGAATAGTCTTTCTCTTCGCATTCTTCTGAAAGCCTCTGCTTATTTAGCTCTCTACCATCAAAGCCTGCCCAACCGGGTAGGGAGTATTTTGAAACAAGAGAAATAAAATATCGGTCATAACCAGGAGAGTATTTCTCTGCCAATATAGCAGTACGATACACTTGATAATGTAGTTTAAGAGCGTCAAGATATTCGTTTTCAGTAAAGATGTTCAACTGATGTTTATTTTCGATTGTCTGAGAGTCAAGGCACCCCTTAATTACCCATCCTGGAGCATTCGTCTGATGTTTCAATTCTTCAATCATGATTTCATTTGGGATAGATATGTGAAGATTTTCAAGATCGCTTTTGTGAGTGAAATAAAAAAGACATATTCCGAGTGCCAATCCGTTGCAGATGTCCAGCATGTTGTCGAGCAAGGAGATCATGGTGCTGCTTGAGAAAACATCTGTATTATTCTTATCTTCATAAATTATGTCTCTCACCTTGTAAACAACTTTCCCGTGAGCGATTGCATTTCTAACTGTGTGATTATATTGCTCAGTTAAGTATTCGTAACTTGTGTTTTTTAATTCTTCTACCCTGTTGTATACGTCGAACCCATCAAGCTGGGCTTTCCTGACCATGCGCTGATAAGCACTTACCGTCACTATTAAATTCGCATAAACGCTTTCTACAAGTTTTAAATAACATGGGTGTACGTGGCTATCGAAATATTGCATCAGTTCATATTCGTTTTGAGGTGTAGCTTCGTCATGAATGGGTAATGCGTTAATCTCTCCTAATGCTTTAAAAGCCAGATTTATTAAGTTTTCATATCTGGCAAGTAGATCACACAGCAAACATGAATCATTTTCCAGAAGATCATTTAGGAAACCGAGAATCTCATCTGACGCTCTTCTTGAATAAAACCTTTCAGGAATGTTCTCGATATATTTCCACAAAGAGATGTAACATCCATGATTTATCGAACCAACACAAGGGAATTCCTTAAGTATCTTTTTCCTGTGGTACTTAAGGATTACGTCAGTAATTGGATTTGTTTCAAAAACCATTGTTGTTCTATCAAATGACAGGATTGGTCATTGAATTAACCCGCTTTCACATCAGCTTTATTGTTCTATGAATTATATCACAAAGGGGAAATAAGTCTGGAATAGGATGCCCCAGATGATTAATTCATTCGTTCAGCGATACCTTCGCGAACAGGTTCTGAAACTCTTCGATGCGAAACACAAAAAAACCGCAACAAAACGAAAGTAAAGAGGCATATCAGCAATACTGTTGAAAAATTCCAGATGATTGATATATTAAGAAACAACAACTGGCAATATGTACAGTATATATAAAAGGCGGCTTTAAGGAAGGAACTGAAACGTGAGACTTATTTACGAACCCAAAGGCCGTGCCCGTGAATACGCAGCTCTTGCCGCCAACCTGTATACATCCTGCACTCATGGCTGCCTGTACTGTTACGCGCCTCGGTGCATGCAGCGTAAGCGTGATCTTTTTCATACGACAGCAAGCGTAAGAAAGAACGCGCTTAGCCTTTTTGCCGCAGATTGCGCCGAATATGCTGAACAAAATCTCACGGAACCGGTACTAATGTCTTTCGTAAGCGATCCGTATCAACCGGATGAACTTGAATTGCGGATCACGCGCAAAGCCCTCGAAATCGCGGCCGCTCACAAAGTATCGATACACATACTGACGAAGGGTGGCACACGTGCGATTCCGGATTTCCCAATTCTCGCGGAAACGGGCCCGCAGTCTGCTTATGCATGCACATTAACGGTGTACGATAAATTGTGGGCTGCAAAGCTCGAACCCGGCGCGGCCGAACCGGCAGACCGGCTTCAATCGCTTAAAAGTGCACATGATGCCGGTTTATCAACATGGGTATCTTTCGAACCATCAATTGATGAGCAATCCGTTATTAGATTCATCCAGCTATCTCATTCTTATGTTGATCTTTATAAGGTCGGCTCAATCAGCGGCGATAAGTCACTGTCCAGGATAAGCAACTGGCGCGACTACGGGCTGAACGTTATCAACGAACTCGAGAAGTATGAAAAGAAATACATCATCAAAAACGACCTTAAGAAAGAATTGATTCCCGATGGAAACGCGCAAGACAACAGACATTGTTACAAATCATGTGAAATGAAAAAGAATACTGATAATCAATCAACACTTTTTCCTGAATATGAGGCCAGGCCTTATAAAGAGCCGGTACTTATCAGCGCATGTTTCCTTGGAATTCCGACTCGGTGGCATGGCAGGCGTGCTAAGAAAAGAGATGCGTTAATTGAAAAGCTGAAAGAAAAATATATTCTCGTGCCTGTCTGTCCCGAACAACTCGGGGGAATGCCGACACCGCGCACAGGAGAATATTTAAACGGAACAGGTGCGCAGGTTCTGGACGAGGGATTACGGATTATTGCTCCTGAGAACGGAGCGGATGTCACCGCCTTTCATGTGAGAGGCGCGGAGTATACTCTTGAAATCGCGAAGATTGTCGGAGCAGAGCGGGCATACCTGAAAAGCGGAAGTCCTTCATGTGACAGGGAAGGTGTTGCGGGTGAGGTTCTGAAACGTGGAGGTGTTAAGGTAATCAAGGTCGGATAGAAAAGCAGCCGGAAATTTACTATAAAAGGCACGAGCTGAATATGCATTAATAAAGTATGTGAATCGGAATCCATCTAAATGGACTTATTCGGAAACGAAGAAATGGAATACAGTTTGCCGACCGATTACAAGCCGGTCCCGGCGCCGCTATTTGAGCCCGAAAAAATCATTCTCGCAAAGGGAAGCTGCACTACGACAGAGCGACGCGGATTTGTAGAATCTATTACATCGGTGTATCCTGACGCGGAAGTTATTGAACTCCCGGATACACCACACAACCAGGTATCGCTGGATGAATCCAATCCGGCAAAAAGACTTCATGCAGGAAAGCGTACACTTGTTTTTGGAGAGCACAAAAGCGCTGTCCGATTCAGCGATGAGGAAGGCAACACCTGTCCGAACTACTGGCACTTCTCGCCTTATGGGTTTTGCCCTTTCGGATGTAAATATTGCTATCTCGCCGGGACTCTCGGTGTCTGGCACTCTCCGACAGTGAAGATATACGTCAACCTCGATGAAATTATTGCCGGCATAGACAAAACCTCCCGGAAACTGGCGCAGCCGACTGCTTTCTATATCGGTAAACTCCAGGACGGACTGGCGCTCGATCCGCTGACTGGATATTCAAAGGCGCTCGTCCCATTTTTCGCCAACCATGAATTCGCCCGACAGGTGATCCTCACGAAATCCGTCCCCTGGCTCGAATCATATCGAACTTTTTGGATGGTACCGTCACCGGAGATGACGGCCAGTGTCATCGGCATGCAGCAGCTTGAAACAGCCCTGTCGCCGTTCTGAGAACAAGAGCCCCTAATAGGGAAAAAACGAGTTATATAATATTATGACCTAGCCCGGCTTGAATGCGTTTCAGAGGCTGAGGGAGGGTACCCCCTTACGCCCCTATATAAAAAGCGAGTCGAAGATCGGTGCCCAGGGGGCGTTTCTGAGCGTGCCGTCCATCCCCTGGGCGAACGCTGATCCGGGCACCGATTACATCCAGCTTACCCCGACAAGTACATAGCAGCAGTGAGTGCAGGTGACGCCGCCCTGGTGATCGGCATGCTCTTGGCCGGCCAACCTGTACCTGGCAGAA
>DAOSYA010000069.1:0-14272 GCA_035380865.1 bacterium
GGCGGTCGCCGCGCGAGTGATTCGCGCTCGAAAAGTTTTGAAGGGATTCTTAAGGTAAACTTTTTCAAAAGTTTCCCTTAAGCCGCCGGAGGCCGGCCCGGGACTTTCCAGCCCGGGGCTTTCCGGCCCGGGGCTTTCCGTGTCCGGACGTCCGCCTCGACGCGGCTGACGCCGGAACGTGTTTTTCTTGTTGATTTACGCTTTAAAACATATAATCACGATTATATCTTGACGGAGAACCGATATGAAAAAACTGACAGGCAGGCTGTTTAAATACCTATTAGTGATAATAATATTCGACCTTGTGGTGGGGGCGCTCGCGCTGACGATAGCGGATTACAAAGATAAAACCCCGATATATTACGAAGAGAAGATGCCCGGTTTTTTCGGCAGGATGAACGAGGCGTTGCGCGATTACATAGGCGAACTGCACTTCAAAGAGCTTGTCACGAACGATTTCAAGCAGGTGATCGACAAGATGAAATACAAGAGCCCGAACGTCGTGAAGACGAGGCGGGTGGTCGAGCAGTCGCCCGTGGCGATGGGCGAGACGCTGTTGCTGAACGGGTTCAGTCTCGAATACCGGAAGAATCCGCACAGGCTGAGCAATGTCGAGGCGAGCATAGACGGGATCACGTATGATGCGGCGGGCAGCAGGGTCAGGGGCGTGGCGAATGTGGCGTTCGACGGCGGTGACTGGTCGCGGATAGACGGAATCAGGTATGCGATTTCGTTCCAGCCGCTTGCGTCGCGCAAAGTGAAGTTTGCGCACCTGAGCGAGAGCATCAGGATGACGGGCGGGCACGAGCGGGTCGCGGTGAGGCTGGATCTGGCCGAGCTGGGGCTGGCGGAATACAGCGAAGTGGCGGTTGTTCTGCGGGGCTTCAAGTTCGACACGGGGGACGAATATCCCGACGGCTATAATATAAAAGGAATAAAAGTGAAGCTGCAGCCGGTGGCGAGGGCAGGAAGATACCTGGACATGGATGTGGTGATGGAATTCAAGGCGGGCGAGGTGGCGTTCAGGCCGGACCCGGGATATTTTTACACGTGTGACGCGCAGGTTTTTTACACGCTGGTCGGGACAGACGAGGGATCGTTCACGCGGACGGACCATCACTACATGCTGTTGAACCGCGAGCATGCGCCCGAGCGCGTGCAGCGCGTGACGGTGGATGTCGGGCCCGGGCCGGGGATTGTGGTCCCGGCGCTCGAAGGGTTCGAGATGGATGTCCATTCGACGAAGGGCAGGTATGCGAGGGTTATCTCGGTTTCGCTCGACGGCGCGGAATATGATCCCGAAAAAGGCGAGGCGACGGTGCTGTGCAACGGATATCTGTCGAATTCGGGAACGTTTGCGGGCGCGCTCGATGTGAGGTTCGTCGCCGATCTTGTTTTCATCAAACTGCCCGAAGGGAAACTGGTCGATCCTGTGCGTTTGAGCGGCGAAATGTCGGATGTGACGGCCACCAGTTCTCTCGATGTGGAGGCCGGGATTTAGTCTGTTATGAAAAGACGCGTATACAATTCCAGTTATAAAATATCAAGTAATTTTAAAATTTTTAGTGAAAGATATCGGTCGAATATTCCATTGACAACAAGGAATTATGATGATAATATGCACAAGCTATAGAGGGTAGTATAGCGTTGGAATTTGAATTTCATAATAGATTTATGAGAACCGGCAGATGCCGGGATGGATCTCCTTAGTTCTCAGGTTTCAAATATTGAAGCCTTATTAATATAAAGTAAAATTAGGGAAAAAGTTGAAACTGAAAAGGAGTGATTAAATGAGAAGCAAATTGTTTCTTATGGTACTGTTCGCGATGTTTTTCGCACTCGCGATAACAGTAATGCCCGCCTTTGTGGTCTCCGGACCTATGACCGGCGCTGCAATGGCACAGGATGATGATTGGGATGATTGGGATGAAGAAGAGGAAGAAGAAGATGCGTTCGGCAACATAATGCAGACCACCTTCGCGACGATCGACAGTGTGGATTTTTCCGCTCCCTCAGCCAACGCTCCCTGCAAAGTCACAGCCAACATCACCTTCGTGGACGAAGATGAAGAAGCCGAAGTGACCGCAGTAAAGCTCATTTACTACGTGAACGGCGATCTCGCAAGCCCGAAGGAAGTGGCAATGAGCGGTGGAGACGGCGCATACAGCGCGGAGATCCCCGGCCAGGCCTCAGGAGCAAAAGTTGATTTTATCATTCGCGTCGAAGACTCGAACGATAACGTTACCTCACAGGCTGTATCAGCCTCCAAGGCAACCGTAACAGCTATTGCCGATATGGACAACTCAGCAGACATCGTCGGCGATGACACCGACATCCTCGATCTCAAAGCCGGCTACGATGCCGAGAGAATTTATGTTGACTACTCAGTACAGGGCAAGGTCAACGGCGGAACAATCGATCCTCCGTACATTGTTCTTTACGGAATCAAATTCACGAACCCCGACACCGAACAGGGCGAAGGCCTCATGGTCGGAAAACTCTGGGTCAACCTCCCGCTCGTAAAAGACAAAGCAGTCCAGGAGAAATTCCTCCCGCTGCTTCTTGAGCAGGGCGCAGAATACGTAGAAAAAATCGGTCGCGACAAAATCGACCGTGTTATGGAAACCGGAATGCTCGTTCTCGATATCCAGAAGCTGATGGGTGGAAACTTCATGGAAGGTCTCATGTTCACCGCAGAGCCCAACGGATCCGTCGATGGCGGCAATTTCTCAGGTTCAATCGTACGCGCATCCCTGGGCGAAAATCCCTCGGGTTACGTACGTGTTATCATTCTGACGGCTGCGAACGCTTCAATCGATTCGTTCATGCCGATCCCGCTCAACTGCTCGAACTTCCTGACGCTTTACACAAGCGCCAACAGCTACACCGTAAAATAATCGAGCGGTCAGGCAAAAAGCATTCAACAGCGGCGGCGTTTCAAACGTCGCCGCTTTGCTTTTTAAACCAAAATCCTGCTCGGCATTTTCAATCCGTTGTGTGAAAGAACAGTCGGGATTGCCGCGTCGCTCGACATGCGACAGGCATGTCTCACTCCTCGCAATGACAGGACAAAAGATACACTAAGGTGCTTTTTAAGTTTGAGCCGTCCACGAAGTGAGACCATAAAAGGACAAAGAGCAGGTTGGCTCTGCCTCGCAATGACAGAGCAAGAAACATTAAGGTATATTCACAAAACAGACTGCCCACGAAGTGAGGGCGTAAAAGGGCAAAAAGCGGCCTGGGCCGCCTCGCAATGACAGAACAAAGGACACATTAAGGTATATTCACAAAACAGACTGCCCACGAAGTGAGGGCGTAAAAGGACAAAGAGCAGGCGGTGCCTGCCGGCCGGGGCCGCAATCTCTGTGCCCGATGACTTTAGAAAGAGTGGCCGATGAGATATAATCAATGATTATGACAGATGCGCTGATCCCGATATTCATATTCATTATTTTAAATGCGCTGATAGCGGGCGCGGCGTGGCGGTTGGGATGCAGGTTCTCAGGAGGCCGCTGGACCGATGCGGTTCTGGGTATCGGGCTGTCGTATTACGCTCTCGTGACGGTGGTGACGGCGGTAACGGGTTTCAGCGGAGTGATAGGGTGGAAGTGGTTGTTTGCAGCCTCTCTGCTGGTGTGGGCCGCGAGCCGGGCGATCCCGAAAAACGGAACAGGGCATGCGCCGAAACTGTTGTGGAGGCCGATTCCGGTCGGGATAACGGTTGTGCTGTTATTCGTAGCGATCGGCGGGATTCTGCTCTGGGACATCGCAACGCCCCCTCCGGCGGGCGGAGACGCATTCATATATCACCTGAACTTCCCGGCAACGTGGCTCCGGCAGGGGTTCATATCGTATGTGGACCTGCCATACGGAGCGCAGGCCGCGACATATTACCCGCTGAACATGGAACTGTTCTATCTCTGGCTGATGGTTCCGGTTGGTTCCGACCTGTTTGTGAATCTCGGACAGGTTCCGGCGTGGATGCTGGCGGGCCTCGGGGTTGCGGCGCTGGCGCGTGAGACGGGGATCGGTAAACCCGGGGCGTTCGTCGGCGGCGCGGTGGCGATGCTTGCGCCGGGACTGGTGCAACAGGTGACGGTTGCGCGTGTGGATGTTGCGCTTACGGCGTGGTTCATACTCGCTGTATATTTCGCCATGCGCTGGGGGAAAACGAGGCGGGGAGGGCATCTGCTGCTTACGGGCGTCGCTCTAGGATTGCTGATCGGCACTAAATCGATCGGAATAATGTATGCCGTGCTGCCGGGGCTGTACCTGCTTGCGCAGATGCGGGGCAGGGGCGCGCGCGCGGCGGGCGATATCGCCGCTGTCATAGTGCCGGCTGCGGCTTTCGGCGGGTTCTGGCAGATTCGCAACTGGATTCTGACGGGGAACCCGTTTTTCCCGCTTGATTTCAACCTGGCGGGCATAACAATTTTCCACGGAGCGTACGGAAGCGGCGCGATGACCGCGTTTCATACGAGCGACCCGATGGAGCTTCTGCGTATCGGTAATTTCTTCCTCGGATTCTGGCTGGAAGAGTTCATGCTGCTGTCGTTCGTTGCGGCTGCGGTTATCTCGATCGTGGTCGGGATCAGGCCGGTGCGCGGGCGGCTGTTTTTGTTTTCGCTGCCGTTGCTGGTGATAGCGCTGTTCTGGTTCGTGAACCCGCACAACAACGTCACAAACGGGCGGTTTCTTTTTCCCGCGTTTATGCTGTTCGGCTATTACGTGGCGGTCATGGTGGACGAGGCGAAGGACATCACGGGAATAGTGTGGGCGTGGCTTGCGCCGGCGGCGCTGATCGGGACGAGCCTGATGCAGGAGCGAGACCATCTTTACCGGCTTCTGCGTGATCTTGCGGGGCTTGCATTCGGCGGCGGGAACGAACTGCTGGAGCCGGCGGCCGGCGCGATCCTGGTGCTCCTGGCGGCGTTCCTGCTTGGAACGCTTTTCGCAGCCGTGCGGAAGAAGCCGGTGTATCGCATATTCTCCGGCATCGTGATGGTTATCTGCCTTGTCGTGGGGCTTCGGCTCGCGCTGGTGAACCATGTGCGGCACAAGTACGACTGGTATCGCGCATTCCCTGTGGGCAGCGCGTGGGCGAAACTCGACCGGATGACGACCGGCCAATCGCTTCGCATCGCATCCGTCGGCAACGAGCGCGCATACGGTCTGTTCGGCTCCGGGCTGCGGCACGATGTTTACACTGTTAATGTGGATGAAAACACAGACTGGAAATTCCATGATTACTGGCGGCGGGCTTACAAAGAAGGCCGGGCGCCCTCGGAGTTCGAGCGACCGCAGTGGCACCGCGAGTACGGCACATACGAGGCGTGGCTTGCCAACCTGCGCGAACTGAATATCGATATAGTTTTCGCAACAACGCTGGAGCCGATCGCGGCCGGCCAGATGGCGCATTGCCGGTTCGGGTTCCCGGTCGAGCAGACATGGGCTTCGGAACATCCGGAGGATTTCAAGCTAATGTACGCGAACGATCAGGCGCGCATCTATGCCGTCAGGCCGGAACAGCAATAATCTCATATGTGAAAATCCACTTGAACACTGTTACAGGAAATTCGTGCGGGGAAACAGGACAGCCATCCCGTGTGGCTCAGTCGTCGCACTCGCGTTTCTGGAAGATCATGTTCCAGGCTACGCGGGCATATCGTTTGATTTCGTCGAAAGACTTTGCTTTCGCGAGCGCGCGTAGCGCGAACAGCGGCCTGAAGTAGAACTCGATGTAAGCTCTCCATGTCAATTGCTCGATGTCGGTCTGGCTGAGTTCCGTCCAGGGTGAATCCATGCGTTTTTCAGGAGTTTTACCGGCGACGAAATCGCCCCAGAAATCGACGCCGGTTTCGTTTGCCATCCCGGCGGCCAGCGGCGAATCGGGCTTGGCGATCGTGCGTGAAAACTGTGCGTAATCCAGAGGCAGCGATTTCGCGAACCTGATGGTTTTCAACGCCGTCTCGCGGGTTTCGCCGGGGTTGCCGATCATGAAAAAACCGAGCGGCCTGATGCCCACGGCGCGGCAGCGTGAGAGCACGGAAAGGGTATCGACATTGTGCAGGCCCTTGTGGATTCGTTTCAGAATTTCCTCGTCGTTTGTCTCGATGCCGAAATAGATTCGCTTGCAGCCGGAGCGCGCCATGAGACCGAGCAGATCATCGTCCACCGTGTCCAGCCGTGACCTGCACGACCATTCGAAATCATATCCGCGCCTGATCAGCCCTTCGCATATTTCCACCGTTCTGCGCCGGTTGACCGTGAAGGTAGCGTCGAAATAGTCGATCTCGCGGATCGAGTAACGGGAGTAACATTCGTCCACTTCGGCGAGCACGTTTTCCGTGCTCCGCACCGAGTATTTCTTGCCCGGCACCGCGCAGTAATTGCAGTTGAACGGGCAACCGGTGGCGGACAGCCCGATGCTGAAGTTACGTCTCTGCGAAACGTGCGAGAAGTAAAGGCTGTTGTCGACCAGCTCACGGGCGGGCAGCGGATAATCGTCGAAATCGAAATCGAAATTCTCCGGCATGTTGATCACAGGCCCGCCGTCCGAGCGGTATGCCGCGCCGGGAATGCCCTCGGGCGCGGCGCCTGATTCGAGCGCTTCGAAGAACGGCTTCACCACCGGGCCGGCCTCGCCGATTATCGCGTAATCGATCTCCGGGTACTGCATGGTTTCGCGCGGATAGAGCCGCAGGTTGATCCCGCCGGTGAGCACGGGCAGGCCGGTAGCTTCACGCAGAAGCCGTATCCATTTCATCGTATCGTGAAACATATAAGTGCTGAGGTTAAAAGCAAGAAGCTGAGCGTCGAATGCCCGGATCGCGCTGATGCACTGTTCGGGCGTCATTCCCGTGGTGTGGGCATCCAGAACGAGCAGATCCTGGCCCGCGCGTTTCATGAACGCGGCAGCATACAGAAGGTTGAGCGGCTGGAACCTGCCGAAGTAGGTGTCTACGGCGGACAGGTTTTCGGCGAAAACCTTGTGCCTGTACGGCGGAAATATAGCTGCGATTCTCATTTCAGTGCTGTTCCTGTCGAAGCGGCGTTATAATTGCCGCAATTCAATTCTCATTGCAGAGGCACACTTTTTCAAGCCAAATCGTCAATTCGTAAGGTAAGTATTCAAATCGAGGTTCAGCTGTCCAGCGCTTTTCGGACGGTTTCACACAGCTTTTCAATCGTGTAAGGCTTTTGCACAAAACCTATAACGCCCATCTCCAGAAGATCGCCCGCTTTGCCGTCATCGCTGTAGCCGGACGAGAGGATTACCTTTGCGCCGGGGTCGATTCTTCTCAGTGCTTTGAACACGTCCTCGCCGTCCATCACGGGCATTATCATGTCGAGAACCACGAGGTCTATTTCATCGTGCCGCTTAAGGAATATTTCCACCGCCTCGACACCGTTTCCCGTCGCGATCGTTTTGTAGCCCGCGCGAGCGAGTATCCTGTCGGCGAGCTTAAGCACAGACAGTTCGTCGTCGATAATCAGAATCGTTTCAGAACCGTTCCGGCCCTCCGGTGATTTTGTCATTGTTTTTTCTTCCACGGTTCTTTTTGAAGCGGGCAGGAACAAATTAAAAGTCGAGCCTTTTCCCTTAGAACTCTCTATCATTATATCCCCGCCGTGATTCTGAAAAATTCCAAGCGTGACGGAAAGCCCGAGCCCGGTTCCTTTCCCAGTGCTCTTGGTTGTATAGAACGGCTCGAACGCCCTGTCGATCATCTCTTTTGTCATGCCCTTGCCGGTGTCCGAGATCGCAATGTGGCAGAACCTGCCCGGCTGCATGTCATGGTGTCTTCTCATAAATTCGCTGTCCAGCACAATTTCCTTTACGACAATTGAAAGCACTCCGCCGTCCGGCATGGCATCGCGGGCGTTATTGCATACATTCAGCAGAGCCTGTTGTATCTGTGTCACGTCAACGTTTACGGGGATATTGTCATGAATTTCCTGCCGCAGCTCGATTTTTTTCGGGAAGCTCCTGTCGAGCATCGTGGCGAGGTCTTTAATAATATCGCTTATCAGTACGGTCGTTACATTTATTTTTTCTCTTCTTGCGAACGTGAGCAGTTTTGAGGTCAGTTCCTTTGCCCGTTCCGAGGCGTTATAAATTTCCTGGAACTCTTCATAGCCCGGATCGTCTTTTTTAAGCATGGAAATGCCCAGATTGGCGTTCCCGAGAATGACCGCGAGCATGTTGTTGAAATCGTGTGCCATGCCTCCTGAAAGCTGTCCGATCGCCTGAAGTTTCTGCGATTGAAGCAGTTGCAACTGGAGTTGCTCTTTTTCCTGAGCATCAAGCTTCTGCCGGGTTATGTCACGCTGGAAAACAACTATAGACAGCGGGTTGCCGTGATCATCGGTCATCAATGAGCCCGAGCAGTCCAAATTGAGTACACTGCCGTCTTTGCATATAAATTCGACTTCATGTCTCATAGTGCCTTCTAAGAGAATTATCGATAATTTCGCTTCACATAATTCGTTTAGTTCCTTAGGGTAGAATTCGTATATCTTCTTTCCTTTCATCTCCTCGGGCGAAAATCCGGTAACTTTAAATACTTCTGGATTTGTCTGGACAATAGTTCCATCGGTTTCCAGCAGGTAAATAAGTTCGTTGGAAGATTCAAACAGGGAGCGGAATTTTTTCTCGCTTTCCCTGATGCCCTGTTCGGCGGCTGTTCTTTCCCTGATTTCCTGATGAAGAGATATAGCGAGTTCCTCCGTGCGATTATACATAGCGCGGTCGATGAGAAAGCTTCTTATGAGCAGGAACTCGAAACCGATTATTACCAGCGAGAACAGAATCGAGAATATTCCGAGCTGTTCCTGTCTGTCATAATAACCGAACTCATTCAGTATCTTTTCCATATCCCCGTATATCATGAAAGTAAAATCTTTTTTCAGGAGAGGAATTTTTATGGCGGTTACAAGGTAGGTTTTATCTCCGATCACCGATATTCCGTTGACGAGGAACGGGAAATCGGTGGAGAACTTCAGCTTCGAAGCATATTTATTGATCATAGCGTTGATTTGCGTGTCGTCGGAGATAAAAAAACCGTTTTCTTTTCGGAAGTGTTTTTCCAGAACCCCGCTCATATGCGGAATCCTGTTGTCGTATATTGTTATAACATTGCCATAGGAGATAAAGTCGCCTTTTTGCGGAGTGGAATCGGCGAGGTCGAGAGACGTAATCAAATCTTCCGATAAGCCGTTTTTTAACTGGTTTTCAAGCGTCATTGTCAAAATCTTGCTGTGCCGGCCCGCTTTTACAATAGTGTCGCGAGTATAAAAAACGATAGAACTCTGCCTGCCGTGGAACATCTGTATAACTTTATTTTTGAAATCCCAGAGAAAAAGAAAATATGATAACCAGAGAAGTGCCAGAACAACGAGCGAAGCCAGAAGCGTTGCCGTAGCAGCTCCCCTGTATGCTTTTTTGGAACGAGTTTTCACAACAGGGTTACTAATGTCGTTGTTTATCCCGCCCGTTTCGTTGTCTGCAAGTTCCATGTAATCCCCGGTTAACCAATAATGACAACTCTTGATATGAGATGTCTTTTCAGATGGATTCCTTATATGGTGCAAAATTCACTATGCGAGGCGGCAGAAAAATTTGGACAAACATATGCCAAATCCATCAGATAAATTTTAAGTATAAGGACTTATTTTGATTTATAAATATTATATATTATTCAAGCCTTATGTACCATAAAACACTCTTTGCTCGCGTAAAGTTCCTCGATCTGGCCGGAATACCTGTCGAAGATGAAATTCAGCCTTGTTTTCTGAGTCGGTGTTTTTTCGGCGTTGTCCTCGGACATCGGCCTGATATATAAAGCTTTCTTGATATCTTCGGGTCCGGGGATCTTGAACTCGTCGATCACGCGCTGCCGTGCCTGCTCGAAATCTTCCCTGCATGCTTTCACAACTTCCGGGAGATACGCGAACTCGTCGCGCGATGTGTATTCCACACCGAGCTGTTTCGCGAGTGATCTCAGATCGTCTTCTTCATCCGTCAGCGAGCAGATCACCACCGGGTAGTCTTTTCCTTCTCCGAACACGGCCATCTGCTGAAGCAGTTTTGTGAAACCCATGATGCGGGAGCTTATCTCTTCGAGGTCATGGTGTTCTCCGTCCGAGAACTTCACGCGGTTTCCCGCGCGGCCCAGGACAAATACGAAGCCGTCGTCGTCTATGTAGCCGCGGTCGCCGGTGTAGAACCAGCCCTCATCGTCCATGACAGCCTTGTAACGTGCTTCCTGGTTGTAGTAGCCCACAAAAACATTCGGGCCTCTCGTTGCAATCTCGCCGGTTGTTCCGATCGGGACTTCTTTTCTGAACGCATCGACCACTTTCACTTCCACGCCCGGTATCGGTTTGCCCGATGAGCCTTTTTTGTTGTCGCGCTCGTTGTTCACGCTGATCACCGGCGAGGTCTCGCTCAGACCGTAGCCGAGGAAGATGGTCACGCCCAGCCTGTCGTGGAAGAAATCGTATGTATAGGGTTCGAGCTTTCCCGCGCCCGAGACAAAGAACCTTACCCGGTCGATGCCGGCTTTTTTCTTGATCATGTTCGTGAGAAAACCGGGGCTTACCATGCCGATGAGTTTCGGCAGCCCGCCCGATATATTCTTTTCGATGTTGAGATGGAATTTCGCCCACACGCGCTGGACGCCCGGGAACAGCGTCGGACGGACATGAGTCAGGTCTGCCGCGAGCGTTTTGCGGAAACTGTATCCGAGCCCGCCGCCGTTCAGCAGCGCGCACAGCGAAAGTATCGTCTGAAGCACGTGCGCTTCCGGCAGAAAAGATATCAACAGGTCGCCCGCCGTCATCCGCAGCGAATCCGTCGCGGCCACGGCGTTCGACAGCAGGTTGCCGTGTGTAAGCATTGCGCCCTTGGGGTTCCCGGAGGTGCCGGATGTGTAAACCAGTCGAGCGAGGGTTCCCAACGAAATCCCGTCGAGCCGTTTCCGTAGTTCGTTCCGGACTGAGCCGCCGGCTGCGGCCCCGCGCTCTATCAGCGATTCATAAGAAACAAGCCGCGGGTCCGATGCAAGATCAATGTCTTTGCAATCGTAAACCACGAGATGCTGCACGCTCGGAATGTCTGTCGCGGGAATGCTCAATACTTTGCCGAGCTGTTTTTTATCCTCTACGAATAGTATGTATGATTGGGTATCGATCATCTTGAACTCGATATGCTCCACCGAATCGTTTGTGTAGATGCCGACGGTTGTACATCCGTTGTGCAGGATCGCGAAGTCGGAAATGTTCCATTCGGGCCGGTTCTCCGACAGGATGGAAACCATTGCGCCCGACGGAAGCCCGAGGTCGATCAGACCGTAAGCGAGCAAAAGTATTTGCGAATAAAACTCGCTGTGCGTTCTGCTGTATTTGTATTCGCCCGGGATTTTCGAATCTTCTTTGTACAACTGCGCTGTTTCTGTACTGAATTCCTCTGAAGTCAGCCTTATCGCTTCCGGCAGGCTGCCCGAGGATGCTGTCCGTTCGGGAACCGGCATCTGAAAAAACCTCCTGTTGCGGCAGATAAAAATGTCGGCGTTTTAACCGACTGATTTTCCTCTTATATTCAAATATTCTGTATTAAATCGAGTCGCAATCCGTGAAATTATAACAGCGTGCTTCTCAAAAGTCCATCGCTGTAAACTTGTTTAATCCCTGTTGACGAGGCTGTTGAAAAAACCCTGTTTTAACATTCTGAGGAAAAGCAGCGATCGAAGAATCTCTGACTAATCGCTCCCATCGTCTCGGTGGAAGCGCCGAGATCCTTCGCTGCGCTCAGGATGACAAGCTTTCTATGCCAACATTTTTCAACAGCCTGTTGATCCTGTGTGTATCGGGAGGAGAGCTTGTTATTTCTTGTTGTCCACGCGACGACCGTTTGTGAAATCGATGATAACGGCGAGGACCACGAATAATGCGTATGATATATTCACGATGCAGTAAGGTGTTGCGAGTGTGCCGGAAGTTTTGAAGATGTAAATCACCCAGTATATCCACGAAACGAGAGGCAGCGGCAGGCTCACCAGCGCGTGCAGCACACCGCCGTTTACCATCGCGAGCACGATCGTCCACAGGTGGATGACGAGCGGCGCAAGCCCGAACAGCGAAACAATCGCCATGCCGCCGTTCCACGGAAGAATCAGTTCGTTCGGTTTCATCTTCTTCTTTGTTTCCATATCAACACTGAATTTTATAATAGTTCAGTAGAAATAAATCCATCCCCCGTCAGTTTTTGGTTCCCGCAGCAAATTTCAAATCGTCATCGTGAAACCTCATTTCGACAGGTCATTTCGCGGTTTTCCGGATTTCTCTGTGAGAAATCCGGGTTAATATTTTGTTTGACGGATCAGTGTGCGATGGGTATTGTAGTGGCGATTTGATGATTCACAGGATAGACTCTAAGAATTTAACCGTGAGCGCGGTTTGCAGAGAGGAAAAGAACAATGGAAAAAATACGCAACCTGTTTATTCGTTCGATTACATTCGCTGTTGTGGCGCTGGTTCTTGCAGCTACCGCGGCGCAGGCCGGGCCGTGTGACAATATTTCAACAGCGAGCGGTCCTGTATCGGGGACACTGCTTGAAAAAGCTGGTGTCTGCGCATATCTCGGGGTGCCGTATGCAGCGCCGCCGGTAGGCGATCTGCGGTTCAGGATGCCTGTGGAGCATGATCCGTGGACCGAGCCGCTCGCCGCCGACAGTATCTCGCCGCAGTGCCCGCAGGTGCTGACCCCGATGTCGGACAGCGAGATTCCGATGGACGAGGACTGCCTGTATATGAATATCTGGCAGCCTGTTTCCGAAGGCGGCCCGAAGCCGGTGATGGTTTTCGTGCATGGCGGCGGGTTCATAATAGGAACCGGCGGCAGCTCGATGTATGAGGGCTCGACGCTTGCGCGCTACGGCGATGTCGTGGTGGTGAACTTCAACTACCGGCTCGGGGTGTTCGGGTTCCTCGCGCATCCGTCTCTCAGAACCCCGGACGGCATATCAGGTAACTGGGGGATGTACGACCAGGTGGCCGCGCTCGAATGGGTGAAGAAAAATATTTCCAGTTTCGGCGGCGATCCGGACAACGTGACGCTTTTCGGGCAGTCCGCAGGCGGCATGTCGGTAGGTCTGCATCTATCGTCCCCTCTCTCCGCCGGGCTGTTCAAAAATGTCATGATCCTCAGCGGGCCGGTGCTGCTGATAAACAGCGGGATGGAAAAAGCGGAAAAATCGGGGCTCAAGCTCGCCGGATATCTCGGCTGCGACGATCCGGACACAGCCGCGGAGTGCCTGCGGAATGTCGATGTCGATAAAATCATGAATGATCTGAAGCTCGGAATATTTGTGCTTGATAACGCCGAAGCGGACAATATGTTTTTCCTCGCGCCCGTTATAGACGGGAAGTTCATGCCCGATGCCCCGTATAAAATTTTCAGGGACGGGAAATTCAACACCGATGTGAATGTCGTGCTCGGAACCACCCGCGACGAGGCCGCATACTTCACGATGAACAAAACGCTCAGAGAAGACGCGGATTTCCTGCTGAATTATGAAGCGGATATGGTGAGCATGGAAACCAGTTTCTCGATCGACCTGCGTGTTGACCCCGAAAAGGTCAATGAAATGTATCCCCTGAGTGAATATCCGTCTGTCGAGAAGGCTTACCAGGACCTGATCTGCGATGCCGGTTTCACATGCGCGACGGAACTGCTCGGCGAACTGATAGTTAAATATCAGCCGAACGTCTACAGGTTCTACCATACCAAGGATCCAATAAAAATCATGAACTGGGGCGCGTACCACGGATCGGAACTGCCTTACATTTTCGGCAACTTTAAAATGATGGGCAGGGATTTCAAGAGCAAAACCAACATGAAGCTCACACAGAAGGTCATCACTCTGTGGAGCGCATACGCGAAAACAGGCACGATGAAAGCCGACGGGCTGACTGACTGGCCGCTGTATGATTTGAAGAACCGGTCTTATATGATATTAGGAAACGATCTCGAAGTTGGCACGAACCTGAAACGCGAAAAATGCGCTGTCATGGAATCTGAAATCAAGGAATTCTTTGATAATTAACCTGCGCCGGCGAGAAATTCAGGTTGCCCCGGATTTCTAACATAGAAATCCGGAGAATCGCGATAGAGTCTGTTGAAGAATGTTATCGTAGAGAGTTTGTCATCCTGAACGCAGTGAAGGATCTCGCTTTTGGAGCTTATAATTGAGATTCTTCGGTCGCTGCA
>DAOSYA010000070.1:0-14178 GCA_035380865.1 bacterium
AGAATCTCAATAATAAGTTCCAGAAGCGAGATCCTTCGCGTTGCTCAGGATGACAAACTCTCTATGTTGACATTTATCAACAGCCTCGTTGGGCTGCATCGCCGATGTCTAAGGCATCGCCTGCTGCGCCGGGTGACATGCACAAGCTTTGCTCTGTGCATGAATACGGTTACGTACCGCACAGTATGCTCCCTCGCCACTCATCATTCCGGAACGTGATCCCGTCTGACAGTTTTGATCAAATTATTGATCGGTCGGTGGTACGGCGTTATAAAGTACACACAGGGGGATTGTCCATGCCGAAAGCCGCTGTTGTTACACTGGGCTGCAAGCTCAACCAGGTGGATTCCGAAGCGATTATCGAGTCGTTCATGCGGGCCGGGTATGAAATCGTGCCGTTCACGGAACCGGCCGATGTATATGTCGTGAATTCCTGCACGGTAACCGGCAAAACCGACCACCAGACCCGGCAGTTGCTGCGCCGCGCAATAAGGCGGAAAGAATCCAGCCCGGGCACAATCGTCGTGGCTACCGGCTGCTACGCACAGACCGCCCCGCGTGGGCTGGTCGAAATGGTTGACGGACTCGACCTCGTAGTGGGCAACCTCGATAAAGAGAGAATCCCGGAACTCATAGCGGATATCGCCACAGCTCCCGAAATAATTGTCCGCGACGTGTTTTCCGAACGCGATTTCAGGACTGTGCCGATCGACAATTTCTCGAAACTCACCCGCGCCTTTCTCAGGGTTCAGGAAGGCTGCAACCACCGGTGCGCGTACTGCATCGTTCCTTTCGGAAGGGGATACGAACGCAGCGCGCCGCTGCAAACCGCAATACAACAGGCGCGGCGGTTCGCCGAAAACGGTTACCGCGAAGTGGTTATCACAGGCATCCATATCGGGCGCTACGGGAAAGGGCTCGACCCGGAATCCTCGCTCGCGGAACTCATCAAAGAGATACACAGGATCGACGGCATAAAACGCATACGGCTCAGTTCGATCGACCCGAAAGAATTTTCCGGCGACCTGTTCGATGCTCTTAATACAATCAGGGACAAGCTTTGCCCTCACTTCCATATTTCTCTGCAAAGCGGTGATGATTCCATACTCAAATCCATGAGGCGAGATTACACGATTGAAGAATATTCAGCAGTCGTCGAAAAACTCAGATCGCTCTTCCCGGATGTCTGCATCGGGAACGACCTGATCGTGGGATTCCCCGGTGAAACCGACGAGAATTTCCAGGCGACCCTCGAATTCCTCAGGAAATCCCGACCGGCATATTTTCATGTCTTCAGGTACTCACCCCGAACCGGAACCGCCGCGGCGGATTTCCCTGACCAGGTTCACGAAGACGTAAAACGGGCGCGAAGCATGAAACTTCATGAGCTGAGAACCGAGTTGTCCGTCGAGTTCAGAACCGGTTTTCTCAACAGGGAACTGGAGGTAATGCTCGAATCGCGAAGATGCAAAAAAACAGGCATGCTCACCGGGCTGTCCGGGAATTATATCCGCATCGACGCACAGGGGCCCGACGAGTGGATGGACAGGATCGTGAAAGCCGTGCCCGTGTCGCTGACCCGCAACGGAATGCTGGCCGGCAGAATCGAAGTTGTCGAGTGATTCAGATTCTCGGCGGTGTATCCGGCGGGTTTTTCCCGTCCGGCATCTCAGGCATATAATCCTTCAATACTTTGAACTGGGATAAAAATATGTTGTCCGCGACATGCGGCCTTTCTTTTTCGAGCTGTTTTATAACGCCCCTGACCAGCTCTCTTTTTGAATCATCCTCATAGGGACAGGCGGGTTCGAGATTCGGAAACCCGCTTTGCTTCGCGAACCTTTTTATGAGATGCCCCCTTACGTAATACATGGGCCTGACGAGTTGGAATTTCCCGGAGAACAGTTCCTGCGCCGGCATCATGCAGCTTGTCTCGCCATTGTAGAAAATATTCATCAGGTACGATTCCACGACGTCGTTCCTGTTATGCCCGAACGCGATCCTGTTGCAGCCGAGCTCATCCGCTTTTTCGATAATAGCTTTGCGCCGGCGCCTCGAGCATATAAAGCACGGCCGCTTCGCGCCGTCCTTTTTCTCGTCGTACACTTCGGTTTCAACCAGATGGCACCGCCCGCCCAGAGCCGCGACCCACTCCTTTACCTGTTCCGCTTTAGACCCGGGAAAACCGGGATCGACATGAATGAACTCGACCTCGAAATCGCCGGTCATGCTCACGAACGGCCCCTGCAGCAGAAAGCTCAAAACGGTGCTGTCGCCGCCGCCCGAAATCCCGACCGCAACCCTGTCGCCGGGCCGGATCATGCCGTAATCGACGACCGCTTTTTCCATCCATTTTCTGAGATGTCTTTCGAGGGGTGTCATTTATCTTTGCGGGCGCGCTTCTTTTTTATCGGTCTGAACGTGAACTTCGGCGCGCCGCATTTCGAACAGAAATCAGGACATTTTTCAGCAGGATATACAGAAGAGTTTCCGAGCAGTTCACACAGCCTGCAAGTGTAACTGGTCACCACCCTGAGATCAGCGCCGCATTTGCTGCAGAAATTATGCGTCTCGCCTTCATGCCCGCAGTCGCGCCTCTTCTCCAGAGGCGCCACTATTTCGGACTTAATTATCTCCGCGATCCGCTTTATCATAATAAAATTATAGGGCGCGGGCTCACATACAGTCAACGAACCCGCACCCCGTTAATTAATCCTTAATTTGTATCAGAATTCAAAAACAACTTTTTCGCCTCTGCCGCCGTCGAGCGCCACGGAATAGAGATTGCCGCCCGTTTTCGCCCAGCCTTTAGCGTCCGCTTCGAGCTTTTCGACACCGGCAATGCTTCCGGCATTGCATTTTACGGACTTCGGTTCATCCGGGCTGTAGATTGTTACAACCGTGTACGATCCCTCCGGCCCGGCGAGCTCGACTTCCATGGAACCCTCGCTGTCTTTCCACGAAACGATCCTCTCGTCAGAAGCCGTGACGTACTTGCCGGTATCCCCGATAAGCGCCCTTCCGTTGCCGCTCACCGGCGCAAGAACCAGGTAAATGAAATCGAGCATTTTAAGTTTCGTGTTTATCTCAAATTCCCCGCCGTCGATCTGCTTCGCTCTCTGTTTAATAAAATCGTAAACGACATACTTGCCTTCCACCGGCAGGTCCTTCGAGTTCAGCTCGAACTTATCCGTCACCGGCGTCGCGCTGACGTTCATGCCGAGCACGTAATACCATGTCAGGTCCGACACCGAGGACAGGGTATAACCCGTAAGAGACTTGTTGGTGTTCATCGGATCGTAATAGTACATCTTTTCAAGCGGAATAAGCGGCCTTGACGGTTTTACAAGATCGCCCTCCTCGTCGGACATCAGCATAACGATAGGCTTATTGACATCATGTATCCTGTCGCCGAAGCCGACCGGCCCCGCGCTCAGGATCGAAAGCAACGCGCTCTGGTGATAGAACGGCTCGAACAGTCTCGCGCCGACCTGCTTCCTGATCCCGTCGGACCAGTAATACTGCTTTTCTCCGAACGTCTTGAATTCCTTCTCGGGCGGATTTGTTACTATCACGTCCTTGAACGGATAAACGCCGAGCGCGTGTATGAAAACAGACGTGTATATATGCTCCCACCACAACTGGTTCGAGCCGCCGCGCGCCCTGATGAAATAATCATTTGCACTCCTTATGTTCGAGACATTCTGGAACCTTGTCGATGCCAGATAGAATCCGACACTCGGCATGCAATACTGTATGTCGAGCCCTTTATCGTCCATCGCCTCCGACATGAATCTCAGCCAGTCTTCGCCGAGGTACGGGTCTTTTCGAAGCTCGTCAACCCTTGTAACCTGGGTACCGAGCCAGTCCTGCTCGTACATCACGCCGCCCCATCTCTTCACATCCGCCGCCCATATATCGAACACTTCTCTCGTTGTCGGGTGTACACCTATCCCGCTTTTCACGAACGGCATCCGGTCCTGGTATGGTGAATCTATCGCGAAATACCTGTTGTGGAACGTCATCTTCAGGCCGAGCTTTTTCTGGAACGATTCAAAACCTTCCGGGAACATCTCTTCGAGCGGCTCCCACACCATCAGGCCGTAGTCCTCTTCAGACTTCGGATACCAGTACGAATCCATCTGCATATACCTTGCGGGTATTTTTTCTTCGAGCATATACCTGTTCATTTCGAGCAGGGATGTCTCGTAATTCTTGTCCGGTTCCGTCCTGTAATAGTAATAGCCTCCGTTGTCGGTCCAGTAGCCGATATATTTGAGGAAAAATGTCGAGTCTTTGTCGAGCGGCTTCTTGTCGGTCGCCCTCAGAAGTTCCGAACCCCATGAATAAATCGTGTTGCTTATCCCGGTGTCGTTGAAATGCAGAATGCTCCGGGATTCGTGGCCCGGGTTCAGTTTTTCAACTTCGCCGAGCAGCCCGACCGCTACCGCCGGCCCGTATCCCCTGTCGGTGAGATCCAGCACACGCGAAACTCGCACGAGATAATCGTTATACGGGGAGAGAATGCCCGTCTTCCCCTGCTCATCAAAAATCAACAGCGGTGTCTTGACCTGCGATTCTCCATCGCTTTTCCACATTGAAAGGGTATTTTTCACGCCTTTGCCGAACTCGGCGGCCGGCCAGATTCTGTATTTCAGCGAAAGAAGATTCAGGTCGTCGCCTTCTTCTTCGGCGTAAAAAACCGGGAAATTCAGCGTCGTTTCCCATCTGGTTGCAAGCTGTTCCGCCTTGAAACCATCCGGGAATCCGTTGACGAACTCGACTGTCGCGTAATCCGCAAAAACCCTGAACTCCGTGAAAAACTTCAGGCTTCCGGCTTCCCAATCGATCTTTACTGATTTGTAATCCGCCCCTTTGTCGGTCCCGTTCGAAACCGATGTGCCGGTTATTTTCATATCGCCGGCAGGCTTTCCGTCGGGCGTCAGGTTCAGCTTCATTTCGCCGTCAAGCCACATCGCAACCAGCCCCGGCCCGATCCATTGTCTTCCGTTGCCGTAAACGCTGTAAGCGCCGGTCGAAAGATCCACTTCCAGCTTTACGCCCGTGCCGGCATTCTCTATTCCCACCACCTGTCCGTTCTGAACATATGACAGCGCCGGATTGCCGCCGTTATCTTCAGAAGGCGTACATCCAAATCCCGAGAACACAAGCGCGAACATCGCAGCAATAACTATCAATCCTGATATTGCGTGTCTTTTCATAATGATATCCTCCCCCAGATTTCCGTGATTATTTTATACCTGTACAGGGTGTTAATGTAAATCATTTTTTCTTTACACCGTTTTTTATTCACATCGTTCTTATAATTATTGATGAATCTGAACAGGCACAGGCAGGGAACCATTTTGAAAATAGAGAATATGAAAAGATTTTACAAATTCAGCGATTTTGTTAAAGACCTCGGGAAAAACGCATTGAATCTGCCTGTCATGGCGAAGTCCATGTTGTCGGGAAGCGGAATCGACCCGAAATTCAGAGAGAAGATAATGCTTTCGATAAGCAACATGAACCAGTGCAGGCACTGCATCGCGGTCCACGGCACATTCGCGGACCTTGCGGGGCTGAGCGAGGAAGAGAAGTCGGCGCTCCAGAACCTTTCGCCCGAGTTTTTTGATCATAAGGAATGGATCGCCATAGAATACGCGCGGCGGCTGGTCGCGGATGAATGCGACGGGCCTGACGGTTTTCTGCTCAACGAGCTCGGGAAACATTATTCGGACGAAGAGATCAGGAGCATAGAAGCGATTGCTTATTCCATAAATCTGGCGAACAGGTGCGGGAACACATGGGACGCTTTCACAGATCGGCTTCGGGGCAAGCCTGCCGGCGAGTCCGCCCTTGTCGATGAATTGCTGATACTGGCGACAATCGCGCCCGCCGGGCCCGCGCTTTTATTATTGATGCTTATCGTTAAGGCCCGCAAAAAGAAATCAGAGCAGGTCCTCGGCGATACCCTTTAATACCCTCGGTATTTTGCCTCGCTCCAACATCATCTTTGCGCCCAGCGCAAGCGAGTTATCGAAAGGCGCCGCGTTCGATTTCCTCACCAGCGAAATTGCCCCGGTTTTGCAGTGATGCGCGCACACGCCGCATCCCACGCATTTACTTTCGTCGATAACCGGCCCGGCTTCCGAAATGGAAAGCGCGTCCATCGGGCATTTTTCGACGCAAACCCCGCATGCCACGCACTTTTCTTCATGCACGACCGCGCATTTGAAATTCGAGCTCACGGTCTGCGCCGGCTTGCCGAGAGCGGTTACGCCCCTCAGTGTCGCGCAGCAGCATGTGCAGCAGTTGCAGATTATCTGAACCGGCGGCTTTGTGTTGGTTGTTGTTGGAACCAGCCCGGCATCCGCCGCCCGCTCCATCGCCCTCAGCGCTTCGCCGACGGTCACCCTTCTCGCCAGCCCGCGGGCAGCCAGGTAATCCGCCGATGTGTTGAGCATTATGCAGACATCCAGCGGCGCGTCGCATTTCCCCGCCGCTTTCCTGCACGCGCAGTCCGTTATCGCCACGCTTCCGGATTTCCTGATGATCTTCTCCGCTTCCTCGTAGCTGTAAACCCTCTGCCCGGCATCTATCGCCCTGTTTATCGGTATAACACGCGCCCCGCTCGTCGGGAACCCGTAGTTTTCCTCTCCGAATTCGCCGTTCAGCGACTCGTCCCACAGCCTGCCCGCTTCCGCCCTCCTCTCATCGATAACCTGGTTGCGCATAAACTGCATTTCGAGCAACCCCGGCACCGCGGGCATAAGCGTATATCTTCTCTCCCCAAGCACCTTCACCGAAACAATCAGGTTCCGCTCGTAAAGCCCCTTGAGTATTCTCTCCGCCTCGCCCGCGCCGGCACGCGCCTTTCTTGCTATGCGCCCCGCAGTGAGCATCACCGGAGGGTTCGGGACATGAGAAGCGATCCGCGCCTCCTCAGGACTGAAAAGCACGCGAAGGATCTTCATGCAATCCTCGCTGTCGGGAAACCCTATCGGGAAAAGATCCAGCTTTTCTCTCAACTTATCGTAGTAGTCCATCATGTCTCCAGTCGATTCTCCGATTATCTGCTTCAGGCCGAAAACCACTCTCGATTATCGCGGCACGAAACCTTTCTGCGGTATCAGCCTGACCGGCCCGAGAAGGCCCGAATCCACAGGTTCCCAGCCTGATGCATCGAATTTTCCATAATCGCAGTTCACAAAATTTACCTCATTGAATATCTTCCACTCGACACCGCGCCTGTCCATATCCGCTATCCTGTTGGCCGCCAGATTCGTAACCTCGAACTCGATAACATTCACGCCCGGTTTCAGCAGGCCGCCCACTCTCAGCCTGTACGGGATGCTCCACATCGAACCGGCATCCACCCCGTTGACTCTGATCCGCGCCGCTTCCGCCACAACTCCGGGATCGAGTATCCACTCATCGGCATCGCTCTTCGGCAAATCGAACTCCGCGGTGTACCTCGCCGTGCCGTGGAATCTCTTCAGTTCCGCGTCGGTCCGCGACGTCCATGATTTCAACACATCTGTTTCGTAACCCGCCGGAAGCTCCGGGCCGCCGCGCACGAACTCGACTTTCCACCGGCCCGCCACATCCACCGGCTCGCCGGCGCTCTCATAATATTTCCAGCCGTCAACACCCTTCAGGTTTCCATTCGTCACCTTCAGGATCGTCGAACCGCCCGGCTGCATCTGCAAATAAACCGATATGCCGTCCCCGCCGCCGCCACGCACCGCCGCCACACCGGTCTGCCCGGTAAGCGGATCCATTATCAATACATTCTCACCCGCCACCGCCAGATCATACCAGCCGTCTATTTCTTCACTGCCCGGATTCGCCAGGAAATACACGTAATCCCTGCCGTCCCGAACCCTTTCATATTCGAGTCCGCTGTCCGAAATAGTTTCGCGCCGTATTCCGGCCTTTCCAAGTTCGGACACGACATCATGCGCTATCATCACTTTGTTTTCAGTCATCATCGAATCGAGTATTTTCGCGAGCCGCTCCCTGCGCGAGGCGAGATCACCAAGCCCCGGCACATCGTTGGGCAACCCGCGCTCGAAAACAACCGGCGCGCCCGCACCAGCAAGAGCCGCCAGTTTCTCCAGAGTTCGCACCGGCATCCTGTAACTCATCGGCACAACCACCGCGCGGTACCTGTTGCCCTGCGAAACAATCGAGCCGCCCTCGCACTTCAGACCCTGCAAAAGCCTGTCTGAAACAAAATCGAAGGAATACCCGCTTTCCCGGAGATTCTTCGCGAGCATACCGCCGCCCTGCCCGCTTATCCACTGCTCGGCCCTGTGGACGGAAAGCATCTGCACCCGCTCGCCGTCCCCGGTATCGCTCCACAGATCGTAAATCGGCCAGTAGACAAGCATGTCGCGATCCGGCGTTCCGCTTGCCGTCACAGACTGCACACGGGCAATATATTTATTCAACTCCGGCATAAATTCCCAGAAACTTCCTGTATACCCGAAATTCACCGACGCATAGAACAACCAGCCCGGCCACGCGGCATCCGGGGGCGAATAAGCAACGCCATGATAAACTATGTGGTTTATCCCTCCTGCGATGAGGTTGTCGATCTCCGGCTTCACCTGCGAAAGCGAAACCCGGAAATGTTCGTCGAGCCATGTGCATGATTCCGATGACGCCCTGCCTTTGCCCGTAATGCTTGCCGCCGATGACGCCATCTTGAACGCCAGCACATCCGGCTTCCCGCGCCTTCCCAGAAGTTCCATGTTCGTCCTCAGCCCGGGGATATCGAATCCCGACGGACCGAAAGATTCGGTTTCCGGGATATCGACCGCCGCGTAAAGATCGAGCAGGTTCGCGGGCGAGCCGTGAGCCTGGTTGCGCGTCAGCGATCCACGCGAGTGCGCCCAATCGGTCCAGGGCTTCGTGAAATTATCGAGAATAATATCCGAGAGCGTTTCCCGGTAATCACACCAGACCCGGGAAACAATGTCCGCGGGTCCGTCGCCGTTCAGCGAATCGAGATGCTTTCTCAGGTCATACCCGCGGCGCGATTTGAACTCCTTCAGAAAACCATCCGTCCAGTCCGCGCCGTATACCTCGAACGAATCGTTGAAAAAGGCGCGCACCGGCTCGCCGCCGGATTTCTCGAACGCGCGGTCAAATCTTTTCAGGTACGTTTTGAGCGCATCTTTCGAGAAATGGTCCATGACGTAGCCGATCCCGCCCGGAGCCGCGCGCTTGACCATCTGCGATGTGTTCGTCATCGAAATCGAATAAACCGTCCAGTCGGTCCCGGCATCCGGCGTCCAGTCAACCTGTCCGGCCCGTGATACCTTATTCGAAATATTCACCGTGCGGCCGTCGCTCGAATAAGCGACCACGCCCTGAAGCGCCCCGCCGATCACCTGCCCGCTGAAAGGCTCTCCGCCCTTCGCCTCGAACTTTCTTATGACGAGCTTCTTCGCGCCCTGCTTCATCGAAATGTTCGGGCCGCCGAACGGCCAGCCCGTGCCCGTCGCCATATCGACGCCCATCCCGAGCCTGCGGGCCTCGCGGATCGTATGATTCAGAACATCCATCCATCTTTCCGAAAGGAAATCTATCTCGTGATCCTTCATGCCCTTAACGCCGTATATCGGCGTGATCTCAACCCCGCCGAACCCGGCTGCCGATAACTGCTCAAGCTGTTCAGTTATTCCCTTTTCGTCAACAATACTGCCCAGCCACCACCATCGCGTCCACGGCTTTGTCTCCGCCGCCGCCGCCTCGGGCCATTCCGCATAAGCGGACGGCGTGATATCAGCGTCGCCCCATGCCGACCGGCAGCCCGGACCGGATAAGTTGACTATTATCAACAATGGAACAACTAAAAGACAGGCCGGCAATTTTCTCATTTATTCACCTTCCGCGTCACATATCCTCATCGATAAATCCGAAGTACCGGCCCATCCAGTAGGCGAGCAGATAATCCGCCGGCACCTGCACAAATGTTTCACGTTTCCCGCAACTCTGAATCCTGTAAGGATCGCCCCACCACAGGAAATGATGCACGCACCTGTCTTTAGTCTCTCTCGCGAAGCCGAGACACGGCGCGCCGAACCTGTTGTCGCAATAAGGCACGCACACATCCTCCGGGCAATCCCTTTCCTGCAAATACTTCCGTGCCGGAAACTGCCTCAGCATCCTGATCCCGTTCTCGACCGCTTCATACGCCGGTCCGTCCGAATCCGGGCCGAGCTTCTTGTTCGCGGCCCATATAAAATCGAACCATGCGTTGTTCTGAAACTGCAATGCGCGCGGCTGTCCCGGCGCTCGAAAAACATCCTTATCGAGATGCGCCTGGTATATCTCCCTCAGTTCCGGATCGTGTTCATACCAGATCAGGTTCTGCAAACTGCACATGTGCATCGACGTGTTGTTGTAATTCGCCTTGCAGCCCTCTTTGCCGGGGAACAGGCCCGGGTTCTTCAGATACTTCGTGTATGGAAGCGGCTTCTCGAACTTCTGCCTTACGCAGTTGATCCTGCCGCTCTTCTGGAGCAGACAATCCCGATACCATTTTTCAATTTTGGGATCACCTGTAGCTTCCGCCGCGACTTTTATATAATCGAGCGCCATCGCCGCGTTGAAACCGGGATAGTCGCCGAATGTCACCGCATAAATTCTGCCGTGCTCCGCTACCCTTCCATCCCAGTCCGTAAACGCCATCCTGTTCTTCATGAGATGATAGGCAATCCGGCTCAACTGGTCCCTGACAACCTCCTGCACCCCGGGGTCATCGACAAGCTTAGAAAGCACTCCCAGCGCAAGCACATGGCCCGCGTACTCATCCTTGCTCACATTGTCCAGCCAGCACCAGTCCGCAAATCTCTCAAGCCCGCAGTGATCGCTTTTCCGCCACTCGCCGCTGTCCTGATCCACGGTCCAGACACAGCCGTCATCACGAATCTTCACCCATTTATTGCTCGTCTTCTCCGCATCGACCCTGTAATACGACGGGTTCTCCGGACAGGAAATCCCCTCGTATCCCGCCGGTATGTACTGCCTCGTATAAATACCGCTGACGCCCGTGACTTCCATCCTCAAAACCTGGCTCTCGAGCAGGGTTTTTATCAGGTCGAGCACAGCCGGGTCGCGCGTCACCGCGTACCGGTATCCTTCGGCTGCTATATACAGCGCGTTCCACAGCCCGTCGTTCTCTCCCGTCCGCCAGCTCACGACATCTTTCCACGTCGCCTTCTCCAGCGAAACCGCCGGCCTGCCGTTATCGTAACATGGCGGATTCTCGCCCGCCGGGCATTCAACCTGCATCGGCGGAAGGTTCACGCCCATCACCCACTTGAGTTCCGGGTGCAGGTGGAGCCTCTTCGTTATTTCTTCATAATTCTCAGCCTTTTCCGCGAGCGATTCAGTCGTCGCATAAGGATCGTCCTCCACCCTGCTCCACTCCGGAGAACCGTACTCCCACGGTTCCACGCAACCGCCCGCCTCGCAGAGCCGCCCCTGCTCCCGCATACATTCCACCGCCCGCCACTGACCGGCCTCGCACGTCTCGAGCGTATACGCATCGTCGGAACATCTCCATGCTCCGTTTTCACACGCAAAACCCGGCACGGAAACCAGAACCAGTATCGCCACTCCAAAACAAAACGTTCTCACTGTCATTAAAAAAATCCGCCTTCCATCCACTGTATATGCAATTATTAATTCTCAATCCTTTTCTATCAAGGACTTTTCACTGTTATGTCAAAACCCGGATTATGGTTTACGTCACAGCCTCCTGTCATTAAAATCATTAATAAGTTACAACATTCAAGCCGGGAGATGCGCAATGAACGAAAAAGTGGGCTCAAAAGGTTACTGGAGAGACAATAACATAGCGCTTGCGCTGACAACGATGGGAATGCTTCCAAAACGCCCCGCGGCATTTTTCACACTTGACGGCGACTGGATATGCGAGTTCCTCGATGTCAGCTTCAAAGAATATTACACGGACTGCGACTTCCAGATCGAATGCAAAAAGAAAGCGGGCGAGGCGATACGCGAAGCGCTCGGCATGAGCATGCCCACCTACGTCGATTTCGGAACCGTGATGGACGTTTCCATTTTCGGGGCCGAACTGACTTTCATGGAAAACGCCGCGCCGTCGAACGAACCGGTAATAGATTCCCCTGCGGAAATCCCGGCTCTCGTTGAAAAAATGGACGGCACAACCGACCTGATGGGGCTCGGGCTGATACCGTCTTTCTTCGAGTGGAGAGATAAATACAAAGAAGCATTCGGCAAAATGCCGATCGCCGGCCTGTCGATCAAGGGGCCCGCGACCATGGCCGGCCAGATCTGCGGCATGACCCAGGTAATGATGTACCTCATGACCAACCCGGCTGAAATGACGCAGCTCATAAAGTGCATCGGCCGCACGATGATCCGTTACGTCCGGCAGATCAGGAGAAAATGCAACGCCCCCGGGGTATCCCTCGCGATGGCGAATGACCTTGCGGGCCTGATTTCGCCCGACATGTATGTTCAGTTTTTCCAGCCGGTCGAAAAGCGAATCTTCCAGGCGCTCTGCCCGATCAAAAAACTGCGCT
Source organism: bacterium (assembly GCA_035380865.1). Classification (GTDB taxonomy): domain Bacteria; phylum UBP15; class UBA6099; order UBA6099; family UBA6099; genus DAOSYA01. The sequence continues at coordinate 12,588 of DAOSYA010000070.1, forward strand.
ATTACCACGCCGACAGCAGAATGAACCACCAGATAGCCAACCTGAAAGCGCACAGCCTCGGAATGGTGAACTTCGGCCCCAGCCTCGAAATCGAAGAAATCGTGGAAAAAATACCCGGCCCGATAATTTTCGGGCATGTGCCACCGGTCGAAATACTCGGCAACGGAACTCCGCAACAGGTTCTCGAATGCGGCATCAAAAATTACCGGGACGCATACAGGCTCAAAAACCGGATCGTGCTCAGTTCCGCCGGATCGGTCAACCCGGGCACTTCGTTCGAGAACCTGAAAGCGCTGCTGCAGGCGCCGGTCGAGTTCGCAAAGCTCAATAGTTGATATAACGACTGCATTCGAATCCGGCGTCATTTTTACTCCCATAATAATCCCGGGCATATAGCTTTTTTATTGGATTTATATTGAAATTAGTCTTATAATCCGGTTTGTTTGTGTTTGGAATGAAATTTATGTTGTTGTGGAATCTTGATGTTTGCGAGTTTTTTCTTATCTTTTTCTTTAGTTTGTAAATTCGACACCAAAATAGAATAGGCAACGGGGAATCGCACAGATGGCTGACTATATTATTAAGAACGGAACAGTGATTGACGGCACCGGCAAGAAAAGATTCAGAGCGGATGTCGTAATAACAGGAGACAAAATTGAAACGGTAGAACATATCGGTTATCTCAAAGGTAACAGCTACAAAGTTATCGACGCGAGAAACAAGATTGTGTGTCCCGGGTTCGTGGACCCGCATTCACACGCCGATCTCACCATTTACAGGAAAGACAGCCACAGTATTCTCGCGCCGCTTGTCAGGCAGGGAATAACGACTTTCGTAGGCGGCAACTGCGGGATGTCGCTCGCACCTGTGAACGACGAATATCATGACGACTTGAAACTTTACATCGAGGCTTTCACGGCCAAGGATTTCGAGAAGGAAATAAAATGGCAGTCCTTCGGAGAGTTTCTCAACCTGATCGAAAAAAACGGGATGCCGCTCAACTACGCGCCGCTGGCGCCGCACGGGCTGATCAGAATCTGCTCCATGGGCCGCAAAAACAGGTACGCCCGCGACTCCGAGATCAAAACGATGTGCAACATGCTCGAAGATTCCATCGAAGGCGGCGCGATCGGGCTGTCATCCGGCCTGCAGTACATGCCGGGGCTTAACAGTGAAACACGCGAGCTTGCCGAACTCGGCAAGGTGCTCAAGAAGCACGAAGGGATATACACAAGCCATCTCAGGAGCTACATGAACACGCTCCCGCAGGCGATAGACGAACTGATTTCCATAGCAAGAAGCAACAATATCAGGGCGCAGATATCACACATTTTCTGGGTGCCCGACCTCGGGATCATAGGGCCGATTTTCCAGGGCGTGATGCGCGGACTCATCGATCTCTCGAAATTCTGGACCCCGCCGCTCCCGCTCGACACCGAGATACAGAAACAACTTGACCGGCTAGACCGGCTGAGAAAACGCGGCGTCAACATCGGCATGGACGTAATGCCCACCACGACAACGTTCACGCACCTGTTCGCGTACTTCCCGCCATGGGCCGTCGAGGGTCCGAGAGACCTGATTTACAACA
>DAOSYA010000071.1:0-13902 GCA_035380865.1 bacterium
GTAATCGCCGTCTTTCGGTTCGTATATTGCTTCTTCCCCGCCGACTGTATCTCCCGTCATTTGTTCCGGTTCCGATTTCGCCTGGAGCAGCGTGATTCGAGTTCCGAACGAAGGAAGCGTGATGCCTTTCTCCGGTTCGAAAATCCCGACCGAGCTGTCGGGCAAAGCGCCTGTGATCTCAAGAGTCCCTAACTTGTGCCCGTCTGAGGAAGTGATGATGTACTTGATCTGTTCCTGCACCCCGGCATCTGTACCCCGATCGACGAGAAATATTATCTTATTATCCGATTCTCTATATCCGGTGTGGATTATTCCCGATTCGATTACAGTTGCCGCACTGCATATGGTTGTCCCGACCGGCATTATCAGTATTGCCGCAAAAGCAACTGTCAGGAGTAGTTTAAGATTTATTGATCCTTTCAGATACGAAATAAAACGGTGACTCAAGGATTGCCCTGACCTTTTGGACCGGTTTGTGTATTTGCTTGATGTAATATATATATTCGTCAAACCTGCTATGCCTCAAATTTCCCCATGTAAATATTTCACTGTCAAACTTTAAACAACAATCATAGCATATAAAGTTCCCATATAATAAGTCATATCTGACAGATTTTAAATGGCACGACAGATAAGCCATAATTATATCAGGGATTTTAAGGTCATATTCAATGCATCTGGAAAAAAAAGTTTCCTGATCCGGGCACTTCTTTTCGATTGATACGCAAAGATCCGCTATGAGCTTAAGGCTTCCTGTCTTTTCTTTTGCCGTATGGCAGCAAAGAAACAGGAACTGATCCGTTTTTTCGAAAATTCTTGTGCGTTTGTTGTTAAGCAAAAATAATTCCGATCGCGAGATCAGGTCACTGGTGCTGATAGGGTATGCGTATTTATGCAGTGGATTTGCCCTGTTGAACAGGTCGTGGTGAAGTTCAAAAAGAACCGGGAATTCCCGTTCTGCAACGAAGTTTATGTGGTGTCCTTTTTCTCCGTTTTTTTTGTAGCCGAGTTTGATAAAGACTTCAGAGGCTGTTTTCATTAAAGAAGGTTCCACCAGTATGTCGATGTCCGACATGCCTCTGTGTCCCGGATGATCATATACGGTATTCAGCAGGCAGGCTCCTTTCAGAAGAACGGGTTCGATTCCCGCCTCGTTGAGCGATTCGACAACCGTGTCAAGTTCCCTCAGCCGGACAATATTGGCGCCTGTGTTTTTGATCAGTCTTTCTTCGAAATTTTTTCTGATGGCCGGCGGTATGGATTCCGAAATGCCGGCTTTTTCCATTTTTTCGTAAAGGAAAGGCGAGCAGCCGTCGGGTATTATTTCATCCCAGGGTATCTTCGATTCAGTTATCTGTAATTCGAGTTGTTTGCATGATTCCGCATCCGACACGCAATCCATCATAAGAAAGAAAGCGGCGAGCCTGTCAGAGGTTTTAGAATGGTGGTTAAATTGCATAAATCGAGGTTTCCGGGCAGAGGTTAATCCGGCTGCGCGTTTTATGCATCAACTAAGTTCCGGGAAAATGACACAGAGAAACTGTTCGAGCGGGCCGGTTCCGCATTTTCCACAGGCGAGAAAGGTATCTTTTATTGTGCTGGATTTGATTTCCGGTTTTTCATAAACCTTTTTTGGGGTCATGCGACCCGGTTTGTCATCTTGAAAACTCATTATTTCTCACCTTCTCACGAATCCGGGCGATTCTGCATGCCCAGCTTGAAGGGGCGGTTTCGCTGCCGTCTTCAAGCAATGCAAGCCCGGGACATCTTGTGCAACTGTCCTTCAATTCACAATTATAGCAGAGTTCAAGTTTTTTCTCATCTGTCAGCGGAGCAACAGTCCTGTCGATTGATTTCACTATCGCATCGACAGGATCGCTGAAAATGTTTCCGCAAGACCGCCTGAGCTGAATGCAGGGGAATATCTCGCCGGACGGTGAAATTCCGAGGCAGACATGGTTGAGATCGCACACCGGGCCACGGCACCGGGCTGCGGCGTTTTTTGTGAGGCGCCTGTCTGTCAGAACTTTTTCGAGCTGGCTGTCGTTCAGTCTCATTTTCAGCGGGGCGGGGTCCCTGTTGTCGCATGGGAACACTGTAGGATCAAAGGTGTAGGATGCTCCGAGGCTTCCGGCGAGTTCGATCATTTCCTCGTATTCGTCGAAGTTCTGTTTCATGAGTACTGATTTAACCGTGGTCCGGATGCCGCGTGATGATATCGCGCTTACTGCGTTTAAGGATTTTTCGAACGATCCCTGCACGCCCGTGATCGAGTCGTGTGTCTGCGAACCGGCTCCGTATATGCTGATGCCGATTTCAAAAGGATTCAGGCCTGCCAGCATATCAGCCGCCGTGTTGTCTATGAGTGTCCCGTTCGTGAATATTCTCAGCGCGAAGTTGAGTTTCCGGGCATGGGATGCTATGTCGAAAAAATCTTCCCTGATGAGCGGTTCGCCGCCTGTGAGCGTAAGAAAAATAACGCCTGCTCCGGCAAGCGTTTCGAGCGCGCCGAGGATGTCTTCCGTGCTTTTTTCCGGGCAGTCCGCGCCTTTCAGGTAACAGTGTTTGCAGGCGAGGTTGCACCTGTATGTCAGTTCGTAATGCGCCGAAAGAGGGTGCCCGGTCTGACGCGCTTTTTCGTATAGATATTGAAGAAGTTCCGGGTTGTGGTCTTTCTCAGCCATCGCTTTCCCCGGATTCGAATTGTCTCACGATGGATGTTTCGATCATGCTTGTGAAGAAGTCAAGGATATCCTTCTGCGCGGTGCCGGAATCGACATCGAACTCGTCCGTTACGGCTCCGGCGATTTCTTCCGGGGTCGCCGGGAGCTCCAGCCGGTTCCAGATGAAGGAGCCGACGGAGTTGAGCAAGTGGACTCCGCCTGTCGATGAGGAAACTATGAAAGTTTCTCCCTCGATTTCTCTGAAGGCGCAGTCAGGCGCTCTTTGAAATTTTGTTTTCCAGATATTGTTCAATTCCATTCCAAAGATTCTCCCTGTCGGGCAGCGCAAAATCAAGTCGCGCGACAGGAATTATTTTCCTTATCCTGTCGGCGGTGTCCATTGCCGCGCCGAGGCTGTTGATTTCCGGCGGCAGAAAAACCATGTTTTCGAATATCCGGCGGGTTTGTTCCGCAGCCGTGACCCCTGTTATCATGGATTCCGATTCGCCATGGGCAATAGCGAAAAAAGCGGAGAGCGGCGCTGGCGGCGGCGGTGCTGGATTCCTGTCCGGCGAAGCCCAGGCGGGAAGAGGGTGAAGGGTGACCGAATCGTCTTCTCTGATTATTGCGACATGCTCGTCGTTGACGATATCTGGCTCACCGGGAGCGAGACTGGCGAGAGTGCTCTTTCCCGCGCCGGGCGGCCCGGCGAAGGCGTATCCGCGCTTCCCTTTAATCAGTCCGGCGGCATGGATTATCGAGCCGCACTCGTGTATGAGCAGCCACTGGAAAGCCACCTTCAGGGCATATTCGAGAACCGTGTCGTCGTTGACTGTTACCAGCTTTCCTTTTCTTTCAGCCAGATCGAGTTCGCAACTTATTCCCTGTATGTCGAAGCTGAGGCTCCCGGGGGTTCCTGATGTTGAAATGCCGGAACCCGGATTTACGCTTTCTGCAACCCGGTAGTCTATCGTGAGCGCGGGATTCGCTGGTTCGCCGGCGGCGCAGATACCTGAAAACCTTCCGGGCAGGTTGTCGCCGGGCGCTGAAATCAGCACATGAATGCCTGCGATTTCGAGATCGGTTTTCAGCATAATACCGCCTTTTCCGCATTGATATTCTGTAGGAAATATATAATGTTCGACCGATCAAGGCAAGGGTGCCACAAACCGGCATTAACGTCAATCTGTTGAAAGCGGATGTCGCGAAAAGATATAATCGGGTTCAAATGGAAAATTGCAATTCGACATCAGCCTCTCCTGTTGAAGGCCGGTTCACCCGTAAAACGGGTGTCCGGGTTGTTGCGCCGGCTGTGATTGTTCTGCTCGCGGTTTTTCTCCGGGTTTATGATCTGTCGCAGAATCCCAACGGGTTGCAGGTTGACGAGGCGTCCATTTCTTTTGTGGCGTATCTTGTTGCGGAAACAGGAATGGACGAAAGGGGCGAAAGGATGCCGCTGTATCCCCGGTCCACCTGGAATCCCAAGCACCCGGTGTATTTTTATCCCGCGCTGCTGTCGGTCCGCACGCTGGGGCTGAACGAGATTTCTGCGCGGCTGCCTTCGGTGGTTTTCGGAGTTGCGGCGGTGGCGGCCGTATATTTTCTTGCGCTGGAGCTGTTTTCGAGCGGCGCGGCGGCGCTTGTTGCGGCTTTCCTGCTCGCGGTTTCGCCGTGGCACGTGCATCTGAGCCGCTGGGGGATCGAGTGTCCCGCGCTTCCGACGGTTTTCACGCTGTCTGTTCTCTTTCTTTTAAAAGGAATAAAGGGCAGGAGCGTGTATCTGCTGCCGGGGTCGGTTTTCGCGGGCCTGACGTTCTACACGTATCCTGTCGCGCTGGTTTTCGTGCCGCTGTTCCTGTTGTGCGCGCTTTTGATTTTCAGGCGCGATATTGCGGGAAAGGCGGGCTGGGCGGCGGTTGCCGGGTTGATTATTCTATCCGCGTATCTCCCGATGTTTGCCGGGTTTTTCAGAACCACGGACCTGGACACGTATTTCTCCGACAGTTCGATATTCGGAGACAGGTTTCAGAACGATTCGCGTGAGTACTTCGAGGGCGGGGAGGGGGGGATCGCGGAGTTGCTTGCACGCAGTCCGCATCTCCGGTCGGCGGTGGCTTTCGTGTGGAACTACGCGGGCTATTTCAGCCCCGGGTTCCTTTTTCTGAAAGGTGATAATCTCACGGTGAGGCACGGCTCCGGCAGGTTCGGGGTCATGCATTATTTCTGTATTCCTTTTTTTATCATCGGGTTCCTGATGCTTTTCGTGCGGCCCGGCCCGTGCGGGCGTCTTCTGCTCTGCTGGCTGCTGCTGTTCCCGGTCGGCGCGTCGCTTATGGACTGGCCTTACCATCATGCGCTGAGGTCGGCGGTCGCGCTGCCGTGTCTTCAAATAGTGACAGCGCTCGGCGCGGTTGGATTCATCGAATGGCTTGTGGCAAAAAAGAGAAAAGTTGCGATTGTCACGCTGGCTGTCGTTTCCGTGGTGGTTGCGGCGAACCTGTTCGTTTATTTCAGGTATTATTTTGTCGAATACCCGGTTGTATCCGCCGAATCCTTTAATTATGGAATGCGGGAAGCGTTCGAGATCATGGAGAAGGAAAATTACGGGGCAAGGATAGTTACGGACAGGATACCTTATATTTATTCATATCTTTTCTTCTATGTTCCGCCGGACAGGGAGAGCGTTGTCCGCGATCCCGAAACCGGGTTTCTCGATGTGAAGGCAACAGCGCGGAACATCGGATACGAGATATGCGATGTGAGGGTATGCATGGAAACGTCATCGCATCCGGCGATTGTGGTTGCGCGGCCCGCGCAACTGCCGAAAGGGGTTTATGCGAGGCGTGCCGGGCCGGGGAGGTATTCACTTAAAGATTACAGGTATATAAAATACATGAACAATGAACCGATGTTACTGCTTTCGGTTGTGGATGATGTTGAAGATGGTAAGTGAGACACGGAACAGGTTGTTGAAGCTGGGGTTTGCGGCGGTGATATTCCTGTCTGTTTTTGCGTCTCTGGTTATGACGATGCGCGATGCCGGCATGGGCTGGGATGAGGGTAACGATGTGAGGATGGCGCGGGGAGCGGGCGCATGGATGGACCGGTTCTTTTTTGATGGACAGGGCGCATTAACGCGGGATGCGATCGAAAAAGGCTGGGGTTATGAATGGAAGCAGCACCCGGCGGTGACGCGGACGTATTATGCGTTGTTGTACCGGGTTTTCGGAGGGATGAAGGCAGAGCCGGCTTATCGGGACTGGTTTGCTTACAGGATATGTGCAGCGCTGCTGTTTGCGACAATGGCGGTTATGGTGTTTTATACCGGGGCAAAGAGACTCGGCTGCGCGCGAGCGGGGCTGGTGGCGGCTGTCGCGATTGTGTGCATGCCGAGAATGTTCGGCCATGCCCATTTCACTGAAACCGACACGATGCTTTGCGCGGTATATTTCGCCGCGGCGGTCGCTTTTCTGGCGGGGCTCGAAAAACCGTCGGGCAGTATCGCGTTCGGAGTGCTGGCGGGATTGCTCCCCGCCGTGAAGTTCACCGGTTTTTTTGCGCTCGTCCCGTTTTTTCTATACGGAGTGATTTTTGAAAGAGAGAAAATATTAAGAAATGCAGTGGCTGCCGTGTTGATCGCGCCGGCGGTGTTTGTCGCCGTTCAGCCTATGTACTGGCACCAGCCGTTCAGCGCATTTTATGAATACATATCGCATTTTGTGAACCCACAGGCGCAGTATTCGATCGTTACGCACTATCTGGGGCAGGATTACGCGAGAACCGCGCCGTGGCACTACCCGTTTATTATGGTTGCGGTGAGCGTGCCGCTGATCACGCTTGTGCCGGCTGTTGTCGGCGGTGCAGGAGCGATATTAAAAAGCGACAGCAGAAAATACATTGTATTTTTCATCATAAACGCGCTGTTTATCCTTTTTCTTTTCGCTCCCGGAAGGGTTGCGAAATATGACGGCGAGCGCCTGTTCATGATAGCTTTTCCTTTCATAGCGCTGCTTGCGGCGGCGGGCTTCGAGCTTGTTTTTAGAAGACTGCATCCTGTAATCGGATTGATAGGATTCATCATATATTCGATGCTTTCCGTCTCCTTCATAATGGAAACGAGGCCGTTTTACCTGAGTTATTACAACGAAATCGTGGGAGGGATAGAGGGGGCCGAAGAGAAGGGATTCGAGATCAGCTACTGGGGCGAAACATTCACCCCCGAGCTTGCTTCCGCGTTGAATGAAGAACTGCCCGGCGGGGCAAGGCTCGCGACTATTGGATATTTTACCGGCAATCTTAACCGGTTCCAGGAAATGGGATTGCTTAGGAGCGACATAAATATAGTGATATACGGACAGGAAGCGGATTTTCTGCTTCTTTTCAACAGGAGAGGTGTTCTGGACCGGAGATCGCGATATATTCTCGATAACCAGAAACCTGTCATTTCAATAGTTAAGGATGAAATAACATTTGCGGGTTTATACCTGCTCGAACCCGGCGTGCCGCTTATAGAAAAACGTTGAAAAATCCCGTTCAGTTATTAAATATATATTTAATAGATCGGAAAGGAGTCGTTTGATGGGAAAGAGAATATTACTTGCTGTCTTTATGGTTATAGGGCTGTGTACAACTGTTATTATGGCAGGGGAACAGGGCGAAAGGATTTTTGATCTTGGCGAGATCGTCATAACAGGAACAAAAACCGAGAGGATTATGGAAGATCTCCCGGTGCAGATGAGGGTTATCACAAGGGAACAGATAGAGAAGTCCGGTGTGCAGAAAGCGGCCGATCTTCTCAGGAACCTGGCGGGTGTTCATATTTCTGGTGGTGCTCCCGGTGCAGTTTCGTCGAGATCTACGGTTCTGCTCAGGGGATTGCCCTCGCAGTATTCACTGATACTTGTGGATGGTGACAGGTACAAGTCGGAGCACATGCACACGGGGAGCAATATAAACCTGATTCCGGTAGATATGATAGAGAGAATAGAGATTGTAGAGGGACCGGCTTCGTCTCTTTACGGCTCCGATGCGATAGGCGGGGTTATAAATATAATCACCCGGAAGGGGGCGTCCGAGTTGTCGTCGAGCGCGAGTGTTTCTGCGGGTAACAACGAGTCGCTGCGCGAGAGCGCGACATTCAGGTTCCCTATATGGAATATCAGAAATATGCTTAACTACACGAGGTCGGAATCGAACGGGGAAGACGCTAAATGGTATGAGCGCGAGAACTGGCTGTGGAACCTTTCGGTTAACCCGGAGCCGGACCAGACGCTCGATATCAAGCTCGATTATTATAAAGGTGATTGTTACAAGGGTGGTGGATACGACAAGAAAATGAATGCATCCGCGCAATACCGCTGGGACTGGAAAGATGATTCGTTTTTGACCCTGAGGCATACCGAGATGCAGTATCATAACTACAAGCCGGGCAACAATGATGCTTCGGCCACGAATATCCAGTACACGAAACCTATCGGCAGCAAAAATATTCTCACTGCCGGTTCCGAGTACAGGAAAGAAGACTACGAAAGGAACAGCACGCCAAGGCATTTTCAGGCAATAACAGGCGTTTTTGTCCAGGACGAACTGATAGCGAACGATAAGCTTTCGATGGCGGCGGCGATCAGATATGAGGATTACGACGACTTCGATTCGGAATTCACACCGAAACTTTCGATGATGTACGATCTTTCATCGACCACGAAGTTCAGAGCGTCGGTGGCCGAGGGGTATAAAGCGCCTTCGGTTATAGAGCTGTATGAACATCATTACAATCATGGATATTACGTGCGCGACGGCAACGCGAATCTTGTGCCTGAAGAATCGACGAGCTATTCGGTCGGGATCGAGAGACAGGTCTCGAAAAGGATGATGTGGAGGCTGTCGTACTATCACGATGATTTTGAAAATCTAATCACGGCGTTCGACACCGGGATGGTCTATTCGCAAACCGACGGCAACGATTACGCGGTCTGTCCCGTGGGCGACACCTGTGTCCCGATCAGGCAGAGACAGAACGTCGAGGATGCGTATACGCGGGGAATAACTTTCGAGATAAACTCGAAGCCGGTCGAGAGGGTTACGCTCGGGTTCGGGTATTCATATCTAAAGAGCCGCGATGAATCGACCGGCGAGCAGCTGGATTATACCCCGGAGAATTCGTTCAATGTTTCGCTGGGGTATGAAATCGGAAAATTCAGCTATAACCTCAGGGGAGAGGCGGTTTCCGACAGGGTTTTCAGGGACGGAGATCTCACCATCCAGGAAATGGATAACTACTTTGTCCTGGGCGGGAATGTTTCATACGCGATAAACTCGGATACGAGGGCGTACGTGACGGTCGAGAATATTTTCGATGAGAGCTACGACACGTTCGAGGAAGGCAGGAACTCGGGCACTTTCGGGCGTTATTACTATCTCGGGCTCGACAGGAAATTCTGATCATTAAGGTATGTTTAACCAAAAGAGGGGCTTCTCGCCCCTCTTTTTTTATGCCTGCAATTCTGGAAATAAATGAATCAATAAATCCGGCCTTTTTCAAGAGTTGAAATGAACTCGTTGTAGGTCACGGATGAGCCGTCCGGGAAAACGGATAATATCTCATAGGAATTGTCGTTTGTGTTGACGGTGATAAGAGTGCCGCCTTTGCGAACCCTGTCCGCGCCGTAACCGCCCATTGCGCGACCGTATTGAAGACGGATATTATCGAGCGTTCCGTAATAATCGTTGACATGATCGTGGCCGCAGAACATTGCTTTCACGAATCCTGCTCTGACGAATGCGGGGAGGGCTTCGCGGGAGCCGTCTTCGTGGCATACCTTTTCGAATTTCACGCCCGTGGCCAGCCCCTTATCGACGATGTCGTCGTACTGGGGGATCGGTATGTGGAAGAACAGGAAAGCCGGCGGGGGTGCCGGATAGAGCTTTTTGATCTTTTCCGCTTCACTGTTGAACCAGTCTATCTGTTCCTGCGCGAAACCGCCACGCGAGTTGTTCATGACGATCAGGTTCCACAGGGTTGTTTTTTTATCGGGAGATTTCACTTCTATGCGATAATTGCCGTCTGCGGCGGCGCCCCGATATAAGGAGTATGGGGCTTTTTCAAGTATTCTGTGGGTATGGCTGTAATTCGTGGATTCGTCATGATTGCCCCAGGCGAAAGCCCATGGGGTTTTGAACTTTGCGAATTCCTTGCAAAGCCATTTGCAGGTGTCGGCCCGCTCTTCGGATACATTGGCCCAGAAATCACCGGTGTTCATGATAATGTCCGGCTTGAATTTATCCACCATGGATTTTATGCCTTCGATTATCTCCGGTGAACCGAGATAGCCTTTAGCAATATAATGAGTGTGCAGATCTGTGACCTGGAGGATTTTAAAACTACCGGAGTTCGGCAGCATCAGTTCCGGGACGGTGACTTCAGCCCATTCCGGCGGGGGAGCCATGGACGCGAAAGTCTGTCCCGCGCCGAGCGGCAACATCGAGCAAAGCCCGATGCTGGCGGCTTTCGCTATGAATGTGCGTCTGGTAAGACTGAAAGAGTCTCCATTGATGTTTTCTTTATCCATGATGGAATCCCCCGAAGATAATATTGTTGATATAAGGTAATAAAGTCACAATATTTCATGACCTTTTAATTATATAGAGGTTCTGATCAAATGTTTGAGAATAATAATTATTTATTTTCCAGCCGTTTGATCTTATATTAAAAAAGCGGGCCGGTTGAAGTTGCGGAATATGGATAGCCCGGAAGAATCGGAGAGAGTGAGTTTCTGGGGGGGGGGAGTGAGAAATCGTGCCGCGAATGAATTATGCGAAAAAGACATGAAAGAACAGGGTGAAGACAGATGGGAGTCGAGCAGTTGCTGAAGGGATTCGGCGTCGTTTCCGGGATCAATGTGGCGTGGGGGGATATGGATGCGTTTCAGCACGTTAATAACGTGGTGTATTTCAGATATTTTGAAACGGCGCGAATAGATTACGGTGCGAAGATCGGGATAACGGATAAAATGGAGAGCGAGGGGATGGGGCCGATACTGGCATGGACGGACTGCAAGTATATCAGGCCGGTGACGTTCCCTGATGTGTTGCATGTGGGTGTGCGGGTTTCGAAGCTCGAGGGTAGCGACATGTGGATGGAGTACATGGTTGTCAGCGAAAAGCAAAACAGGGTAGTCGCGACGGGAAACAGCCGGACGGTTTATTATGATTACAGGAACGCGGTTCGAGCGGATTACCCGGCGGAACTGCTGGAAAAGGTGGAAGAGGTCGAGGGAGGGAAGGTGGCCGGCGTGATTCCCGAATTCGGGAAATAAAAAAGGCGGTCGTTGGACCGCCGTAAGTTACATATAGTTTGTGGGCTTATTTATGAGCAGCGTGAGAATCCGCATATGCGGCATACAGCGCAGCCGCCTTCCTGCTCCATAACGCTTCCGCATTCCGGACATGAGCCGATGATATCCAGCTTGCTTGCAGATGCACGTTCGATTTTAAGTTCACCAGTTTCAATTTTAGAACCGTTTTGTTTCCATTTTGATGATCTTTCCAGAACTATGCCGAGCGCATCGGGACAGCTTGTGATCATGCCGCCGTTTTCCCATGCTGGCGAGTGGCAGCGAATGCCGCGCAGGTGCTTTGTGATCTGGTCCATTTTCACGCCGGACCTGAGGCAGAGTGAGATGAGGCGTGAGATGGCTTCCGATTGCGCGGCCGCACAACCGCCCGATTTTCCCATTGATGTAAATACCTCGCACAAACCGTGCGTGTCCTCGTTGACTGTCACATAAAGGTTACCGCAGCCTGTGGTTATCTTTTCAGTTCTGCCGTATGTTACAGAAGGCCTTTCACGTGGTTTCATGGCAACATCGGCAGCAGTAGCCTTTTCGGTAGTTGAGCCTGCTTTTGCAGAATCCGTTTTTACGCTGAGAACCTGGTCTTCACGGCTACCGTCGCGGTAGATAGTGATTCCCTTGCAGCCGGTGGCGTATGCAAGCCGGTAAACCTCTTCAACGTTTTCCTTTGTTGCCTCTGTTTTGAAATTGACCGTTTTGGAAACCGCGTTGTGCGTGTATTTCTGGAATGCCGACTGGATTTTGACATGCCACTCAGGAGTGATGTCGTGAGCGGTGACAAAAATTCTCTTGATGTCTTCCGGGATCTCTGCAAAACCCTGGATGGTTCCCTTATTGGCAATATCTTTCATTAGCCTGTCGGAATAGAAACCCCGGTCTGTAGCTATTTTGCGGAACAGCGGGTTGACCTCGATGAGTTCATCTTTGTCCATGACCGTGCGAACATAAGAAACAGCGAAAAGCGGCTCGACCCCGCTGGAACAGTTAGCGATAATTGAAATTGTTCCTGTCGGGGCGATTGTTGTAGTTGTTGCATTTCTTATCTCCGGTTGCCCGGGGATATCGTAGATACTGCCTTTGAAATTGGGGAACGCGCCGCGGCTTTCAGCCAGTTTCTTTGATTCTTCGATTGAAACTTTCTCTATGAAGGACATTACCTTCTCGGCACATTCCACGGCCTGTTCGCTGTTGTATGGGATGCCGAGCGTTATAAGCATATCGGCAAATCCCATGACCCCCAGCCCGATCTTTCGATTGGCTTTAGTCATCATGTCGATCTTATCGAGCGGGTAGCGGTTCATGTCTATAACATTGTCGAGAAAGTGTACTGAAGATCGGACAACTCTGCGAAGATGGTCGAAGTCGATTTCTCCGTTGTTCACCATGCGCGCGAGGTTGATTGATCCGAGGTTGCAGGATTCATAAGGAAGCAGCGGCTGTTCGCCACAGGGGTTGGTGCTCTCGATCTGTCCTACATGAGGGGTCGGGTTGGAAGCGTTCATCCTGTCGATGAAAATGATGCCGGGCTCTCCGTTGCGGTGTGCCATTTCAACGATTTTATTGAACACTGAGCGAGCATTGAGTTTGTCCCGTACCTCGCCTGTTCTCGGATCTTTAAGTTCGTAATCTTCGTCGGTGTCCACAGCTGTCATGAAACTGTCTGTTACTGCCACTGAGATGTTGAAATTGGTGAGCTTGTCGGTTTCACTTTTGCACGAGATGAACTGCATTATGTCCGGGTGATCGATGCGCAGGATTCCCATGTTTGCGCCGCGCCTGGTGCCGCCCTGTTTGATGATCTCGGTTGCGGAGTTGAAAACCTGCATGAACGAAACAGGGCCGCTTGATGCGCCGCGTGTTGTTCGGACGGCTGAGTTTTTGGGTCGCAGCCTCGAAAAACTGAAGCCTGTGCCACCCCCTGATTTATGAATCAGCGCGGTGTTTTTGACCGTCTCGAAAATGTCTTCCATGGAATCGTCCACGGGAAGCACGAAACATGCCGAGAGTTGCTGCAGATCGCGGCCCGCGTTCATGAGCGTCGGCGAGTTCGGAATGAACTCGAGCGATGCCATCAACTCATAGAATTCTTTCTCGCTGGCTGCAATGTCTGCTTTCGTGTACTGTTTATCTGCCGAAGCAATGTTCTTTGCGACACGCATGAACATATCCTCAGGTTTTTCGCATACCTTATTATTGTCATCCTTCTTCAAATAACGCCGTTCCAGAACTTTCATCGCATTGGGCGTGATTTCGGGTTTAGTTTTATTGTCCGTTACTTCTTTCGAAGTGTTTTTCCCTCTTTTGGGTTTTCTGCTTTCGTTTACCACAGGCGCGGTGTTTTCACAGGCCGGGTCTTCATAAGCTACTTTTTCAGCAGCGGCGCCGGCATTGTAAGAATACAAATCCCATTCCATCTGACATTCCTCTTTGTTATTCGTATTATGTCCGTCAAGGTTCACAACTAAAGAGAATTCTCAAGTGACAAGAACCGATCCATCTGGATTTGATTGGCTGGCTAATTCTCTGTTGTAAACACCGGATTTCTCCAGCTGGTTTCATCATATTTTCAGGCAGAATGAAAGTCAATAGGCTGGGTAAAATAAAAATACAACATGTAGTGTTCCGCAGAATAATTATCCACAATAAGTTGTGGAAAACGATATTCTGCAACCGGGTAAAATAAATTGATAAATCAAAGTATTTTAAACAAAAAAAGCGTAATTCTTCGATTATGGAACAACGCAGTTGAAAAAGAGATGTATTTTTTTGAGGATATGGTTAAAGGAGAATTAAGGGGTGTTGAAAAACGTGTGGAAAAAAAGTGGAACAGGGTTAGCCCGGATTTCTCACAGAGAAATCCGGAAAATCGCGATAACACCTATCCTGCT
>DAOSYA010000072.1:0-13864 GCA_035380865.1 bacterium
GCTCCCTCACCACTCACTTGCTGTTCCTTGTATTATCAGCCTTATCACGATTTTAGCCTGCACTGGTGAGAAATGCAGGCTAATGCTCGCGCAGTTTCATTCCTCAGTAAACAGAACAGCGCAGAGGCGGTGAATGTTCCGGAAAACGCAATTCCCTGTGATATGAGAAGCTGAATATATTTTTGATGAAATGTTTTCGGACGGCATTCGAGTAACTACAATATCGAAATCGGGGCCATGGCGGTGATAAACCGACCGGCAGCCCGCATCGAGGATCTTGCAATGGAAATGTTTTCGGAACCGCGATTCTATTTTTTCATGTTTTTTCTGCTCGTCGCGAATGTGGCAGAGGCAGTCACCGGGTTCGGCGGCATCATCATCGTCGTAACCATCGCGGCGAATTTCTACGATATTCCCTGGCTTGTTGTGCGGCTGGTGCCGATCAACCTGTTGCTGAGCATATACCTTGTGGCCAAGCACCGCAGCAAAGTAGACGGCAACGAGCTTATCGGCGGGGTGTTGCAATCCATACGTCAGAAAAAGCTTGTCCCGTTCAGGGATCTGATCTACGGAATACTCCCGTCTGCGATAATCGGCATGGTGGTGGGAATCGTTGTTTTTAACAGTGTGGAGATCGAATCGCTCAAGCTCGCATACGGGGTGTTCGTTCTCTCGTTCGCAGTAATCGAGCTTGTTAAGACGGTGAGATTGCCCGAAGATATAAAACTGCCGCCGCTGTCGAGGATAAAATCGGCAATCTGGTTATTCGGAGGCGGGCTGATGCAGGGCATATACGCATCCGGCGGTCCGATGATCGTTTACTACTCCAGCCGAAAAATGTATGACAAGGGTGTTTTCCGCGCCACGCTTTCGGTGCTATGGACCGTGCTGAATCTTTTCATAATGATAAGCCATATAGCTTCGGGGCTGTATAATACTGAAACGCTGATATCGATTGCTTCGCTGCTGCCCGCGCTCGTGGTGGGTATCTGGCTTGGCGAGATCGTGCATCGCAGGGTAAACGAGCGCCTCTTCCGGATCGTTGTGTTCTCGATTCTCGTTTTCGCCGGCGCGTCGCTCACCTACAGCGCGGTCAAAGTCTTCTTCTGATATAAACCGGGTTGTCTGTGCCGAAAAACACTTCCTTTGCAACTGTCATTGCGATGCGGCTACCAACCGCTTCTTGTCCTCTTACGTCCCACTTTTGCGAATGGCTCATGCTTAAAACACCTTAGTGTGTCATTGCGAGGAGGGAGGCGGGCCTGTCGCCCGGCGAGCGACGCGGCAATCTCGACTTTTCGTTGCCCGTTTCGGGGACACGATCCGGAATTGAACTGCAAATTCCGGTCATGTCCCCATCCACTCGCGTTTTCGTTTTCTGTTATTAATTTCTCTCTCAGTCATTACGTTTCTTCCGGCGTTGATCTGTTTCTCCTATTGTCACTCCGTATCTTTCACGCACCCGTCATTCCTGCATGTCTTCAGCAGGAATCCACTGCTTTGCGTATCTTTTCGTCCCGGCGCGGCCTTTTCTGCCTCCTTTAGTTTTTCTTTTTCCTCCGCATTGCACATTGCGCACCTAGTGTGGTAGACCTAATATCTCTTTAAACCACAGCATGGCAGAGCTATAAAAGTTATAATCGTTTGCGGACTTTGTGATTTTTATTATACCTTTTAACTCCTAAGCAAATCATCAATAGTCTTGACAATGCAATTTACCTTTCTCGTTACTGACAAATCACTTGGCAATGTCGTTTTTAAAAACTTTCTGAGAGCAATTCTAATGTCTCCAAATATTTCCCCTGAAGTTGCTCCATACAATGCACTTTCAAGATATCCCGCCCATTCCGTTTCTCCATTTTCTTTTAATCTATCAATTAGATTAATATAATCTTGATATAAATCTTCATTTGATTTATACATATCTACTCTCCCCCCAGTTAAAATGTTGAAAAACCAATAGTTATTAAATTATCTGGATGTGTGACAACTTCTATGCCTTCCTTGCCTAGATTACTTCCTATCCCTGGTGCTTCTCGTGTAATAAACTTTGAACCTGGTTTAATTTTAACAGTGGGAATTTGAGGGACACAATACTTAATTGGGGAAGGATCTCGCCTCGGCGTTCTAACCGGGACGATGGGAGCGGTCAGTCAGAGATTCTTCGGTCGCTGCGCTGCCTCAGAATGACAGAGCGGGGATTTTTCAACAGCCTCCGTCAGCGGGAATCCACTCCTTGATTTATCTCGATTGTGCCACGTACATAGTTCCGTCCTATGTGCGAGCTGTTCTTTTGTGTCTTTTCAGCCCGACCCAATCGAGCAATCCCGCCGGCGCGCATTTCTGTAACTCATCATCAACAACCGGCTTGATATATTCGTGTCCAGACAGTATAATGTCCCGCAATAGCAGCTTTCTTTTACATTACAGGCGTTCCTGTCCATAAAATGATCGGGAGGAAGTTCCTTTATGCCCAAGAAACGGTTCGCAAGCATCATGATAATCTTAATCCTTTTATGCTCATTTCTCTCTTCTGCATCTCCATGTTTCGCCCTTGACAAAGAAACAGAAAACGAAATTCAGAACATGATCTACGATGAACAATATGGAAAGGCAGTGGACTATGTAAACGAACTGCTGGACGAAGACGACAGTGATCCGGCTCTTTGGGATTTCCTGATAAAACTCACAGCAGACTCTTACATAGAAGAAACTTACGATCCGCAGACAGGTCTCTACGCATATGAAGAAATGTATTACCTGCTCGACGAAAATGACGACAAGCAGTTAGAAAGACTTGAAGAACTACCCGGGGAAGTCGAATATGCGTGGACTGAAGCGATCCTGAAATTAACAGATAATTTATCCAATAACCAGGAAAAAAACTTCGAATATCTATTTGGTAATATTGCCCCGTTATTCCTCCACTTCGAAGTGGAATGGTGCCCCTATTGCAAGAAAATGAACGAATCAGTGGAATATTTCGACTCTGAGTATCTCGACCGTGTCGTGACTATCAGAGTCGATGTAGAATACAGCTCGGGCCATCTTAAAAAGAAATTCAATGTCCACAGCTACCCGCTTAATATTTTCATCGACAGAAAAGGAAACGAAGCCAGAATCGGGGGATACATGAACAAGAAAAAACTGTTTGCCGCTTATCTCGCAATAACCGATTTTTTCTACGAAGATTATCTCAATGAAGACGAAACCCTGAAAGAATACATTTACAGAATTTATGAGGAAATAAAGAATGTAAGTGACTCGGAACTTGACGAGATGATTAAGGGTAAGAGGGAACTGTTATTTTCAGATTCGAAATAGGCTTCTAACCCGGATTTCTCTGTGAGAAATCCGGGTTAGTGTGATTTGTTCTGTCATTGCGAGGAGGGAGCAAGGCCAGTCGCCTTGCGAACGACGCGGCAATCCCGACTTTCATGAGTGATCTATATGGAACGTCTGCCGCTGAAGTGAGAATGTCTTATCTGGATTCCGGCTGACTGCATACCGGAATGACGGGCATTGGGGATGAGCCTGTTGTCATTCCTGCGAAGGAGGCTGTTGAAAAAATGTTAACACGGAGAGTTTGTCATCCTGAGCGCAGCGAAGGATCTCGCTTTTGGAGCTTATAATTGAGATTCTTCGGTCGCTACGCTTCCTCAGAATGACAGAGCGGGGATTTTTCAACAGCCTCGAAGGCAGGAATCCATTCCTTAGTGTAAAAACATTTTTCTGTGTGCCATGTACAAAGAGCCGTTCTTTGTGCATGAAAACCATAATGTTTCTTTTCCATGCACGCGCAAACCGCGCGTGCAACAGCTGATGTACCATGCGGCGGCAATCACCAGTCAACATCGAGCTTTCGGTAGAGGTCGAACGGCATACCGCAGGTCATGTGGCGTGGTTTATTGAGACCCCAGGCGATGCCTCCGGTGCAGAAGTATGAAACATTGGCTTTGCCGGTGAGGTAAGGAATGACAGTCGAGTTGCGGCAGATCGACATGTTGGCGAGATATCTTTCCAGCAACAGGTTAAAAACATACGTGGTCCACTGCCGGTCGAATATCCACTTTGTGAAGTCGCGCCACGCCTCGCTGCGGTTAAGGCCTGCAAGCAATGTGTTGACGGCCTGCACGCGTTTTTTATCGAAAGATTCGCCGCCGGATTTGAACACTTCGAGCGCCGAGCAGTCGAGCCTGCCCGCCAGTTGCTCATTAAAATTCTCCCAGCCCAGCGTGTCGAGGATCCTTCGTACCTGGTCCGGGAATGCGCGTAACACCACCACGTCCGGCGGCGCATCATCGGCGTAGGCAGTGACCGGCGCGACCAGCACGCGCGCGGTATCGCGCGGCAGCACGACATCCACCTTGAGGTCCAGTTTCGGATCTCGATCCTTGAACCCCAGCACGACCGGGACCCAGCGGCAGGTCTGTATCGAATCCGGCGTGATCTCCAGCGCCCGCCCATGCCCGGTCGTCGCCTGCCTGACCGCATCGCAGTACGAAACTCCTTCGTAATGCTCACCTTCCGGATAGCCGGCTCCCGAATCAGGTGATATTTTTATTCCAGCCGGCACATAGCCCGCCTTTATCGCGCCCATTGTCATTTTCCTCTCACTGTCGATTTTTCATGAATTCCGCCGCGCCGCCGATCGACTCTCTACTGCTCCTCAGCATCGGAAAATTGAGATAGCCGTGGTTCGACAGCGGGTACGCCGCGCGCGGGAAAAAAGCGGTCTCGACCTCCACGCCCGCAGCCCGCAGCGTGTCCGCAAAATCCACTGACTGGCTGTAAAGCCTGTCGCTCTGCGCCGCAGTTATGAAGCACGGCGGATACCCGCCGGGTATGTTAAAAGCCGGCGACGCCGTTTCCGCAATACGCTCGCCTGCATCTTCGCCGAGAAACGCATCTGTGAACAGCTTCGAAAACGGGAACCCGGAGCCGCGCATCCCATCCACGTCATACACGCCGTAGAACAGGATAAGCCCGCGCACATTACCCGGCGGCATCGCGCCCGCTATGCCCGCCGCGTCGCGCAATCCGCCATCCAGCAACGCACAGGCATACCACGAAGACAGGTGAGCGCCCGCGGAATCGCCGCCGATGAACATCCGGCCCGCGTCGCCGCCGAACCCTTCTGCCCGCTCGATCACAACCGCCATCGCCGCGTCGATATCCCGGAACTGCTCCGGGAACCTGTGCTCCGGAGCGAGCCTGTAATTAAGGCTGAAAACGACGAACCCCCGCGACGCGAACCGGCGGCACGCATTATCGCTCACCGACTTGTCGCCTGTGACCCATCCGCCGCCGTGAATCCATACGAACACCGGGTGCGGACCACCGCCGCCGGGCCTGTAGACATCCATCGCGTTGAGTGGATGAGGGCCGTAGCTTATATCTTTATCGACGCCGCCGATCGACGGCCTGTTCATTCCGTAAACCGGTTTCAACACCGACTCCAGCCCGTCCGCGGCTTTTCTCAACAGCAACGCTTTATTCATATATGGCTCTCCCCGTGGCTGTGAGTGTGCAGCGGTTTCATCGTTATCGCCTCGCGCGGGCACGCCGCGACGCACAGCCCGCAGCCCACGCAGCCGGATGTCACTGATTTCCCATCGGCAACCGTTCTTGCGCCGAACGGGCACACCGCAACGCAATCCGCGCTGCCGTCGCATTTCCCGGGATCGGTCACCGCAGCCCAGTGTGGCTCGAACATCGGGAACATCTCGTCGCCGAGGTCGCGGTTGATCATGTGGATCGTGCATCCGCAGGTGCAGCAGTTGCAAATCGCGTACTCGGCGCAGCCCGTCGCCGGGCAGTGGTAGAACACCATGTGAAACATGCCGAGCGAGTGACATTCAGTGACGATGCGCTTCGCTTCCGCGCGGTCAATCCTCCTGTAGTTGCGCGGGAATGCGCTCGTGAACGCCTCGTAGCCGGTGCGGATAACGATGTCGGTTTCCAGCGGATGATCACATGCGTGGTTGGTCGCCCTGCACCTGCACGACCCCACCGCGATCTCGCCTTCAACGCTGTCGATATGATTGATGAGCGCCTCGAACGGGACCGCGCGCGCGCGATCGCCGATCGTGGCAATCGGCCTGTAGATGATCCGCCCGGCGATCTCGCGGAACACCCGCGTGCGCCCGATGAACTTCAGCCTGCCGCGAAGCAGCGCGTACGATATTCTGAGAAACGGAAGCTCCATGTACCGCGCAAGCATGAAAAGCGTGCCGCGCTGAACCGGGGTGCCCTCCGCAGTGTGCCTGTGGAAAAGAGACATGCGCCATCCTCCTGTGCCGTGTGGAACCATTATAATCCAAACGAGGCCTGCCGCGCATTGTTTTTCCGCCGCCGCCTGTACGCTCACCCGCCCGCGGGTTAAAATTACAGGGGAACATATCAATGGAAGCAAACATCACAACAGCGCTGCTGCTGACAGCCGCCGCAGGAATGGCAACCGTTCTCGGCAGCTTCATCGGGCTCGCCGTGCGCAACCCCGGGCCGCGGTTCATGAGCTTCACGCTCGGATTCTCAGCGGGCGTGATGGTGCTGGTTTCATTTGTCGAACTGCTGCCGTCGGCCATCGGGCAGATCGGGTTCATCCCCGCGCACGGCGCTCTGCTCGCGGGCATGTTCCTGTATTTCCTGATCGACTACTCGATACCTCATGACTACATAGGCCAGCACGACCACCCGGAGAGTATGCACGAAAACCTGAAGCTTCAGCGCACCGGCCTGCTGGTCGCGATCGGGATCGGGATCCATAATTTCCCCGAAGGGATGGCCACATTCGTCGGCGCACTGCAGGATGTGAATCTCGGAATAGCAATCGCCTGCGCGATAGCGATACACAACATTCCCGAAGGCATAGCGGTGTCCGCGCCTGTGTACGCAGCCACGAAAAGCAGGTCGAAAGCCTTCTGGTTATCATTCCTGTCCGGCGCAACCGAGCCGCTTGGCGCGGCGCTCGCGGCGCTCGTGCTCATGCCGTACCTCAACGAAACAATACTCGGCTGGGTGCTCGCCTCGGTATCCGGCATCATGATAGCGATTTCGCTCGACGAGCTCGTGCCGACCGCGAAAGAATACGACACCGAACACACGCCCATACTCGGCGTGATCGCGGGAATGGCGGTCATGGCCGCGAGCCTCTGGATGCTCAGATAAACCGAAGCGGGCATAAGAAAAGGGACTCTTTCGAGCCCCGGCTTCAATATCGGAATTTCATATTAGTTTCCGAATCAACAGTTACCTGCATCCGGTGATTTTCGAATCCCGTCTTCAGCGGGTTCTTATTCTCTGAAAATCCCTTCCCGGCCCCCACTCGTGATCCACCATTATGCTGAGTATTTCTCCCGTAACGCCATCCACATACACGAAAGCCTCTGTGCCGTCGGCAAGCGTCAACTCGGCTCCGTATGCCGAACCCATCATCATGTTGCTCCTGAAAACCTCGCCCACTTTCGCGTCGACGAAATTCTTGCCCACAAACTCGGTGAGAATTTTCGCGCCCTCTTCAACAGGTATGAGTTTCTCGTCGGCATAGTCTCCAGCGCAGCCATAACCGTAACCCCGGTCAGGACCATAACCATCATTGTATCCATACATCATTCCCGGGCCGCGATGCCAGGTTCTGCTGCCCGGCCCGGCAAATATCAACACCGCCGCTCCCACGACCAACCCGGCTACAATCAGCAACATTACTGTTCTTTTCATTTTTACCACCTCCATATATTTAAACAGGTCAGCGCGGCAAATGTTCATTCTTGACAAAAATAATCAACAATAGTTTTCGGTGCCTGCCCGAGCAGTGATAGACCAAAAGATGCATTAAGGTGTTTCAAGTACGAGCCATCCACGAAGCAATGACGTGAAAGGGCAAAGAGCGGCCTGGGCCGCCAGGCTGGCCTGCTGTCATTCTCGACGGAGATCGGGAATCCAGGGGGGGCAGGACGGCCAGGGGTTGAGCCTTACGGGTGGGGGGAGAAAAGAAACAAAACAACAGCACGCACAAAGAACGACACTTTGTACGTGGCACAATTGAGATAATTTAAATTGAGGAGTGGATTCCTGCCTTCGAGTCTGTTGAAGAATGTTATCTTTGAGAGATTGTCATCCTGAGCGTAGCGAAGGATCTCGCATTTGGAGCTTATAATTGAGATTCTTCGGTTGTTGCGCTTTCTCAGAATGACAAAAAGGGTTGTTTTTCAACAGCCTCCTTCGCAGGAATGGCAACAGAAGGCCGGGAGTGACAGCGGGAGAGCAGGAGTGCCGGGTTGAAAAGACACAAAACGTCAGCTTTTGTGTTTCTGCTGATAAATGAAATTGCCGCCGTCCCTCTGCGAGCCGGCGGCAATAACTGTTCTGGTAATAGTTGTTGGAATCAGAATGAATATTTCATGCCGAAAAAGGGCCCTTTGAGGGTAAATTTTATTTTCGGTACCGGCATATTTCCGAATGTGGCCGCTGAAGCGTCCATCATCATGTAGCGGAACCCGCCGTGTATCTGCCACTTCTGGTCGAACTTGTAGCAAACGAGAGCCTTGACGTCCATGGCCGGCCCTTTTGCTTTCGCCCATCCGGCTCCCGATGTGTACAGCATCTGCATGTCTTCCGAAAAATTGTATTCCAGGCCAAGCGCGACATGCGGTTCTTTAATGTACATTCCCAGCCCCATTCCAAGTTGAATACCTGTGATTTTTGCATTCATCTTAAAAGTATTGGTGGGATTCTCCATGTTAAGCTTCATGGAAGGGTACGCAAAATTGAAGTACAGGCCGGGCATCGGGTCATATCTGAGCCCGAAAACTGTTCTGGAGGCTTCTTCTTCCAGCCCCGGAGCTCTTTCAGGCGTAAGGCCGGTCATCCGGCTGCTTCCGTATTCACCCGACAGTTTCCAGTGATCCGATATATTGTAATAACCTATGAATACCGGAAAAAACGTCTGATCTGATTTTTCGCTGAAGTTTGTTGAAAAAGATTTTGTCAGCTGGGCATTCCATGCATTGAGCGAAATGATGTATTTATCCTGTTTCGGGCTTGCTGCCGCCTCCGCTTTTGTTGTTGAGATTGTTAAAGAAAGAACAATCATTGCCAGCAGGATGAAAATCGGACTTTTTTTCATTGTTGTCTTCCCCCTCGGTTGTTTATGCCTTTCGATATGTTAAGCGTTTTATAAGGCAACGCTATAAATAGAATATAAGTCAAAACTTACGCTTTCACTAAAATAGTTTAATAATATTCAAGAAAAACGACCAGTTTTTTTAGCGTCATTCCAATAATTTTCATGTGATTAAAAAAAGTGTTTGGCAACGGATTAAAAATGTATTAAATAACCGGTTGGTAAACTAAAACCCGGTCTTGAAAAAACTATTATTATTCAAAAATTTTACATATAATATAAAGGCCTGAAATATAGTGAAACAAATCACAAGGCCCTTTTTTCGGCTCGAAAAATGCTTCCTTCGAGGAGTTCACTTTTCGGTGATTTTATATATAGTGGAAAATTAAAAAAAATTTAAAAAATTTTTCGAGATAATTTTATAAAAGCGGCAGGGCAATATTATTCTGTTCGGATCGATTTGATATTCCTTTTATAATATGAAACGAGCTTTAGTTAATGAATTGTGGAATATGATTTATTGTTGTCATTATCAAAATCGACGTTATAGAATAGACTGGGTATTGATTCATGCGGGATGCCGGGATAATAAACGGGAGCTGTTTTCCGGGTTACGTAATAAGCCGACAAACTGAATATGTAATATAGATGATAATTCTTATACTATAAGTCGGGGTCTGGCAGCCTGCCGAGAAGCAAACCAACCGGGGGATAATCGTATGGCAAAAAAGGTATATTTGATAATTCCGGCAATTTTTGCATTTGTTCTGATGGCTCAGGTGGCGTTGTGCGAAGTGAGCGAGATATATCTGACGCCTCATTTTCATTATGATCCGGTGTTCGAGAAGGATCAGAACGATTACACCGATATCGGGCTTGACCGGTGCAGGAGGTTTATGGAGGCGCTGGAGACGGACCCGGATTACGCGGTTGTGTTCAGCGAGATTGATTATCTGAAGCCGTATTTCGATGTTTTCCCGGAAAAGAGGGAGATGCTGCTGGACCTGATAGCTAATAACAGGATAGAGACGGGCGGGTCGTACAACGAGCCGAACGAGATGACGATCAGCGGCGAGGGCATTATTCGAAACATTATGTACGGACGCGGGTATCACGAGGGAGTGCTCGGGGACAGGAGGGCGCAGACATACCAGTCGTGGGACGTGTTCGGGCACACGATACAGTTGTCGCAGATTTTAGCGAAGACGCGGTACACGGGAGCGATGTGGCGCAAGGGCAATCCGCCGTGCGAGAAGTACGTGGGGATAACTGTGCCGGGACTTACGCCTGATTTCTGGAACCTGGCGCCGGACGGCACGCTGCTGCATCACCGGCGCGAGCATTACAAAGCGGTGTCGAACACCGTGTCGGAGGAAGACCTTATTAATAAGGTAATAAAGAAGAAGAAGGTGCAGGATTCGCTGGGGCTGAGAGCCGAGTTCGGGGCGCTGTCGTCGGATGATTTCGCTTATCCCGAGACGTGGCTTGCCGGGCACTGCACATCGCTTGAGAAAAACGATCTCCCGATCCATATTTCGGGTCCGACGGCATATATGGATGTGATAAAGAAGTATGATTCCGCGAAGCTGCCCGTGATATCGCGTGATTTTTCGCTGTATCATGTGGGCACCGCGCTTTCGAGGGTTAATTTCAAGATCGGCAACAGGGTGAGCGAGGTTGCGTTGATCGGGGCCGAGAAGTTCGGCACGGTTGCGGCGTTGATGGGAGCGCGATACCCCGCGCCCGCGCTGGATAAGGCGTGGCGGCAGTTGCTGTTCAATCAGCATCATGACGGGATAACGGGCACGTGCTGCGACCGCTCGTATTTCGACCTGATGGGCGGGTTCCGCGAGGCTGCCGAACTGGGCACCGAGGCATACGTCAATTCTCTGGATTACATCGCTTCCGAGGTGGATACTTCCGGCGCTCCGGCGGGCTCGGCGCCGATTGTCGTTTTCAACCAGCTCGGATGGAAGAGGACGGATATAGTTGTCATGGATTGCCCCGATGTGTCTTTCGGGGGTTCGAGCCGTCTGGTCGACGACAGAGGCGCCGATGTGCCTTTTGAAGTGATGAGGTCAAATGGCCGCAAGCGGATAAAGTTTGTTGCCGCGGATGTTCCGGCGGTTGGGTACAGGACATATTACATGTTGCCCGGCGGCGTGAAAAGCGGTGGCTCGCAGTCACTTTCCGCGGGCGGCGAGACTATCGGGAACGAGTTCTACTCCGTGACGGTTGACCCGTCGCGCGGCGGCGGCATTTCACGGCTGATCGACAGGCAGACGGGGCGCGAGATTATAAGCCCGGCGGACAGGTTTGTCGGCAACGAACTGATCGTGATGAAGGAAGGGCTCGGGCCGCAGTACACTGCATGGGAGCTGGACGTAAAAGAAGTGAGAGATTATTCGGGCGTTCACAGGGCGAAAGTCACGTCGCGGCTCGGCGAGTCTTCGGCTGCGCTGATATCGGAGGGCGAGGTTCCGGGGCTGGGCGGATACCGACAGGAGATCAGGCTTTATCCCGGCGTTAAAAGGATAGATTTCGTTACCACGATACTGAACCCGAGAAGGGTGGAGCGCGCTGAGGACCGCGATCTGTGGATGGTAAGGTTCCCGGCTGAGCTGAAGGGAACTGCGCCGGTGATAGAGGACAGGTTTTACGCCGCGGCGCGCCGCAGGAGCCTCAAGCCGCTGAGTTACAGGACGGATCTCGATAAGATGCATACTCTGAGCGCGCCTTATTCGGCGTTGAGATGGGCCGAGGAGGGCACGGCGGTGCGGCTCGATGTGACGGACCGGGACGGCAAGCTGGTGGATTCCGAGTCGCTGATGCTTTGCGAGATCGTTCATTCGCGCGGCGAGCAGTCTGTTGCTTTCGCGCGACAGCTCCAGAAGGCGCTCGTGACCCGGGGCGTGACCTGCACGCCGAGCTTCGGCGACGAAAACCGCAATGTCGATCTGCTGAGCCGTAATTTCAGGTTCGTGATCGATATCGCGGGTGACAATCCTTATGCCGTCGAACTGCTTGATTACAAGAAGTTCGGGGACAAGTTCAGGGAGCTTGTGAAAAAGTCGGGCTCCGCGAAGATACTTACGATAGCGCGTGCGAACGACATCGATATCCGCAAGATCGAGACACTGCTCATATCGGCTACGGACAGTGCGGCGATGCGGAAGGAAATTTCTGAAATGTCCGAGTCGATTGTCTCGAAAATGAGGATTGAATTGAAGACAAACGAGGATGCGCGCGGTAAAAAGAACAGGAGCACGCCGGATGATTACGGGATCGCGCTGCTCAACCGTGGCAACCTGCTGCACAGTTTTGACAATAACGGCACGATCGTGATGGGGCTTTATCAGGTAGCGCCGTGGGCGATGGTACAGATGGGGATGCCGTTCGGGTTCCCGGAGGACAAGAATCACAGGTTTGTTTATTCGCTTTACCCGCACGAGGGCGACTGGCGCGACGCGAGGACATACCGGGCGGGCCATGATTTCAACTCGCCGCTTGTGGCGGTTGGGGGGAAGGCCGGGAACAGCGGCAAACTGCCCGCTTCGTCGAGCTTCTTTGATATACGCGCGGACAGCGCGGTGCTGACCTCCATCAAGCCGGTCGGCAACGAGCTGGCGTCGATGAAAACCGGCGCGGTTGCCGGGCCTCACAATGGGGTCGCTCTCAGGTTCTACGAGGCGGAAGGCAGGAATGAGTCTGTGACGGTGAAATTTTTCAGGCCGCTGCGCTCGGCGCATGAGACGAACATGCTCGAAGAAGCCGCTGCGGATGCGCCCGCGCTTGATATAAGCAACGGCGATACTCTGGTTTTCAGCCTGACCCCGAATGAGGTCAAAACAATCGTCGTGGAGTTCGAGCAGGCAGCGCCGCCCGCGGCGGACTCGCAGGTTCTCGCGCGCGACAGGGAGGCAGCATCGGTTCTCTATTCGAATTACTGGGATTACAACCTTGGTGCCGCCTACATGTACAACTCGCCGGTTTCGGTGTCGCTCGGTTTCCCGCTGGAAGAGAAACTGCCCGATCCCGAAATGGTGAAGATGAGATTGGTGAAGAAAAAGGCGGATAAGATCAAGAAGGGCAAGAACAGGCTGAGACTGACGGTTTCGAACGGGTCTGCGGATGAGCGTTTGAAAGGCAGGCTGCTTCTGATGCTTCCCGACGGATGGGAATCCGAGCCCGGCAACATGGATATCGACCTTGCGCCGCTTGAAGGGCGTCGGATAGATCTCGATGTTAACGCGACACGGCCCGCGAACGGGTTCATAACGGCGGTTGTGCAATCCGGCGGAACGGCTTATTTCGACAATGTGCCAATCGGCAAAAAAGCCGAACTCGACGCATCGGCGAAGATTATCAGGGGCAGCATGAATGATACGCTCGAAGTCAGGATAAACAACAACCAGGGCGGTGTGATCGCCGGTGAGGTTATCCCGGTGGGCCCGGTGGAAACGTGGCCCGCGGCTATTGCCGGAGATTATTCGCTGGTCGAGATGGGCGTGCGCGCGCAGTCGTTCATGATCGAGCCGGACGTGGAGAAAACTATCCGTTTCGATATCCGCAAAACAGGCTTGCTGGAGAAAAACAACTACTGGTTCATGGTAAAGGTTTTGTACAACGGGTATTACAAATACCTTCCGGTAGTGGAAAAAGATTAGCCTGCATTTCTCATCAGTGCAGGTTAAAATCGTGATAAGGCTGATAATACAAGGAACAGCAAGTGAGTGGTGA
>DAOSYA010000073.1:0-13801 GCA_035380865.1 bacterium
GGAGCATACTGTTGCGTATGTGACCGATCCCGAATCGCCGCTGTGACGCAGTAGGCTTGGCCTTATCGAGGTTTTCCGGATTTCTCTGTGAGAAAAAATCCGGGTTAGTTCTTCGTATCCAGCCCCAGCCATGGTGTGCCGCTCGTGTACCCGTTCTGCTGAGCAAGGTAGTCCCAGTGCGCTGTTGCTATGGTCTCGAATACTGTGTCGATAAAGACATTGTGTTTTCTTGTGTCGATGAACTTGAGGAAATTCCTGCATTTGTCGCATGTGAAAGCGGTGTAGGGGGATTCTTCATCCGTCATCAAGTATTCAATAGTTTCCTGATCTTCGTTCCCGCAGAAAGTGCATTTCAACCTTTTGTAAAGCCATGAGCTTTCACACGCACCGCAGACAAGGTGCCTGAACCCTTCTTCCTCGATCAATTTCGCAAAAAGAGGTTTCCCGCCGCAAACAGGGCAGGTTGCTTCATAAGAATTTTCCTCCGGATCAAGCCTCGATCTAGCTATGCTGAGAATCCTGTCCATATATCTGCGCAGGGTCAGGAACGAAATAAAAACCATCTGCGCGGAAACAGGTCTGTCAACTTCGATCGAGCCTGCTTTTCCGGCGGCGGCAAAAACCCTGAAGGCTCTCACAAGTGATTCAACAGCATTCTCGTCGTTCGTGTCAGGGATATTTTTTACATCGTCTGCCGTCTCTACATTATCCACGAATACTTTGCATATTTTTTTGAACAAAGGAACTGCGGCAGCAAAATCAAGATCGGCATCCACAAGATCGATGAAAGGAAAAGGGCCTTTTGCGGCGGCTTCCGGTACATCGATAACAGTATTGAATTCATCAGGATCAAATTCCTCGTAAGCATCAAGGACAAAGGAATACAAATCAAGGGGTTGTATGAGATCCTCTCTCTTTTCTCTGAGGATTTTCATCTGGTGTCTCAAATCGTTTATCTGATTGCTGTCCATTGTAATCTCCCGGCAAATGGTTTCCCGAATTATATAATCAATAGGCGGAAACCAAAAGTTGAAAAGACAATAAAAAGGGGCGGTGGAAAACCCGCCGCCCCGAATTAATCAAAAGCAAACCGAACTCAGGTTCGGAATAATTTCGAAAGCCCTTTCGCCGCTTTTTTCGGGTTCAGCACATCGCGGCGCGAGGCATACTTTTTCTGTGAGTGATCCGCGGAAACAAGTCTTTCCGCGAATTTTTCCTGCTTCTGGTGAAGCAGGTAAATGAACGACACATCTTCATAGTCCGGGTGCAGGTGTGCATCCGGGAATTTGGTCTTGATTTTTTCGAGCCGTTCCTTTGCAATCTTCAAAACTTCTTCCCGTTTACCGAAAACGAGCGCATCCGTCGGACACGTAGTGACACAGGCGGGCTGGAGACCGTTGGTGATGCGGTCAATGCAAAGAGTGCATTTCACGTATGGGCTTCCGGGCGCGGCCTGTCTTGGAACATCATAAGGGCAGGCGTACTGAAGATCTTCTATCACAGCGGTTTTGTCTGTGTAGACAACAGCACCGGTCTCTGTCTGAAGGATTGCGCCTTCGTCGAATCCGTCTCCCATAGCTTTACATGGAGCATCTATGCAATGGCGGCAGGAATCTTTAAGATAAGTCCAAACAATTCCGCCTACGGCTTTCGGGTCTTCTGTTTCGGTGAATCTCATCACCGTTCGGGTGTTTGCCGAGAGGTCGGGCGGGTTTTCGTGCGAACCCCGGTTTCTGGTCTTTTCAAGCTTGTCCTGATTCCAGGTTTTGCATGCTGCCTGGCAAGCCTTGCAGCCTATGCAGCGCGAAGAATCAAAAAGTTTAGCATATGCCATTCCGATCACCCCTTCCTCTCGATATTTACCATGAATGCCTTTGATTCGGGAATCATGGTATTCGCATCGCCGACCGTCGGGGTCAGCAGGTTGGCGCTGTCTCCGCCGTCTTCGGGAGTACACCATCCGTAATGCCAGGTTGTCCCTACCTGATGAACTGTCTGGCCGTTGATCTTGAACGGTTTGAACCGGCTCGTAACCATCGCCACTGTCTCGATCTGGCCGCGAGCTGATTTAATGATGACTTTATCGCCGTTATTTATGCCTTTGAGCTTCGCGAGTTCTTTGCTGAGCTCAACAATGTTCTGGGGCTGCAATTCGATAAGCTGTTTGTTCCAGCGTGTCATGAGACCTGTCTGCCAGTGCTCCGTGACGCGGTATGTCGAACAGATGAAGGGATATTTCGGGTCGCAGGTCATATAAACGTCTTTGCCGGCGCCTTCTCCCTTTTCGCTGAACAGCTTGATGGTCGGGTTGATTCTCTGCGAATTGAGCAGGTTCTTCTCGACCGGGCATTCCAGTGGCTCGTAGTGTTCCGGGAACGGACCTTCCGCGAGTCCCGGTCCGAATATTCTCGCAACGCCCTCGGGTTTCATGATGAACGGTAGGCGGGTTCCTTCCTGTGACATGGGTTTCCAGCCACCGTCCGGCACATCGCCTTCCCACTTCGCGCCGTTCCACTTGACTACGGGATGTTCCTTGTCCAGCGGCATGCCGTCGAGATCGACCGAAGCGCGGTTGTATATGATGCGGCGGTTGACGGGCCAGCACCAGGACCATCCTGAATGGAGTCCGATGCCGGACTTGTCTTCGTTGTTACGGCGGGCCATCATGTTGCCGTCTTCAGTGTAACTGCCTGAATACAGCCAGTTGCCCGAGCATGTGCTGCCGTCGTCGGCAAGCTTGGTGAAGTTTGCCACCAGTTTGCCTTTATCCGGCCCCGACATATATCTGCCGTTGATCTCCTGTGCGATCTTGTGAGTGCTCAGGTGACCCTTTTCATCGTAGAAATCCCATGAAAGATTGAGGATGGGATCAGGGAACGCGCCGCCTTCGCTCTTGTACATCGCTTTGAGGCGTTTGAAGAGATCATCTATCATCTCGCCGTCGGGCCTTGATTCGCCCATCGGTTCCTGCGCTTTGTATCTCCACTGCCCCCATCTTCCGCTGTTGGTAATCGAACCTTCCTTCTCGACCGAGACACAGCAGGGAAGCATGAAAACTTCGGTGCCTATTTCCTCGGGTTTCATTCCCGGGCCTTTCCAGAATGAACCGGTTTCGTTGTCGAATATATTGACGTTAACCAGCCATTTGAGTTTGCCGAGCGCGTTCCGGGTTTTGTTCGAGTTCGCGCCGCTGCATGCCGGGTTCTGTCCCCACGAGAAGAAACCTTCAAATTTGCCCTTGCTCATCTCGTCGAAAATTGTCAGCCAGGAATAGTTCGCTCCCGCATCGAGCCTGGGCAGCCAGCCGTAACCGAAATCGTTCTCTTTTGTGGCGTTGTCGCCATAAAACGCTTTCAGAAGGCTTACCGAATATTTCGCGTAATTGCCCCACCAGTTTGCGCTGAGCGGGTCCTTGGTGGTCGGCGTGTAAGCCTTGTTATATTCGGCCAGAGTCGGCAGGGTGGCGTTCGGGGTTTTAAGATAACCCGGGATAATGTGGAAAAGCAGGCAATGGTCGGTTGAGCCCTGAACGTTGGACTCGCCGCGCAGCGCATTCACGCCTCCGCCGGCAATTCCTATGTTGCCGAGAAGAAGCTGAATCATCGCCATCGTGCGGATATTCTGTGTGCCGACGGTGTGCTGAGTCCATCCCATCGCGTACATGATGGTTCCGGATTTGCCCTTTGCGCCTGTTGTCGTGTAGGCCTTGTAAACATTAAGCAGATCCTGCTTGTCTGTTCCGGTTATCTTGCAAACCGTATCAATGTCATATCGTGCATAATGCTTTTTGAGAAGCTGTATGACACTGTTCGGATCGCTCAGCGATTTGTCGCGGATCGGAACTCCGTTTTCATCCACCTGGTAGCTCCAGGTGCTCTTGTCATACTTGCGTTTCTCGGGATCGTAGCCGGAAAACAGACCGTCGGTGAATTTGAAGTCCTTATTAACAAGGAAAGCGCCGTTGGTGTAATTGGCTACATAGAACTCATTATAGAGCTTGTTATCAAGGATATACTTTATCATGCCGCCGAGGAACGGAATGTCCGAACCTGATCTCAGGCGGGCATAGATATCAGCCTTGGAAGAAGTTTTTGTAAACCTCGGATCAACATTGATGAGGGTAGCCCCTCTGTCCATGGCTTTTGATACCCATTTAAAGGAAATGGGGTGATTCTCGGCAGCATTGCTGCCCATGATGAGGATGACATCACTGTTTCGAAGATCGACCCAGTGGTTTGTCATTGCACCTCGGCCAAACGACTCTGCCAGAGCCGCTACAGTGGCTGAGTGTCATATGCGGGCCTGATGCTCGATATAAGCAAGGCCCAACCCCCTTAAGAATTTCTGATAAATGTAACATTCCTCATTGTCCATGGCTGCGCTTCCGACAGAAGCAATACCCTCGGTGCGGTTAACAACCTGGCCGAGCGCGTTCTTTACGGCGAAAGTGCGGTCGCGGCTTTCCTTGACCCGCTTTGCAATTTCATCGAGGGCCCAGTCCCATGTTACTTCCTTCCACTCTTTAGCGTTGGGTGCGCGGTAAAGCGGTTTGGTTAACCTGTCGTCGTTGATCGCCAGGTGATAAAGCGACGCTCCCTTGCTGCAGAGCGAACCCCGGTTGATCGGAGCATCCGGGTCGCCCTCAGTGTTGATGATCTTTCCACCGGCACTGTGAACGAGAATGCTGCATCCAACCGCGCAGTAGGGACATATAGTTGTGGTTACTTTAGCCTTGCTTGTGCGAAGCTCTGCCGCGTATGCGCGTGTTCCATTTAAACCGAACCCCACGCTGCTTATGGCTAAACCGGCAACTGTTGCCCCTGAAACTTGCAGAAATGTTCTTCTGGTCAGTTCCATAATCAGGTGTTCTCTCCTTCCTTGTGAATATTTAAATTTGTATTCGCGTTGTTAATTCACTTGAAAATTTATAATCAATTGCAATGTGTGTCAAGTTTAAATAATAAACAACCATAATTAATGTCAAAACAGACATAATTAACTTGTTATGGCGCGATATTCATAAATGCTATCCCGGCTATAGAATAATGCTATATGGGCTATAAAAACGCTTTTTTATAAAGGTTTTATCGTGCACCTAAATGTTTTAATCCATTGATTAAGCATGTTTGCGGCAATAATAAATTGCATTGTAGATATGAAGATATAGTGTCTGAGCGTGATGTTAATAAATAAAAATATATTAATGATAAAGCGCCGGGCTGTTATGAGGCCGTATAGCAGGGTGTTTATAAGGGCATGCCAGAAATGCTTTTATGTGAAATATATCACTATCGGCAACGACTGCATTTGTATTCTATTTAGAGAATGTCTGTTTTGCCGGATAAGCGCAATATAACGGAATGCAGTTGCCGTATAATTGCCGGAAATATGGTTTTTTATGTTTATATCTTAACATGTTGTTGGAAAATAATAATTATGAAATCGGATTACCGGTTTAATTTGCCGGATTTTCTTGCCGGAGCCTCTAAGTTTGATAATATCGCCGTAACGATCAAATCTTGATGACTTTAAAATTGAATTCGTTCGATCCGACGCGCACATGGATTATATGATGGTAATTATTATCGGTATATGTGTTGAGCTTGCCGCCGCCGCCGCCTGAAACAATGTAGTGAATTCCGTTCTTCTCGTAATGGCCGTGGTGGTGTTCATGGCCGGTCATGACGGCAGTTACCCCGCCTTTTTCTATCATCGGCGCGAACCTGTTGTCGGGATCTTTCATGGGAGTGATATATTTACTGTTCAGATAACCGGGCGGTCTGTGCATGAAGATGAACTTTTTCAGGTTTGTATCAAGAGCTTTTTCAAGGAAGTTGTATTCATCGTCCGGCAGGATGTGGTTGGCGTTATCCAGGAATATCATTCTGGCCGGTCCGGCGTCGAAGAAGAAAAATGTTTTTCCGAATCTTTTTTTCCATTCGTTGTTGTCACTGTAATCGCTGAATGACGTGTCGTGGTTTCCGATAGCGCAGACGATCGGCATGTCGAATTTTTTCATTGCCGAGAAAAAACTTTTAAAATTCCTGGGATCGCCTACCTGGACCGAGTCGCCGCCTATGATTACGAATTTCGCGCCCAGCTCATTTGCTTTGTTTGCAATTGTCTTGACGGTTCTTCTGTCGTCGAAAGGTATGTGTGTGTCCGCGCAGAATACGAACTCGAACGGATCCGGGACGGGCTTCTGAGATATGCGTTTTATCATAAATTCGTTGAAAGACAACTTTTCATTCTGCGCTGTTGCCGGATCGATGAAGAGAATGGAAGGAAAGCTGAAAGCTATCCCTGCTGCGGCAGCGGCGCGTAATAGTTCCCGTCTTGTCAGTTCCATGTCATTTTTCCTTAAGTTATTTGAATTTGCTGCTCTATCCTGAAGCCTTCATATGTGGCGGCTATCCTTGTTGTTCCGGGTTTGTCGGCATCAAGAATCCAGCCATTCAATTTTCCGGGGCCGGATGTGATTTTCAATTCCGGTTCTATCCCCAGAAGCCGGGCGTCTTTTGCTATGCCGTTGACGATAATCGGTTCCTGCGATCCCGCGGGAATTGTGTTTCTGGGTTCGCAGAATTCTATTTTTTCAATCTCACTTTTTTCATAGTACATATGAATGGTATAATCTCTTATTCCTTTATTGTCAACAAATATATGCGCGAAACCGACAGCGCTGTCGTTTGTATGCGAGGGCCGCGAGCCGCCGCCGCCGCCCAGCCGCAGGTGCGTTATTCCGTCTATAACTTTGCGTTCGGGGCTGTGAATGTGGCCGTGGCATATGTATTCCACTCCCGATTCCTTGAACATCGTCATCATTCTCTCGACTTCCTGTTCTCGCACTTCAAAGCTGGTTCTCGGGATATACATCGGGTCCATCATGCTTCTTTTGCCGTATACCGGGAAATGAAAGAACGCCACCCTGTGCTTTGCCGGCTTTTTGAGCTCGCCGTCGAGCCAGTTCCATTGGGCCTGAGGCTTCGACCCGTCCATCGTCAGGGTTGCGTTGTTGTATTTCTGGGCGTTGTCCAGCAGCAGGAATTGCGTGTCATGAATAATGAAGCTGTAATAAAGGTCGCCGAGATGCTTTTTGTACAGTTTTGTATCGAGATAGCTGTCGTGGTTTCCTATTGTAGAAAAGAGAGGCATTTTAAGTTCGGCTGTTCTTTCTACGAAGACATCCCACTGTTTTTGCTCGTCAACGTCGATATTATCGCCCGCGTCGATCGCGAACAGCGGCGCTCTCAGGTTTGTGTGGTTTCTTACCCGCGCGAAATGCTCTTCCGCCTCGGGGTCGCCAAGGTGTGTATCGCTGAACGTTATAAAATTAAGCCTTTCACCCGGAAGGGGGGCGTAGCTCGAACTCAAAATAATGTTGCCGGGCCCATCGAGCAGAAGCTCCGCTTCTATCCTTGTATCTGTTTTGTTTATGTTTTTGAGCTGCTCGCAATCGATCTGAAGTTGTCCGGCCCTGACATTTATGAGTTCAAACCGGATTCTTTCCGGCGATGATTTCCCGGGCATTATTTTAAATGAAGGAGATAGAGATGTTGCTCTCACCTGGAGGAGACCGGGTTCTTTGAACCTTACGAATCCTCCCCTGGTGGCAATTTTGTAGTCTTCCGCCGCGTTTGCGAATATTGCGTCTGCCGCTGATAATGCCGGACCTGCTATTAATCCCGCGCCCGCGCCTCCTAGCAGTTTCAGAAATTCTCTTCGGGTTGTTCTATTCATCTGTTACCCTCAATCAACTCTATATTAATAATATTTTATAAAAACTAATTTTCAATTTAACCATAATCTTACGATATAGATCAATTTATTATCGAGAAAATCAGAGTGTCGCCTGCCCGGTCGAGCAGCCTGAACTTATCCGGATGCCCGAGAGCCCATAAAGTTTCCTGGGGCAGAAACGAGTTCGGGGGGATTCCTGTCGGAAGCGATTCCTGTTCCGCCGCCTTAATTTCCTCTTCCCTCAGTTTTTGTCCGAAATCAATCTCCCTCGATACGACAAGGAGGTTGATTCTTTCTTCACGGAGCCCGGCGTACCATGATTCGAAGGAGCCGTTTCCCCTGAAAACGTGGTTCAGCCCGACGGAAGATTGCAGTCGCGGGGCGGGGGTTCTCCCCCGTGATTCTTTTTCGTAATCATGAAAAGCGAAGCCCGATCTGCCGTCCGTGTTGACATAGACGACCCGGTTTTTGAGCATGTTCCCGTATAGCCCGTAGGGCGCGCAGTTTCCGGAGTAGGCGATGCTCACGGGCTCTTTGATGCGGGAGAGGGATTTCCATGACCGGGCGAGATAGTGTCCGGCGTACCAGTCATATCTGTGCCGGAGCATATGGTCGGATTTCAGCGCGGTGAAAATGCCGAGCGAGGCGGCGAAGAGCATGAAAGGGATGACGGCCCGGGCGGGTTTCGATTTTATCAGGATGTAAACGGTCGCTATGCCAAGCCCGAAAAAGATGATTCCGGCAAGCGCGGGGACAAAAGCGTCTGCCGTCCAGCCGGTTCCGTTTATCGAATTAAAAGAATCGAGCCAGAAATTTACTGTTCTGCCGAGCGGCTTCCAGCAGCCCGCCACGGCGCCGGGGACGAGCAGCCACCAGCCGGTTTTCCAGCCCGATTTCTCCAGCAGCAGGGCCGAGAAAATGAATATCAGGAATATTCCGGGAATTATGAACCGTGTATTATTAAGCGTATTATAAGGATTTACATACCAGAAAATTATCAGTATTACCGGGCCGAGACCGATGGCGTAACGCGAAAACCACTTTTCCCCGGGCGTCATGATGCGCAGTATAATCATCGATAGAAACAGGATTGCGGCGGGCAGGGCGGCTGCGAGGGGATATTTTTTCATGGCATGGAACCGGAACGATTCCGACCCGAAGGACTGATCGAAGGCCCCGCTGGAGTTTATGGATATTAACAGTGCGCCCAGCACGAAAATTCCCGTTGCCGAGAGAACTGTTCTTCCGTTGCCGCCGCCTTTTTTCAGTACGGTTACAACCAGAATCACGGAAAGTCCCATAACGAACCACACGCCGAAGCCCGAGATGATAACTGATTCATAAAAAGCCAGGAGTGAAGATGTATCCACATGCAGGTACGAGTTGAACATGGCGGCTCTGCCGTATGCGCCGTCAAAGATATTTATTCCGAAGAGTTCCAGTCCAAGCGGATAAAAGGGCGAACCGGTAATGAAAAGGTTTCTCAGGTACCAGAAAGCGCCTGTCAGGAAAGCCGTTGCCGTAAACACTGCGATTGAGGCAACCCTTTTTTTCCTGTCCGCAGTCCCGCAAAACAATAACGGCAGAAGTAATACTATGAATATTACGCCGAGATATTTTGAGCCCGCAGCGATGCCCGCGGCAAGCCCGGCGGCGGCTGTTTCAGGAATTGATATTTCCGTGTCTTTTTCAGGGAGCAGAAAGGATACGGCAGCGAGAAAAAAAGCTGCAAAGAAAAGCTCTATTCCGAACTGGTGAAGCTGGTTGAATGTTACCGGCGAAAGTCCCGCGGCGGTTGCGGCTGCTGCAGCGGGATGATGATGTAGCCCGGCTCGTATGCCGATCCTGTATGCTGCTGCTATTGCGATGAAGAGCGAGACCGGCTCAAGAAGCCCGACGAGCAGGTCGTCGTGCAGCGGGAGCATGAGCCACAAATACGCAAGTTCGCCGTTTGCCGGGTAGTATGACGTGGCCTGGTCCGGGCTCAGGGTGTGGACAATGAATATGCTGCCTGATTTGAGCCATTCCGCCGGAAAAAAGAGGTGGTCCAGGAATGCGTCCGTCGGCGCGGGCGGCATGATGATCGCAAAACTGCCCACGATCAGAACTGCACAGAAAAATACGACCGAAATAACCGTGAAGGAAAGAGAGGGTGGTTTTTCTTTTTTGCGAGGGGCTGTTTTCTGCGGATTTCTCCGTCCTTTTCTTCGTGTGAAATACCACACGATGACGAAGACGGCAGACTGGAACGCGAGTATCCACTCTATGCTTATTTTCCCGGATATGCCCGTCAATTGAAGAGAAATGATGATGAGCGAGACAGAAAACACGGATGTTGCCAGAAACCGGCCCGATCCGCTGTTATTGTCTAAAAGACGACCGGCCAGCATCCAGCCGGAAAGAAATACGGTCAGGTTGAGCAGCAATGCGACTGTGATGGAAAAGCTCAAAGACTGGCTCATGAATTGAATTATATATTAAAAGGGATGGCGATTGAACACGCCCGTGAACAAGAGGGCGGTAGTGGTTCGACTTTCGTTCAGGCAACGATGTTAATGTTCTGTCCGACACCGAGACTTTCGAGCAACTGGGCGGAAGCATCTTCAATGCTCTGAAGCGTCTGAAGCAATACATAAAGTCCCGCGTTCTGCATCGTCAGGGCCTGCGATAAAGCCGCTGTCTGATTTGCTGATTCTACATTGCCGATATCCATAACAAGCTCCTAAATAAGGATTACTCATATTATCGGCATGAAGAGGAGATATCTTTAATACGGGGGGAAATAAAATCAGCCGACCCTGCCGGGTTTCGGCACATCCGTCTTTTTCCCTATTAATTCAAGGTATTTTTCGCACATGGGCGAATCTATGTTTTCGAGAGCGTTCTCGATGGGTTTTTTCAATTGCGGCGGGCAGTTTCTGTGGAGTTGAATGAGAGGAATTGCAGCCACTCTTGCCCTGAGCCGCCCCAGGGCTTTCACTGCTTCAGAAATAACAATCGTATCCTCGTCCTTCAGCGCCTGGACCAGTGCCCATGCCCCCTGTTTGCCGCCGACCGACTCGATGATTCTTACAGCGTGGAGCCTCACATACGGGTTGTCGGAAAACTTGAGCCTGACGGACAGCTCTTCGAGAGACAGGTCTTTCGGCGAGACGGAATATTCATTTTCCGCGGCGGGCCGGATATGTTTTTCTTCAGCTTTTTTCTTCCTCTTTTCATCAAGAGCGCGGGATTTGAGGAATTCATAAGCGGCGGTGATTTTTTTGAAAGTATCGACCGCCATGGGATCGTTGTGGTTGACATCGGGATGCATTTTGGAAGCTTTTTTCCTGAACGCCCGCTTGAGTTCGCCAAGGTCGGCGTTTTCCCCGACGCCCAGCATTCTCCGGCAATGTTCCGCCCTGTCGATTCCCATCAAACCGCCGCCAGTTCATTCAGGTATATGCTCATTGTCTCGATCGCGGTTCTGATCTGCTGAATGTCGTTCCCGCGGAGCACGTTTTCGATATATTCGATCAACTCCTGGATTTCCATGCGATCGGAAAGCTGTTCTTCCGAGTCTATTCGATCACGGATTTTTGTAAGAAGCAGTTTCGCCTGTTTTATCAGCAATTGCCTGCCCAGAAACAGTTCGTCTTCCTCGCGGTGCGCGGTTGCTTCCTGGAGGATTTTTTCGATCTGCTCGTCCGTGATGCTGTCCGAAGCGTTGATTTCGATTTCGTTGCATTGGCCCGTGTTCTCGTCCCGCGCCCGAACATGAACGATGCCGTTGACATCAATGTCGAAGATAACTTCGATCCTTG
This sequence comes from bacterium, assembly GCA_035380865.1. Classification (GTDB taxonomy): domain Bacteria; phylum UBP15; class UBA6099; order UBA6099; family UBA6099; genus DAOSYA01. The sequence goes on from DAOSYA010000073.1 coordinate 11,544, forward strand.
GGGCGCCTTTTTCATCGGGCGGAATTCCGTCGAGAGCGAATTTTCCCAGCGAATAGTTCTGGCTCGCCCTTGCGCGTTCTCCCTGGAGAACATGGACTTCAACGGAGGTCTGCCTGTCGCTGACTGTTGTGAAAATGCGGCTCTTGGTCGTGGGGATGCAGCTGTTGCGATCTATTATCGGTATGAACACATCGTTTTCTGTTTCTATGCCCAGGGTAAGCGGAGCGACATCGACCAGAACGAGCCCTCTCAGATTCCCTTTCATAACGCCCGCCTGGATCGCGGCGCCCGACGCGACGCATTCATCCGGGTTGACATTGCGCATCACGCGGTTCGGGAACCTGTCTTCGAGAAGTTTTTGCACCACCGGGATTCTTGTCGAGCCTCCGACGAGCACCACTGAGTCGATCTCGTCGTGTTCCGTTCCGGCATCGTCTAGAGTTGCATCGACGAGTTCGAAAATTTCATCCATGTAATCGTAGATCAATTCTTCGAACTTCTGCCTCGTGATAGTAAGCTCGAGGTGTTTCGGGCCTTTTTCGTCTGCCGAAATGAAAGGCAGATTAATGGAGGTCTGGTTCGCCTCGGAAAGTTCTTTTTTCGCCTGTTCCGCGGCGTCGATAACTTTCTGCAAAGCCATTCTGTCTTCGTTAAGATTTATGCCATGTGATTTCCGGAACTCCTCGCAGATGAAATGAACAAGCCGGGCATCAAAATCGTCGCCGCCCAGACAGTTGTTTCCCCTTGTCGCGAGAACCTCATAAACATCATCGGAAATATCGAGTATGGAAACATCGAAGGTGCCGCCGCCGAGATCGAAGACGAGGATCTGGCCCTGTTCTTTTTTCGATAGACCGTAGGAAAGAGCGGCGGCTGTGGGTTCGTTGATAAGCCTCATCACGTTCAGGCCCGCGATTTCTCCGGCGCGCTTCACCGCCTGTCTCTGCCCGTCGTTGAAATACGCCGGAACCGTGATGATCGCCTCTGTTACGGGTTCGTCCAGGTAAACTTCAGCGCAGTCCTTGAGTTTGCTGATAATGATCGAAGCGATCTGTATCGCGTTGTATTCCTGGCCGTCGATGTCCATTCTGAAATTATCGCCGATGTTGCGCTTGACGGATTTGATGGTCCGCTCGTGATTGATCACGCTCTGATTTTTAGCTGCTGTTCCCACGAGCAGATCGCCTTCTTTCGTGAAGGCAACTACAGAAGGCGTGACACGCTCGCCGCGCTGGTTTGGAATTACCAGAGGCTCGCAGCCATCAAGAACACAAATTACCGAGTTGGTTGTGCCGAAGTCTATGCCGACAGCTCGACTCATAGATATCCTCCGGTGGTTCGGTCCGGATACATCCCGGGCATGAACCGGATAACTATAGGCATGGCGACTGAATTTAAAATAGCAAAGCACGCAAAAAAACTAATATTCGCAACTGCCTATAGTTAACTATATTATTACGGCCACATGTTTATGTAAAGAGGTTTTCCAAGTTTAGTTTGAATACGGGATATATACTGCTTGTCATAAATAAAATGGAACCCGGTGCGGAGCGTGGATTGCGGCGATTCATCGCCGCCTTGGTTTATAGTGTGCCGGGAATAAATTCCCGGCGATGAAAGCAAAAATGAATTTTCGCACTCCAAATAAACCACGCCTGATGCAACATTCATCGTTACGATGCTCTGCGTCGTAACGCGATAGCCGGGCGCTCTGCGCCCGAAGTTAGAGTGATATATGACGCGGAGCAGGGGAACGAGAAACACTAAGGTGTTTTGAGATTAATCCGTCCACGAAGTGAGCAAGTAAGAGGACAAAAAGCAGGCGGTGGCCACAGGGAGGGTGGCACCCACAACCAGTTTGTGGGTGGTCGCTGAACGGCATATATTAAGGAGTAGATTCCCGCTTTCGAGTCTGTTGAAAAATGTTGGCATAGAGAGTATGTCATCCTGAGCGCAGCGAAGGATCTCGCTTTTGGAGCTTATTATTGAGAGTCTTCGGTCGCAATATTTCCTCAGAATGACAAGCGGGGATTTTTCAACAGCCTTCTTCGCAGGAATGACAACAGACTCATTCCCCCGCGCGCCCGTCATTCCGGCATGCAGTCAGCCGGAATCCAGATAAGACATGCACACTTCAGCGGGAAATGCTTCATGCACAAAGAACGGCGCTTTGTACATGGCACAACAGATAATATTTTTTACATTAGCCCGGATTTCTCACAGAGAAATCCGGAAAACCGCGATAAGGCCAATCCTAC
>DAOSYA010000074.1:0-13650 GCA_035380865.1 bacterium
ATTATCAGCCTTATCACGATTTTTAACCTGCGCTGGTGAGAAATGCAGGCTAAAACTCATAAGAAACGCTCATCATAACTACTCTTCCCGGCGCTTTCGATTCGTCGTCCGGGATGCCGTAAAGATCATATTCGATATCGAGAATGTTCTCCGCGCCGATTGTAAACGTGGTGTACTTCCCGCATTTCTTTGAAAGCGAGAGATCGATCGTCACATACTCGTCCAGCATCGATGTGTTCTCGATATCCGTATATCTTTTGCCCATATACCTGAAACTCAGATCGCCCGAGAACCGATCGGAATCCCTGTACGTGAACCCGACCCGCCCCTTGTGCCGTGGAGTGAAAGGAAGCGCATTCGAGTCATTGGCGGGATTGGCCGAGTCGGTCTTAATAACAGACCGGTTATACGAATGTCCCACAAACATAGTCCACTTTCTCGCAAAATCGTAATTCAGTTCACTTTCAATTCCCTGAATCTTGACCTTTGTAATATTGTCATAAAGTCGGGTCAGAGCACCCGTTGAGCGCATGCTGATAAAATCGTCGCCATCTGTATGGAACATGGAAAGACCGCCCTGCAATTGATCCGTAAACCAGTGTTCAACCCCCAATTCGTAAGAAACGGATGTCTCGGGATCGAGTTCCGGGTTACCGTAAACAAGGATCGGGCCACGTTGCATAACAGTGTACAGCTTCGGCAGGCTCGGCGCGGCAAAAGCCTTTCCTACAGATGTGCGCAATGTTGTGTTGTCATTGAGATGATAACGTAAACCCGCTTTGGGACTGATCGAATCCCATTTTCTGGACTCATAATATTCATCCACCGGCGCATGCGGAGCCGGGTTGGAATCATAACTCCTGCCGTCATAGCTCTCACTGAAATCCCCCCTCGCGCCCACTGTCAGGCTCATCCTTTTGCTGATCTCCATCTCGTCCTGCATAAAGAAAGACACCATCGACTGTTTCCCGCGGGTGAGCGCCTCTCGGGTGGATGTGGGATAAACATCGGTCTTCTTGATCTTGCCCGCCTGCGAGTCAATTCCCGCCGTCAGAGTATTGCTGTTGCTGATAGGATAACTGATTTTGAACAACTGGCCGTAATCTTCCAGATCGTGATTCTCCGTAAGATACAGGTAGCTGTACGTCGGCCTGAGATCGAAATTCACCTTCCAGTCCTGGAACTTCTTATACAATGACCCCTCAACCGAAATCCCATCTTTGTTTTCCCGGGCGTATGTCAGATAAACCATCCGGGTGACATAATCGTGGTGAGTGAAAATTCTGCCCCTGTCCACCGATTCATCGCTGTGCCCAAACCCCAGCTTCAGGGACGAAACATCATCGGGATACCACATCAGCCTGCCCGTCATGCTCCATTCCGCGCGTTTGTTCTCCCTGTTGTACGAATGAGGATTCTTGGCGGCGATATAGCCACCCGTGTCGTAGTACCTGCCGCCGAAATAATACTTAACCTCATCCGTCCCTCCGCTCTGGAACAACTCGGTATACCGGGTATCCATACTGCCGTAACCCGACTTGAAAGACGTCTCCCAGGATTTCTTCGGCACTTTCGTTAGAATATTCACAACACCGCCCATTGCGCCCGAGCCATACAGCGCGGACATCGGGCCGCGAACGATTTCAACTCTCTCAACAGCATCTTTCGGTATATGCGACAGTGATGTCCAGCCGTGCATCGTGCCGTTAAGCGGAATTCCGTCCAGCAGCACGAGAGTCCTTTCCTGCGAAGACACGCCCCTCAGCGTTATCTCCCTCGGAGCACATTCCGTCCAGTGCGATTTCGCAAGCGTAATATCCGGAACCCGCCGCAGAAAATCGCCAAGCGTCAACTCCGGCGTGTTCTCTATCTCTTCCTTCTCAATCACGGTGACCTTCACCGGGGCATCCTCAAGCGGCATTGCTTTTCTGGTCGCGGTAACAACAATATCGCCCAGTTCGAAAACCGGCTTGTCCCCTTTCGCCTTCTCGACTTGATCCGTCTGCGCATGAAGTCCAATACTGCTTAACATTACGAGACTCATAATCATTGCCAAAAATACTTTTCTCATAACCATTCTTCCTCTCGACTCTCAAGTTTTCAGGATTACCCACTGCGAGGAATGAGGAATACCCGTACTGTCTCCGATATTCCTCTCTCTCAGCTCACCGGCGTATTCATTATTCTATATAAACTTTTCAAAAAACAACAGGAATGCCATTATTTTTTCCGCTCTGTCACTCTTCAAAACACATGTTTGCAACATTGCTGCATATTTCCATCCATGACCGGCCCTTCCCGTCACGTGTAACTTGACAGGCAACGTGTTGTTCAGGCACAAAAATGTGTTTTACGTTTTTGAAGAAAGGCACCTGCTTTTCTTGACACTAAAATATTCATTCTCTACTATATCCACATGAACGACCCGAACACTCCAGTCGACAGAAACACCAACCAGGCCGAAAACGATATCGAAATAAGCCGCGGCGATCAAGTCCTTTTTCATGTCGTAACACTGCTTCTGGGATTATTCATAGCGTTCGTAGCGCTCGAAGCGGCTTTCCGTGTACTGGGTATTTTTACGCCGCCCATTTATCAGAGCAGTTCGGTGCCCGGACTTGAATTCGAACTGAGGCCGGAAGCGGTTTTTAAAATCGACGGGAAGCAAAGAAGGCTGAACAACATGGGGTTTCTCGACAGGGACTTCCGTGTCGAAAAAGCAGACGGCGGATTCCGTGTCGTATGCCTCGGCGACTCGATGACGAATGCCATAAGCCTGCCGGATGGTGATAGTTATGTGAAGCTCCTGGAGAAAAAACTGGGGCAGACACCTCCGGGCGTCGGAACAGAATTTTTCAATATGGGCATAGGCGGATACAACACCGCTCAGGAATGGCTGGTGTACGAGTATAAGGCGAAAGAACTCAATCCGGATGTTGTGATGGTTCAGTTTTTGTTGAACGATCTGACTCTGCCTTTTTCGCTGGACACGGGCGACAGGTTGCTGCCGAGGATAAAAACATTCCTGAGCCGCAGGTTTCACATGTACCAGTTTTTCAAATATTTAAGAGTGAGACTTCACGGCGGGTTCAACGCGTCGCAGACGGATTTCGAATCGATGGACCCGAATGAATCGCCTATCAGCGTCGAGTTCATGAAGCCGGTATACGATCCGCAGGGGGAGCTGTTCCTGAAGTGGAAAGAGGCCGTTTCGAAATTCGGAGAGCTCAACCGGTCCGGAACAAATGTCCTGTTCGTGATCTTTCCATGGCCGATTTACCAGGGGCTGAGCGAGAACGAGCCGTATCCTTATTACGGGTTCCATAACCAGGTGAAAAGAGTTCTCGACGAAGAAGGAATTCCTTACATCGACGTCACCCCCGCCCTGACGGACAGGGCCAACCTGCTCGATTTCTGGGTCAGGCCGACCGATTTCCATCTCAATTCCGAAGCGCACAAAATCATAGCGGATGTGCTTGAGCCGGAAATAAAGAAGATCCTCGAAGAAAAATAATATCAGGTTTAGAACAATGCGTAGATAGTGAGCGCCAGTTCCGTTCCGCCCAGCATGATTATCGCCCCGAACGCAAGTATCACTATAATCACCGGAAAGAGCCACCACATCCTGTGCGTTTTCAAAAAATATGCGAACTCGCTTACGATACCGTAGCGCTTTTTTTTCTTAACCGGTTTTTCCGCCATCAACTCTGCCTCCTGAAGCTCTCTATATCGCTGGCCGGCGATTCCTCGAAATTCGTTTCTTTCTTTTTGCCGTTTTCGAAATTCTTTTTCAAGCGGTCCATGCCGAACAGCCGGACGAAAGCACCGAAAATAACTATCGCCAGCACATAAACCATCCTGACCGACAGCCATGATACGGCGTGGCCGATAAGAAACGCCACCAGCGCGAAGACCAGATATATGCCACGCCCGACCCACGGGTATGCGGCGAACCCGATAAATGCGAACAGGGACAGTCCGGACAGAACAGCCGCGGGAACAGGTTTTTCAAGCAGAAAAAACAGGAGTCCGCCGACCACGATGAACGATATGGACATGAGCAGCATCTGTCTGCGTTCCTGTTCGGGCCCTCTTGTAAACATTTCGTTATTCATAAAACGGCAAAACCTTAAATTATTTATCCGGTTGCGCGGGCGCTGCGCCGAGATCGACGCCCGGCTTCGCAACCACGAAATTTTCTACCACGAGGATATCGATATTAGTCATCAGAAAGCAACGATAAGCGTCTTCGTGGTCGCACACTATCGGCTCGCCCCTGACGTTGAAGCTCGTGTTCACTATGAGGGGGCAGCCGGTCATTCTGTGAAACTCTGATATTATTTCGTGGAACATCCCGTTGCGTTCCGCCGTCGTCGTCTGGACCCGCACCGAGTAATCAACATGAGTAACGGCGGGGACGGCTGATCTCTGCACATAAAGTTTGCTGACTCCCTGCCGCCGGGCGTTTTCCTCGTGCCCCATCCGCTGCTCCTCGATCACGGGCATGACGAGCAGCATGTAGGGACTCGGAATATCCAGATCGAAGTATTCCCCGGCATGCCCTTCGAGAACAGCCGGCGCGAAAGGCCGGAACGATTCCCGGTATTTCACTTTCAGATTGATCCGCGACTGAGTATCCGGATCGCGCGGATCGCCCAGGATGCTCCTCGCCCCGAGCGCCCTCGGTCCGAACTCCATGCGCCCCCGGCACAGGCCGACGACATGCCCCCGCGCTATCCATCCCGCGATTTTTTCCGCCAGTTGGTCATCTTCGATTTCAACGAAATCCGCACCCGCCGATTCGAGATAAGAGCGCGCGGCGCCGGTATCGATACCCGGCCCCCAGCGTGAACCACGCATTTTCTCGCCGCCCGACACATCGCGCGGATTGCCCATAACCTGATACCAGACCTGCCATGCGGCACCGAGCGCGCCGCCGGCATCGCCCGCCGCCGGCTGGATGAATATGTCATCGTATATATGCTCGCGGTATATCGCGCCGTTCGCCACGCAGTTCAGAGCCGAGCCGCCCGCAAGGCACAGATTGCTCAGGCCCGTGATCTCTTTCGCGTGCCTCGCCAGCCGCAGCATTGTTTCCTCTGTCACTTTCTGCGCCGACGCCGCCACATCCATGTGAAACTGTTCCAGCCCTGTTTCAGGGTCCCTCGCCGGACGCCCGAAAAATTCATCCATCTTCTTCGTGATCATCCGCAGGCCGTATGTGTATGCGAAATAATCCAGATTCAACACCAGCGATCCGTCACGTTTCAGATCCAGCATATTTTCGAGAATAAGATCCGCATAACGCGGCTCGCCATAAGGCGCCAGCCCCATTACTTTGTACTCGTCGAAATTGACCTTGAACCCCAGGTACTGAGTAATCGCGGAATAGAAAAGGCCGAGCGAATGAGGGAAACGGACCTCTTTCATAAGTTGAATCGAGTTGCCCCTGCCCTCCCCGATCGAAGTGCATGCCCACTCTCCCACGCCGTCAACCACAACTATCGCCGCGCTCTCGAACGGGGAAGCGAAAAAAGCGGATGCGGCGTGAGACTCATGATGCCGGGAAAACATTATTTCGCCGGAAAATCCCGGCAACTGTTTGTCTATGATTTTCGTGATCCTGAGTTTCTCGTTGATGAGAACCGGCAGGCTCGTCTTAAATGATTTCCAGCACTGAAAAGGGTATTCGAGGTAAGTCTGCATCAGCCGGGCGAACGTCTGAACCGGCTTGTCGTAATAAGCCACGGCATCCAGTTGCGAGTTGTCGATCCCGGCCTCAGCAAGGCAGTATTCGATCGCCCCGGCCGGGAACCGGCTATCGCCTTTCTTACGGGAAAAGCGTTCCTCCTGCGCAGCCGCCACCAGCTCGCCGTCCCTTATGAGCGCCGCCGCGCTGTCGTGATAAAATGCCGATATCCCCAGAATATATATGCTCATATAAATCTCTTGTTCCCCGTGCTTATTCCTTCCTGCCTATCATGATGAAAAGCCCGCCCTCCGTGTCCGTCAACATCTGGTTGACCTGGCTCAGAAACCGATCCATCCCCGTCCCCGGGGGTTCGGGTTCGAACAGCGACGCCCGGTAATCCATCTCGAAGCCCGATCCGAAAACCGTGCCCGGCAGCCCGCGCAGAAAAATTATGCCGTTTTCCCTGAACCAGCGCAGCACTTCATCCATCGTGTGGTACGACTCGTGCGGGTTTTTATACTGATCCATGAACCATGAATGCAGCTTCTCGCCGGTAGCCCCGAACCGGGAAATATACGGATCGAGCGAAGCATACCGCTCCCCGATCAGACCGAACAATACGCGGCGCGCGCGTGTCTTGAGCCTGCCGTAAAGATTGTAAAGGCCGATTATGATGTGGCCGCCCGGCCTGACCAGTGGCACGAGGCCGCGGAACCCTTTTTCCGGAAAACCCGTGTGGTGCAGAACGCCCGTGCAGATAACCACGTCGAAATATTCAGCCTGCAAGGGCATTCTGAAAAGGTTCATCTGCGCGAAAGATACGTTGTCGAACCCGTTTTTTTCTTTGAAGTTCTGGGCCTGACGCAGCGAGTTCAGGCACATGTCCACAGAAAGCACTTTCCGGTCCGCAATGCTGAGAAAATTCCCGAGCTGCCCGGTGCCGCAACCCACCTCCAGCACCTTCGTGTGAGGGGGGATCGACCTGTTGAGCATGTCGGGGAAAACACGGTCGAGACTCTTTTCGATAAGAGACCCCGGTGTTTCCATCTCGTCGTAACTCGGAAACGGCGTCTCCTCGTAAAACGCTTTTATAACATCTGTAACATCACCTTTCAGGTCGCCGCCATCGGGGAGAAAAGCCCGGATGATGCCGTCCTCGACAGGGAATCTTACGCCGGGCGATTCTACGCTCTCGAACGCGCCGTCTCTGAAAACGACTGGCCCGCCGGTCTCCGGGCATTTTAACATTCGGCTGATTTCTTCTGCTGCTGTAAATACCATTAGCACTCAGTTCAATTAAAAAACAGCGCCCGGATTCCGCGTGCGGGAACTGTTCCATATTCGTAAACTCTATTCCACTTCACACTATTGTACATAATCTGTGAAAACAAAGAAAGCATGGTGCCCCTGCTGAACTGACTCACAATAAATGGCGTATAACAACACTGGAAACGATAATATCGGTCAACGACCTGCGCTTGCCGGTGATCAGGATACGGACAAGCCGCCGCCGGGCGTCTCAATCGTTGCCGCAAGATGACAAACCCTTGCGCATCCCGCCCGGCTGATGTTTAATATATAAAGACAATTCTATTTTGGAACTCTATATGCGACATTGTTTGCAGAAGACGTTATTATTGATTTTTACAGTTTCAATTATTGCGTTTATTATCTTTATTAAGCCGGATATTCTTTTTGCCTCTCAACCACATATCCCAACATTTAAAGAAATAGTAAGAGATTCAGATGTCATAGCTCAGGGCCGGGTTGTTTTTGCTTTTCCTAATCCAATGGTCATATTAATCTATTTATTAGTTTTTGTCTGGAGCATCAGTTCGATCAGCAGGCTGCTAAAGAAACAGAAAAAAACTTCAAGACTAATAATTGAGATTCTTGCAATACTGGTTTTTCTGGCCTGTTATCATATAGTAAGGCCTTTGTTCTTCTATCCCACCTTTCAGATTTACAGGTGCATAGAAATAGTAGCTTTTGAAGATGTGTTCAAAGGTGAGGCAAAAAAGGATTATTCGTTGCTGATATCCAGATCATCACTTCCATATGATCGAACATCTATCGGAGATACAAGCATTTTCTTTCTCGACAAAGGGTTTGTGGGATTCAAGTATACCAACATATGGTGTGGCAGGTGGAGAATCACGGAAGACGGCATCAAAGTTTGTTATAAACAAGAAAAGGGCGATTTCTGGAAAGTGAAACCGGATGGAGAAAAAATGTACTCTTCTCCAAGAGATGTTAACGAAATACAACCTTATGAAACTGCCGTAGAAAAAATAAGGGAGTACAGCAGTCTTCAATGAATGTGTTTACACAAACACGCTGCTCAGGGTCACTCACACATACGCAAACCTTCTTACGTTGCCGCAAGATGACAAACCCTTGCGCATTACGCGCGGTTGATGTTTAATATATGCAAAGGACTTTCAGCCATATAGTTATGAGCGAAATTAATTTATACAAGAATGACCCCAGATGGATCATGCAGGACATCGTTCTTAAAATCGGGCAGAAACCTAATGCTGAGAAGTATTTCAAAAAAACCGGACAAGGATTTCAGATACATTCAACAAAATCAAATGTTCAGTACATATTCGCATTCTTTCTGATTGTTTTTGTTGGAGCGCTTCTTGCATGGATTTATCATGTGTTACTAACCGAAAGCATAAATAAAGAATGGCCCAAGGAAACATTTTTCTATATTCAGGTCGGAATAGCTGTAATTGCCTGTATGGTGCTCATTGCATCAATATGTATTGCATCAATCAGCCGGATATCGTGGCTGGATTTTTCATTTTCAAGAGTCTCCGTTATATCAAGATTCTTATTCACGGGCAGAAAAACGACTTTCGAAAGATCCCGGGTGAAATCGGTTATACTCGAAACAAGATATGATCCCAATCAAGAATACTATCCGTACTGGAATATTAAGCTGGATATTTTTAATGGCAAACAAATACCATTAACGATGAAAACATTTTCTGATGGGACATATTCATCTTTTCAGAACGATAACAGAAGCGTACTATCAAAGCATCCAGGAAGTGCATGGGTGTTATCGCGAATACTGGATGTGCCTTTGATCCTGGTTACTAAAACATATCAAATGAGTATTCAGTCCTATGACGATATTTCACTGACAGATGGTGAAAAACAACAAATGACGATTCAGCATATCGAAGATGAGAAAAAAAGAAACCAGGATTTTAAGTCGATATCAAAACGCTATGGGATACTTATGGGATCTTGCTTTCTGGTTATACTTGGTGTTTTTTTGTTTGAATTCATCAGTGGGCATGAATATCCAAAAATACTGCTAATACATACAGTTGGGGCTTTATGTTTTGTTGCCATCGCCCTGGCGGTTATATATTATTTTTACAGAAAATCACAAAACAGCAAATAATTGTTACATACAAATACACATCTAACAGATGATCAGGCTGAACACTTGAATCGTTGCCGCAAGATGACAAACCCTTGCGCATCACGCGCGGTTGATGTTTAATATATGCAGAGGACTCAATCCGGCGAAACAACTGCCTGTCAGGCGCTGTAAAGTTGATGTAAGGATAAAACAGTGGAACCAGATATCGTTTGCATGTCGATTGTTTTGCTTGTAATTGTTTTAGTATGTATCGTTACAGTGATGATTCTGGCTCGGAAGAAATCATCCTCGGATAGCGGCCTGGCATCAGAGAAGGACGGTTGCTTGTACTTTATTGACGCTGAAGAGAGAGCCAGACATGCCGAACCTAATACCGGATATTCAGTTCATAAAGTAGTCGAAAAGCATGAGTTCAGATACATTGAGACTTTTTATCACGCCGGGAGTGAATCAGCACAAGCAGGTGACTACGAAGGCGCTGTTGATGAATTATCGAAATCAATAGCAATCAATCCGAACTATGACATTTTCAATGAACGCGGTATCATTTTTTCCAGGATGGGAAAATTTAAAGAAGCGATTCTGGATTTTTCAAATGCAATATCGTTAGAACCGGCAAGGGCTGATGCGTACAATAACAGAGGGATCGTTTTTGTAAAAAAGAAAAAATATGATCTTGCGGTCAGAGATCTCACCAGTGCTATACAGATCAGTCCGGATGATCCGCTGCTTTACAGCAATCGCGGTGGAGCATATCATGAAAAAGGTTCTTACGATCTTGCAAAAAAAGACTATTCGAGAGCGATGGAACTTGAGGGGCCTGAACTGGCCTGACTATGTATGGTTTTTGAATTATCAGATACTTGTCTCACAACACGCACGGACACACAAACCTTCTGAAAACAGCGGTTCATATGTGAAATTGCAATAAATTTTGGAGCACGGCGAGCATCGCTTCGGCGGCTTCTGAAAAAAACACTTTGTCATTCTGAGAAAGCTCAGCGACCGAAGAATTTCGATAATAAGTTTCAAAAGCGAGATCCTTCGCGCTGCTCAGGATGACATACTCTCAACTATACATTTCTTTAACAGCCGCTCTGGAAACGTCTATCCTGCATTTCTCACCAGTGCAAGTTAAAAATCGTGAAGCCGGATTCTCCTGAGGAGAATGTCTTCCGGCGGGGCGAGGTCTCCCGAGCCCCCCATCCTTCGTTTTTCGAAGGCTCGGCGAGTGAGTGGTGAGAAAGCATACGTGCGGTATGTAACCGATCCCGAACCGACGCAGCAGGACAGGTGTTATCACGATTTTTCGGTTTTCTCTGTGAGAAATCCGGGACAGCCCGTTATCAACGTTGCGCATGGTCGGGAATCAGTTCCCGACCGGGAAGCGACACTGAAGTGTCGCACTCTCAAAAAACATTTAAGCCGCCACCGGGCGTTACATCGTTGCCGCAAGATGACAAACCCTTGTGCATTACGCGTGGCTGCGGGCGCGGCAAGCGTATTGTTTTGCTTGATGATGAATTGCTCCGGGATTCCGGAGTTCTGGCTCCTGTGGCCGGGCCTGCGGTCAAGTCTGCTCTCAAACTTGAGAAGTTTATGTTTTCAAATTGCAGCGCCCAATAGTAGAATCAACGTTAGACTATGTAAAATAAGACAGGACACTCCGGCACCGGGAGCAGGTCAGACATGGGCGACAATGACATTCGGCAGGCATCACCCGGCCCGGGAGATTCGAGGCGGTTCCCGGGCGTGGCAGCGCTGGCGGCGCTGGCGGCGGTCACAATTGCCGGGGCAATCCTGCGGCTCAAGCTCGGCTCTTCCGTTCCGGTTTCAGGCGATGAAATGGGAAGCCTGATTCGCTCCCTGAACGGCATCGGCGGAGCAATCTTCAACAATGACATAAAATACAATCCACCCGTCCACCAGATAATAATCTCTTCCGTTTTCGCCGCCGGAGGAACAGTCGGCACGGCCCGGATGGTCTTTTCCGCCATCAGCACACTGGGCATCCCGGTGTCGTTTTTTATGGCGAGGAGATTCCTGAATACGACCGCCGCCCTGCTCCTCGCGGGCATCATCGCCTTCAACCCGCAAATGATATCAAACGGGTTTTTAACGAGAGGTATCTGTCCGGCATGCTTTTTCACATTGCTTGCCATGTATTTCCTGTTCGATGTGAAAAAACGGGACAGGCGCCATTATCATTTCCTCATTTCGGTCGCCCTGGCCGTGTACTCCCATTATTTCGCTTCTCTCGTGTTCCTTTTCATTGCAATTCACATTTACAGAGAGAAAGTTAAACTGCCCGTCAATTTCACCGGCACGGCGGTTTTCACATTCCTGCCCGCGGCCTCCATGATATCCTGGGGGTTAACGGCAAGGACCGCGGATTTTCCTCAGAGCGCATCTGTTCTCCAGAGAGAGGCGGAGTTATTAAACGAGGTTTTCTCGGATTTTTCCTCGCATACGGCTGTGATCTCATTGGTTTTCCTGGCAATCACATTTATTCCCTGGCAGAAGGAGCGGCTTTTCAGAGCTGCCTGGATCCCATCGGTCGCGGCATCTTTCGCAATCAGTCTGTTCTATAGAATCCACGACTACTATCTTCTCCCTGTATTCATTTCCGGCTGGGCCCAGCTCTGCTCCGTAGTCGTTCCCGGACGAAAGGTTTTCGCGAGGTGTATCGTTGTTGGTCTGTTCACGGTCCTATTCTTACAGTACTATTCATCATGCAGCTACATCTTCGCATCAAACACTATCAATAAAAACGAGGCCATGGATCATGTGGCGAAGATAAAAGACGCGGGAATCAACACCGCAATCATGATATTTCCTCCGGACAAACATTTCTTTTATGAGGTTTCCATGGGAGCCGGCTCCACACTCTCAATGAACAAGAAGCGCTTTACAGAAGCTTACACCGGTTCCGGTGTCGACGATACCGCCGGACTCGAGAATTCCCGGCTCGGAATCACCTTCAAAGACTTCAATAGTAATGAAGAATTCGAAGAACTGTTGATCGCATCCGGCGCTCCTGTTGCCGTCATTGCGACTACCAGGCACGTCATAAACAACCACGATGCCAGGGGGAATGTGGATATTTCCGGCTGTGCTGTTCTACTGAAAACAGAACTCTACGAATCATATCTCTGCCGGTCGGAAGACCGATTGTGACATGTCTTCGCTTCCCGGAGCCACAGCCCCTGATTCTGTTCGGAAGCAAACAAGAATTCTCATACATACAATTTTCGCGGGCGCATAGGAACCTGGCACTCAGCCGGCGGAAACGTTCTTCAGAAATCTTCCGGGATATAGCAATTACAAAAAAGGAATTAGAAGTTTTACTAAAAAGCGCAGGTTTTACCCACCTCATTTTCGTGGTTGATAAAATAGCAGATGGCCAGGGTCAAGCGATCCCACAATTGGTTGTAGTTTTTTCCGATCCAGTCGGCGAAGAATTTTGATTTGAGCTGCGCCCACAATTTTTCAATCGGGTTGAGATCGGGAGAATACGTGGGCAGATAGACGGGCGTGATGTGATGCCAGTTCAGGCATTTGGCTTTGTGCCAGGACGCGTTGTCGACAACAAGATGAATTTTCTTCGGGCTATCGACGGTGGCTTTGGCAAATTGATCCAGAAAGATTTGAAAAACTTCTCTGTAGCCCTGTGGAACAATGATGGATTCAAAGCGTCCGCTCGTCGGCTCTACAGCACCGATGACATTTAGGCGAATGTGCATGCCGGTGTAGTCTATCTTCGGACGACTGCCGATAAGAACCCAGCGTTTGCGTGGGCGTGGGTCCGCGATGAAACCCGACTCGTCGGCAAATCATATCTCATTGTCCGCATGGCTTCGCAGCTGCTCCAGTTCCTCTATGAAACGCGGCGCTCTTGTGCGTTCTGTTTCGACGACCATGTGCGCGGAACTACCTGTCGGAATCCCATCTTTTCGATGTTGTAAAGCAGTGTTGTGTAGCCCAACTCCAACTGCCATTCGCGGCGGATGTAGCCATGCAGCTTGACAATGGTCCAATGGCATTCACCAGCCAGCGATGGCTTAAGCAATAAATCCTTAATTTGCAACAATTGGTCTTCGGAGAGCTTTTTCGGTCGGCCATGGGGTTTGATCGTGCGTAATGCGTCGATCCCCCCTCGTTCCATTTTTTCACCCATACCGTAATCGTGTTTTCGTTCCGGTTGAAATCCTTCGCAACCTCCTTGTGGCTTTTTCCTTCAAGCAACCTTTGTATGGCGAATAACCGTATGTACTGTTGCTTGTCGGGCGAACTTTCCTTGGCGACTTCAAGCTCTTGCGGTGTTGCATGTTCCGGGTTCGGTAGTGTCTTTTTCCCTTGCATACATATATTCTACATGTACCTTTGCGATATGTCTAGTGTATGCAAAAGTACGTAATACTAGGCTCTAGTTTGTTTTCCGGGATTGCTATAATACAAATGAAAGGCAGATTGTTTTAGATAGTCGTTCCTGAAAAAGTTTAAGAATATAGTGTTGAAGGGGTTTACAGGCCAAACGGGGCCAAATAGAATTGCA
>DAOSYA010000075.1:0-13329 GCA_035380865.1 bacterium
CTCAAGGGGCGCTTTTTCAAAAGCGCCCCTTGAGCCGCCGGAGGCCTATTCAGCCCGAGACCTTACGGTCCGAGGCCGTAAGATTATTCCATTATTATTCTGATAATCGATATATTAATATGGGATAAAAAAACGG
The DNA here is from genome assembly GCA_035380865.1 of bacterium. GTDB lineage: Bacteria > UBP15 > UBA6099 > UBA6099 > UBA6099 > DAOSYA01. The sequence goes on from DAOSYA010000075.1 coordinate 137, forward strand.
GCGGCTGTATAAACAAGCCACCCGTCCATTAATGTCAATCATAAATATATCAGAGCAGCGGATGTTCGCTCATTGCTTTAATGCGATTCCACCGTCTGTCGACTTCAGTCTGAACCGCGACAAGATCATCGCCGTATTCAGGTTTTGTGAAATGTCGTGTTTTGCCCATCATCTTGAGCCAGTCGAGCACAGGAACTTTCTTCTCTTTGGCTTCAGGATCATAATTCAGGGTAGTCTTCCCATGATAAACCTCGTATAGCGGGAAGAAGCAACTGTCTACCGCCGCCTGAATAATTTCTTTGCCCTTATTCTCGGTGCAGCGCCAGTTCAGCGGACAGAAGGAGAGTACTTTGCCGAAAACGAATCCTTCTTCTCTCGCTATCTTCTGAGCCTTTGCGGCCTTGCGAGTAAGATCGAGATGGTTCGCTTCCGTTCCGGTGAATATGTAAGGCACATGACATGCCGCCATAATCTGGGCGGTATCCTTGTGATGAGTTCTCTTTCCCGCCTGAGCCGGTCCAACATGACTCGTCGCGGTCGCGTGTCCGAGCGGAGTCGAGAACGAAAGCTGATGTCCCGTATTCATATAACCTTCATTGTCATATTCGAGACAGATCATGTTATGGCCCCTGAGCGCCGCGCCGATCGTCGGCCCCATGCCGATGTCATTACCGCCGTCACCGGTAACCATAACGAATGTAATATCAAGATCTTTCGGTATCTCTCCCCTTCGCTGTCTTTCCTTGTACATCTCGACAAGACCCGATACGGTGGCCGCTCCGTTCTGGAACAGGTTATGAACATAAGTGTTCCTGTGAGCGCTGAAGGGATAACCCGATCCGATAATCATTCCGCAGCCTGTGTGGAAAAGCACAACGACCGGCCCTTCGAGGCCCGCCATGAAAGCGTTGAGCGTAGGAACTATTCCGCAGCCCGGGCATGCGCCGTGGCCCTGGGCGATCCTTTTCGGCTGGCGAGTAATCTCACGTGAGTTCACTCCCTTTACTTTCAGCTCGCCTGTTTCTTCGTTCTTCTCTACAGACACGATACCCGGGCTGAGCTGCTCTTTAGTCAGAGGAGCCTCCGCACGTTCCGGCACATAACCTTCTTCACCGGGATAAGTTCCGATATACCCGAACGCTTCTTCGATCTTGCCGGTCTGAGCCGCTTCATAAACCTCGTTCAGCAACAACTCAGCATCACTGAGGTAAAATTCAAGTCCGCCCAATCCATAAATCCTGCTTAGGAATATCGATTTGTTATCCGGATCATCTTTCAGAGCGGCCTTGATTTCGAGCGTCATCTGTCCGCCCCACGCGCCGTAAGAATCCTGGCGATCCGCCACACAAATCGCTTTTGTATTTTTAAATATTTCCTGAATTTCCTTTATCGGGAACGGCCTGACTACTCTTGCCGTTACCACGCCGACTTTCTTGCCCTGTTTTCTCAGAGTATCCACAGCGGCCTTTGAGGTGGAATATGAACTGTTCAGAACAAAAAGAGCGGCCTCGGCATCTTCCATCATATATGAGTCCAGCATGTCATACTTTCGTCCGCTCAGTTTTTCATACTCTTCGAAAATTTTAGGGATAACATCATAAGCCGCAGCCATCGCGTCGCTCTGCTGTTTCCTGTTGTTGATAAGATCGTCGTTCATATACGGGCCGATCGTAACAGGCTCTTCTACGTTCATTATGTCGTAATTCGCCTTGTACGGCCCTATAAACGACTGAACCGCCCCATTATCCTCGAAAACCTGCACCCTGCGCTTCTGATGGCTGGTAAAGAACCCATCCTGCGAAACGATTACAGGGAGTCTCACATCTTCATGTTCGCCGATCCTCACCGCACACAGGTTCATGTCGTACACGGACTGCGGATCGGGAGCCATAAGAATTACCCATCCCGAGCTCATTGCGTAAACGAGATCGGAGTGGTCTCCCTTGATGTTGAGCGGTCCGCTTACCGCACGGTTGACAAGATTCAACACCATCGGAAGTCTTGTTCCGCTCTGTACCGGAAGCTGCTCGATGGAAAAAAGCAAACCGTTTGCAGCCGTCGCGTTAAAAACACGCCCGCCGGCTACCGATGCGCCGAAACATATTCCGGCAGCTCCATGCTCCCCGTCGCCGGGAATCATGTTTATCTGGTTTTCCCCTTCTGCTTTCATCCGGTCCATCTCTCCCGGAATGGCAGTTGACGGGGTTATGGGATAATATCCCATCACATGGTAATTTATCTGTGATGCGGCAAGCGCCGCTACTTCATTACCACTTTCTACTACAACATTCTGTGCATATTCATTCGGGGCTTTTTCAGATTCAGATGCCACGATATCATTCCTCCTTTGCAGAAATTACTCTGCGGTTTCCCGTTCGGCCGTAAGAGCTTCTTTCGGACAGGCACTCACGCATCTCAGGCAACCTTTACAGTATTGGTAATCAATATGATCGAAAAATTGTCTTTCTTTCCCTTTGCCATCTTCACGCCTCGTGAAAAATATGCACTGGTCCGGGCATGCCGCATCACATTCACCGCAATGTATGCATAACTCCTCATGCCACACCGGCTTAAAGCCGGATCTCGATGCGCTCAGATCATTCAGAACCGAGTTGCCCGGGTTGACTATCGTTCCGCCGATAGGAGCGTTTTTCCATCCAAGCTTCGGCTGGAAAGGCTTCCATTCTACCTGGGGATATTTGGAATCGTCAGGCACTTCATAAACCTTTACCTCGTCATGCCCTCTTCTGAATCCTTTGATATTCGGATCAACCAGCTTGGGATATTTCTTCTCGAAAGTTCTTCTGATCCCATGCTCAAGTCGCTCCTGTTCAATGAAATCAACGCCTCTCGCAATTGCGCCGAGAATAACCGTGTTGATTCTCACCTTTTCTTCTACGGCAATTTTCAACGCATCAACACAAATAATTGTTGTCCCGCCCGGAACCTTCAATAGCTCTCTTATCTCTTCCGGTGACTCCGATGTGTTTACGATGATTTTCGTGCCTGGCTTCACACCCATCATCAACGGAACGCTTTTTTCCAGCACCGTAGAAAAAACAACCAGCAGGTGCGGCTCGATCACAGGGCTGTTGACCCTGATCTCCTCATCGCTCTCCGCTAATCTGATATAAGCCTTTACCGGGGTACCCTTCTTTTCAGAACCATAACTTGCAAAACTGATCCCGTTAAGACCTATGTCTATAATTGCTGCTTCGGCTAGTATTTTACCGGCCAGGTTCGCACCCTGCCCTCCGATACTTTCCATACGGATTTCATAATACCCGAATTCATTTGTCGGAGAGAGGACGTTTGCTTTTGTCTCAGTCGTCACTTTAACCCCCTTATGCCTTAGCCTTCAAATTACGACCTTTTTTTTATTCATTACAGGTTTAACCCTCAGCGGATTTCAAAACCCACTCATGTATTATAGTTAATGTGATAATAATTTCATTAGATTATCTGAATTTAGAAAAAATTGCTCTCAGATTGAAATATACCATCGATTATTGTTATTGTTTTAATGGAATTTGCTATTTACTTGCGCTCGGGGCTTAATGATGAAAAAAAACACGATTTCATGTTACATAGTTCTATTCATATCCTTCCTGCTTTTATGCATGGCATACGGCTGCGCCGGAAATGACAGCAACAAATCGGAACCCCCTGTCCCCTCAATCGAAATTAAGGATTCGCCTACCGGTCGGGCAACAAGTACCGATAAGGCTCAATCCCTGCCGGATGACGCAGACATTGTAAAACAGCAGCTTGATTTGCTTGATAAATCATCTAATCTCCAGGGAATCGTCTATTATCCCGGCGCCCGGATAGATGAATTGGGAAGCGTTGACATAGTGGAAGACAAACGCGAATACCATCGAAGGGAAATGACAACGGAACATTCAGTTGAAATAGTTGAAAAATTCTATAAAGAAGTATACCCGGAAGCCGTTGCATCCATTTCCGAAAGGCACATAGCCCTGATTCTGCCGGACGGCGAACTCGACAGGAAAGTTGTCATATTTCCGGACCCGATCGATAAATCTAAAACAGCGATCAAACTCATTGCGGATTCCATTAACAACTGAAATTAATTCGGATGGACATCAATAATATCTCATGAGCGGCAGAAAAAAAGAAAACGATCTGTTTTTATCTCAGCTTGAAGACAAGCTTGATCAGGTAAAATCGCTTGCCGCCCGCATGAGGCCGGATTCCATATCAGATTTCGTCGGGCAGGAACATCTGCTGGGAGCAGACAGACCTCTCAGGAAAATCATAGACAAGGGCATTCTTGCTTCGCTCGTCTTCTGGGGCCCGCCCGGAACAGGCAAAACCACCCTTGCGCGTATCATAGCAAATAATGTCAACGCCCATTTCGAGGAATACAGCGCTGTCACTTCGAGAACTGAAGATATCCGCAGAGTTGTATCGCAGTCGGAGGAAAGACTTTCAGGGTTTGAAAAAAGAACGATAATATTCGTCGATGAGTTCCACAGATTCAACAAAGCGCAACAGGATGCTTTCCTGCCTCACCTCGAGAGCGGCCTGCTCACCCTGATCGGCGCAACGACGGAAAATCCGTATTTCGTACTGAACCCCGCGCTCAGGTCGCGCATTTCGATATTCAACTTCAAGCGGCTCGGTGATGATGCTCTCGACATTCTCATCGAGCGGGCAATCGGCAGCCTCAGTTCAATTTCCGCGTTTCCGGAAGACGCGAAAGAAGAGCTGCGACTCATTTCCGGAGGCGACGCAAGGGTTGTCCTCAATCTGCTCGAACTCGTGGCGCAACTTGCCGACGAGGGAATCATAACACGCGAACTTATACGCGAAACAGCGAGCCGGAAACAGCTCGATTACCAGCGGCTCGGAACAAGCCGTTTCGATATGGTATCCGCTTTCATCAAGAGCATGAGAGGCTCGAACCCGGATGCGGCGCTTTACTGGCTCGCGCGCCTTCTTGAAGGCGGGGAACAGCCCGAATTCATCGCGCGCCGTATGGTAATCTTCTCAGCCGAGGATATTGGATGTGCGGCTCCGCAGGCGATTACCGTTGCAACGGCAACGGCTGACGCGGTGGCATTCGTCGGAATGCCCGAGGCGAGAATTCCTCTCGCTTCGTGCTGTGTTTACCTTGCCACATGCCCTAAAAGCAACGCCGCGTACATGGCTCTTGGCCGGGCGATGAAAGACGTTGTTGAAAAACCGCTCGGCCCGGTTCCGCTTCATCTCAGAAACCAGGACTACACCGGTGAAAAAACTGCCCGGGACGGGTACAAATATCCACATGATTTCCCCGGCCATCACGTAAGGCAAGCCTATTTCCCGGAAAATCTCGATGGAAGCATTTATTACGATCCCTCGGATCAGGGCAACGAAGCAAACATTATGAAGCGTCTCGAAAAATGGAGAGCCGACTCAGGCGATAAAAAGAAGAAGAACCCCGACAGTTAATTCCCGTTCATCGTTTTTACAACATCAATAATCTCGGAAATATCGGAAATCACCGGACAGTCTACGATATGCCTTCCTGTCGGATCGAGCAGCACGGGATTGATGCCGACTCCGGAAGCGCCTTTGATGTCGGCGGTTACTATATCTCCGACATGCACGCACGCTTCAGGCGGAACCCCCGCTTTTTCAAGCGCGACATTGAATATCCTGGGATCGGGTTTTTCATATCCCACGATTTTCGAATCAAGCATGAAATCGAGATATTTATCTATACCCGTTCTCGCTATCGTCTCGTTCAATCTTCCATCCGCATTTGAAATTATCCCTATTATGTATCCCTGTGATTTCAGCGTCTCAAGTGTTCTGTGAGACTCTTCGGGCGCGTGATTCCACAATCCCTGGAACTCATTCTCTTCTCTCAGATTCTGAATTGTCGCGAGTATCTTCTCCCTCGATTCAAGTCCCACTCCCATGAACATCGTCGAAAAATATATATCCCACACCATCTCATCCACATAGTCGTCCGTCGCTAAATATTCGTCAACGGCCCGCCGCGCGTCATATTCCGAAACCTTCAATTCCTCCGCCTGTGTTTCAACACCCGCCGCGCAAACTTTCCTTGCAATTAATTCATAATCAAGATACAGCAATGTATTACCGGCATCGAAAAAAACCGCTTTGATTTCTCTTTTCATACCCGCCCCGTCCCTCTGTTGTGGTTTTGCGCCTCCATCAGATTTTAACCGTGCTGCACAGGTTTGTCGAAATTACTTGAAAAATGAACTTATCACGAACATAATTCGATTTTAAGGCAGGCTGTTGAAAAGTTTGATGATGAGCATTTATCATCCTCTGAATTAAGAAGAATCTCTTTCTGATCTTGTCTCCGGAGATTCTCCATTAATGCGCGTTCTCAGACTTGCATTTTGAAGATTTGTTCAACAGCGTCTAAGGAGCAATTGAATGATTGCCATTTTATCAAAATACCGAACATCTTTCTTTTTAGTTTTTTCAGCATCATTAGTACTCATGCTTGTCTTTTTTTCCTGCGATATTTCCCGTTGTGAAGACGAGACGCTCGATACAGAGATGAAAGCAAAGCTGTACAGAGTGAATTTGTATCCCAATGACGACAATTTCTCGATGTCGGACCAAAACAATATTTTTGATGAGGCGCACATAAGAATTTTCAATGGGAAGATGACGGTTAATCCTTCCTTTGATGATATTTTCGGATTCAAAAACCCAATCGCCCCGCCATACGTCACGGGCAATTTCGATTTCTCCGTCAAACTGAATGGAGAAAGCATAAAACCCGACAAATGGAAATACATTCAGTATGCGATAGAAAGAGAAACAAAAAAGGACGGGCTGTGGATGGTAACGCATCTCACTCTCGCCATCGACGAACCTGTTTTTGTACAGAGCGCGGAAATCTTTAATGAAACTAAAGACAAAAAAAGTTTTGATATTTCAGTTTTCATGAAAGGTTTTTTCTCGAAGCCGTCGCCCGAAGAATGGGATTTCGGCGGACCCGCGCCCAATTACCCTTCGGCTTTTTCCTATAACAGGAATAAAAGGCTGCTCTCATCGCGATCAAACGACGGCGGCGTATACTGCGTGAGTTCAATCCCTGATGCGGAATACTCGGATGGAGCGCTGAAAGCATCTTTCCTTGTTGACAGTATGCAGTTTGCAAGGTTTCATTTCTACTGCACCGAAGGCACATCCGAAGAGTCGCTTGCAAGGCTGAAGAAATATCTCAACACGGCCCCGAATGATTTTTTCAACGAAACCCGCACCATCACGAAGAGAAACTATTTTTACAAATTCAAAGAATATCCATGGCTGCAATCGACAGACTATAAACTGACCATGTTTTACAACAGGTCTGTTTATTCGCTTATGAACAGTTCATGGAGCGTGCCCGGAGTTCTCGTTTCCGATCCTTACTTTGCGACCGGCGGACTGGACGGCGGCGCGCTTTGCAGCTATCTGTGGGACTATGCCTATTCCGACAAAATGCTGATACTGGCAGACCGGAATGTGGCAAAGAGATATATAAGGTTCTTCTACAATATGGGAATAGATGAACATTATGCTTTTACGCCGGTCATGGCAAAAAGCATAGGGCCGAGATATGCATATAACGATTACAGCTTCGTTAAAATCGTCTACGACTATATCTGTCTGACCGGCGACTGGAGCATCCTGGAGATGCAGAAGAGCGGTAAAAAGCTGATCGACTTTCTCATAGAACTGGCAGACCGGGGCGTCGCAACCGGCGAAATGCCGGATCTTATCGATTACGGTACGAACGAAAATCTTCTTGAGCTGAAGAAAACAAAGTACGAGCATTATGTACCCAGCCCGAACGCAGAACGTGTGTGGGTTTACCGCGCTGTCGCGGAAATTCTTGAAGAGATGGGAGACCCCGGCGGAATTGCGTCCCGGTACCGGAAAAAAGCCGCACATCTTGCAAATCTCATTAACGAAAAATTATGGAACCCGGTCAAAGGCTGGTATGACCTCATCGACTCCGACGGAAACAAGAAAACCGTGTGGTCGGTTCAAATATTCGACATGCTGAAAACCGGCGTGCCGGATCAGGCCAAAATCGATATCCTGATGAGGCACCTGAACGAAAGAGAATTCCTCGGCGAATACGGCGTTAGGAGTCTTTCAAAATGGGATCCCGGATTTGACGAATCCGATGTTGACTGGGGTGGACCCGGAACATACATCGGTGACGCGCCGGAACTGATAACCGATCTGTACAGGGTGGGAAAAGTTAAAGAGGCGGAGAATATTCTTTTCAGGATACTCTGGTGGGGAACCGATCTTACATATCTCCCGCAGGCTGTTTATGCCGACAGGAAAGATTACAGGCATAACGGAAGACCCAATTCCATTGGCGGACTTGTCGGCGCCCAGTCGATAATCGAGGGGATGTTCGGTCTCCGCGTCGGGCTTAATGGTGAAATTTCCATTCTCCCCAGGCCACTCGCCACTTCTGAAAGAACCGCAATCAAGAATCTGATTATAAGAGGAAACTCTTTTGATATCGTTATTAAACCCGACGTGTGTAAATACAGCATAAATGACAGCCCTCAACGCAAAGTGCCCATCAACGAGAGATCTATAATCTTCAAAGGCGACAACCTGCGATATCAGGAACCACGCCCGGCGCAAAAATGCCCGGGCAAAAAATGAATCCTGGCAATCTTTTTTTTCTTCCGGGATCTATATGGGAAGAAAGCAAATGAGGGTTTTACGCTGCTGGATAGTTCCAATTTCTTCTCCTGGAATATGACTGTTAAAAAATTTCCCCTCAACATTTGAATTTCTGTTATAATACTCCTCAATTCTTGGGATAATCGAATAATTAAGTTCTTTCTGCATGAACTGTGATTATCATGAGATTACCGGTACCTTACGGTTAATGAATCATTTGATATGCCTGTAAAAACTCAATAAAGAAAACAATCGTTCCCCGGGAATCCGCGGGCGGTTGTCACAGCGGAGGAATCGCATGGAATTCACCATTACTGATGAACAGAGCGCTTTCCGAAAAAGTGTTCTGAATTTTTCAAAAAAAGAAATTGAACCTATGATGGAAGAGTATGAGAAAAAAAGCGAATTCTGCCGGCCTGCATGGAATAAGCTCGCCGAATTCGGAATAATGGGACTGCCATTCCCCGAAGAATACGGCGGCGCGGGTGCAGGCGTTCTGACAACCTGTCTGGGAATGGAAGCTCTCGCGGAAGGCGGGGCATCCGAGGGGCTCACTCTCTCATGGGGGGCACACAGTATTCTGTGCGGAATCCCGATATGGCTGCTTGGAACTGAAGAACAGCGACAGAAATACCTGACAAAATTAATCTCTGCGGAATGGATCGGGGGATTCGGACTGACGGAACCGAACGCCGGTTCGGATGCGGCAAGCCTCAAGACCACGGCTGTCAAAAAAGGCGACAAATACATTCTCAACGGCTCGAAAATGTTCATAACAAACGGACCAATAGGAAATGTCTTTGTGGTGATCGCTGTTACCAACAAAGATGCCGGACATTTCGGAATCAGCGCCTTTATCGTGGAAAGCGAATTCCCCGGTTTTTCCGTGGGAAAAGAACTGGACAAGATGGGCCACCGTACATCGACCACCTCGGAACTCATTTTCGAGGACTGCGAAGTGCCCGCCGAAAACCTGATCGGGCAGGAAGGCATGGGGTTCGTGATGGTCGGCAAAACAACACTCGAATGGGAAAGAACCTGTCTTCTGGCGGCAGGCATAGGAAGCATCCAGCACGCTCTGGACGAATCGGTCAGATATTCGCAGGAAAGACACCAGTTCAACAGGCCCATCTGCAAGTTCCCGGCGATACAGCATAAACTCGCCGACATGAAAATGCTCGTTGAAGGGTCGAGGATGGCGCTCTACAGGGCCGCATGGATGAAAGATCAGGGTATCCCCGCGATGCTCGAAGCCTCGATCTGCAAATTATTCATGTCGGAATCGGGATTGAAAATTTGCGACAACGCCGTTCAGATCCACGGCGGTTACGGCTACATGAGGGAATACCCGGTGGAACGCCATTACCGGGACACCAAGCTGGGAACGATCGGCGCCGGGACATCGGAAGTTCAGCGACAGATAATCAGCAAAATGATACTCAACCCAAAAAAAGCAAAGGGAGGCAAATAATCCATGGATTTCAAACTTAACGCGCAGCAGGAAGAATTCCTGAAGAAGATAAAAAAAGTCTGCATGGAAGAAATCGCCCCCGGCGCTTCGGAAATTGATTCCGGAAATAAGTTCCCTTCTGAAAATCTCAGCAGACTCGCCTCGGAGGGATTACAGGCGTCAATGATCGCCGGTGAATTCGGCGGCGCCGGCAATGATCTCGCGCTGGGAGTTCATGCAATAGAAGTGGTTTCACGCGCCTGCCCGTCGACCGGAATGGCTGTCGGAACAAGCATGTTCTGCATCGGGAAAACGATCGAAACACACGCGACCGCCGAACTGAAAAAAGACATCCTGCCCGAACTGGCGAAAGGCAGCATCATCGGCGCGCCGGCTGTATCTGAAAAAGAATCCGGCTCTGATATTTCGTATGCAGGCACAACTGCGGAAAAGAAAAACGGGGCTTATATCATTAACGGAACAAAAATCTGCGTTATAAATGCGACCGAATCCGGAATTATTCTTGTACCGGCTAAAACCGGCGATTCGATTTCCCTTTTCTGTGTCGATTCTAAGACACCCGGAGTCAAAACCGGCGATCCCTATAAAACACTCGGCCTGCGCGGAGCATGCGCATGCGATGTAATATTCGATAACTGCGAAATACCTGAAAAATGTCTGGTCGGCGCCGAAGGCGAAGGAATGAAAATCATCAACGACGCACTTGATTTTTTAAGATTGTGCATCGCCGCCGTCGCAAACGGAATATCCGGCGCGGCGTTCGATATTTCAAAGGATTTTTCAGAGAATGAACAGGCTTTCGGCAAACCACTTGCAACCCGCCAGCCGATCGCGTTCAGGATTACCGATATTTTTGTCGAAACCGATATCGCCAGGATGCTGACTTATCAGGCGGCATGGAAAAAATCTCAGAATATGAATTCGGCCTCTTTCATCGCGCTTTCCAAGCTGTGCGCTTCGGAAACTGCGGTCAGGAACACCAACAGGGCAATCAATGTACTCGGTGGAGCGGGAATCGTTCAGAACTGCGCCGCAGAAAGACTCTACCGCGATGCCAAGCTCACGGAAGTTCTGGGAGGAGATTCCGACTTGATGCGCGGAATCGTGGCTGAAGACCTGCTCGACGAGTGACTGTTCCGGCCCGGGTTTATCATCATTTTGTCCGGCCCTACTCTTCTTCCTTTCCATTAGAAGAGAATACTGATTATCTTATATAAAAAACATATTGTTTTTCGTTATTTGTGGTAAACTCAGGTAAGTTTTTTAAGCAAACGGAGAAGAAATGGCGAAAAAGAATAAAAACAACGTGTTCTCAGCGGGCACAACTGATGATGAGAAAAAGAAACGCTTCCAGGCGGGCGGTGTTATAGCGATGCTCGGCTTCCTCGCGGGAGGCATCTTTCAAATACTGTGGATGACAGTTACTCCAAGATACCTAGGCGATGTGGACATGGGGCTGTTCACCCCCTTCATGTTCGCTTTCTACGGAGTGGCAACGCTCATTGCGCTCGGCATACCCCAGACAATTACCACGTTCGTTTCCAAGCACTATGAGAACGAACTCGAAGAATCGCTCAAGTTTGCTATCGACGGCGTGCGACTGGTTTTCCAGATAACATTATCCATATCCGCACTGTCGGTAATAGCAGCGCTCATTTTCGGCTTCACCGGAATCATCGACTGGCTCTGGTGCGCTATGATAGTGGTGTTCTGCACATCGATAGGATGCGCGGCCATGTTCTGGAGCACAAATGCAATTCTGAACGGGTTCCAGCGTCTCGATCTTGTGACGATAGGCAACTTTATATATCCCATCGGCATATTCATCACATCGACAATCCTTATTATCGTCGCGCAGAATATCGCGGGTGCCGAATCCCGCTGGGACGTTGTCGGCGCTGTTGCAGGCCTCGGGCTCGGGCACGCCATCGCAGTAGTCACGTCGCTTATCGTCATCCGGAGAACGGGCCTCGTCGATATCAAAAAGCTTTTCTCCTTCAAATCGGCCTACGGCCTGTACGGGAAGATCCTGCGGTTCGGCGGGATGGCGGCGGTTGCATTCGTCGGCATGACTCTTGTTCAGAATCTGCCGACCGTGCTGGTTCGCGCAGTTGGAATGAAATGGCTGTTGTTCCAATCGGCCAGCAGCAAAGTGTACGAAACTGCGGCACAGAGTTGCGAGGCTGCGATCGGACATTTCGGAACATCTTTGATATACGGCATGGCGGGATTCCTCATCACTGGAATAGCGATAGCGGTTATCCCCGCTATTTCGGAAGCTGAAGACCGCGGAAGACATGATCTCATGCAGCATTACTACACCTCGGCGATCGAGCAGTCGATGGCTATCCTGGGCGCCTTCATTTCTGTTTACATTGTTGTTATCGGCCCGCTCATCGAGATCCTCAACGGCGCCGGTTTCTCGGCAGACGTTATGCACCTTCTTGGAATACTTGCGATCATGGTAGGCTCAGGCGTTGCGCTGCTTTTCGTTCTGATCCACATTTTCACCGGCCTGAAAAAACCCGCGACTCCATCCATCATACTTGCAATAGTAATCATTTCCACCGTTCTTCTTGTCGGCGGCCTCTGCTTCACCCGGAACATCCACATGCCTATGGTCGGCTTCATAATCACGACATGGGGCGCAAACATCGCCTGTTTCATTATCCTCCAGAAACAGTTCAAACTGAAATTCCCACCGCACACTTTCTACGAACCCGTTCTCGCGGCGGTGATCCCGGTTACGCTAACCCTGCTGTTCATGCCCGACGCTGACCCGCTCCCCGCGAAATCATGGATCGTCATGCTCGATATCGCGCTCGTTGCCGGCCCGTACTTCGTCATTATTTCACTGTTCGGGAAAAGAAGAAAAAAACTTACTCCCGATATACTGGAGAGCGAATAGGCATCCGGGATTTCAAACTCTATTTCTACAAAGGCAATAAACTATCCCTGAATGGTTTTTGGGAAACTCATGTTAGCCCGGATTTCTCACAGAGAAATCCGGAAAACCGCGATAAGGCCAATC
>DAOSYA010000076.1:0-13138 GCA_035380865.1 bacterium
GTCATTGCGAGGCGGCTACCAGACGCTTTTTTCAACGGCGAGCGACGCGGCAATCTCGACTTTTACGGGTAATCTTCATGGAACGCAATCACTGAAGTGGAAATATCTTCTCTGGATTCCGGCTGACTGCATGCAGGAATGACGAGCGCGGGGTACAGAAATGCAGGCAGTCATGGAGAAAAAAAGACTGGATCCCTGACAAAGACATTCAGGGATGACAACACTATAGAAGACAGGGTTTTGTGGTGCGAGGGAGTAAGAGTCATATATATCTCTTTAATGTGTTACCCATGTCCCCGAACGTCTGTTACCTATCTCCCCGGTCTATACACCTCCGGTGGGAGCGTAGAACATTCCTTATGGAACGTCATCCGCTGAAGCAAGGTCTTCCCCGCTGTCATCACCGCGAAGGCGCGTGATCCACTCCTTAATGTAATAATATTCTTTATTGTGCCACGTACAAAGCGTCGTTCTTTGTGCGTGAAGTCCTTAAATATTATTGCAGCACACCGGTTATTTCCGACCGGTTAAATCACATGATTTTTTTCACAGCCCAATCCGGATAAATATTTTTTTGTATCTCTACCCTGCTTGTGTTAAAATTTGACCGCTAAAGCGCAGTTTCTGTTAAATATTAATATTGAAGGGCCTTTAATCGCGTCCTTTGCTCAGAATACCGGGAGGGGAGTTCGAAATGAAGAGCAAAATCATCGGCAAGCGTGTTGTGCTTCGACCACTGAGGCAGTCGGACCTGCCACTGATGGTTAAATGGATGGATGAACCCAAGCTTGCGAGATTGATGGAAATTGACATCAGCCTCAATGAAAATTACCAGAACAAATGGTTCAGCGCATACAAAAAAGACCCTTCGAAACAGATCTATGCAATAACCATAAGACGCAGCGGGCGACATGTCGGCAACATCGCCGTAAGCGATCTGGAAGTGAAGCCCAGGCATGCTCACCTTACGATTTTTATCGGCAGCCCCAAAGACAGGGGAAAAGGTTATGCGCGCGAAGCCATGCTGCTCTTCCTCAATCATTGTTTCAACGATATCGGACTCAACAGGGTTTTCCTGACGGTGAGAACGGACAACTACGGCGCGATACAGCTTTACGAATACTGCGGGTTCAGCCGCGAAGGTCTGCTCCGAAAGAAAAAAGAGACCGGCAAAGGCTACAGCGAGAAGTACATAATGGCCGTCACGAAAACCGAATTCGAGGAACTCAAGAACCTCTGACCGGCAAATCAAACGCAAAAAAACGCCTGCGCCCGAAATCCCAATATTCTCCGGCTCTTGCTATAAGACTCCCGTTTTTTCATAATGCAGTTATAACTTTTCGGCTTTTGCGCCGATTTACTGAACCGGATTTATGAGAATATTATTCATTCAACCAGCCGGATACCACGGCGAATCGATTCATCACTACATGCCGCCGCTGGGCATCGCGACGCTTGCCGCAGTGTTGAGAGAAAACGGTTTCGAGGATGTTCACATCATTGACTTCCGCACCCGCGAACTGTGGGAAAACCGCGAGAACCTGATCCGCGATATAAATCCCGACCTCGTGTGTATAACCTGCATGACAACAAATTTTCCGAACGCCGCGCGGGTTGCCTCGTTCTGCAAAAACGAGCTTTCGGTGCCTGTGGTGTTCGGCGGCCCTCACGCGAGCGGAGATCCTGAAAGCGTGCTGAATTTCGGACACGCGGATGCCGTGCTCGAAGGCTATTCCGAAAAAGCCCTGCTCAGGTTGTGCGAGATTCTCCGCGACGGAGGTTCCGTGAGCCGTGCGCCCGGCGCGGTCCGGCTCGATTCCGGCAGCATACGTCGCAACGAACCGGTGGAAAATTTCCACATCGACGAACTGCCGCCCCCGGCGCGCGACCTGCTTCCTATCAAGGATTACACAACTTACATCGACTCGCCGGTTCACGGCAGGATCGACGCCAACACTGTTGCCGCAAGCCGTGGCTGCGCTTACAGGTGCGCTTTCTGCATCTCGTCGGTTTTCCGCAAATGGATGGGCAGACGACCCGATCTGGTCTGCGATGAAATCGAGCTGCTTGTCGAGAAATACCCGCAGCCCGGGTTGTTCTTTTACGACCTGCTCTTCACCGTTTCGCCGGCATGGGTGCGCAGTCTGTGCGACGAGATGGTGCGGCGCGGACTGGACAGGCTGAAATGGTACGCGATGGGCAGGTTGAACGTCGTGGACAGCGACACGCTGAATTCAATGAGCCGCGCGGGCTGCGTGCTGATCTCATACGGAGTGGAATCGCTGCACGACCGTTTTCTCCGCGCCATCAACAAAGACCAGACTTACGAGCAGATCGAAAACGGCATCCGGCTGACATACGAGGCCGGCATCACTCCGATGGCACATTTCATCGTCGGGCTGCCCGGCCAGAGCGAGGACGATATTTTTTCTCAGCTCGAAACCGTCGAACGCTGGATCAAGAACTACCATTTCTATCCCGGCGATTTCTATCCTATGATGATTTTCCCCGGCACCCGGCTCTTCGACTCCGAAACGAAATGGCACCAGCATAACTGGATCGACACCGTTTCTCCGGATTTCATTTTTCCGAACGTGCCGATTTACTCGGACCTGATCCCGGCTGAAAGAGAACTGGAGTTGAGCGAGGAACTCAACTCGAGATGCCGCGCCCTTCTGGCCGAAACATCAAACATTTATAATACCCGGGTGAGACCGAGAAAAACTAACAGCGATACAAGAGGGAAAGGCACGACTTGATAAAGCGCGGAATACAAAAAATTCAGTTTATCATACCGCCGCTTCTCATGCCGAAAGAAGAGGCCGTGAAAAGAACCGCGCCACCGCTCGGCATCGCCTGCCTCGCCGCAGTCACGCAGAACGACTATTCGCTCGACGTGCTGGACTCCGTGATTGAAGGTTTTGAAACTGAATTCGATTTTCACGAACTCGTCAAACGGGTCGGGCTCAGCTACGAAGACATAAAAAAAAGAATTCAGGCCTTCAACCCCGACGTCGTTGCAATATCATGCGGGGGAACCGACCAGTACATAACCGCGCATGATGTCGCAGGAATCGCAAAGGAAGCAGTGCCCGGCGTGATAGTCACAATGGGCGGCATTTATCCCACCACGCAGCCGGGCAAAGCGATGTCCGACCCCAATGTGGACTTCGTGTCGCTGGGTGAAGGCGACGAGACATTTCCCGCGCTGCTCAAGGCGATTATCAAAGGCGATCAAAACCTGATCCCGCAGGCGATCGGGTTCAGAACCCCGGACGGGCGGACGCTGATAAACCCGCGTGAAAGCTTTATAGAGGACATCGATTCCCTGCCCATGCCCGCGCGGAAATACCTGAGGATGGACCTCTACGGCGACACGCCCCGCGCATACCGTTTCGGCCCGCTGAGAAAACCGCATACCAGCATCGTCACCTCGCGCGGCTGCCCGGCAAAATGTATCTTCTGCGACGCGCGCCACATGATGGGCAGAAAATACCGCGCCCATTCGCCCGGCAGAGTTCTCGACGAGATCGAAAGCCTGATTACGGATTACGGTATTCGCGAACTCGCGTTCCTCGACGATAACCTCACATGGGACCGCAAGCGCGCCGCGGCGATATTCGACGGCATGGTCGAGCGCAACTTCGACCTCAAATGGATGACCCCGAACGGTATCGCTCTCTACGCGCTCGACGAAAGCATCATCGAAAAAATGAAAGCCGCAGGCTGCTACTCCGTCTATCTCGCGTTTGAAAGCGGCTGCCAGGAAGTACTCTCGAAGATCGTCCATAAACCGCTCAACATAAAAAAGGCGCGCGGGTTCGCCCGTAAGTTCAGGGATGCCGGGATCGAAACCACAGGCATGTTCGTGATCGGGTTCCCCGGCGAAACTCTCGAACAGATCGAACAGACGGTGAAGTTCGCCGAAGAGATTGAATGCGACTACGTTTCGTTTTCGATCGCCACACCCTACCCCGGCACCGAAATGTACGACATATGCAAAGAAAGCGGTTTTCTGTCCGACGGCTTCTGCGACGACTCGCTCGTGTTCGGGTTCGGCAAAGGCCACATCCGAACACCCGATTTCCAGCCGGAAGATGTGCTGCGGTTCAGGAAAGAAGCATGGGAAAGAATTAATTTCAATAGAGACTCCGACAGAAAGAAGAAAATTGAAGAATGGCTGAAGAGATGAAATACGGATTTTCGAACGAACTTGAAGCGGCGTTTCCAGCGATGACCCACGTCGTGATAACAAACGCCTGCAACCTCGAATGCGTTCACTGCGCGTACGGCGAAATCAAGAAACGTGCCGACTACCACCCGGCATATCTCGACTGGGATATTTTCACCCGTGTGGCCGACGAAATCGCAGCACACCCCGGCGCGATACTCCGGTTCACCTGCGACGGCGAGCCGATGCTCCACCCCCGGTTTCTCGATATGGTCGAATACGCGAAAAAACTCGAGTTGAGGCCAACCACTTTAAACACCAACGGCACACTCCTGACACATGATAAAATAGAACGTCTCATCAAGCTGGGCATTGATGTCGTCGAGGTAAGCCTGAACGCTTTCTCGCCCGAGACTTACAACCTGATGCGGCCCGGAAGGCCCTCCGATGAATACAACCTTATCGTTGACAGGGTAAAAGAACTTGTTCGGGCCAGAGACTCGCACAGCGCAAAAACCAAAATCATGGTGAGCCTGATCGAAATGCCCGAAACTCAAAACGAAATTTCCCCTTTCAAAGAATATTGGGAACCGAAAGTAGACAGGGTAATAACGCGGGTGTTCACAAACTTCGGCGGGCTGGTAAAAGACAAAAAGGAATCTGGCGACCTGAGCAGCAGGAAACCATGCCTTGTCCCATGGCGAAGGATGACCGTTACGGCAGACGGAAAAATCCGGTACTGCTTCAACGACTGGTGCAACGAATCGGTCATGTTCGATCTCAAAGCCGGAATAAGCATGGAAGACGCCTGGAACAGCCCGGAGATGAAAAAGCTCAGGCAGGCACATCTCGACCTGGATTTCAGTGACCGGCCCTACTGCGAGAAATGCACCACATGGTCACTGTTAAGATGGGATTTCGACTACGGTGAAGCTCTTAAAAAAGTCCTGGAAGACTGAATCTTGCTGATTTTCAATGACATACGGTTCATATAGCATAACACAGAAAGAACCCGGAAAGAAATCGTAGCTTATCGTATTCTTTGCATTCAATAATCATTTTGTGGTTTGCTACAATTATTATTTTTTCCGCAACCGTTGACACGGCGCGGAATGCAACCAGTCCCGCCGTCAACGACGTCAAGACGCCTTTTGGGTGTTATTTATCCTGTTGTAAAGGAATGATTATTTTTCGATGAACTTCACGAGTTCGTCCGCAATTCTGGGAAGAATCAGAACCCTGTCGGCGTTTCCGCTTTCCACAACCACGCGTGGCATTCCATACACCACGCATGTCGATTCGTGTTCCGCGAATACCGTTCCCCCGGCATTTTTAATATCCGTTGTCCCGTCCCTGCCGTCAACACCCATCCCCGTCATCACCACCCCGACACTCTTCGATCCATACTGTTTCGCTACAGACTTCATCATTACATCCACCGACGGCCTTACCCCATGGCAATGCGGGTCCTGGTTCAGATAAATCGTGTCGCTTCTCCCGACCTGGATGTGATAATCACCCGGCGCAATATACACCACGCCCGGCATCACCTTGTCTCCGTTTTTAGCCTCATGCACCTCGATCTCAGATATTTCATTAAGCCTCTCCGCCAGCGAAGTAGTAAACCTCTGAGGCATATGTTGTACTACGATGATTCCCGCGTTCAGATCACCGGGTAATTTCTTGACGACTTCCGTCAATGCGCGCGGCCCGCCTGTCGAGCATCCGATCGCGACAACTTTTTTTAATACGAGAGTCCGGCGCTCCTCGGGCGTTTTTTTCAGTATCAGTTCCGACGGCGGTTTCACCCGCGGCAGAGGCTGAATTCCGACCTCGTTCTTCCTGTCTTCCTCGCGCTCCCTCTCAAGCGTATCGGATACGATACTCTTCATCACTATCGGTTTTATGAGAGCGGCCATCCGCACTTTTTCAACCAGCATCGGCCTTATATCGTCAAGCGTGAGCGACGTTGTCCCGCCTGAAGGTTTGGGTACAAAATCGATAGCGCCCAGTTCGAGCGCCCTCATTGTGTCTTCCGCGCCTTCGTGCGTCAGGCTGCTTATCATGATCGTCGGTATCCGATAATTCTTGCGCAACTCCGCAAGGAACGTCAGGCCGTCCATCCTCGGCATCTGAACATCAAGCGTTATCACATCAGGCACTGCGCTATGCAACTTCTCGAGCGCGTCCATACCATCCCGCGCCTTCTCCACGACCTCCATGCCCGGCTCACCGCTCAGTATCTCGGACAGCACATATCGCATGTACGCCGAATCCTCGACTACCATAACGCGGATTTTTTTCTCTTCAGATCCCATTGCGCCCGATCAATTAAAATTTATGCGACCGTCCCGAACAGTCGGAAACCCTGCCTATTCCACGATCAATACAATATTTTTCTATGCCTTCGAGAATTTCGACACTGGATGCAGGATTCACCAGGTTAGCCGTTCCCACTGAAACCGCATCCGCGCCCGCGAAGATAAATTCCATCGCATCCCCGGCGCTGACTATCCCGCCCATCCCGATAACCGGCAAATTGACTTTAAATGATACCTGATACACCTGATATAAAGCAAGCGGTTTGATCGCCGGGCCCGACAGACCGCCGGTTTTGTTCCCCAGAACCGGCCGACCGGTTTCCACATCTATTGCCATTCCCCTGTATGTATTGACGAGCGACAGCGCATCCGCGCCCGCATCTTTCACCGCAAGCGCTATCAGCGATGTATCCGTAACGTTCGGAGAAAGCTTGATTATCAGCTCTTTATCCGTTTTTTTTCTTAACGCCGCAGTCAGCCGCGCCGCAGTTTCCGGGCAGGTGCCGAACTCGATCCCGCCCTCGCTGACGTTGGGACACGATATATTTATTTCAAATCCGTCAACACCCTCTTCACCCGTCAGCCGCTCCACGACCTTTACGTAATCATCCTCGCAACGGCCAGCCACATTCACGATCACAGCCGTATCCAGACCGCTCAGATAAGGCAGCTTCTCCCCGACAAACGCATCCAGACCGCAGTTTTCCAGCCCGATGGCGTTGAGCAATCCCGCGGCGGTTTCAATCGTTCTCGGCGGCGGGTTCCCTTCCCTCGGCGCGGGCGATATCGCCTTCGTGACTATCCCGCCGAGCCGTCCCACATCGAAAAAATCACCGAACTCCCGCCCGTAGCCGAACGTTCCCGACGACACAAGAACCGGGTTCTTAAGCTTTATCCTGCCAAGATCAACACTCAGGTCTACTTTGCTCAAAACGCCTCCCAGTCAATAATCCTCGAATCGAAAACCGGGCCGTCGGTACACGCATGCATGTACGGCCCTCCTTCTTTCACCGGAACCGCGCAACCCATGCAGGCCCCGATCCCGCAGCTCATGTATGTCTCCATCGACACCTCGCACACCACACCCGCAGCTTCCGCGATATCCGCTACCGCCCTGAGCATCCCGTGCGGCCCGCAGGCCACAATCCGGTCAGGCTTCTTCTCCTCCATCGCCGGGACAAGCGCCTCCGTGACAAAACCCTTCGTGCCCGCGCAGCCGTCTTCCGTCGCCACGCAGACATCGAGGCATTCGATAACAGGATCACCCAGCAGATCGAGATCACACTCGCAGGCCGCGCCGTAAAAAAACCTGCTCCCGGCCCCGAGCCCCTTCCCGGTCGAAAAGAACCGCATCGGCGCAGCGCCGAGCTTACCGCCCACCATATACACAACCTCGCCTTCACTCACCGGCGAAAATCCATTTCCGAGCGGCCCCACAACCTCCATCGTATCCCCGGGCAAAACCCCGGTGATAAGCCCGGTTCCCCTGCCGACCCTTCTCACCCACAGCAGGATCGAATCCGGGTCCGGCACGCCGGCTATGCTTATCGGCCTCCGCAGCAGCGGTTCCGGGCCTTCCCAGGCCTTCAACTGCACAAACTGCCCGGGCCGGGCGCACGCCGCTATTTCGGGGCAGTTCAGCCTCAGTTCATAGCAGTCTTCCCCAAACGCCCTGACTTCCTTCACTTCGCTTTTTAACGAATACTTCATCGCTACCGCCCCTGCTCGTTTCGTAAATTCTTATTTACAGGTGACCGAAAATCAATCCTGCCGCCCTGAATATCCAGCCCATGTCCCGGCTCGACCGCCCCGAGAACCAGGCTCCGCTCCCAGGCGACCGTTTTTATTCCAGTATCAAAAATATTCCCTGTTTTCAGCGTTTTTACCCCGTCTATCCTGAAAAAATGCTCGCCCATCGGCTCCGCCACAAACGTTCGGCCGAAAATCTCCAGCCCGTACAGCGGTCTCCTGATATAAATCCGCGCCGGCGGCATGCGGTCATCGTCCTCGTACGCGAACCCGAGCAAAAACACTTCCCGGTCCCCGAAATCCGATTTCCCGCCGTCTTTCACGACATCGGACTCAAGCGCCAGGCTCGCATCATCTTTTACATAATAACTTATCACTGGAAAATAACTCCCGGCAAAGTTATTCATGGCGACGATCACAGGCCGGTCCCGCTCGGCCATCATTTTCCCGACAGCTTCGAACTCGCCGTATCCATACTTTACGGAGCACATAAACAGTAATGACTGAAACAGGCAGGCGGCGATAATTGTTCCCGCGATGACCACCGTTCCCTTAACGGTAAGCTTCTCCTGAATCAGCCCGCCGGCCAGCAGGCAGACGAATGGAACGGTGAACATCAGGTAATAGCTGTGCATGTTGACAAACAAAAAAAACGCCAGGAAAACAGCAATCGAAACCAGCGGCAGAACAGCGGACCGCCTGCGCCGGAATACAACGAAGAATATAATCGAGACGATCAGAAGCATGAAAATCAGTGGTGAAAATCCCCAGAAGCACTCCGAGGCGATGTAACCGAGATCGGCTCCGCCCGGCATAGCGACCTGCCGCTCATTGAACATATCCGTTATCATTTCCCGCCTGTTGAACAGAAAGTGATAACCGAAAAACGGAAGGTTGGCCGCCAGCGCCCCCAGCGCGAAAACAGCGTGTTCCCACCCGAGCCACTTCATGCCCCTGTTCCGTATCAGCTCCCACAAAAACACCGCCGGAACCAGAAACACCGCGAACTGCTTGCACATGAACGCAAGCCCGAAAACAAACCCCGCGCACAGTATCCACATCGACGTCCCGCGCTCTTTTTCCCGCGCCGCCATATACAAAAGCAGCGAGGCAAGCATCATGAACACATACAGGGCATCCGTCTGAATGTTCCTGCCCACAATAACCGGCATCGGCATGAAACCGTAAAACGCCGCCGCAGCCAGACCCGCCCTGCGACCGAACAATCTTTTCCCGAGCAGATACAGCAACGGCAGCGTCGCGACGCTGAACAGGATCGGCACCGCACGCATCGCCGCAACCGTCCAGCCGAATGCGCGGCAACTGAAATAAAGCAGATATGAAAGAAGCGGCGTCACATTGTAATCGACATGCCCCTGCACGCTTATCGGGAAAAGAAAATCCTTCACCGAGTCATAATTCGAAGCAATCAGCGCATACCATGCCTCATTGAACGCATGATACCCGCCGATCGGCTCGCCCACCCTGTAAACACGAATCCATAGCGCCGCGACAACAAACACGCCCAGCAGCAGCCGGGCCCGCTTCCCGCGTTCCCTATCTTTTCTTTTTGAATCTTTTTCTCCGCGCATCGGGAATATATTATCCCGTTTTGCACCATCGCTCAATCAGTATCTGTATTTGGATATAGCAAGCTAACGTGGTCAACTACGTGGCAACTGAATAATCGCAGTTCATACGCCTGCTTTGAAGGCCAGATAGATTATTATCAGTCCGATGACAAACGAAATAATCGCCGGTAATAAAAAAGGCCTTGGTCTGCTTGATTCGCTCAATTATCTCACTCCTGTCTGGTCTCCATCCGGACGCCAAATAGCGAGCAATTATCATGCCATATTGTGAATACTGTTGAATATTTGTTTTTTACTGTTTTTATGGGAACTACCTGTTACATATAGCTGTGAAAACCGACAATTTCGACTTCGCCGCATGAAATTATCTGCAACCATAGAATTATATTGCATAACGGTTTTTATACATCCCCGGCTTTCTGTCGTAATCCTGTTATCCTCCCATTTTCTGCCCGCCGGGTGCCGTGGATTAAATGCAAATCCCCCCCCCTCGTGGGTGGCATGCACAAGCTTTGCTCTGTGCATGAATCAGCAAAATACAAACACTGGCAACACACCCCCCTCGTTACGATGCTCTGCGTCGTAACGCGATAGCCGGGCGCTCTGCGCCCGACGGGTGACATGCACAAAGCTTGTGCATGAATCAGAAAACTACAGGCACTATCAAAACAATTGCCCTAACACCGGATTTATCACAAAGGAATCCGTAATATCGTGATAATACCTGTTCTGCCGCGTTGCGTCGTCATTTCCCGTCTCAGGATACCGGAATCCGGCAAGCAACCTAATTCTCTTTCTGTCCAATACAAACAATCCCTTAAACGAAAAACAAATTAATGACAAATGAAGATAGAGTTGCTATAATTCAAACATAAAACAATCAGTGCAAAAGTTAACTGTCTTTGAAACAACCTTTTCAAATTTAACATTGATCAAGTATCAATTCAGTTTTTATCAGGAGGCAGACAGGTGATCAGGGCGTTTTTCGGTAAGAACTATACGGGAGAAACGTACAAGTATAACAACTTCTGCGTGCCTGTGAGTCTCGATCCCGCGGAGGCGATCGACACACAGGGCATCTCGGCTGAAGATGCGCGGAAGTGCATCCGATGGTACAACCGTGACACGGGTTCGGTCGAGTTCGTGAAGATCAAGGATATCGATATAAAGACCGAGCCTGCGGGCACGAACTTCATGATCATCAATCTGCGCGACCTTGCGGAGATCAAGGAATATTACCTCGTGGCAGGCGACATGACCGCGACCCCCGGCTTCGAAAAAGTCGATATCAACCTCGACGGCAGAATCGACCTCCATGAGGTGTTTTTTGCAAAAAGAGGAAAGGAAAGATGTGGGCAGTTGCAAGAAGACAGTATAAATCGTTGCCGTGTGTGTTATGACTCTGGCTCAGATAATTATATATGTCCAAATTTCACAATGCCTTAATTAATGAGGATTAGTATATGAAGCACAAGTATATATATTTTATTTTGATTTTTAATTTATTTGCTTTGCCCTCCTGCGGTGGCGGGGGTGGAGGCGGCACTACGGCGTACGTTCCGGCATACGGGAGCATAGACGGTTATGTGTATGTTCCAATAGGCAGTACTCCGGCGTCAAGAATAGTTCTTGATGCACAACCGGGATATGAGCCTCTCGAAGGCGCAAGAGTGACGGCAAGTGTTGGAACCTCATCGAAATCGACGAGCACAAACAGCGGCGGCTATTTCAAGTTGAGTTCATTGTATGTGGGTTCATGGACAGTTTTAGTTTCGAAGTCGGGGTATTCGTCCATTCAGAATATTGCAAATGTCAGCGCGGATACAACCACGAGGATAGGCGGCAGCAACGGGGTTAAAGTATCGCCCGTGTCTTCAGGATCAATCATGGTCACAGCGAATATTTCCGGTGTCGGGATAATTATTGATGGAAAGAGTACAAACATTTCGATACCGGCAAGCTTGAGCTATACGTTCGCAAACATATCCGTTGGGAGTCATGATGTTGGAGTCGACAGCACAGGATACACGCCGGTAAATAATCAGACAGTGAATATTACGGAAGGAAGCACGGCACATGTATATTTTGAATTGATAGAGCCTGGAACAGACCCGCCGGTTGCTGATGCGGGAGAAGACGGGAAAACGTTTGTGGCGACTTATTATACCGAAAACGGAAGCGTTCAGGATTACACTCCTCATGACAATATATATACGCTTGATGGGACGGGCAGTTTTGATCCTGATGGAGATACAGTCACATACAGTTGGCTGCAAACCGAAGGGCCAAGTGTGGCTTTGTCATCAAGCAGTGATGAAAAACCAACATTCAAGCCTGTTGCGGACGGCACATATACATTTCAACTGATTGTTAATGACGGCTTGAATAACAGCTTGCCGGACTATGTTTCTGTTTATGCTAAACGTCCTGCCGGGAAACTTGTGTTTTGGGTCATTGATGGCAACGATGCGGAGATACAAACCATGAATGCGGATGGTAGTGATTTTAAGCAAATAACTTCAGACACTGCGGACGATCAAAATCCGAAGTGGTCGAATACAGGAACAAGGATTGTGTTTCAATCTGCTGCAACTGGAGCAACAATGCAGATAAAAATCATGAATGCAGACGGGACAGGAGCTTTTAGTGTCACGAACAATTCCGTTTCTAACATAACCCCGTCATGGTCATGCGACGATGTCAAAATACTATTCAGCCAGGCAGAGGATGGAAGGAGTAATGACGATATATATCAAATAGGAATATTTGGAACAGGCCTGACACAGCTTACTAATGACAACAGGGGGGATTTAAGACCTGTCTATTCAGATAATTGTGACAAAATCTTGTTTGTCAGTGGGCTGGGCGATGATTATGACGTAAAGATAATGGATGCTGATGGTAGCAATCAGACAGATCTTTCAAACAATTCAATTACACATTTTTATGCAAGTTGGGCATCTGATGGAAGAATTTTATATTCTGAATCTCAGTATCTCGGAGCAACTGAATATTTATATGTCATGAACACTGATGGAAGCGGTAAACAAGCCTGGCCAGTACCTGACAGCGTGCATGGGGTATCTGCTCCCACAATGTCATACGATGGAGAATTTATAATTTATACAGATGTCAACAGAATATTACATATCATGTATTCAGATGGAAGTGCAGATATGAGCTATGGGGTATATGGCCATCGTCCTGACTACCATCCCGGGCCGTGAGGATTGAGGAGAATGAAAGGCATATTGAGCAAAACGATGCTGATCGGGGAAATCATCCTCGTCGCCTGTCTGCTGCCC
>DAOSYA010000077.1:0-12825 GCA_035380865.1 bacterium
GTCCCCCGGCCTGTAAATTCCCCTGTCCGTATACACGAACGCCTCGTATCCCGAAGCCAGATGCTTTCTGCCCCCCGTATCAAAAGCGGTCAGCGGCATCCGGCAGTCTTTCATGAGCAGAAACGACGTATCGTCCTTATACTCCGCGGTGATTATATACGGAGCGAATTTCTCTTCCGCTATCCTGTTATGCAGGCCCCTGATAACAGCAACCCCGTCCCTTCCGGTCACTGCGCTCGCGATCACCTGGTTATTCCCGCTGAAAAGTTTCACCTCCGCGCCTGCGACCGGCTTCATCCCTTTCAGAGTATTGACCCACACCAACAAACCGTCTTCGGACTCCTCGGCAATAATCCCGAGATCGGTCAGAAGAACGAGGCTGCTGTCGTTAATCCATCTCTCACCGGAATAACTCGCCGTCACCAGGAAAATGCCTTTCCTTTTCGTGTTCCAGAATTCTTCCATATCCAGAACGGTAGTGCCGACCCGGTTTTTCTCGGATTTAACTTTTATCTCTTCAGAATAGACATTCCTCCCATAGCTGCTGTCTCCGCCATAGTAATCGTAGTAGTCGTAATGCCTCGTGCCGTCTTTCATAATGAACACAAGATTGTTGATGAACTGCTTCTCGATGTTAACCGTGACCCTGTTAATATTCACAGATTCTATCGCAAGCTTCTTATTGCCTTTCGAGGGAAGGAATATTCCTTTGTATTTGAAGGACAGAGCCGGTTCCAGGTCCGGTATTCTCACCCTCCCGGAATAATCGTCTTTCAGCGTCGTGGTATCAACGGCCTCGAGCCCCCGGGCCAAACCGACGGTATACTCGGCCCCCGGATCAAAATCCGCTATTATCTTCACATATCTGTCGTCCTGCTCGATGTAATAATCAAGCTCGGGGGTCAGGCTTATGTACTTCTCGATATCCCTGGCTGCGACCACGGCCGACAGATCGAGCTGCAAAAAGATCTTCTTTCCTTTCTGCCTGCTTGTAAGCCCGTAAACTTTGAGATCCGTCTCCACATTGAGACTGTCCATCCGATCATGCGGCAAAGTGAGCGGGCCGGCCATGCTTTTGAGCCCCTTCTGCACAAGAAACCTTATGTTCTTCTGCCGGCCTTCCACCCTTGACCTGTCTATTCTGTCCGTCCTGATTACAAATATCTTCGATTTCTCATCCACAGGCGAAATCGTGAACGGGATATCCCGGGGCCCTTCCTTGAAGTCATAGTAAATACGCACTCCACCCGCAAGTTCATCAGGCGAAACCGGGTAATTGAACTCGATTTTCCACTCGACACGGGTGGTTATCTTCTCTTCTTTCTCATAGACATAGCTCGTGCTCGACCTGCTTACCTTCAAAGGCTCCGTATTGAACCTGAACTCCGTATCGCCTGTCAGGTACATATTGACATTCCCGCATATCCCGGGCGGCACCCTGACAACATATTCCGTAGCCTTCTCGAAATTCTTCACCGGGAAGATACCGAGCTTATGCCGTTCCGTCCACCTGTACTCGGCGGGTATCGGTGGCTGTATATCGACCGGCGGCTGATGCAGCTTTCTCCCGACCTCGTCCTCGCCGACCATATTGTTGCTGAACTCGACAGAAATGTTCTTCGTCCTCTTGACTTCACCCGACGGGACAAAAGAAATAACCTTAACCGGTATCCTGTCCGGAACAATCTCTTCCTGCTTCTGAGGCTTCTTTCCCGCCTGATTATAAATCGCAAGCCCCGCAATCATGCAAACTGAAACCAGAACTATCACCAGCAACAGCCTGTCCGGGCCGAACTCCTTATTCTTCTGCACGCCGGAACCGCTTCTGTCTGTACTCATGTTGTCCCCCCTGCATAATTTAATACCGGCGGCGCCGGATTCCGGTCCGGGCTTATCCGTATATTATCCGGTGTCATACCGCCGTGATATATAATTTATTACTCATACCAGACAACTTACAGAGATTCCCCGGTCGCCGCGCTCCTCGGAATAACACGCCGGAGTTCCGCCAACAGCCGCTCCACGCAATAAATCAGGCCGTTACCGCTGTCGTAAGGCCGGCCTTTCAGTGCCGGTAATCTGATGTCACCTGCCTATTCTGTCACAAACGAGCCCGTTCAGCAACAAGCGAACACCATTGAGTGGACCATCGCTTCGTGGCCGGACACAATACAAAAATGAAAAACCGGACTCTGCTTTTACTGCTCATACAATATATACCAAAATCCGCGCCAACCCCGCCCGGCGGCCCAAACATAAAGTGCGCTGGAAATAAAACGCGGTAACAAAGCGCTTTCCCGCCATCACCTGCCGCGCCGGCCGGAAACCATCCGCCATCGCAGGATCGTATCAACGTGTCAAAGCATCAAAAAGCCGTGTCAAATAATCGACACCCCGAAGCTCAATACCGTTCAGTTAAGCCTGTCCTTTCAGCCCGAGGCCTTTCGGCCCGAGGCCCGGAATCCAGGGGACAGGATGTCAGGGAAGTTTCATGGGGCAGGATGGTTTTTACCTTAATCTGCATTTCCCACCAGTGCAGGTTAAAATCGTGAGAACGACTGAGGCGAGTGAGTGGTAAGCATACTGTGCGGTATATAACCAGGCCCGAATCGATTTTTGCTGACTCATGCACAGAGCAAAGCTTGTGCATGTCACCCGGCGCAGCAGGACAGGTGTTATCACGATCTGCCGGATTTCTCTGTGAGAAATCCGGGTTATACCGATTATCATAAATAACATTGAATCCTGCATGAATGGTTTTCCAGCCCGCGCACCCGTCATTCCTGCATGCAGTCAGCAGGAATCCAGGAAACTCCGTTTAGTTATTCTATTTTTATTCTGATAATCAATATAGCTTCTGGTTTGCTAAAAGCCTTTGTCGATTCCGGCGATTCTGATTCCCCATATCCGTCCCAATTTTTGTCAGGTGAATTCTTTTGCCGTATTGAAACGATGATCGGTTTTCAGACTTTTATCTCGCGGTTGTTTTCCGAGGCTTCGGCCGCGGCGAGCTGGAACCGCAGCGCTTTAATCGCGGCGCGTGCGGACAGCACCGGCCTGGTGCGCCCGGCGGCGCAATTCAGGAAATGGTTCGCGGATGACGCGATGCAGTCTTTCCACTCGACCGCCATGTCGCTGGAGATTCCCATCGTGTAATGTTTTTTCCCACGGCGCACTTCGATCCACGGTTCTTCCGTCATTTTCCCGTGAAAGTGATTCGCCCAGATTACGCCGTCCGTCCCCGCCACTTCTATCCGGTCGTCGCAGGGGATGCCGTCAGTCCGAATGGATGTCCCGGGCGCGTATGTCAGGTCAAGCACGCCGTAGCGGCCGGGAGATTTATACTTGAAACCGACCAGCGCCTGCCCGCCCCTGTCCGCCGCCATGCGGTTCGCGTAACAGATTACCGACTCGACATCTCCAAGCAGGTGCATCGCAAGCGCGAACCGGTCGAACGCGGGATGAAAGAAACAGTCCCATTCGTTCAGGAGTTCCCGCCATGGCGCTCCGTCGGCACCGGCCAGATTGCACTGGAAACGAACGGCGCACACTTCCCCTATTTCCATGGCGTCAATAAGCGACTTGAGTTTTTTGTAAGGCTCGTAAAAAAGAGCATACTCGTTCACCCTGAGGATGGCGTCGGGGCGGCGCGCCGCGCGGGCGATGTCTTCCGCCTCCTCTATGCTCCGCGCGAACGGCTTGTTAAGAGAAACGTGCCTGCCGGCCTCGAGCAGCCGGAGAACAATCTCTTTTCTGCCGTCCGGAATATCGAATACCTCGACAGCGTCGACGCGGTCGGCGAACTCGCTGAAACTGCCCGCTGTTTCGATGCCCGGAATCTGATGCGGCGTTTCCCCCGGCTTCCCGGAGCGCGGGGAAAAAAGGACAAGAGGATGTTTCAGTCCAAGGCTGGAATACGCCTTCGCCACGGGCACAAGCAGCGGCCCGCCGCCGGCCAGCCCCACGCGGACATCCCTCGCGGCAATATCCGCGCGGCCTGTGTCGAACAGCGCCGTCAGCTTTTCCATACCCGTTTTTTTTATACCGTTTTCCGCCATTGCTCTTTCGCCGTTATCCGTTCAACACGGTTTTACGCTTGAATTATTCGTCCTTTTCTTCACAATTCATATATATAATTGACCAGGTAACCACGGATCATGGATTTCATCTGTGACGGTCGGGCATCGAGTATCATCTTTCTCAGCGCGCCGGAAAGCGGCGACCTGTCCCCGAAATATTCTTCGAGCTCCGCCAGTCGCATCATGAATTCCTCGTCATCCCGCCCCGCCAGGGCGACAGCAATTTTTCTGAACCTCGAGATCGCCGCGGCCAGCACCGGGTCCGGCAGTTTCATGGCGCCAATCATGCCCGCGTACATCATCTCCGTCTGTACCTGAAGAAGGGCTTCCCTCACCAGTATTTCCTCCCCGGTTTCTTCTTCATTTCCTCGACTGCCGCGTCGTCCACATCGTCCGGGCGTATCTCCGAGCCCGTCTTGCCGGCAAGAATGCACGCATACGCGAACTGCACTATCTGCTTGCCGCGTTCCCCGGTAAGCAACGGGTCACCGCCGTCTTTCACGCACTTCACGAAATGCCGGGTCGAGTCGGAAAAACCGTCCTGCCAGTCTGCCCGGATGTCATCGAACATGATCCGTTTTCCGTCCTTGACCAGGACCAGGGCGGGTGTATCCATGAGCTGTGCGGAACACCTGGAAATGCAGATGGAGCCTCTGGTGCCGGTGATGTCTATCCTTTCGTCGGCGGAGAAGTACCTTGATTTGTTGTACAGGTTGGGACTGATTGCGAGGTCGAACGAACCGAGGCAGTCGGAGTCCTTGTAGCGCCAGAGGAGGAGGCCCGGCATGTCGGCGTAAGCGAAAGAGCGGTCCACCCAGCCGCGCACCACGTCGATCCCGCCGATCAGATCGACGGCCTGTGAGAGCTTGTGGTAGCCGTCGTCGAAGATGGCCTGCCCCATGCCCTTTTCCACCTCGAGCAGGTGCCACAATTCGACGGACAGGGGGTAGTAACGTGCGCCGAACATGCAGGTGCCAAGCTTGAAGCGCACGGAAAGCGGCTCGCCAATCTCGCCCCCCGCCACCATCTCCCGCGCCTTGACATACGGCGGGTAGAAAACGAAGTTCTCGAAGACCTTGAACATGACGCCGGATTCGCGGGCGGCGGCGATCATGTAGTCCGCCTCGGCGATAGTGTTGCACATGGGTTTCTGAACGGAGACGTGTTTACCTGCTCGTGCGGCGGCGGCGACCATGTCCGCGTGGAGTTCGTGCGGGGTGAGCACCTCTACGATGTCCACCTCCGGGTCCCAGCAAATCTTCGTATGACAGGTAGGTTTTTTCGACACCCCACTCCCGGGCACGCATCTCGAGGAGTTCCTTCTTCGGATCGCATATCGCGTACAGCTCGCAGTCGGGATTATCCACATATCCCGGCTGGTGCATCATGGAAATGTCGCCCACCCCGGCAAGGGCGGCCCGTAGTTTTCTCTGCTTCAAGATAAATCCCTCAGCCGAATGTTTTCCCGTCGTCCGGAAATACCATACCACGGAGCACGGCGCCGGCACAATCCGGCAGGCCGGAAATACCCGCCGCCACGTTGCCGGAACAGGTATTGCGGCTTCTCCCAGCCGGTGGAGAGCTTTTCCAATTTTTCCGGCTCGTTTTCTCTGAGGTATAGAATCTCTTTTCTTGCTACGGGTTGTTTGACGGATTTGAGGAATGCAGATATGGAGTATTCTTTGTTCTCGGGCATGACCGGGAGGTGGACATGGGTCGGAGACTGTTGAAAAATTCCCGCTGTGTCATTCTGAGAAAGTGCAGCGACCGAAGAATCTCAATAATAAGTCCCAAAAGCGAGATCCTTCGCTGCGCTCAGTATGACAAACTCTCTACGGCAACATTTTTCAACAGCCTCGTCGGCATGAATACATAAGCAACGACTTTGAATTGCTGCGTTTGCGCCGCTTTGATTACCGCTCCCGCAAGGTTTTTATTTGTCCTGTATGTTGTGAGTAATGGCAGGTGTCTGTAGCAGGCAAAGGTGAGTTCATGAATGCTGCCGGGGATATGGTATCTGCTTCTTTTCGATCTGTGCATGCAGGTATTCTATCAGGGGTTGGTGCCCATGCACAAAGCTGAGCTTGTGCATGCCACCCCGGGAGAGAAAACAGAGATGCGGCAGGTGAAGTAGCCCATACTCGGAGCTCATTGTTTCTGTAACTAATAACCAGTGACGCTTAGGTTGGAAATGCTGCAAGCTGATCAATGAATTTACAGAAATCAGTTAGGAAAATTGACGTGATGTTTTCTACTAGATTACCGGATGCCCGGTTTTTATAAGATAAGGAAAAATATTAGGGGAGCAAAATTATAGCTTTATGGAGGTATAATGGAAAGAAGATAATTTCTTCTATTATTGGTGATGTGTGTGAAACAACCAAAACACATTAAAGGGATTGGGTTGTGTTTTGCAGCTATTTGTATAATGGTTTTGTTTGCCGGATGTTCGGATCCGGAGCATCGGTTTGCGTTTAATCCAGATGGTCGGCAGATTGCGTTTGTAAATAATGATGGAATTAAAATCAGAGATATAGAATCCGGCAAACACGAAACTGTTTATACATCCCAAGAAGGTTTTTCAATTGCGGCATTATTCTGGTCGGAGGTAAGTGATTCAATTTATTTACTTGAGGTGAATTCCAATGATCCATGTGATGGCGAAGAAGACACAGGGAAAATCGAAATCTATTTCAGGAATCTTGCCCTTGATTCAAAATTGACGAAAGTACTATATCAGAACAGCGTTAAATGCAGCGAAATAGAAGCTGAGAATTTATACCTTATGTGGTTGTTTGTTAATTACGACGAGAAAACATCCACACTAATGATAAATAATAAGATAATAAGCATAGGCGATGAGGAATCGGAACTGGCGAGAAGGCTTTCGTCTTACACTGAAAAATCTTTTAAAGAAAAAGAGGAATATGCAGGCGGGTTTGTGCTGTCTCCGGATAAAGACTACGTTTATTTCTTCAAAGATCGCGGCGTCAATCATGATGTGCCAATAGAACTTTGTATTATGAGCCTTATGGATATGTCTGTTGATACTGTCTATAGTACGAATCGGGATTTTACGACTTACAACCTTGTCGGTAATATTCACTGGAACCATGACGGTTCAGCACTCTACTTTCGTGAAGCGACCGGCCGCAAGACCCAGCTGCTTCGATATGATTTAGCCACAAAGCAAAAGACAATCGTTTTCAATGAGAACATAATAAAATTCGCCACTGATCCCTCAAGCGACAGGATTCTCGTCTTTTACGAGCGTGACGGGAGCAAGCTCGCATCCATAATCAATGGCAATGGAGCTGTCGAGGAAACTTTTTCTACATTCATCCCTGATGATCCGACGGAAATATATCTGATGTTAAGCCCAAACGGACAATATGCAGCCGCATTAATAACAAACCCCATAGGGTAACTAATGCTGGCAGATAAAATACATCCTGATTTTATCGTGCTTTACAACTTGAAAGAACATAAGGATGAAGTGTTGGAATAATAAAGAACATGAGTCTGGAAGATCCCATTCTTTACGGACGAGACGAGTTTATAGAACTGCTGAAATCATGAAAAGCAACGTGCGAAAACATCGTTTACCTTTTGAGTGTTTCCCTCGTTTTTCTTAGTAATCACAAATCCACACCAACTGAAGCTTTCCATTAATAATCTTGAATATTCATTTTAACTGCTCCCCGCATCCCCCCTCTTCAGAACAGAGACGATGCCGAATGCCGATGATTAAATGCAAATGAAAACCGCCGGGCTGTATCAAGGGTTGGTGCCCATGCACAGAGCAAAGCTTGTGCATGTCACCCCGGGAGAGAAAACAGAGATGCGGCAGATGAAGTAGCCCATACTCCGAGCTCATTGTTTCTGTAACAAGTCAGTAGTAGCGGCGGGGCTGTACTTGCTGAAGATTTCCGGATAAAATTACAGAATGAAGAGTTGTTGATTTTATGAGAACATCAATAGGCAAAGAATAGGCAAGACGATGCGAATTAAGTATCGTGAGATGTCCTCCGATTATCGGATTATCGGCGTGCTAAGGAGTAAATATTATGGAAAAACAAAAAATATTTTCAAAATTTGACGAACTTATTGATGAAGCTAAACGGATATCAGAGGAAAGAGACAAAAACATTGAAGTTTCAGGCGAATCCATTATCTCTCCTGTGGCGTATTATAGATTGTTAAGTTCTACCAAAGCATTGTTCTCATATCTAAATACCACGACTTACTATGAAATGATAAAAGAATCTGGAACAAATAAGATTAATCCGGGAATTTTACAAGGTATTCTTGAATCTGCCAAAAGAGAATATGCTTTTGGGCTTCTTGCACATCCGAAGTTAATTGCAACTGCGGATTCTATGGAGAACTTTTTAGAACAAGCAGAATATCTTTTGGAGCAAGATTACAAAGATGCCGCCTGTGTTATAGTGGGTGGAGTGCTTGAAGGGGTTTTGCGAAGTATGCTCGAGAATAAATATTCATCGATAGAATTTAATCATAGAGATGGACTTAGAAAACTCAATGAAAAGTTGCATAAAGAAGCTTCGGCTTATGATAAAGCGACATATAAACTTATAGACGGATATGCGGAACTGAGGAATTCTGCCGCCCATGGAAATTATCAACAATACACGAATAATCAAGTAAGAGAGTTTATTTTGTTTACAAGAAATTTCATAAGCAACTGGTTTGCAGTAAAATTGAGCATATCTGAAATATAGATGAATCCGGGAACATCGTACGAAATACAGTGTAATTCACACTGCTAAAATCGACCGATCTTATTTGGAGTGCGGTGATTTATCACCGCTTTGCTTTTGTCGGCGATTAATCGCCGATCCTGAAAGCGACAATAAATTGTCGCACTCCAAAGTCGCTGATATAATCATCACATGAAGCAATGGCCTCACTCACCAATTCATATCATAGATGGATCCGGCACTTTCATGGTAACCGCAGCCACATACAAAAAACAGCATTTTTTCAACTCCGAAAGAAAGATTCAATTCTTACATGACATTCTCCTTGAGAAAGCAGCGGAACTGGGATGGCAACTACAGGCATGGGCTGTTTTCCCAAATCATTATCATTTCCTTGCGATTTCATCAGATACTCCTGAAAACCTGCCGCTTCTTATTAGGAAAATTCACGGGGCCACGTCGAAACACATAAACGATGAAGACAACGTCTCAGGAAGAAAAGTCTGGTTCCAATACTGGGACAGCTGCATAACCTATCAATCATCGTATTATGCAAGGCTGAATTACGTTCATAACAACCCGGTTCATCACGGTCTTGTTGACAATGCCTTGAAATACAAATGGTGTTCAGCTTCGTGGTTTGAAGCAACATCAGAAGAACCTTTCCGCAAGACCGTTTCCGGTTTTAAAACGGACCGTATAAAGATTCCTGATGATTTTTGATCTGGAGTGCGGTGATTCATCACCGCTTTGCTTTTGACGGCGATTAATCGCCGTCATTGAAAGCGACAATGAATTGTCGCACTCCAAAATTTAAGAAATTCCCAACTGAATGTTTCCTTGGTTTTCTGTAGTAATCAAATACTCTGCCAAAATTGCAGACTACCATTAAAAACCATGAATTCGTAGAACGAGAGGAAACATCTGATCCACGCCAAAAAAACTTCCACTCCGCTCCATAAGGGTACCATGTCAAAAGGTGTTATGAAGATGTTATAGGTTTTCCCGAAATACCGGCAATACACCAATTTCAAAAAAGCTAATGTTAAAGACCAGAATTTTGCCGGAGAAGGGACTCGAACCCCCACACACGTAAAGTGCGGCAGATTTTGAGTCTGCTGCGTCTACCATTCCGCCACTCCGGCGCGGTTCAAGAATCATAATTTTATAGCAGTTCGGCCAATTTTTCCAGTGCCGGAAAAATTCATATATCGCGCACGCGCGATGCGCGTCTCCGCCACCCCGCGCCAGGCTGAATCCGCGCTGCTCGCGCACCTCCGGGTTTTCTCTTTAAAGCAATTATTCGTTCTGTGCGCGGAGGTGTTCATGTTTGAGATACGGAGTGATATAATATGTTGATCAAAATTTGCAGCAGGGGGCGATATGCAGGAAAAACGAGGTTTCTGGGGGAGCCGTGTATCATTCATCATGGCGGTTGTCGGCTCAGCGGTCGGGCTTGGAAATGTCTGGAGATTCCCTTACATCTGTTATGAAAACGGCGGCGGCGCGTTCCTGATTCCTTTTGTCGTGGCGATGCTGACGGCGGGTATCCCGCTGATGATTCTCGAGTTCGGGCTCGGGCATAAAATGGGTCTTGCGGCTCCGATGGCGTTCGCCGAGATCAGGAAAAAATATGAGTGGCTGGGCTGGTTCGCGGTTCTGGTCGGCCTGATGGTGATGACCTATTACGGGGTGATCATGGGATGGTGTTTCCGCTATCTCGCTTACTCGATCAACCTGCAGTGGGGGGCCGACCCGGCGACGTTTTTCAATCAGGATTTCCTGCATCTTTCGTCGGGCATCGGCGATCTGGGCGGGATCGTGTGGTACATCCTTCTCGGGTTGTTCCTGTGCTGGGCATGCGTTTTCTTCTGCATCATCAAGGGCGTGGACAGTGTCGGCAAGGTTGTGATGCTGACTGTCCCGGTCCCGGTCGCGATACTCGTGATTTTCATTATCCGGGGAGTGACGCTGCCAGGTGCGGTCGATGGACTGGCATATTATCTCACGCCCGATTTTTCGAAGCTGCTTGAACCAAAAGTCTGGCTGGCGGCATACGGGCAGGTGTTCTTTTCACTGAGCATCGGGTTCGGGGTGATGATCGCTTACGCGAGTTTCCTGCCGCGCGACAGCGATATAACTAACAACGCGGTGATCAGCAGCCTGAGTGACGCGGGGATAAGTTTCATGTCGGGGTTCGCGGTGTTTTCCGCGCTCGGGTATCTCGCACACACGACGGGCGGCAGTGTCTCAAACGTGCTGAACCATGGGCCCGGGCTTGCGTTCGTCACTTTCCCGACGATAATCAACAATCTGCCGTTCTGGGCGAGCGCGTTCGGGCTGTTGTTTTTCATGCTGCTGCTGACGCTCGGGATCGACTCCGCGTTTTCGCTGGTCGAGGCCGGTGTCGCGGGGGCGATCGACAAGTGGAAAACTCCCCGCGTCATCGTCAACGGAATCGTTTCTTTCGCGGCTTTTATCATAGGCGTAATATACACGACCAATGCCGGTCTGTACTGGCTTGATATTATTGATTATTACTTTACGAGTTACGGGCTAGCGCTGGTCGGCATCCTCGAATGCATCGTGCTCGGCTACGTGTACGGGACCCGCAGGATACGCGAACATGTGAACAAAACTTCGGATTTCAAAATCGGGATCTGGTGGGATATCTGCATAAAGTACATCACGCCGGCAATGCTGATATGGATGTTCATCCAGACAGCGCGAGAGCTCATATCGAACCCATACAGCGGCTATCCCGCCTGGGCGCAGTGCGTCGGCGGCTGGGGGCTGCTGATATTCATGATTGTGTTCGCGATTGTGCTGTCGCTGTTCAAGAGCCGCGACGGGAAGGAGATTTGATATGCCGATTTCAGCATGGGTGATGTTGGTATTCATGATAGTGTTTGTTTTCGGCGGGCTTGGCGCCTGCATTTACAAGGCGGTAACAGCAAAACACCCGGTTGGTTCCGGAGACAGCACAGACGGGAGCTGCTGCGCTGAAGAGAACGAGGGAGGAGTTTAATAATGAGAATTGCGGTGGTAGGCAGCTTTGTTATGGATTTCATATTCGAGACGCCGAGGCGCCCGCTCAAGGGCGAGAGCATAATCGGCAGATCGTTCAACACCGCGCCCGGCGGCAAGGGAGCGAACCAGGCGATGCAGGCGGCGCTGCTCGGCGCGGAGGTCTATATGATCGGCCGGATAGGGACTGATATCTACGGCGACCAGATACTCGACAGCCTGCGCGGGGCGGGCGTGAATGTGGACTATGTGAAACGCGACGATGCGGGCACCGGCTGCTCAGGGATAGTCCTGGACGCCGAGGGCGACAACAGCATTGTCATGGTTCCGCGCTCGAACATGAAGTGCAAACCGGAAGATGTCGTTGACGCCGAAGAAGCTATCGCAGAAGCGGACACCGTTCTGATACAGCTTGAAATACCGATGAAGGTGAACGAGAAAGCGGTTAAACTTGCCAATAAGCACAACAAAACAATTATCATGGACCCGGCGCCGGCGTGCGCGCTTGAGGAGTTCTATTATAAAAACGTATCGATCATGACCCCCAACGAGACCGAGGCGCAGATACTCAGCGGGATCGATGTCGTGGATGTTCCGAGCGCGGAAGCCGCGGCGCGCGAGATCGCTCAGCGCGGGTTGCAGACCGTGATCATAACCATGGGCGGCAACGGGGTTCTGCTGTACAAAGACGGTGAAGCAAAACACTTTCCGCCGGTAAAGATAGAGCCGAAAGACTCGACAGCGGCGGGCGACGCTTTCACCGGTAGCTTCTCGGTTTTTCTCGGCGGCGGCGACCCGCTCGAAGAGGCGATACGCAAGGCTTCGATCATCGGCGCGATTTCCGCGACCCGGCTCGGCGCCCAGCCTTCGCTCCCGGACAGGGCCGCGTTCGACAGTTTTGTTAAGGAAAACAATCTGTTATAGCCTGCATTTCTCACCAGTACAGGTGTAAAAATCGTGATAAGGCTGATAATACAAGGAACAGCAAGTGAGTGGTG
>DAOSYA010000078.1:0-12699 GCA_035380865.1 bacterium
CGCAGCAGGATTGGCCTTATCGCGATTTTCCGGATTTCTCTGTGAGAAATCCGGGTTAGTTATTCTATTTTTATTCTGATAATCAATATATACACCGGCTTCCGCGCGGTGATGAAATAACCTGTCGGGAAATCCGCGTATATCGATGCCGGAAATATAATCGAGAAATGAGGACCGCCGCCCTGATATCGCTTTTCACGGCCCTGCACGGACTGTCGCCCGCGACCGGCATTTCATCAACCGGCGAACTCCCGGACGATCCTCTGGACAAACAGGAGAAACCCCGGCGTCGCAAGCCGCTGCGGAAGCGCGATACCCGCCGCTATGACCGCGAATATCATCGCCGTCCACACATTCGCCCATGTCACCTGCTGCAGATAACTCTTTTCCCCGCCCTCTTTTCTCCGTGCCAGTTTCGCGACAAATGCCTCTTCGTATCCTATCGTTATGACAAGCCCTATCGCCACACCGAGCGTGGCGTATATTATCTTGATTGTCCAGTAGGCCGCATTCGGTTCCGGATCAGCAAAGGTAACACTCATACAAAGAAACATCGAGACATACGCCGCTATGATCAGGACTACGTTGACAATTACCGGCCTGAAATTTTTCCCGCTCAGCTTCACAATACGTTCAGCGGGTATTTTGAAAAGAAAATACAGGGCAATCCATCCGAACAAGACAAGAAACGTCGGGATTGCCATAAACACGGCGCACACAATGCCCGGCAGCGTCGAATAAGCGTTCGCGCCGACCATCAGGAAAAACGCGGCGTGAAACTTCATGTCGCTTTTATATGCGAAAAGACAGGATTTAACCGCCACGACCGCCACCAGCGCAACAAATGAATGCAGCAGAAACCCCACCATCGGGGCCGAACTCATGCTCATTATCGACATCATAACAACAAGAGGAACCGGCTCGCATGCATAAGCCGCCGCGGGAACCAGCAACACGGCTGCAACAACTGCAGAGAACATTAATTTAGCTTTCATTTTTCACCAGTGCAGGTTAAAAATCGTGAAGCCGGATTCTCCTGAGGAGAATGTCTTCCGGCGGGGCGAGGTCTCCCGAGCCCCCAATCCTTCGTTTTTCGAAGGAACAGCAAGTGAGTGGTGAGGGAGCATACTGTTGCGGCTGATTCATGCACAGAGCAAAGCTTGTGCATGTCACCCGTCGCAGCAGGACGGGCGTTATCACAATTTTCCGGATTTCTCTGAGAGATATCCAGGTTAGATGACAATGAGTTCACGCTTTTATGTTACCCCGGCTGCATCATGATAGACAACAATCCCGAAACTTTTTGTGTCGCCTTACGGCACCGGCGAAAACCGGTATCAAAAAATACAACAATATCGACATTCGGCATTCTTGATACCCCAATTCTCATCTTGATTACCATACGCACCTGCTGAAAAAACGCTACACTCCTGCGGCAAAAAGGTCACACCTTGAATTTGTCATCAACATGCCGCAAAAAAAGTTTTCCCGATAAATCCCCATAAAATAAGGATTGCTTGAAGATTATTAAACAATATGACTTCTGGCAAATATTTTGCTCTATAAAATACTCATGAGACGAATCCCGTTTTTCCTCTTAATTATGATCATTGCGTATCCGACCATGGGACATTCATGCTCCGAAACCATGAATCCTTTACTCGTACCACCACCCGGGACATTGGGAAGAGTGGCGGCAAGCGATAGTTTCATCGATATTTCGGTAGTTATCCCTGTCCCGCCGGAAATAATCGAGGTCGGTGATAAAAAGGTTCCGGTCGGACGGGAATTCTTTGTGTCCGCAATGTTCCACCGGCAAAAAAAGATGAACGGCCTTGAGCTACAAATGATTGCGCCTCAAGAAGGCTTCATTGAAAAAAGGAAAGT
The DNA here is from genome assembly GCA_035380865.1 of bacterium. Taxonomy (GTDB): domain Bacteria; phylum UBP15; class UBA6099; order UBA6099; family UBA6099; genus DAOSYA01. Next base: position 1,888 of record DAOSYA010000078.1, read on the forward strand.
GCATTTATTTTTAAACGAGATAGGTTCAAACAATAAGTTGTTGAACAGAACCCGGTATGCGATGACCTGCGAATCGAAATGCTCGGAAGAAAATTCAATGTGGAAACTGACAATCCCCTTTTATGATCTGCCGCAGGCGGGCACCGATGTCGGCTATTTTGTGGTGATTGAAGATGAGTATGGTAATGTGGCAACGGAAGTTCCTTATGTGCTGGATCAGACCGGGGAAGCCTCGCAATGGATCTGGAAATATTATGATGAAAACGATTACACAACGCCCCCGCTGCAAAGCGGAAGTGTTTTTACTCTTCTGGACAGCGTTGATTCACTAAAACCCAAAGCCGATATAACCGGTCTGAGAGCCCTTGTTTCGAAAGACAAAATCAGTGTCGAAATGTCATTTGCGGGCAACCCGGACCGAAGTTTTAATGATGACAATTCATTGTATTTTTACTCGCTCAATATTTTTTCGTCATCTGCTAACCGTGGAGATACGTTCGATGGCGTGGGCCAGATGATACAGAATGCGACGTTGCCTAAAATCAGCGATTACACCGACTGCGGCATCCTGATCAGCGCAAGCCCCGGAGATTGTTACATGAGCAACGATGCAGATAGTTTGATGTTTTCACCCAATTGCATGGTTGACGGAAGTCACTCCTTCGCAACGCAACACATGTCGGTTGACTACTACGAGAACAGGCTTGCATTTCAGTTCGACAAAAGCCTTTATGAAGAGGTTGTTCAAGAACTTTTTCCCGACACCACAGGATACGTAACACTTGTCATGACAGTTCCGGCAATTGATGAACTATCACCATACCAAAGCTGGTATGCCGCGCTATATGACATCTCGAACGGGATGAATCTCTATCCGAGAACGCATTCATTTGTCACCACCGAGCCGGAATACGAACCTGCGCTGATTCACATCGATGCCGGGTGGAACCTGCTGTTCATAAGCGACACGTGCATCCCCCGGGGAACTGAAGAAGAAACAGAGCCGGGCTACCTTCCGTTCGTGTTTTCAAACAGGGAATACAGGAGAATGGAATTCGAATATAACACACTTGAATCTTTGCACGGAATGTGGTATCTGTCCGATCATGAAACGTCCATGGCTTATGATTGCTACTCTGAGAGGACACAGAACAGCATATATATCCCTGTTTTCGAAGGATGGAATATCATCGGGCATAACCTTCTGACGGATGTGGAATTCGACAATGATCATGTTTCGGTGCTGGTAAACAATACGCAACTACCCATAGACCAGGCCATCGCCGATGGAATTATCGACGGCACTATGTTTAACTACAAAGACGGAGAATACGGATTGGTAGCATACGGTGATGTTCTGGAATCCGGCAGGGGCTATTTTATCAAAGCGGATATTCCCTGCACTGTCGAAATATCGCTGAAGTGAAGAGTCCGCGCGTCCGGCTTCTTCCCACGGGAAAACATTATCAATGCTTTTGCAGCCCCCGTTTCTCTGTGGTATCATGAAGTCCTGCAACTCGTGAGGTTTATGAATCAGGGATGGCGGCGGAGTTATGAATAACGGAATGGACAGGCGGAGATTTCTGAAAATAATGGCGGCGGGCGCGCTCGGGATGATGATCCCGGACGCGGTGTTCGCGCAGATCGCGGCGGGCAGGAAACCGAACGTGATCATAGTGTTCACGGACGACCAGGGCGCGCTCGACGCGGGCTGCTACGGCACGAAGGACATCGTCACGCCGGCAATCGACAGCATCGCGGAGCGCGGGGTGAGATTCACGCAGTTCTACGCGGCCGCGCCGCTCTGCTCGCCGTCGCGCGCCGCGCTGATGACCGGAAGGTACCCCGAACGCGGCGGTATGCCCGACAATCTCGGCTCTGATCACAACACTCCCGGCATGCCGGCCACGCAGGTTACCATGGCCGAGATGTTTAAAGCCGCCGGATACGCCACCGCGCACATCGGCAAATGGCACCTCGGCTCGACTCCCGAGTGCATGCCCAACAACCAGGGTTTCGATTACTCGTTCGGCCACATGAGCGGCTGCATCGACAACTATTCCCATTTCAAACACCTCGGCGGCAACATCGCGCATGACCTCTGGCTCAACGGCGAGGAAGCGGACCGCCGCGGCGTGTTCTTCGGCGACCTCATGGTACAGGAGGCGAACAGCTTCCTCGAAAGGAACCGCAGCAACCCGTTCTTCATGTACTTCGCGATCAACATGCCTCACTACCCCTACCAGGGCGACGCCAAATGGCTCGAATACTATAAGGATCTGCCGCACCCGCGCAGCCTCTACAACGCTTTCGTGTCAACAATGGACGAGCGCATCGGGCAACTGCTGTCGAAGGTCGACGAACTCGGGCTGCGCGACGACACGATCATCGTTTTCCAGTCCGACCAGGGACACTCGACCGAAGAGCGCTGCTTCTACGGCGGCGGATACGCCGGTCCGTACCGCGGCGCGAAACGCAGCCTGTTCGAGGGCGGAATCCGCATGCCGGCGATCATAAGCTGGCCCGGACAACTGCCGCAGGGCGAGGTTCGCGGCCAGGTCTCGCACGGCTGCGACTGGCTGCCCACGCTCGCCGAACTCTGCGGCGTGCCGCTGCTCAACGACGACATCGACGGCAAAAGTATCCTGCCCGTGATCCGGTCCGCCGACGCGGAATCGCCGCACGAGGTGCTACACTGGGCATACATGAACAGCTGGGCGATCCGGCGCGGCAACTGGAAACTGCTCGGCGACCCCATCGACTCTTCGCATAAAGCGCCGATCACAAGCGACGATAAACTGTTCCTCGTCAACCTCGAACAGGATATCGGCGAGATGACAAACCTTGCGAAAGAGCGACCTGAAATAGTCAAAAAGCTCAAGAAAATGCACAATAGCTGGGCACGCAAAGCGGCTCCCACCACCTATATGCTGCAAAGCGTTAAATAACAAACTCCGGAACGAGCCCGCGCAGGCTCAGCGGCGATTTTGAGAAAGTTTGTCCCGGATACCACTCCATAACTTTTCGACCACAAAAGAAGCAAACCGGGAATGGTTATAGTAATTCTCATAATAAAAACAGATTCACAACTCGATCAGAAATCACAAATACAAAGATAGTGCGCCATGCACAAAGCTATCCTGCATTTCTCACCAGCGCAGGTTAAAATCGTGATAACACCTGTCCTGCTGCGCCGGGTGACATGCACAAGCTTCGCTCTGTGCATGAATCTGTTGCCGCGTCTTCGAAAACTAAGCATTGGGAGTTCGGGGGATCGCGGATCGCAACACAGTCGCACCAGGCACAACCCCGGCCCGCCAACAACTCATTAAGAAATCATGAAGTAAAAATATTTCAGGAATCCAGGGCCGCCCGGACCGCGCCGCATATTTCATCCACCATAAAAGGCTTCTGAAGAAACCCGCGCACGTTTTCTTCTTCGAGAAGCTTTTCCGCAACACCATCCTCGCTGTACCCCGAGAACAGGAGTACGCCGACATCGGATTTCATCTCTTTCAGTTTGACATACACATCCTTGCCGTCCATGTCCGGCATGATCATGTCCAGCACCACGAGATCGATACTGTCGATCAGTGTCCCGAACAACTCGATGCCCTCTCCGCCTGACGACGCCTCGTAAATTTTGTATCCCGCATTGCGCAGCATCCGACCGGCAAGCTTTAGCACTCCCGGCTCATCGTCAATCACCAGTATCGTTTCGCTTCCCGTCGATATCTCGGAAGCCTCTGCCGGCTCTTCTTTTTTCGGGCACTTCGAAAGCGGAATTACTATCGACACAAGCGTCCCTTCGCTTATAGAACTTTTCATATACGTGTGCCCGCCGTGGCTGTGTACCACCCCGTATGTCACCGATAGCCCGAGCCCTGTCCCTTTGCCGACATCTTTTGTCGTAAAAAACGGCTCGAACACCTTGTCTACCATGGAGTCCGGGATTCCCACCCCGGTGTCTTCGACATCTATCCGGCAGAACTCGCCCCTGATACTCCGGCCGCACTGCCTGCACACTTCCCCGTTCATGTTAGTCTTATACGCCTTAATGGAAATCGTTCCGCCTCCCGGCATCGCGTCACGCGCGTTCATGCAAATGTTCAGAAGCGCCTGTTCTATCTGGTTTTTGTCCACATCCACAAAAATATCTTCTTCCACAGACAGCCTGATAATTATCTTTTTATCAAAACTCCGCTCAAGCAGCGCATTGAGATCCCACGCGATATCCTTCACGTTCGTTTTCCGAATATTGAGCTTGTCCTTGCGCGCAAAAGTAAGCATCTTCATCGTCAGGGCCCTTGACCTGTTCGCGGCATCTATAATCTCAGAGATAACCTCGTAATCTTTATCGCCCGGATCGCGATCCATCATCGCAAGATTCGCATTGCCCATGATTATTGTGAGCATGTTATTGAAATCATGTGCTACCCCGCCGGCAAGCTGACCGATCGCCTCCATCTTCTGCGCCTGAAGCAACTGCTGCCTTAAAACCTCTCTCTCTTCCTCCACACGCTTCCGGTCGCTTATGTTCCTTATCATGCTGAACGCCAGCTTTCTGCCGCCCATCTCGAAAACCGTGCTGTATATCTCCACCGGCAGCGGCGTTCCATCCTTTTTCCTCTGGATTCTCTCCTGCGCTTCCAGAAAACCTTCTTCCCGGAGCCGGTCAAGTGCGAGCTGAGTCTTTTCCTTCTCCATGCTGAGATCCAGCGGCGTCAGATTTCTCAACTCATCCATGGTGTATCCGTACATATCCAGCGCGTACCGGTTCGCATCGATATACCGGTTCGATTCCAGTTCAAAAATAACAAAAGCCTCGACCGAACAATCAAAAAGAGCCCTGTATTTCGCTTCGCTCTCCCTGATGGCCTGTTCCGCTTTCTTCCGTTCCGATATATCTTTATGAATGCCGACCATCAGCGCAGGTCTGCCGTGTTCCGAATGCTTTATCATTCTGCCCTCGGAAGACACCCATTTGTAGTCTCCGTTTTTCATCCTTATTCGGAACTCGGTCGAGTACTTCTCCTGTTTCCCTTCGATATAGTTGTTCAGCGCATTTTCCACGCCGGTCCGATCATCGGGATGGATTATATCAAAGCAGAAAGCGAGGCTCTCCTCCAGTTCATCCGGTCCGTACCCCAGCATTCTTGTCGCGGCTTTATCAAAATATACCCATGAATCAATGAAATCTATCTCCCACATTCCCTCGTTTGCGCCCTCGACAGCTATTCGCAGTTTCTCCTCGCTCAACCGCGCCTGCTCCTGGGCCTGCTTGAGTTCCGTGACATCCTGCATGATACCGGACATCTTTCCAAATGCATCTTTTTCAATTCTATTTTTCTCTCCTATCATCAAAATCAGCCGGGTCGAGCCATCGGGCCTGATTATCCTGAAATCGAACTTGAAACCCGTCACGTCACCGGCGATGCTTTTAACCGTTTTGTCAAACCTCTCCCAGTCATCGGGATGAATAAGATTCTTATGCTCTTCATAACCGGGAACATCCTCCGACGGATCAATGCCGAAAATATGAAACATCTCTTTCGACCACACCAGCCGGTCTGCTTCCGGGTAATACTCCCAGCTTCCGATTTTCCCGATCTCCTGGGCCTTCTTCAGCGCCTCTTCGCTCCCGAGCAAAGCTTCCTTCGCCCGGGCGTTTTTCAGCGCGATCGCCGCGATCTCGCCGAATGCAGTCGTAAGCCGGACATCATTTTCATCAAACCCGTTCTCCTTGTTCGCCAGTCCCATGACTCCTACGGCATTACCGTCTATGATAAGCGGAGCGAAGATAACATTACGCAATGTCACATGCCCCTCGGGCAGATATTTCGCCCATTCACTGTTCATGAAATCGTTATCATAAACCGCAACTCCTTTTTTATACGCCTCAGCCCTCAGCCCCCTTATCGGCATGGGCAGAGACTCGTCAACCTCGCATGGCATCCCGCCGGATTCCAGGAACAGTACATCATTCTCGCTTCCGTCTTTACTCAGAAGCGCTATATATCCCGATGTCGCGCCGATAAGCTCTCCACATGTATAAAATATTACTTTCGCCGCTGTCTCGAAATCCTCCGACCCCAGTACCGAGCTCGCGCCCCTGAGCAGCGCTTCGACCTCTTTCTCTCTTTTCCTCGTACCGGCAAGCGCTTCCTCCATCTGTTTTTCAACAATCCGCCTGCCGGTTATATCACTGAAAATAGTTGCGAACATTCCTTCCGCATACCGGAAACAATTCACATTGAAATACTTTTCCATAGGCTCGAAATATGTTTCGAAATACGCGGGGATTCCTGTTCTCAAAACCCTGTCGTAAATATCAAGATATGGCGGCTCCGCGACTCCGTACACCTGTCTCGACGGCTTTTTTACTGATTCGCTCCTGATTATGCCGGTATGCTTGTGATACGCCGGGTTGGTATCCACAATTTCGTAATCCACCGCCTCGCCCGCTTTATTGTAAATCATGCGATGGATCGCCACTCCCTCGTTCATGCTGCTGAACAGGTTTGTGAACTTCAACTCGCTTTCCCGCAGCGCTTTTCGCGAATAATTTTCATCGGGCTGATCGAGCAGAAACCCTTCCAGCCCAACCACCTCGCCGTTTTCCATCAACGGAGTAACCGTAAAAAAATCAACACCTGCACTCCCGTCGATCCTTTTTCTTGTGAACATCCTGCCCTCGAAGCAAACCCCGTCAATAACGTCTCTTATATGTCCGTATACCTCCTCCAGATCAACTTCCGAGCGGGTTGTGGAAAAATGTTTTCCTATAACGTCTTCTCTGTTTTCGTATCCATGCATTTTCAGCCATGCGGAATTAACATGCGTGAACTTACCCGTGGCGTCCAGCCTGAAATAGCCGGTCGCTGTTTTTTCTATCACCCCGGAAACACGCAGCTTTTCTTTTTCAAGCTCCGCCCGCAGTCTTTCAATTTCCTTTTCCGGGCCACCGGTTTCTTCTTTTTCACAACCTGAATTGTTCAACCCGTCTTCTGTTCCCAAAGAGGACATAAAACGACCACCTTATAATAATTCTTGATCGCTGTTATTTACCTGTAGCAAGTATTCCTGCTGATTATTATAAGAAATATGGATATTTGCACTACTGTTTCTTCAGAATTTCCGAGACCGCGCCCAGCAGGTCGGATATCACGAAAGGTTTCTGCACAAATCCGCAAACGCCTTTATCCATGATGCTTCCGGCATGGCCGTCTATGCTGATCCCCGAGGAGAGTATAACTTTCACATCCGGCTTGATTTCAAGAAGTTTAGCGAACAGCTCTTCGCCGTCCATTTCAGGCATCATCAGGTCGAGCACCACAGCATCTATATCATCGCGACCGGTTTCAAAAACATCCAGCGCATCTTTCCCGCATGCCGCCTTCAATACGCTGTACCCGGCCCGGTTCAGGATCCTTTCCAGCAGCAGGAGAATACCCGGCTCATCATCCACCGCCAGAATTGTTCCTATCCCTTTCATCGGTTCAGCCTTTCGCGTTTCTTTCTCGCCGACCTCGCAGTTAACAGAGACGGGAAGATAGATATCAACCACAGTTCCTTCTCCCGGTACGCTCGACATCTCGATATGCCCGCCATGATTTTTAATAATTCCCAGCGTGGTTGAAAGCCCCAGCCCGGTTCCCTTTCCTTTTCCTTTTGTCGTGAAAAACGGGTCGAACACCCTCTTCGCGATATCCGGCACCATGCCATGCCCGTTGTCTGCTATAGTGATCCGGCAAAAGCCGCCCGGGATGATATCGGGATTTATTTTGCTGAATGTTTCATCCAGAATCTGATGCCGGGTGGTTATGGACAGCAGGCCGCCGCCGGGCATGGCGTCTCCCGCATTGTTGCAAATGTTCAGCAGCGCCTGCTGAATCTGGTTCGAGTCCACCCTGATAATACAGTCGCACCCAACGCTCGTCTCGACCCTCACTTTTTTACTCAGGCTACGGTTCAGCATTGATTCCAGGTCCCGGATAATTTCCGTCATCCTGACCGACTTGATGCTCAACTTATCTTTTCTCGCGAACGTCAGGAGCTTCATCGTCAGGTCGCGCGCGCGCTCCGAAGCCATCATTATTTCTTTCAACTCAAGATAAAACTCATCGCCCTCGGCAAGCTGATTGAGCGCGAGGTTCGCGTTCCCCATAATAACGCCGAGCATGTTGTTGAAATCGTGCGCCACCCCGCCGGCGAGCTGCCCGATCGCTTCCAGCTTCTGCGAATGCAGCAGCGCCTCCTGCAACCGCTCGCGCTCATCCTCCGCCAGCTTTTTCTCCGTGATATCGCTGCAGAACGCCATGAACCGGTCCTCGTCGAGCTTCACCGCGTCTATCGACATGCAATACTTCTCCCGGCTTTTCCTGTTAAACCAGAACTCTCCGTAAGCCCTGCCCGTTTCAATCAGCGTTTTAACATGATCCAGCCCGTTCTCGGCTTCGCCCGCCATCACGAGATCCCTGATGTTCATGCCAAGCAATTCCTCGCGCGAGAAACCCGTAATCTCGCATGCCAGATCGTTGACATCAAGATAGTTGCCGTGATTATCAGCCAGAAAAACCCCGAGCGGCGCGTTGTCTATATATGTTTTATACCTGTTCTCGCTTTCCTCCAGCGCCGCCTCAGCCTTTTTTCGCTCTGTAATATCCTCGGCAAAAGCAATCTGCAGTTCTTTCCCATTGAAATCAAGATAATGCCCCCGAATTTCGACAGGGTATATCGTTCCGTCCTTTTTTCGATGCCGAGATTCAAAAACCTTGCTGCCTCTTGATTTCAGCTCCTCCCACTGTTCTTTTCTTTGATCTTCAGTCCGGACCGGATTAACATCATGTATTTTCATCCCGATCAGCTCTTCGCACGTATAACCGAGTTTTTCGCATGCCGACTCATTCGCATAAACGAACCTGCCTTCCGGCGTTATCCAGAATATTTCCAGCGAGTTCGAATCCAGGCATTGCATCGCGATGGAAAGCTTCTCGCGAGTTCTGACAATGTTCGTCACATCGTTCGCTGTGGATATCATGCCGTTGAATTCGCCGTTCTCCACTATGGGCGTTATCCATCCCGTCTGGTATGTATCCCTGCCCGCAGGAGTTCGCACAGGCACGGAATCATAAAACACCGGCTTCAGGCATCGCTTCGCTTCAAGATAATATTTTTTGAATTCGCCGATTGTCTCTTCTGAAAATCCATTTATAACATTTTTTCCGACTATCTTATCCGCTGATAATCCGGCGATTCTCCCCATACTGTCATTCGCGAATATCACATTATCGTTGCGGTCCGTAACCCACACGCCGTCCTGCACCCTGGAAAGTATCCCCTGGAAAAACTCTCTCAGAATCAGGTTCTCCGTGTCCTCGATACGATGCTTATACATTTTTTTGAGCATGGTCTCGCCGACCTCTCGAATTCATGTAAAAACAAAATTCGCATTATTACGCGCGACTATCTTGTCCTTTTTGTTATTCGCGCTTCAAGACACGTACATCTCTCTTGTTAGCGCAAACATTCAATTGTATGCAGAATCAACATCTTATTTTATAATAACTCGGCGCATATTGTCCCGCGGTTTAAAAAATATCTTCACCGTGCGATTGCATCAAAACATTTTCAACGCCGAAGCCGCGACCGGTCGGACATATAGCCTGCATTTCTCACCAGTGCAGGTTAAAACATCCCCGGGGAAGAGCACATGGAATGATGCGGCAAGCGAACAAAAAAACTTCAGAAAAGAAAACGCAATGCCGATAATAATAATGATCAAAAAGACATAGTTGAACTTTTTTCACGGGATAGCTGTTAAAATATATACAAGAACAAACACGGGAGACAGGAAAAATGTCGGACGGCTTCAGCAAAACCATCAGCTCGATCAGCGGCGATTATTCGACTATCGCCGACCGTTCCGTGAGCAAAACCCAGGGAATAACAGGCAAAAAGGTCGAGCGAGGGAAAGACAGCACGGAAGAGCGAGAGTCCGAACGACGCCGTGAATACTATTCGGAGATCATCCCGCCCGACGCGGAGCTCTGGAACACGCTGATCGAAGCCGTGGACGAGTTCAACCGAAGGCAGGATATCCACAACTCGCCGTTTTCCGTGCGGCTCTGGGCACAGAACAACGGCTTCCGCGTGCAGCTTATTCACGAACTGACCGGCGATCTCATAAAACAGACCAGCGTGCTGGCGTTCGAGGAATCCACTCGCGCGGAGCTTAACAACATTATCAACGACCTCGTCTCGGGTATCGGCGTGGTGCTCGATGTGACGCGCTGAACCACGCGATGCCGACCGCAGTTAACACACCTCACTCTTCTTAATCCATTCTCGATGCCGTTCCCGAGAAGCAGCCTGTTGGGAAAAGCCGGTATTGCCGCTGAATCACCGCTCTCCCAAAAAGGCTTCTTCCTTGATACTCGCTTCGCGTACGGCTTAACCTCAGAACACCTTAGTATGTCTTGTCATTGCGAGGCGACCCAGGCCGCTCTTTGCCCTTTTACGCTCTTACTTCGTGAATAGGTGAAACTTGAAACACACCTTAATGTTATTTGTTCTGTCATTTCGAGGAAAGCATTGCGACTGTCTCGCAATGCCGACGCGGCAATCCCGACTTTTACCGGTAATCTTCATGGAACGCACTCGCTGAAGTGTGGATATTTTATCTGGATTCCGGCTAACTGCATGCCGGAATGACGAGCGGGGACGATGCGAGCGCAGTGAAGGATCCCGCTTTTGGAGCTTATTATTGAGATTCTTCGGTCGCTGCGCTTCCTCAGAATGACAGAGCGGGAG
>DAOSYA010000079.1:0-12544 GCA_035380865.1 bacterium
AAAAGAAACAAAACAACAGCACGCACAAAGAACGACGCTTTGTACGTGGCACAATCTAAGAATATTTTTACATTAAGGTGTTTTGAGCATAAACCATTAACGAAGAAAGCACATAAGAGGACAAAGAGCAAGCGGTGCCGCATCGCAATGACAAAGCAAAAGACACATTAAGGTATATTTATGAAAACAGACTGTACACGAAGAGAGAGCGTGAAAGGGCAAATAGCGGCTGGTAGCCGCCGAGCAATGACACGACAAAGGATACACTAAGGTTTTTTGAGTATAAGCCATTAACGGAGTGAGCACGTGAAAGGACAAAGAGCGGCCTGGGCCGCCGAGCAATGACAGAAGAGATACACAAAGGAGTTTCCACCACGAGGAGTTCAACATGAAACATAAATACCAGATGATTATCGAGCGTGATGACTCGGGAAAATACATCGCGCAAATACCCTGCCTGTGCGCGTGCTATGCACAGGGCGACACGCCTGAAGAAGCGGTAGAAAACTGCAAAGATGTTCTTGAGATGTGCATAGAGGACATCAAACAAAATGGCGGCGATGCGCCCGTGCAGTGCCGTTTCGTTCGTGTCGAAGAAGTCGAGGTCGAGCTATGAGCAGGCTTCCGGTCATGAAAGGCAGAGAAGTGATCTCCGTGCTGAACAGGGTCGGATTCCGCGAACTCAGGAGATCGAAAGGCAGCCATGTTCAGCTCGGCGATGATAACGGTCGCCGCGTTACCGTGCCGGATCACGGCTCCGCAGATATATGCTGCGGCCTGATGCAGAAAATTATCCAGGGCACGGGCATGACAAAAGAGGAGTTTCTTTCTTACACAAACTGACGGAGGAAAATAATAATGGATATCAACAGGTTCGGCAGGATCACAACCGCGGACACGATGCTACTTCTGATCGATATACAGGAAAAGTTCGTGCCGCACATTTTCGAGATCGACCGAGTAATCCGCAACAGCGTCATTGTCTCTAAAGGCTGCCGCATATCAGGAATACCGATTGTCATCACGGAGCAGTACCCCGAAGGGCTCGGCAGAACAGTCCCCGATCTCGCGGAAGCATGCGGCGAGTGCCGTCCTTTCGAGAAAACCGCGTTCAGCGCTTTCGAGGATACGGCGATTTTTAATGAAATAAAAAGGATAGACCGGCCCAACATACTTCTCGCCGGGATCGAGGCACACGTGTGCCTCATCAAAACCGCTCTCGACGCCATCGACCTGGGATACAGCATACACTGGCTTGTGGATTGCATTTCATCAAGAACTGCGGCCAATGCGGAGACTGCTTTCACTCGCGCTGTTCAATGCGGAGCATTCGCATCGAGCGCGGAAATGGCATTGTTCCAGTTAATGGAAAGCTCTTCCGACGCAAACTTCAGAAGCATAAGCAAATTAGTCAAATAGCCACTATCCACACATCAAGCCGATGCATGATAACGACCATATAGAAGACAAACTGCAACTAATAATCAAACGGCCCCGCCGGGTTCAACCGGCCTGTGTCCTGTTAACGTTTGCCGCCTGATCGCCCTTGGGCGTGCTCACTATCTCGAATTCCACGCTCTCGCCTTCTTCGAGAGTCTTGAACCCTTCAGTGTCGATCGCGGAATAGTGAACAAAAATGTCTTTCCCGCCCTCATCGGGGTTCTCTATGAATCCGAAGCCCTTGGATTTGTTGAACCATTTTACTTTACTTTTTACTGCCATTCCTTGCTCCCTGAATACAGATTAATAATTTTCGGCTTTGCCATGAAGCCAAAATATTTATTTGCGCTTTTATTACGCCGTCACCGCATCCCCATTGCCGTTAATAATGCAGAACTCCTGTTTATTCCGTTTCTACTAAAAGAGACTTTTGTTGTCAATCGAACATTATCCCAAAACAACCCTTTTTGTCAATTACTGCTGAAAAATATTCGGGGCCGAATCGACAACAGCGAATTCGCTTATAGTGATTCTCAAAAATAAACTTGAATACATGCACAAAGGATATAGCTTTGTGCATGGCACACTATCTTTGTATTTGTGATTTCTGATCGAGTTGTGAATCTATTTTTGTTATGATAATCAATATAAAAACCATAAATGCCGGCTCCGGGGTTCAAGAAATCTTTAGCTCCGGCGCTTGCCGCTTGCCGTCAATCCTTATTCGTTCTCAAAATACAGGGCTGCGCTGTCCGAGGAAGCACTGAATCCGGATTGCTTCTCCCGGCATAGTACGCAGATAATACGCGCACAAAAAAAGCCCCCGCGTGCCGCGGGAGCTTTTCTGGTACTCGTTGTTAAGCCGGTCAAATTCCCGGCGGGGTTCTACTGCTCGTATTTTGCTTTAACTTTTTCGATTATCTGGTCCGTGACATCGATTGCGCCGTATATGACCACCATGCGGTCAAGAATCATCGCATAATTCTTCTCGGTCGCGATCACCGCGCCGAACTGCTTGATGTCGTCTTCAACCTGTTTGAGTTTCTCTTTTTGCTTCGGCTCCATGTCGGCTGCGAATCTCTGGTTTTCCTGCATGATTATTCTCTGGATCTGAACTTTCTGCTGATCCGAAAGTTCCGATTCATTGGTTACGCCGAATTTCTCTTTTATGCTGTTTTCCATCTCTTTTTCGCGCTCGGCTTTGAGCGTTTCGAGTTCGACGGTCCACTTCTGCATGACTGGATGTTCCCTGACCACTTTATCGAGGTCAACCATTCCTATCTTGAATTGCTGCTCCTGGGCCATTGCCGGTCCGCAAATGACTCCGAATACCGCTGTCGCCAGCACTAAAACACACACCGCTCTCGATACTATAGCTCTCATTTCTTCCTCCTGTAATTTACGTCCGAAACCGATTATTCCTTGCAAATATATGTAAGGACCGGGACATTTACTTACATTAAAAAATGTGAACCGGAGATCACATTGAATTGAAATACGGCCCTGACTATGATAATGTTATGGCTTGTTTCGGTATGTTTGTCAACCGATATAAACTCACGAGAGGTTAAAACAATGTTAAGAAATCTCAAAATCCATCTCCCGCTTTTATTGTTCGCAATCATCCTGATCGCGGCATGCGCCTCGGCTTCCGAGGAATCGATTTTCGAGAAACACAAAAAAGACTTCGAATACGACAAATCCATGCCTTTGAACGCGGAAGTCGAGGTTCTCGAAGAGCGCGAGACGTACACGAAATACCATGTGTTTTATGACAGCACAAACGGCGAAAGAGTTCCAGCTTATCTTTATGTGCCGAAAAACCTGAGAAAATATCACGCCTCGCTCGACCCGGAACTTCAGGAAGCATACGCGAAACGCATCAACGAGCTGGACGGACCGCCATGGCCGGCGATTTTCTTCATGCACTGGCTGCAATCGGATAAAACGCTTGCCGACAGCTTCGCGCCCGACTGGACGAAGTACGGCTACGCGGTTCTCGCGATCGACGGGATCCACAAGGGTGAACGGAAAACCCCGGGCCGCAATATCCTGGAAACAGAGATCAGGAATACACTGTGGAACATCCGCCAGCAGGTTGTCGATTGCATGCGCGGCGTAGATTATCTCGAAACCCGCGACGATATCGACACGAACAGGCTGGGATACTTCGGCATTTCGATGGGGTCTCTCACCGGCGCGATCACAACTGCGGTGGACAGGCGATACAAAGCCGTGGTTCTCGCGGACGGCGCGGGCGATTTCTCGGTGGTGTTCAGCAAAGCGGACCTGCCGGAAGTTAAAGAGATAGTGGATGAGATCAAGGAGAAAGGATACACGCTCGAAGAGGCGTTCAATATCCTCAAACCCGTGGACCCGGTCGAGTACGTCGGTCACATCTCGCCCACCCCGGTGCTCCTGATAAACGGAAAACACGACGAGATTTTCCCATACGAGGCAATGGTTTCGTTCCATGAGCACGCAAAAGAGCCGAAAAAGATCAAATGGTACAACTCCGGCCACATTTTGCCGGTTCCGAACGTGATTATCCAGACACTCAATACGTTTAAGAGATTTATCAAATAAACCTTAAAAACATGAAAGCTAAGCGCCGGTCCAGGGTAATCCCGCCGGCGCTTTTTTGTTTGGTTTTTATCATTTGAAAAAACAAGCTTCGAAATCAGCTTGCCGGAAAATGCTTGCAGGCGTTAAAATCTGCTATGGTTTACGTTTCGCTCGACACAAAGACAAGAGTACAGGTGGTGCTGCTTTTCGCGCTCGCCGGTGCGCTGTACTGGGGAATGCGTGGCGCGGGAGGCTACGGCGGCATATCGGGCGCGGTCATCCCGGGCCTCATGTGGGGCCTGATATGGTACAACCTGCTGCAGGCCAGAATAATCAACAATCCATGGATCGTAATCGCATGCGTGCTGGGATTCGGGCTGGGCGGTTTCAACGGATACGGGCAGTTCACCTCGTGGGTAAACGGGAGATTCGGAATCAGCGGGCGTGAAAACTGGGTTTTCATCGAGCCGTGGGTCGGCTACCTGTGGATGTTCGCGGTCGGCGCGGGCTGGGGCGGGCTGGGCGCTCATCTCGTCGGGCTGGTTATCAAAAAAGACAGCGCAATAATAAATATCGCGAGGCTTCTCTGCCTGCCGGTGGGCGCGGTGCTGGGGAACATGATAGTTGCGGGCAACCCGCAGATTTTCGCGCCGCTGTACACGCCGGAAATGTACGATCCGAAAGTATGCACGCAGTGCGTGCGAACGCTCAACACGCTTCCGATCATAGGCTCGTTCTGGGGCATGCTGCTGCTGACGGCTGTTTTCGACCTCGTTCGAAGAGACTGGAAAAGACTGTCCGTGCTCGGGATCATTTCATTCGGATTCGGCATCGCTTTTTCAGGATGCTCCGTGTTCCACACGATGCACGATTACGCCCCGGGTTTCGACTGGTGGAAAATGTGGGAGATGTCGCTGGGCGCAGTTGCGGGCGGATCGATCGGGATCGCGTTTCTATCTTTCAAAACACCGCCGCCGGGAAATAAACACAGGGCCGCAGCCCAGTTCATCGGCGCGGACTTTATGTGGTTTTTCATTGTCAACTGGGCTTTCTATAACTGCGCCGGAAGGCTTCTTATTTATTTCCTGAGCGAGGAAACAATAAAAAGTTCCGGGGCGATTCTGCAACTGATACTTCTGCTGCCGGTTCTGGTCACCACCCTGTTTGTTCTGGCCCGATACACAAAGGAGATCGTTTCGACCGTTCGGGAAGGGAAAACCGTGTTCGACCATCTCGCCCCGGTCAAGCTGGTGACAGCGCATATCGCCCTTTCCCTTATGGCTTTTATAGTCGTATTCGACGCCAGGACAGTGCTTGCGTTTTTCATAGTCCTGAGCATTCTCGCAATGAAGCTTATTTTCGTCGTTACCAGAAAAATTTCGGTTGTAAGCGCGGGCGCGGGATGGAAAATTCTTAACGAAGAGCTTGCCGGTTTAAAAGAGGAAAAGGCAGAGGAAA
The DNA here is from genome assembly GCA_035380865.1 of bacterium. Classification (GTDB taxonomy): domain Bacteria; phylum UBP15; class UBA6099; order UBA6099; family UBA6099; genus DAOSYA01. Next base: position 5,464 of record DAOSYA010000079.1, read on the forward strand.
AACCTTCTGAGAATTGAAGTCCGTTAACGAAATGATTACCGCCACATTGAGAATAATCGACAGGGTAATAAGCATAATCGAAACGACCCTGCTCTCGCTGTCGCTGCTTGTCATGGCGGGAGCCCTGTTCGCGCAGATCCTGCTTGGTTTTGCGGGCATCAGCCTGACGTGGGCCGGCGAGCTTTCGCTGTACCTGATGGTGTGGGTAATGTGCATCGGCGCATGCGCGGCGACAAGGCAGAGCAAGCATATTTCAATAAACATTATTTCCGACAGGTTGAAACCGGGAGCAAGGCGGGTTCTGAATATTGCCGTGTACGCTTTCTGTGTCGCGACCGCGCTGGGCTTCTGCAAACTGGGCATAAATTACGTATTGCTCGCCCGTGGCCTCGGTCAAACATCAATGTCTCTGAATATTCCGCTCTGGGTTGTTTACTCCGCGCTGCCTGCCTCGGCGGTTCTTATGGCAATGCGATTTTTAATCCTGCTCGCCGGTGAGTTTGGGTTCAAGGCGGCTGCTCAGGAGGATAAATCTTGATATCCGCCCTGATCGTCATCGCTTTTGTCGTCATGCTGCTCTGCGGCGTGCCGCTGTTCGCCGTGATCGGCTCGGTCACCGCGCTGTGCCTCGCCGTGGGTGACTATCAGCAGACGATAATGGCGCAGCAGATGTTTTCGATGGCGGACCGCACCTCGCTGCTCGCAATCCCGCTTTTCATAGTCACGTCAACGCTTATGGCAAAAGGTTCGAGCGCGCGCAGGCTTGTGGATTTCATACACGCGCTGGTCGGCTGGCTGCCCGGCGGTCTCTCTATCGCAACCCTTACCGCGTGCCTGATCTTCGCGGCGCTGGCGGGGCTGTCGCCCGCCGCAATAATCGCTGTCGGAACCATGATGTACCCGACGCTCATCACCGGCGGATACGATGAACGGTTCTCGCTCGGCTTTGTTACATCGGCAGGCTCGCTCGGAATCCTTGTGCCGCCGAGCATAGTGGTAGTCATTTTCGGCGTAGTCGGTGAGGTGAACATCGAGGCTTTGTTCATCGCCGGTGTAACACCTATCGTATTGATCGCAATGATGTTCGTTACCTACTCGTTCATTGTCGGAAGAAAAAATAAAGTAAAGCGGATGCGGTTCCGGCCTGCGAGAATACTCAGAAAACTCTACAGCGGGTTCTGGGCAATCATGCTGCCAGTCGGGGTCGGCGGCGGGATTTATTCCGGCCTCGTGACAGTGACACAGGCAGCCGCGCTCGGCGCTGTGTATGCCTTCATCATCGAGTTCGTCTTTTACCGTTCGCTGAAGCCCAGGGACCTGCCGGGGCTCATGAGAAACTCCGGCTCGATGATCGGCATGCTGTTGATCATCATCGCTGTAACATTCGGCTTCAACTGGTACCTGACCGTCGAAAGCGTGCCGGATATTCTCACTGAATGGATCGTCGCGCATTTCGATTCTCCTATCGCGTTCCTGCTCGCGGTGAACATCCTGCTGCTGTTCCTCGGCTGCATCATGGACATCCTTTCCGCAATATTCATAACAGTGCCGCTCATGCTTCCAGCCGCGGTCGCAATGGGCATAGACCCTATCCATTTCGGAATCGTATTCATCATCAATTTCGAAATCGGATACCTCACCCCGCCGGTCGGGATAAACCTGTTCACATCCGGCGCGGTTTTCAAAAAACCGGTGATCGAGGTCGCAAGATCGGTAATCCCGTTCCTCGGGCTGCTGCTGATCGCGCTTGCGCTCGTCACCTATTACCCGCCGATCTCGCTCTGGCTCGTAAAACTGACAGGAAACATGTAATAATCAGTTGCTCTCAAGCGAATATTATATTATGGATTTCAATACAGAGCCGTCGATACAGGTGGTTTTTAACATGGATTTCTCACAGAGAAATCCTGAATATCGTGATATAGTGATTCTCAAAAATAATCTTGAATACATGCACAAAGGAAATAGCTTTGTGCATGGCACACTATCTTTGTATTTGTGATTTCTGATCGAGTTGTGAATCTGTTTTATTATGAGAATTACTATAACGCCTGTCCTGCTGCGCCGGGTGACATGCACAAGCTTTGCTTTGTTACATGAATCAGCAAATATTATTCGGGATCGGTTACATACGGCACAGTATACTTCCTCACCAAACACTTGCCGCGCCCTGTATTACATGCATTCTAACGATTTTTAAGCTGCAATGGTGAGAAACGCAGGCTAACAGGCATATTCCATATCAAAAATCTTTTTCGCGCGAGTTGGGTTCGAGCCTGCCGAGGTGCGCGGTATTGTTCAGCCTGACCAGTATATAGCCGAACCTCGGATCGCTGTGGAACTCCGTTATGCCGCAGGTGTCGATCCAGATTTTCCAGAACCCCGACACCGGCATCCCGAGCATGTGCAGCGACAGAAGCTTTATAACAACGCGGTGCGAGACTATCAGTATGTTTTTTCCCTCATTCTCTTCTACAAGCTTGTCCAGCGCGGCCACTGACCTTGCCGATACGTCTTCGATCGACTCGCCCCCCGGAAGCCGCACGCTCTGAGGCTCGCTCTGCCACCTGTGAAGCAGTTCCGGTTCGGTTTCCTCGACCTCGCTGAGCGTCAGCCCCTGCCACCTTCCGAAATCGAGATCGTTGAACGCCTCTTCAGGAACCGGCTTCGCCTCCTGGTGCAGCGCTATCTCCGCCGCAGTATCGAACGCACGCGAAAGCGGACCTGTTTTTATTACGTCCATCGGGATGCCGGACATCGCGCGCCCGGTGAGCGCGGCCTGTTCTTTCCCGACGTCGTTCAGCGGAACATCGAGAACACCCCGGAATGTCGTCTCTTTATTGAAAACAGTCTTGCCGTGCCTTACAAGAAAAATACGGGTCATGAGCAACTTAACACCTGATGATTAATTTTTCGACAGCATTTCCGCAACGTCCAGTTCCAGGAAATCACCCGGCTTCCTGCTCCTGGTCCAGACCCAGATTTTATCCTCGGCAGGTTTGAATATCACCGTCTGCACCGTGCCGCTGCACTTGATCTGTTTGTCATGAATCATCTCGATCGCATCGGCAGGCCCTATGCTTCCGCGCTTCTGCGCCAGCATTTCATGAAGCCGCACATACCGCTCCGGGCTGGGCAGTTCCGAGAAGGAATTGGTATTGACATTCTTGCCTTCAAGCGCTTTTGTCGTGAAATGATTTGTGGTTACGAGCGTTCCGTTTTCATCCAGGCCCAGCGTATCCACGGTATTCGTATTAATCTCGATGAGTCTTGCTTGATTCGTTTTTCCGTCGGTAACCATAACGTTGTAGCCGGCAATCCTCGGCATTTCCCTGAGCAGCGCCTCGGCCTCGTCCAGCGTCGCGGCGTTCTGCGCGATGTGCCTGACGATGAGCATCGCCGGGAAACCTTCGGTGCCGTTTTCCGTTGCCATCGAGAAATTGAGCTCGACCGTCAGCTTCGCATCGTTCACCGCCGTGAGCGCGCCGACGATTCCCGGATACAGAATCGACATAAAGGCATGCCCCCTGTCGGGCTTGTAGACAAACATCGTCGAAAGCGGATCGAGCTCCTTTGCCGCGCCGCTCGCCCAGTCGAGATTCCTCGCCTCGATCAAATTACCGTCGAGGGTCGCCGGGCCGGACGCCACAAGCGTCGAGCAAAGCAGTATCGCAAAATAATCGACATGCACCATCATGTTCACCACTTCGCGATAATCGAGCCCCGCGCCTTCGGCAAGCCCTTTCATCTCTTCCAGGTAATACTCCGGCACATGCGGAACAACATTCTGCGCAAACTTCGCCATTCCCTTTCTCGGGTTCTTATACGCCAGGCTCATCCCCTTCAGTATCGCGTACTTCTTCACCCAGTCTTCATATACAAGATCGTTCAGGTAGGTCGTATATACGACATTAACATCCTCTTTCAGCATGCTCCCCTGCTGGAACCCGAGATCATACGGGCTGCCTTCGAGATATACAATCTTCAGTCCGTCCCTGTTCTCGACACGCGCTTCCGAGTTCGCCGCGCCCGTGAAAACAAACACCGACATCACAATGGCTAATAATAGAATTGGAATTCCCTGGTTTCTTTTTGCGTTCATTATCGCCGCTCCTGTAATAGTGAATGCGTAATTATAACCTAAATCATGGCGGTTCGCATTTAATAATTTTACTGACAGGATAATACTTTCAGCCGGCGCTACCAGTCAACACCAAGAACTTCCGCGGAGTTGTAAAGGAAGCTCTCCGGGAACCCGAGCGCGAGCTTGTTCTCGATATCGCGGTCGAAAATATTCCTCGCGAACTGGATACCGAGCGCCTTCTTCAGCCCGAGCTGCTTCGTGAACAGAACCGGCAACGGCGGCGCGGGATAATCCGTCGCCTGCAGGTGCCGCTCCATGAATCCCGGGTGTTCGAGCATCGTCGGGATATAAGCGAATCTCGTAATGCCGGTTATCGCCGCAGTGTCGCCGTAAAGATTCGGGTGGCGATCGAACATTTCGAGGTACTCGTCGAAAAACTCGAGCGGATCATACACCCCGGCGGTGCCGCCATGCGCCGCGATTACCTTAACCCCCTCGTCGAGCGCATATACAAGTCTCACCGGGTTGCCGTACAACTGGTCATAAACATGAATCGAATGCTCGTACCCCGTATGCGACAGCAGCGGCAGGTCAAGTTCCGCGAGCTTTTTATAAAATGGAATATATTTTTTGTCACCGGGATCAAAGTTCTGGCTGTTCGGAAGCCATTTGATCAGCACTGCGCCGTCTTCCTTCACCCGTTCGAGCTCATCGAGCGCGCCCCTGCGGTCAGGATTCACCGATGCTCCGTACAGCAGTTCCTCGTGAAACGCGCACACGTCCCTGCAATAATCGTTCGGCACGTATGCATTGGTGAGATCCAGATCGAGCTGTCCGTCGGCATCATAAACACCGTCGAGCGCGAGCAGCACCACCTTATCCGTCCACTTCGACGCGCGGACCTGCTTCAAAATGTAGTTGACGTATTTTATGTCGAAACTGTCGCTGTTGCCCCGGTAGCCATAGCGCAGAAGCGTGTATCCGAGTTCGAGACTGTGCCGCGCCCGGGGGCTCATATATCCCCCGCTGCGATCCGAAATACAGAAAAGGTGAACATGCACATCAACTACAGGCGGTTTCTCCACGGTGTTGACCTCGTTTTTCTTTTTATTCTATTGTCACGAAGTCATCTCTACAAGCAATAATTATTTACTTCAGCCAGCCCGCCGCCTCGCCCGCCGTCGGGATTCGCCCGGTCACTTTCAGCCCGCCGTCAACCATCACCGCGGGCGTCATCATTATCCCGCGAGCCGTTATATCGGCGATCTTCTGCACTTTCACAATCTCCACATCGTCCCTGCCGGAACCCTCGACCGCCGCCTTCATAATTTCATACGTCTTGCCGCACTTCGGACATCCTGTGCCGAAAATCTCTATCTTCATTTTCATCACCTCAAAAAAGTTTTCCGAAAATCATTCCGCTCACCGTCGCCATCACAATAACCAGCAATATGAACACAAGCGTCTTCTTGTTCCCCATCACGCTCCTTATAACCAGCATGTTGGGCAGGCTGAGCGCCGGACCCGCAAGCAGCAGGCTGAGCGCCGGGCCTTTTCCCATTCCGCTGCCCAGCAAACCTTCGACAATCGGCACCTCCGTAAGCGTCGCGAAATACATGAACGCTCCCGCGACCGACGCGATGAGATTCGCCCGCAGCGAGTTCCCGCCCAGCAGCTTTGCAATATACTCCGCGGGAATCAAACCCGCATCCGTGTTCGGCCTGCCCATCAGCAGCCCCGCAGCCAGCACGCCCATCAGCAGCAGCGGCATAATCTGCTTCGTGAACCCCCACGTCGACTCCACCCAGATTCCCATCTCCTGCCGGTCGAACCACGCCTTCAGCATCAGCCCGACAGACAGCAGCATCGCAAGCGCGAGATACCACTTTATCCGGAACACCGAACTGAAAAAACCGACCTCGGTCGCGGGCTTTCCCCACGCCGCGAACACAAGGAACAGAACCATGCCGAGAAAATACAAACCATTCTGAGCAAGGCTTCGCTTCTCCTGCTCATCCGGAACCTGCATCCCCGCCGCCTGCTTCGCACGCTCTTCCTTTATGAAAAACACGTGCATCATTATCCCTATCAGGATCGAGAACACCACCGCGCCAACCGCGCGGGCCACGCCGAGCTGGACGCCGAGCACCCGCGCCGTCAGAATTATCGCGAGCACATTGATCGCCGGCCCGGAATAAAGAAACGCAGTCGCCGGGCCGATGCCCGCGCCGCGCGTGTATATGCCCGCGAACAGCGGAAGCACCGTGCATGAACAAACCGCCAGCACGCTCCCGCTCACTGACGCCACTCCATACGAAAGTATCCTGTTCGCTCCCGCGCCGAAATACTTCATCACCGCGCCCTGCGACACGAACACCGCTATCGCGCCCGCTATAAAAAACGCAGGCACAAGACACGTCAGCACATGCAGCCGCGCGTAATCCCGGGTAAGGTAAAACGCTTCGAGAATCGCGGACCTCACCCTCGGGTTATCCATCGGGATAAAGAAAAATGCCAGGAACACCCCGGCTATAAGCAACAGAGCTTTTCTATCGTTCATCACCGTCACCCCCTGCCGCCATGCAGTTTTTCCTTGATGGTTCCGCGACATGCCAGGTTGCCGAGCCTTCCGAGTTCATCGTCCAGGAAACCGGCGGCGCCACCCTGCGAGAACAGGAATTTTCTCAGCGTCTCGAACCTGTTCCTGAATTCCTTCTTATTTAAAGAATATATAACCCACTGGCTCTCGCGCCTGTCGGTAACCAGTCCCTCGTTGCGAAGCCGAAGCAGATGCTGCGACAGCCTCGCCTGCGGAGCGCCCGTAACTTCCATCAACTCGCACACGCACATATCCTTCTCCATGAGTAGCCTCAGAATCTTCAGCCTGTTCTCATCCGAAAGCGTCTTTGCCAGCCCTGTCAAATCTTTCATGATGATCCGCCCTTTATAATGCTTATTAGCATATCCTAATATCATTATAGCCTTGCCGTCGATTTT
>DAOSYA010000080.1:0-12502 GCA_035380865.1 bacterium
AGGAATCCAGGAAACTCCGTTTAGTTATTCTATTTTTATTCTGATAATCAATATATTCACAAAAACAGACTGTTCACAAAGTTAGGGTGTAAAAAGACAAAAAGCGGCTGGTAGCCGCCTTGCAATGACTACTCAAATAACATTAAGGTATGTTCACGAAAACAATCTGTTCAACGAAGTGAATACGTAAGAGGACAAAAAGCAGGCGGTGCCTGCCCGGGCGGGGGGGCCATCCACCCGGGTGCCGGGTCGGTTCGCAGGACGGCAGGATTATTCCTTTTTTTATTTGGCTCATCTGGAAAAAGTGACAGAGTATATTCATGGAATTGGAAGAGTTGAAGCCGTTTGAAAATCCGGTTAAGAACTGAGCTTTTTCCACAATTCCACCGTTCGACTGCCCCACAAAAGGCAAGTCGTAAACGGTGTGTTTTGTGGTAAACGCGGCTCTGAAAAGTCCCCTGAATAAAGATTTTATCACTTTTTCAGAAGAACCTTTTATTTTGATAACAGATATGTCAAAATGACGGATCTTTTTTTCTATTTAATTTTTCCACTGAATATAATATAAATCATATTATTGCTTCCCTGTTGTGTTAAATTACCCTATAATCATGTTCGTGCGTCTTTTTGAGGCGTTGGAATTTGAGATATTCCGGGCGCTTCGATACGGATGCGCTGGAGGCAAAAAAAACATTTTCGTCCGACTCGGGATTTGTATGTATGAATCGACAGACCGGCATTTTTCTGATTAATGCGGCGACATATAACCGGTTCGGAAGCCTGTTCCCCGACAGGCCGTGCACCTGAGAGTCAAGCGTATTTCTTTTCCCATTTTATGTGATCAGGAACACCTGATAATCAAAGGTTCGGGAACATACTTGCAGGTATCGCTGTCTGTGTCGCGTTCACATTTTTTCGGGCGCGGGCTGTCTAAATACGAAGACACATCGAGCGCGACTTCAAAAAGGTTCCGCTCGAAAATATAAAACAACTGGATAGTGCTGGAGGAAAAATAATGCTTTTATTGACATCTGTGTTCAGGCCGTTCGGAGTGGATGACGAGTACGGGCGCAAGGAAAATAAACTGGAACTGTTCCACAACCAGGTTACGCGGGAACAGGGCCTTTTTTCGATAAGATCGAATCACCGGAGTTTCGGGCTTTACTTCATCGCGGAGAATCTGAAGACGCCGACGGTGGTTCTCGATTTCCCGACGCTGAAGCAGTTCCGAAAAGAAGTGCGAAAAGGATATGAGCACATCGGGATATCTTTCATACTGCCCAACTTTGCAAAAGCGAAAAAAATGGCGGAGATAATCCGCGAGGAGTCGCCGAAAACGAAGATAATTCTCGGCGGACACGGCACTGCAATGCCCGGAATCGAAAACATGATCGATTGCGATTACGTGATGAAGGGCGAAGGGATAAGCAAGCTGCGCGAGTTTTTCGGCGAGGACGTCAATGCGCCGATAAAACACCCGGCGATGCCCGGGAGCGACCACAAAAGAATTCTCGGGTTCCCGCTGCCGCAGATGAACGCTGTGGTGATTCCAGGGGTCGGCTGCCCGAACGCATGCCGTTTCTGCTGCACATCTCATTTTTTCGAGAAGACATACTACCCGTTCCTGAAAACCGGCAGGGAAATGTATGACACGCTGGAACAACTGTCAAAAGAACTGAAAACAAAAGACTTTTTCATAATGGACGAGAATTTTCTCAAACACAAAGAGCGTGCAATGGAGCTCCTGGAAATCATCGAGCGGGAAGGCAAAGATTACAATTTCAGCATTTTTTCATCGGCTGAAGCCCTCGTGGATTTCGGCATAGAGAACATCGTGCGGCTCGGCGTGATATACATCTGGATCGGCGTGGAATCGAAGAAAATGCTCTTTGAAAAAACTCAGGGGATCGACGTCCAGAAACTCATCGACGAGCTCAGAAGCAACGGTATCATCGTACTGGCATCATCGATCCTGTTCCTCGAACACCACAACAAGGAAACGATTCATGAAGACATCGATTACGCGATAAGCATGGCTCCGGATTTCACGCAGTTCATGCAGCTCGGACCGTCACCTATCAGCAAATTATATACCGACTATAAGGAAGAGGGAAAACTTCTTGAAGATATGCCGTATGAAGAATGGCACGGGCAGAAACGCATAAATTTCCGGCACCCTGAATTCACTCAGGATGAATCCGAGGAATACCTTGTGAATGCGTTCAGGAAAGAATATGAAACGCTCGGGCCGTCGATACTGCGGTCTGCCGAGACCATGGTTCGCGGTCTGGATTCGCCGTTTTTGACTGAGAATTCCGCTTTCATGAACAAGCGGTACCTCGGGCTGAAAAAGAAGTGCGCCGGAATATACTACACGCTGACCGCGATGAAATGGCTGTCTCCTACTGTCAGAATGAAAAGGCAGGCAGACCGTGTGATTTCCATGTACAAAAAACAGTTCGGGCCGAGAACGCCGTTGCACTGGATTTCCAATGCCGTTGTATATCTCGGCGGCCTTTATGCCGACCTCAAGCTGAAAACGGGGCATGAAGCGCACCAGCCGGGAACGCTGAAGACCTTTTTCAGAGTTTCCCCTGCCACTTATAAAGAGATGATGAAAAACCGCATCGAGGTGATACTCAAGCGGAAACGCACGCTTGCCGTGCTCGACCGCTCGGGAGCTACAGCCGTGTTGTCCCTGCACCTTGCGGGCAAAATCAACATGAAAAAAACGGAACTGCTCGCGCGTAAATTCAGCAGGCTGAAAAACATCAACATCAAATCGATTTCTATTAACATATCACCCATGGCGAGTGTACGCGCCGATGCGCTTAAGCTGCTCCAGGAAAAGCTCGCTCTGGCGCTGAAGTGCAAAAATATTCGCGTGAACTATCTCGAAGCGTGATAAACAAATCTGTTTTTTCTGTATGTTGAAGACATTCTTTACGCTACGCTCCGGGAATAGACCGGTTCGGGCGTTAACCGTGATATGTATTCTAATTTCGTATCATGTTCCCGGAGCGGTTCTACTTTATAAATATTTGCCGTTTATTCATTTTTTCAATACGAGTTCGTCAAGGTTCAGTTTCAGATAAGGCATCTTAAAGGCCGGTTGCCATTCTTTTCCCGCAGTGTTTTCCCAGGCGACGTAAAAATCGAGATCCGTGGCGGCATAGATAACTGCCAGAACGCACTGGCTGGGCATTGCCGCAGCAGAGGCTATTTCGAGCGCGGCTTCCGGGCCGATGAGCCTCTTGTCGCCTGTGGCGATGAACACCGGCTCACCGGTGTACGGATTGTCGAAAGCTCCGCCGGTGGATAGCGCCACGAGCGCGTCGTACTGTGATCTATGCCGTTTGAGATATGATGCGCTTTCAAGCGGATTGACCCCGGTGCCGCCTTTTCCCGGACCTCTTGCAGCCGTCTGCGTTTTCCTTATATCAGGGCTCATCGCCGTGTCCGCGCGAAACACCGCATGTTTCAGCGGCGTCCCGTAATGCACCGGCGATCCTTCAACAAGCACATTTTCTCCGTCTGAATCTATCCATACAGCATCGTGATCCACCGGGTCGTCATCATAAATCACCGCCGTGAATGCGCCATTCTCTTCGATTGCGGCTGCCGCCGGACTCCACTTATCCGTCCCGTAATTCTCCGCGTCTCCGTCACCGATCACAAAATTGTACCCTATAGTGTTTTCCGCATCCTGAATAATTTTTACCGCGTCGCCAAGGCTGTCGGACTCCTCAAGCACTTTCCTGAACATCAGCGTCCAGGGCATACCATCCAATTTCTCAACCACGTTCTCTGAGCCGATCTCGGAAAGGGTGATTCCTTTCTCGTTCATGCCATTGGTGGCGCCGATGAAACCGGCGAAACCGGCTGTCATGTAGGTGTTCAGTTTTTTTCCGCTATCGTCCTCCGGTTCGTAAACAGTAATAAGCTTGAACCTGTCCGAGCCGGTGCGGGGCTTCCAGTCGAGAACCCGGCTGGAGAACAGTTTCCCGCCGAATGTGCGATCGCCCCATGCGGCGAACGCGGAACAGGTGTACGCGAAATCCCGCAACAGTGGGCGCAGTGAAGAATTTCCGGTTGTTAATGAACCGATATTGTTCATGTCGCTGATGTTTGCAATCACCAGCGGCGCGATCAGGTCCAGTTCCGATATTTCAACGCCCGATTGCCGGGCGCCTTCGACTACGCCTTTGATTTCTTCCTTAAACGTTTCTGAAACATGGGGCGACATCATTTCCCATAATTTCGTCACGAGTATTTTCATGTCTTCTTTCGAATGTTCGCCTCTCATCACCATACCAAGGTCAGTAGCTTTCGAGATCACGGCGATCTGCCTTCCCAGAAGCACCCCGTACTGCTTTCCCATCTCGTAGTGAGTTCCCTTTAAGACCACTACGCTCACGCCTCCATAAGATGTTTCCACCGTCAGAAGGCGGCCTCTTCCACTTGTCGCCAGTTCATTAATTTTCCCGGGCGATTCAATTTCCACAGCAAATGAATCGGCGGCGGCCAATACCAGCATTATTGCGGTAATTAAAAAAAACAACTTTGATATTTTCAATTTATAAACCCTTTCACTCTTTCTCAAACTATGTATTGTCGCTATCCATAATTTATAATTCTATATCCGAACCAGTGTAAAAATCGAACATACAGACTTCCAAAAGATTTATCGAGTTGAACACTGGTTGCGACAGAACTGAGGTTGTAACCCGGATTTCTCACAGAGAAATGCAGGTTAAATAGTCCGCACTGTTTTGTATTCAATTTGATTCGGAACCGAAAGAATACAATTCGGAGACATATAGCTCCCTGCGATACCCGCATTCATTTTCATGAAAAAAATGCGAGCTGATGACCTGTACAAAAAAGGGCGTCCCGCAGGACGCCCTTTGAGTTTCTGCAAAAAGCCCTGAAAAAGAAATTAATACTCTTCTCTTTCGTACAGGCCGGCTGCTCCCATTCCACCGCCGATACACATGGATACCACGCCATATCGGAGTTTCTTGTCGTTGAGAGTATAAACGCTCTGTGTCGAGAGTTTCGCGCCTGTGCAGCCGAGCGGGTGACCGAGAGCAATCGCGCCACCGTTGATGTTAACGCGATCCATCGGAAGTCCCAGCTCACGACAGCAATACGCAGCCTGTGAAGCGAACGCTTCATTTACTTCGTAGTTGTCGATGTCATCGACTTTCATGCCCGTCTTTTCCATCAGTTTGCGAATCGCGTAAAGCGGTCCGACACCCATTTCATCCGGGTGTACGCCGATGGTGACATAATGTCTGAATGTTGCAAGCGGCTTGATTCCGAGCTCTTTTGCTTTTTCCTTGCTCATAACCACAACAGCCGCAGCACCATCGTTCATAGGTGATGAGTTACCCGCGGTTACGCTTCCGCCCTGCCTGAAAACCGGTCTCAGTTTCGAGAGGCCCTCAACAGTTGTTTCGGGTCTCGGCGGCTCGTCCACTTTGAACTCGAATTCTTTCCAGCCCGCTCCCGCCGCTGCTCTTGCCGTGACAGGAACTATCTGTTCTTCAAAAGCGCCTGCTTCAATAGCCTTGACCGCTTTCATGTGGCTTTCATACGCGAACTGGTCCTGCTGTTCACGAGATATGTCATATCGTGATGCCACATTCTCCGCAGTGATTCCCATCGGGCAGTATGCTTCCGGGAAATCTGCTGCGAGTTTCAGGTTGAGCTCGGGAATGTAACCACCCATGGGAACCATAGTCATTGACTCAGCTCCACCCGCGACGATTATTTCTTCCCATCCCGCCATTACACGGCTGGCGGCGATAGCGATAGATTCGATTCCCGATGAACAGAACCTGTTGACTGTAGCGGCTGAGGTCTTGATCTCCAGGCCTGCCGCAAATGAGACGATCCTTGCTATGTTCATGCCCATTGATGCTTCAGGCATCGCACAACCAAGAATCAGGTCGTCCACCATGTCTTTCTTTATTCCTGCGCGTTCGATTGCAGCGTTAACAGCGATTGCCGCAAGATCGTCGGCGCGCATATCTTTAAGCTTACCGCGCTTCGCACGGCCTACAGCCGTTCTTGCTGCGGATACTATGACTGCTTCTCTTGCCATAATTATCCTCCCATTAATTTTTTTACGCCGCAATTAGTTGCGCAGCGGTTTGTTGTTCTGGAGCATATACTGCATGCGATCCTGAGTCTTTTCCGTGCCACACAGACTCACAAATGCTTCGCGCTCCAGGTCCAGCACATGCTGCTCATCAACTGTGCAATTGGTGGGAACATCACCACCGGTCAGGATTCTGGCTACCCAGTCACCGACCAGAACATCATGTTCACTGACATATTTACCTTGAAGCATCGTCCATAGCGCATTCTTGAATGCGGCATAGTACTGATGCCCGATCAACTTGATATCTTTGCGCGGTGACTGCGGCTTGTAGCCCGCCTTCACCATTCCGAGAACCATCTGTTTCGCATCGTTGAACAGATAGTCGCGATTGACGGTCACATGGTCCGTAGGTCTCAGAACATTGTTCTGAATCGCTTCGTAGGCATTCATCGAAACATTGGCCATTGCGATGTTCTCGAAAGCTTTGCGCACAAACGGGAAGTATGTGGCGACATGCGGGTTTGCCCATGCCGCTTCACAGTTACGGATCAGATACTCTTTGCATCCGCCGCCTGCCGGGATAACACCTACACCGACCTCAACAAGACCGATATAAGTTTCGGCTGCCGCACAGATCGCATCGCCGTGCATTGTGACTTCGCAGCCGCCGCCGAGTACCATCTGGAACGGAGCGGTGACAACCGGGAACGGAGCATATTTCAGCGCCATGTTGCAATCCTGGAATACCTTGCTCGCCATCTCGACGTTTGTCCAGTTCTTCGCTCTCGATTCCATCAGAAGCATCATGATGTTTGCGCCGACCGAGAAGTTCTGGCCTTCGTTTCCTATCACCACGCCGAGGAACCCTTTTTCCTGCACCACATCAAGGGTCTTGGTCATCATTTCCATGACATCCTGGTCGACAGGATTCATTCCCTTGTAGCTGTGGAATTCAAGCAGCGCCACTCCGTCGCCCATATCATAAATGCTGGCGCCGGTGTTTCTCGTGATCTCGTTGCCCAGGTCTTTAAGATCGGCAATCTTTATTTTCATTGCCGCCGGATCGGTTATCAGCGCAACCGCGCCTTTGATCCTAGAATCGAGATTCTTTGTGTTGAGCTGAAGAGCCGTCAGGGGAGCATCTTTGTACTCGTATGTTTCAGCATCGAGGTACATGAGCTTCAGTCCCTGCTTCTTGTAGAATCCGCCCTTTGCCGCGGCTTTCTTGAGAAGCTCCGGAACCTCTATTCCATCGGCTTTCATTCTCTTGGCGATATCTTTGACTCCCACGGCATCCGCTGTTTCAAACGGGCCGAGATCCCATGCGAATCCCCATCTCATCGCGCTGTCGAGATTCACAACATCGTCACAGATTTCCGGGATTCTGTTGCAGGCATAAATGGTAACGTCTCTAAGCACTTTCCATGCAAATTCAGCAGCTTTATCATCTCCATTTACCAGTGCCTTGATTCTTTCACCCGGTGTCCCCTGCTTCTTGGCAGCTTTCACGGAATCGAAAGCCGGCTTCTCGCTGGGAATATAATCAACCGCCTTATAATCGAGAACTTCAAATACTTTCTTGCCTTCGGCGTTTTTGCTCTTCTTGTAGAAGCCCTGTTTGGACTTGTTTCCGAGCCAGCCGTTTTCAACCATCTTGTTTACCCAGTCGGGTACATTGAAGACGTCTCTTTCTTCATCGTCCGGGCACAGGTTGTACACGCCCATCGAAACATGGCAGAACGTATCCAGTCCAACGAGATCGGCTGTGCGGAAAACAGCGCTCTTGGGTCTGCCCATCGGCGGACCCGCGATTGCGTCGATCTCATCGACGCGCATATCCATGTCCACCATATGTTGGATGGTTTTCATTATTCCATATACGCCGATCCTGTTGGCTACGAAGTTCGGGGTATCTTTTCCATAGACGATACCTTTACCGAGAATTCTCTCTCCGAACTCAGCCATATCGCTCAATATTGCCGGGTCTGTTTCTTCTCCTGAAATCAGCTCAAGGAGCTTCATGTGGCGTACCGGGTTGAAAAAGTGTGTGACGAAGAAATGTTTCTTCATCTCATCCGGCATTACACTCGCCATTTCCTTGATAGGCAATCCCGACGTATTGGATGTTACGATAATTCCGGGTTTCCAGTACTTCGCAACCTCAGTGAACACTTTTTTCTTGATCTCGATGTCTTCTTTGACGACCTCGATAACCCAGTCGCATTCGCTGACCTTTTCCATATCATCAGTGAAATTTCCTACCTGGACGAGCGACCCGCTGCTCTTTACATACAGCGGTGCCATTGGCTGTCTTGCTTTCAATGCAATCTGAAGCGCACCTGCCGCCAGCTTGTTGCGATGCGCGGGATCTGTTTCTTTGACCCCTTTCTTCTTGTCTTCATCGGACAGTGGCAGCACAATGTCCAACATCAAGCTGGGGATTCCACAGTTCGCGAGATGGCATGCAATCGCGCATCCCATTACACCTGAACCGAGGACCGCAACTTTTTTGATGTCCTTAGCCATACAAGTCCTCCTTCTTATTTATTTTCTAATGAATTTCGAATCACAGATTCGCTTTTCATAAGTTACTAATCTTGATATTTCTCTATCACAAGCTAAATTATCTTGATTTTATGCCCTAATTTTAAAGGTACGAATCCCCATCATATTTCATGCGCTGTTGATTGTAAAGAATTTTAATTTCCACAATTTTATATTTGTGAATTATATCACATAGCGGTTCATTTTATTATTATGTTGCTCCCGTGTCAAGGCGCATGATGTACGTTTTTTTGCTTTTTCCCCTCTTCTTTCTCTTTTTTCAGCTTTACTTGCGTTTTTACTCTGATTATGTCCTGTTCTGACCGCTTTGCTTTCCTTTTTAAACTCTAGCCCTGTTCCCCATGCAAATCTTCTTGAATGATAATTTATCTCAAAAAAACCTTTTTCCTGATCTTTTTTTTGCAAATTTAATCATTTCCATTAAAATACCCTCATGTCAAAACAACTTTTATTCCGCCCGGCTCTTCTGTTTCTGATGCTTTTTGCTTCTTCCGCGTCCCTCGCTTCTTCGCATGGCGACGAATTCACTTACTTTTCTGCAAATATACTGTATTGCGACATCACCGCAGGCGAAGAACGTGATTCGTATATTTCCAGAAGAAACGACCTGATTGCGCTCCTCTCGGAGATGAAACCCGACGTTATCGGAATCCAGGAAGCTTCCATCTGCAGAATATACGGCCATCCGTCAACAGATCACACCATTAAGGAGATCTCAAAAGGTTTAAAAGAGCACAGTCTTAACTATTCGTATTACTTCTGGGAGTCCGAGCGAATCGGTTCATTGTGGATCGAGGGTCTCGCATTTCTGTGGAACAAAGACATTATACAGGTCGGAAAAGACGACATCGAGTGCCGGCATCTCGATGCCTCTTACCTCCATAAAGGCGCTCTTATACAGAAATCTCTTTGCCGGATAAAAGTGCAGCCGAAAAACCCACCGGAGGGTTCCTCTCCCGTCCTCATATATAATACGCATTTCGACGCAAGAAATTACGATATTAAACTCAGGCAGGCGGAAGAAGTTTCCGGGTTTCTTGATAAAGAGGTTTTAAAAACAAACAGTTACGCTCTTTTCGGCGGAGATCTCAATTATCGTGAATTCAAACCTCTTTTTACCGATCTCGGCATCGATCTGCTGTTGAGAGACCGTGTCGATTATGTCTTTTCAGCCAAGTTTGCCGGCGACGATGCGAAAGCTGAAGCCATTCTTCTTTATAACGTGGAAGGAAAACCCGACATTTCCGACCACAACGGCATTCTGACTACAGTCAGATGGCCTGCCCGCTGAAGGTTTCTCTTTTCTCTTGAATATTCTATAATTGTATTATTCCCTGTTTTCATGAGGTGATGATTATGAGCGATGATCGTATTTCCCTTCTTTTCGAAAGACGAAGCATAAGGAAGTTCAAAGATATTCCCGTGAACGATGAATCGATCAGGAGAATCATGGAAGCGGCAATGGCCGCTCCTTCAGCCGGAAACCAACAGCCCTGGCACTTTATCGTCATTCAGGACCGTCCCACGCTGGATCGGATACCCGATATTCACCCTTATTCTTCGATGATTAAAGAAGCGCCGCTTGCCGTCCTGGTGTGCGCCGACCTGTCTCTTGTCAAACACAACGGGATGTGGGAGCAGGATTGTTCCGCCGCAACGCAGAATCTGCTGCTTGCGGTCCAGGATCTCGGGCTTGGCGGGGTCTGGCTCGGGGTGTATCCGAGAGAAGACAGGATCGAGGGGCTGCGAAAACTTCTCGCGGTCCCCAACAATGTCTTTCCGTTTTCGCTGATTGCTATCGGCCACCCTGCCGAGGAAAAACCTCCGACCGACAGATTTTTGCCTGATCGAATCCATTATGACAGGTGGTAATCGGCTACGTTCTACAAAACCGGAATAAAATCAACTGCCGTTTTCGCGATTTTACTCTCCATCCTGTTTTTTGCGCCGGGCTGCGGCGGCGGCGGAACTGCCGTTGATTATGATTCAGAAGCCGGCATTAAAAACCTTTTTGTTGAAACTTACCACTATATTGACTCGTATTTTCTGTATCACGGCAACATCCCGGACAAATACGGTTCGCTGCCCGACGACGAACTGGGGTATCAGTTATCTGTAGACTACGAAGACATTGACGCCTTTCTCCTCGATCTCGGCGATCCTTACACGCGCTACATGGACCCGGCCTCGTACAGCAATTATGCCGTGTCAATCTCGGGTGAATCTTTCGGCGGGATAGGCGTTTATCTCGGTATCGACGACAACGGACTGCCGGAAATCATCAGCGTGATTGAAGGCGCTCCGGCCGATCTGTCCGGTCTGCTCGCCGGCGACAAAATCACTTCCGTCGACGGTGTCGCTACACAGAACATGGCGTCGGATGAAGTCGTCGGACGCATCCGCGGCGAACCCGGCTCCGTGGTAACTCTCGAAATATACCGAGGCTCGGTGCCGGACAACCTGGTGTTCAATGTCACGCGCGCGGTGATCGACGTGCCTTACGTGAGCTGCGAATCTATGTCGTCGAATGCCGGCTACATCAAAATTACGTCATTCACCTCTGCGGTGCCGGCCCAGTTCGATGATGCTTTCGCCTCGTTGCAGACGGCGGGCATGGAATCGCTTATCGTCGATCTGCGCGGGAACCCCGGCGGCCTGCTCTCCGCCGCGATCCAGACAGCCGACAGGTTCATCGCCTCCGGCGTAATCGTCACCCGCGAAAACCGGAACGGTGAAACCACCATCTACACCGCGGACGGCTCCGCGTACATCGACATCCCGGTTTATGTACTTATCAACGAATATTCCGCATCCTCATCAGAGATTCTCGCAGGCGCGCTCAAAGACCACGGCGCCGCGCAACTCATCGGCACCACTTCCTACGGCAAAGGCACCGTCCAAACCGTTTTCACTCTCTCCAACAACGGCGCGGTGCTCGTAACCACAGACCGTTACCTCACGCCGTCCGGCTTTATTGTCGACGGCAACGGGATAACACCCGACCACGCCGTCGCGCCCGACGAAGCCGACATTCTTAACGGTATCGACACACAGCTCGAATATGCGCTCGACCTCATTGAATCACAATCATTACAACGCGACACGATATCAGGAGCCGCCGGGTTCTGACAGTTGTAATGAACTATCCCGCCGCAAGCGGACGGGATATCAAAATACTGGAGAGAACTTTTTGAAAAGTTCTCTCAAACTCTTTCAAAACTTCTCGACGCGAACCGCGAAAACGCTTTCTCTCCACAATTTTGCAATACAACACCGGAGAATTTTTACCCCGTCGCAAGCACCTTGGTGTTCTTCTCGAATACACGCAGAGAATATTTCTCTTTCAAACCCAAACGGCTGTGACCGCCACCCACCTGAATACCTTAATTTATAAGTATTCTTCAATGTGCCATGTACAAAGTTCTGTCCTTTGTGCATGCAGTCTGCAATATTGCCACCGGCGGCATAAGGAAACTCTTTAAAAAAGGTTTCCTTATGAATTCTTTCAAAACTTCTCGATCGCGAACCTCTCGCGTGGACTCTGCCCCGCTTCGCGCTTCGCTCAACTTTTGCAATGTCAATATATAAGAATCGTCGTTCGCTTAAAAACACCTTAGCGTATCTTTTGCCCTGTCATTGCTCGGCGGCCCAGGCCGCTTTTTGTCCTCTTACGTTCCAGCTTCGTTAATGTTTTATGCTCAAAACACCTTAATGTGTCATTGCGAGGAGTGATACGGGCCTGGCGGCTACCAGCCGCTTTTTTCAACGGCGAACGACGCGGCAATCCCGACCGTGCGGACTGTCAGTCCGCATGCCTTTTTCATCACA
>DAOSYA010000081.1:0-12233 GCA_035380865.1 bacterium
GTGGACGGCTTAATCTTGAAAATACCCGGGTATATCTTTTGTCATGTTTATGCGAACGACGCGGCAATCCCGACCGTGCGGACTGTCAGTCCGCATGCACGGAGGAGATCGGGAATCCGGCGGGGCGGGCAGGACATTCATTCCGGACATTCATCGTTATGTAGCCCGTTGCATCGGACGGCAATCGAACACTGTGGATATCTCCATGGAAAACACATGTTATAAGCTTATTGTCATATTGTTTGAAATGCTCTTTATAATATGATATTATAATTCCGTTGTATGATTCTGTGAAAACCGTCGATCTCAGACCTTAGCAGCCTGACACCTCCGGTCTTTATTGACATCGACGGGGAACAATATTAACAGTGTCGAGCGACGGCGCCCGGCACATGTTGAGATTCCCACAAATCTCACCCACCTTTAGTGAGCCCCCCGGATGCGGGCCGCTGTTTATGCATCAAGAAGAAATCATCAGGCGGATTCCGGGGGGTTTTTTTCAAAGACAAACGAATCACCCCGCGACAGACACTGCATGGCGGCTGCCGCCCATTCTTTTTCCTTTTACGTACTCACTTCTTGAAAGTTTTTCTCAATCGCTCCCGTAGTCCCCTGTGTTGCACAGAGAGATCCTTCACTGCGTTCAGGATGACAAACTATTTGCAATACATTTTTCAACAGGTTCCGGTTTCCATATTATACCGATTATCATAAATAACATTGAATCCTGCATGAATGGTTTTCCGGCCCTCGCGCCTGTCATTCCTGCATGCAGTCGGCAGGAATCCAGGAATTCTATTTTTATTCTGATAATCAATATACTTATGACAATCAGATTAATGCCGCTTCGTGCCTTCCCCGATCCGGCAAACTCCGGTCCGAACTCCGAGTCGTTCTTTTCAATAAAGAAGCTTTATTTCCCACATTCCGACGTGATAGAGTATAGTCAGGCATTCTATGATAAGGGGAATATCATGTCGGATAATAACAAGCTCACTGTCGGTGAGCAGGCCCCCGATTTTTCGATCACGGACGCGGCGGGCAAGAGCCTGACGCTTTCCGAATACCGGGGCAACAAATCAGTGGTTATGGTTTTTCTCAGATACCTGGGCTGCCCGATCTGCCGGCTTGCACTGTATGATCTGAAAAAGGACTATGCGCGGTTCGCGGAGCTCGATGCGGAGGTGCTGGCATTCGTGCAAAGCCCACCGGAGCGTCTGGCGGATGCGGCGGCTGAGTTCCCGTTCAGGCTGATTCCTGATGAAGAGGGAAAAATCTACAATCTGTACGGTGTCGGCAGCGGAAATCTCGGCTCGATGCTGGCGCCCCAGACTGTTTCGGCGGCTCTGAAAGCTACCTTTAAAGGCCACATACAGGGCAAAGTGGAAGGCAACACCTGGCAGCTTCCGGGTGATTTCCTGGTGGATAAAGACGGCAGCCTGAGGCTTGCGCGCATCGGGAAAAACATGGGGGACAATCTTTCAACCGACGCCCTTCTCGGCTATCTATAGAAGTTTTACTCTGCGGCCACTGCCTCGATTTCCACAAGAACATCTTTAGGCAGACGCGCCGCCTGAACCGCCGCGCGCGCCGGCGGCGCATCCGTGAAATAGCGTGCGTAAACTTCGTTCATTGCAGCGAAATCTTTCATGTCCGAGAGAAAAACCGTCGTCTTGACAATATTCCCAAACCCCAGCCCCGCGGCTTCCAGAACGGCTTTGAGATTCTCAAGAACCCGCTCAGTCGCGGACGCCGCATCTCCGTTCACCAGTTCACCGGTGGCGGGATCAATAGGGATCTGCCCCGAACAGAACACAAACCCGTTCGCCCTGACCGCCTGTGAGTACGGCCCGATCGCCGCAGGCGCTTTGTCTGTGCTTATGATTTCCGATGGCATAGCATTTTCTCCATTATGTTTTTTCGCTTCTACTATAGCACAACACGACCGGGCCATTCGATTTTTTAGTCGTGTTTTTGTATGTCGGCGCGATTTCGTGTAAAATTTGTATAACAAAAAAAAGAACCGGGGCATGAGCCCCGGCTAACCTAAAAAGCAGCGCGGTTAAAAGAGGTATTTTTTTGTGAGGAGAGAAGCCTGCCTGTTTCCGCCGTTCAATCGGACAGACCGACTTACGCAAAAAATGGGGCGCGACAGTAACCTTCTTCCTGATCTGCCGTCAGGCGAAATTTCGCCGATGACTGATTAAGAAACCCGATTACCCCGCCCGGTCGTGAATAGCTGTTTCTCTCCTTGCCCGCGCATCCTGCAATCCATTAATCGAGATTTCCGATATCCTGTACAGACGCTCCGGCATTTTCAATGTTCATTTCAGCCTGTTTATACTCAATATGTGAACGCCGATTCACATGATTGGTAAAAAATCAGGCTTTTATCGCTCTCTCAAAAAACTTCCAGTTTTTTTCTATCTGCTTTATCGCGTCGTAATTTCCCCAGCTGATCATCTGCTTCATTCCCGGGGGCATCGTGACTCCCTGGAAAAGCATCGCAAGCGTTTCGGCATCCGTTTCAGATGTTATCTCGCCTGCTTTCTGGCCTTCGATAATTATTTCCTGTATTCCCTTTGAATATTTGTCACCAATTTCACGTATCTTTCCACATAACACAGGATCAGAAATAACTCGATCAGAGAGCAGAAACCTCATAAACATCTTGTCTTCGCTCATTATCTCGTTTTCCCTGATGATAATCGCCCTCAGTCTTCGCAATGCGCTCTTCTCTTTCTGCATTACTTCATTCAGCATATCCTGCGCCATATCCATGAAGATATGCAGCATGTCCGTGACCATTTCATACTTGCTGTCATAATGCCTGTAAAGCGCAGACGGTACCAGCCCGATTTTCCTGGCGACTTTCGCCACGCTGAGAGAATCAAATCCCTCTTCGCCCACCACCTCGACGCATGCGTGCGCGATCTGTTCTCTTCGCGTTTCGGTGTCCAGCTTCAGCAGACTCAATTGTTACACCTCTCGATGTGAACGGTCATTCACATACACTATTATAGCTATATACAACAATTTGTCAATAATTTTCTTGTTATTCCAGTCCGGAATTCTCACAGGAAAAATACAGGCTGAGATTCGGCTATTCCGCAGCACGAACTCGCGCCGCAAATCGCCGGCGGCATTTTCATCGTTATGTTATTAATGATACCCGGTGTCAGACATCCAGTTCGGGCGGCAGCGTGTTTTCGGCCATTCCCTTCGCGCGCGCCACAGGCTGCATAACATGGAACAGCAGCTTCATCGCGGCGGTGCGGACCGGGTAATGGTTGCGGCGCAGCCTTTGCAGCGGCACGCCGTCGATATCCCGCAGCACGCTCACCACCGCCCGCGCCGTGGGTTGGAGATACTCGGTCGCAACTTTGTCGAGAGTGTCCTCGGCGTTGAGAAGATAGATCGGGCAGCCGATGAAATTGATCAGCGGAACGCCTTCGAGATGGTAGTCGCCGCCGTCGGTAGGCGGGAACGCGCCGAGCGGACCCTCGGGCGGCAGCAGAACGGTAGGCGCCATCCCCTGCTCCACCACCGCCTTTTCTATCGCACGTCGGATATACCTGTTGAGAGTTACGAAACCGCCCATCGGCTCGGGGCTGTCCAGCACCACGAGATCGCCGTCCGGCCCCTCGATCGCCTGCCGCGCGATATGCTCCACATGAAATTCCAGCGCCATGCGGTCCAGCAGCCCGCCCCGGTTTCTCTTTATCAACGCGCGTGTGCCTATCGAACCGTAGAAATGGCCCGCCGAAAAGTTCACCATCAGCGTGCGCCGCAGTTCCCGGGTTTTCGAGAAATGATGCGCGGTCGCAAGCGCGATCGAGCAGCCTGAAGCATCCTCGACCGCCGAATCAAACGGCGCGTCGTGGTGGCAGCCGACAAGATACGTCTCGTCGGTTTCGCCCGGAATGATGCCCGACACATTGTGCGTGACACCCTGCTCGAGCCTGCCGCGCAGCAACAGCCTGGCGCGAGAACCGCCGCGCTTCGCCTGCTCGCGCAACTGCTCGCCCCGGAACCGGTCCACCCAGAATCCCGGCAGCGACTTGTCCAGTATATCGTCTTCCTTGAACCCGTACGGCGCATACTGCCTCTGGCCGTCACGGTAATGATCCTTGAGTATTCCGATGAATCCCGCCGCGCCCTGTGCCGCGGCCTGCTCGTATATCCACCAGTTGAGCCGCACCCACACCGCCTTGTGGCTCACTTCACGCACATCGCCGGTCGGGTCGTGCACGAAAAACGACAGCTTTTCCAGCATCTTCGTGTCGAGCTGCGGGTATTCGATATCAGTGACCACGATCTTGCCCCGCACATTTTTCAACGCCCTGCCCTGCGGCTGTTTCGGCGACACATAAACCATCTCCGCCTCGACCCCGGATTCCGGCGTGAACGTCGTATATGGAATAAAATGCGACTCCACCTGCTCGAACCCCGCGCCGCGCGCCGCAACTTCAAGTTTGAACTCGCGCGCTTCCCACACCCGGATCGGGATCGGGTCCTTCTTCACATCGCTGAACCCCATCTCCTCCAGCCTGCCCGCGAGATAGTCCTCGCACCGGTGATCCGCTTCAGTGCCCGGCCTGCGCGGCCCCAGCCCGTACATATCTTTTATCCAGCCGAAAATCACATCCCGGTCCGGCACTTCAAACCCACTCACGTCACTGTTGCGCATTGCACGTGTCCCCCGATCCTTGTGTCTCATATATTTACTCCGGCTATTATATCATGCCGCTGCTTACATCAGTTTTACTATCTGAAAATCAGAGGTGGGTATCAGGCTGCTTCGATGCACCTGATAATGTCGTCTACGCTCATCGGCTTCTTGAAAAACTTTTTAGCGCCCGCGGCGCGCGCTTCGTCCTCGACGCTCCGGTCCGCGCTCATGAAAACTATATGGTACGAAGGATTGATCTTCAGCAGTTCACGCGCGGTCTGCAACCCGTTTTTGACCGGCATCCTGTGATCCATGAGAATTATATCCGGCTGCTGCTTCATCGCCGCGAGCGCCTCTATAGCCTCCTGCCCGTTGCGTGCGCTGCCCGCCACGCTGTGACCACTCAATTCAATAATTTCCGTATAGAGAT
Source organism: bacterium (assembly GCA_035380865.1). Lineage (GTDB taxonomy): Bacteria > UBP15 > UBA6099 > UBA6099 > UBA6099 > DAOSYA01. The sequence goes on from DAOSYA010000081.1 coordinate 5,103, forward strand.
CTATGAAATCAATCTCGTCTTCTACTATGAAAACCCTTTTCCCCATCAGATGCTAACCCTTCGGTATCTTCACGCAAAAAACGCTGCCCCCGGAATGGCCGCCGGCTATCCTGTCCTCCACGGCTATACTTCCGTTGAACTTCTCGACGAGCGCCCTGACAAGCGACAGGCCCAGCCCCGAGCCCTTCTCGCGCCCGATCCGCTGGAACCGGTCGAATATCTTTTCCTTCATCGCATCCGGGATTCCCTGCCCGTTGTCCGATATTGTAATCGCCCAGTAATCATCTTCTTCCGACATATCAATTCCAATCCACACATCATCTTTGACGTTATGCTTGACCGCGTTCTCTATCAGGTTCATGAAAACGGAATCTATAAGCTCTGTCGCCCTGGCTTCTCCCCGTGCTTCGGGATCGAACTCCACCTTGATGCTCTTGTGCGGGTAAAGCCGCTTGACAATCCGCGCCATCTCCCGGATCGAATCGGCAACGCTTACGGAATGAAGGTTCTGCTCTTCAATCTCGCTCACCTGTGAGAACGCCCTCACCCTCGATATCAAACTGTCGCTTTTCATCAACTGCCTTCGGCATGTCTCGACAAATCTCACGGCTTTCTCGATAAGGTCCGAATGCTTCTCAAGCAACTCCAGATTCCCGTAAATAACCGAGTTGAAATTAGTAAGGTCGTGCGTCATAAGGTCGAGGTAGAACTCGGCTTCCTTCTGCGCGGCGACCTTCTGCTCCTCCGCCTTTCTCGCTTCGGTTACCTCGCGCGTGATCTCAACAAAATTCTCCAGTTCGCCGTTCTCGTTCAAAACGGGATAACCCTTGATCTGCCATATCCTTCCGTCAGGCGTCGCAACCTCGCTCTCCTCCGGCTTCAGGCTTTTTATCACTCTGTCGAGCGGGCAGTTCTCACATACCTCTCCGGATTGCGACCATACTTCGTGGCACTTCCTTCCGGCGATTCCATTGATCTGCTCGTTGACCGATTCCGCGGCTGCACGGTTCGACCACAGTATCGTGTGGTCGAGATCCTGGTACACCACATGCTCCGAAATGCTGTCGAGGATCAATGCCTTGTCACGCTCCGCCAGCTTCAGCTTTTCCACCGCCTCGGTTATCTCCCGCGTTCGCTCCGCCACCAGTTCTTCCAGCCGGTCGCGATGCCGCCGCAGTTCCATCTCAATATTTTTTCTTTCGGTTATGTCCCTGGAGTTAACTACATACGCGTTTATTGCCGGGTCGTTCAGAAAATTGACTCCTATAGCCTCGAAATCACGCCAGCTCCCGTCCTTGTGATGATACCTGCACTCGATCCTTATCGGCTCCCCGGGCTTATCCGCATACTCGCTGAACAGGCCCGCTATCCGCTCCTTCTCGTCGGGATGCACAAGATCCAGCGCCGACGTCCCCACGAGATCCTCGGGGTCGTATCCCAGCACTCTCTTTATCGACTCGCTTTCATACCTGATGCTCACATCTTCGTTCACCAGAGTTATCACGTCCATGCCGTTCTCGACCATTGACCTGATCAGCCGCTCGTTGTTCCTGAGCATCTCTTCGTCTTTTTTCCTTGCGGTTATGTCCCTCGCTATGCCGCACAGCCCGTCTATCTCTCCATCCTCGTTTCTCATCGGCGTCTTTATCACATGAAACGTGATCATCCTGTCGCCCACGGGCTTGGTATGCTCTTCGTTCACTACTTCCCCCGCCAGCACCTTCTTATCCGATTTTTCTATGTGCTCCGCCGCCTCCGCACCGAACAGCTCCAGGTCTGTCTTCCCGATCAATTCATCATGCGTAGCTCCGAACAATTGCTCCATAGCCGCATTGACATCCCGATATCTCAGGTCCGTCCCTTTTATAAACACGGAGTCTTCCGCCGCATCAAATAGTTGCCTGAACGCTACCTGCGAATCTTCCTCCTGCCTCAGCTTCGATTCCAGTTCCGCTTTCAGGGCCTGGTTCTCTTCTTTCAGCCGGTTCAGTTCTTCGATCAAGTTTTCTGTTTGCCGGTGTTTTTCAGACATTGTGATATCACCACTGGACATTTTACAATTTATTGTTTTTATTACCGTTGCCTATTCTCTGATGATCGAGCATCATTTTACAACAGCATCAACACAGACACAATAACTTTGCTTAATATGCTCTACCGGTAACATTTTCCCTTTCTGTTGTTACGCCCTGCTGTTAAAGTTATAATCAATTAACTTTGGGTTTACATCGGTTATGGAGGCTCTTCGTTCGATGCGTTTAGAGACTGATATTTGTCATCCTGAACGCAGTGAAGGATCTTGTTCGGCGCTCCCACCGAGACGATGGGAGCGATTAGTGCTTATGATGGAGATTCTTCGTTCGCCGAGCCGCCCCGGAATGACAAATGGGGATTTTTAAACAGCCTCGTTTCACGGGGACGACAGACCGGTGCTTTTTCGACCGAACCTGAAAGTTACACTTTCCGCCACGGGAGGCAAACCAATGGAAGTTACCGGCACATACGATTCAACCGTACTTGATAACGCGGATCTTTTTAACGATCCATTCTACAAAAGATTCAAGCTGCGCCCGCGTGAGCTGAAGTTGGATGAGAATATAAGCAAAACTTACAACTTCCCGACATTCTACGGCGACGTTACGGTAATGATCGGCATCTTCCTGTGCTCGCGCAGCAAGGCGAAAAAGATGATGCTGCACCCGGACATCGAGCCGGTGGTCATGACGCCCGGAAAATCGCCGGTGGTGTTCTCCTGCTACATCTACAACAATGTGATGGGCGTCGCGCCGTACAACGAGATCGCAATGACGATCCCGATTCTCGTCAAGCCGAAAATCAATGTGCCGATACTGCCGCTGCTCAACGACAAGGCGTTTAAGGAATTCGGATACTACGTGTTTTCCATGCCGGTCACATCGAAGGAAAACATGATTCGCGGCCACAAGCTGTGGGGGCTCCCCAAGGTTGTTCAGGAGATAGATATCTTCGAGAAAGACGGCGACTGCTTCTGCACCTGCAAAGAGGAATCCGGCGAGCAGTACTTCGAGATGCGTGTTCCGACCACCGGCACACCGACGGAATTCGATGTATCATCATATCTCTACTCGCGGCTCGGAGACGATTTTCTCCAGTCGGAGACATGCTTCAAAGCAAACTTCAACGTCAACAAATACATGAAACAGCTTCTGGTTAAAAACAAACCGGCAAAACCGTTTCTCAAGCTCGGCGACACGCCTTCAGGCCGCCTGCTCAGAGACCTCGAAATCGAGGATCAACCCATCCAGACACGGTTCGCAAAACACATGACCGCCTGCTTCGACCTGCCCAACGAGGGATTCAAACCGCCGATCAAATTCTAACGGCGCCGCTATCGCGAGGCCGTAGATTCGCTTTGCGATCCGCTCGGCTTTTCACGGGTAATCCATGTAACATGCAACCGCTGAAGTGTGAATGTCTCATCTGGATTCCGGCTGACTGCATGCCGGAATGACGAGCGCGGGGGGATAAGTCTGTTGTCATACCTGCGAAGGAGTCTGTTGAAAAATCCCCGCTTTGTCATTCTGAGGAAGCGTAGCGACCGAAGAATCTCAATAATAAGCTCCAAAAGCGAGATCCTTCGCGTTGCTCAGGATGACAAACTCAGTAAGATACATTTTTCAACAGCCTCGAAGGCAGGTATCCACTCCTTAATTTAGAAGTCTCCCTAGTGTGCCACGTACAAAGCGCTGTTCTTTGTGCGTGCTGTTATTTTGTTTCTTTTCTCCCCCACCCGAAAGTCTCAACCCCTGGCCGTCCTGTCCCCCCTGGATTCCCGATCTCCGTCGAGAATGACGGCAGGCACCGCCTGGCGACCACCGGTCGCGCTTTGTCCTTTTACGTCCTCATTTCGTAAACAGTCCGCTTCAGGAATATACCTTAGTGTTATTTGTCCTGTCATTGCGAGGCGGCTACCAGCCGCTTCTTTTCCTTTTACGTTCTCACTTTGTGAACAGTTCACTCTCAAAAACACCTTAGTGTGCTTTGTCATTGCGAGGCGTGAGCAAGGCCTGTCGCCCTGCGAGCGACGCGGCAATCCCGGCTTCCACGCCCTCGCCGTTCTCAACAGGCGGCGATAAAATAACATATATTCTTCAATACGCCGTTTCAACAGGCGTTCCGATTCCCGTTGCCGGGCACGTTGTACCTCTTTTTTGGATTAAGAGAGACGCATTTCAAAGCTTGACACATAACGGTCGGGCAACATAATATTGTTTAAAAGCGATTTCCGTTGTAACCGGAGCGCGGAGGATTGCAATGCGCATATTCCGGCTCCAAAAACATCGGGCTCGCAACATTCGTACGGCTTCTTGCAAACTCAGAGAGATGTAGCGGAGCGTCAATTATCCTGCAGTATCTCCCCGACAGTTTTACCAGGCCGGCGGTAATTGAGAAGGTGACAGCATGGAGAAACAAAAAGGTACGGTCAAGTGGTTCAACTCATCGAAAGGCTTCGGATTCATTTCGAGGGAAGGCGAAGATGATATTTTCGTCCACTACTCGGCAATCCAGGGCGATGGTTACAAATCTCTCAACGAAGGCGACAGCGTGGAGTTTGAACTTGAAGAAGGCCCCAAAGGAGCAAAGGCTGCCAACGTGGTCAAGCTCTGAAGCCTTTTTCAGGACCGCAAAAAAAAGCCCCGCTTCACGGCGAGGCTTTTTTGCTTTATGGCTCAACTATAGTTTTTATTCTTTTTTAGCTTCTGAAGGCGCCTGCCCGGAACCGTCCTCCACGATGTGCCCGCCACCGGATGTCAGAAGGATAACTCCCACAATGATAACCGCCGCGCCGGCATACTGTACCGGTGCCAGCACTGTTCCGAACACGAATATCTCAACGATCATCGGCACTATTATCATGAACGAGTTGACGGTCGGCACCACATAGATTCCGCTTCCGTGGAAAAACGCGAATTGCGTGAAGACGAACGCCATGTTCCCGATCATTATCCCCGCCCACGGGTAAACCGTGCCGAACTGCGTAACCATGCTGTTGTCGCCGGTCACGATCGGGCCGACATGGTAGAAAATCTGCATGATGCCGAGGCATGTGCCGGCAATCGCAGCGTACACGAACGCCTGCCCCTTCTTGACCCTGCTGAGAATGAACAGAAGCACGGCGAACCCGAATGTCGCGATGCCCGAACACCACCAGAGGTTACCGATAAAAACCTTCTTTTCTTCGCTTGAATCAACATTGAAATAAGATACTATCGCCGTTCCCACTACGATGAGCGCTATAGCGCCCCACTCGCGTTTCCCGACTTTCTCTTTGAGGACAAAGTACGAAAAAATCGCGAGTCCTACCAGCCCCACCCCGTTGAGCGAGGCAACGATCGAGGTTTTGTCCGTCATCTTCTGCGCGACAATGAACAGCACCGAAGCCACAATCGTCATCGATATCCCGATACACCACACACCGAAGTCCTTCCGGTACTCCGGCCCGATCATATCCTTGCCCTTCTTGAGTACGAAAACTTTCATCTTCTGGACAGCCTTGCCTATGTTCAGGCTCAGCGTCGCCAGGATTCCAATTGCCAGAACCAGTACGAAATTCCAGTCCATATCGCCCCCCATGCCGTTGTTGATCTCAATATCATAACCGTACAGCGCAAAGCTTTCAAAACTTTTTTATTTTAAAGGATTTTTTATCTCATACTGAGATTGTTTCAGAATATGAAATCGCCGGAATTGCGCTTCAGCCACGCCTTTTTCTCTTTGTAGTCCGGCATGGCGTTTTCCACGAGCCGCCAGAATCTCTTCGAATGCGACGCATCGACAAGGTGCGCAAGCTCGTGGATGCACACATAGTCGATCACATCATCCGGCGCGAACAGCAGCCGGGTTGAAAGATTTATGTTCCCGCGCCGCGAACAACTGCCCCAGCGCGTCCTGTTGTTCTTCAGCCTTACGGCCTCGAGATCGCCCCGGAAATGCAGCCGGTTCAGCTCCCGCACTCGCGCCTCGATGTCTTCTATCCTGTCCGCCGCCACGCAGCGGCTCACCAGCGCGCCCGCAACCCTCATCCGCTCCCGATCATCCAGCAGCTCCGACAGCCCAAGCCGTATCACGCCTCCGTCCAGCCTGCCCGTGCATGTTTTCCGCCCGCTCAATTCAATCCGCACCGTGTAATCCCTGCTCCCGACCCGCAGCTTCATTCCGTCCGTGTACTCGCGCACCGGCTCGGGCATCAGCGCCGACGGATCCTTCTCGATCCTTTCCCGCGCCCATTCCCTCATCAGCCCGACCAGCCGCTTTCTCTCCGCAGCGCCCGCCTGCGCCGGTATCCTTATGCTCAACCCACGCCTGCCGATCCGCGCCGAGCAGTTCTTCCGCCTCTCATATTTCAGTATCACCGGCACTTCCATCCCGCCCGCGATTATCGGTTCTCCACTCACATCCAACCTCACGTTCCGCCTTTCTCTGTCGTTTTATCACATTACTATTTTTCTCCCCGCATAACAATGATGTTGACAATGTTTAAAACGACAGTATTATTAACTGAGGTCGTTTATGAGCAGTTTCTGTAGGAAGAGGAAATGAGCAGTATATCAAATCGTTATTCTAAGAGTAACTCCTATAGCGATCTGCAGCTTAGTCTCAAAGACAGTATCGCAGGGAATTCGTGGTTGTTTGAAGGTTTCGCAGCGCAGTGCTTTCTTCCCGTCAACCTGAATTACCAATGGCTAAGCAACACCATTTAAAGGAGGAAAGCCCGATGGCAGTACGAGGAACAGTAAAATGGTTCAACGGCACCAAAGGTTTCGGGTTTCTCTCACGTGAGGACGGCGGGGACGTATTTGTTCACTACAGCTCAATTCAGGGTGAAGGTTACAAAACCCTTGAAGAAGGCGACGCTGTCGAATTCGACGTGATTGACAGCCCAAAAGGCGCTAAAGCCGAAAATGTTTACAAAGTCTGAGTAATACTGAAGTTTAATACTAAAGTATTCCTGAACAACAACCGCGAAACGGCAAACAACGGCTCGTGTCATTGTTTGCCGTTATCCGGGGGTTTGCGCGAACAAACACCAGCCCACAGCTAACCCGGATTTCTCACAGAGAAATCCGGAAAACCGCGATAAGGCCAATCCTG
>DAOSYA010000082.1:0-12074 GCA_035380865.1 bacterium
GTTTTGCGGGGATTCTCAAGGGGCGCTTTTTCAAAAGCGCCCCTTGAGCCGCCGGGGCGGCTTGGCAATGACACGACAAAAGACACACTAACATTTTTCAAGCTTGAGCCATCCACGAAGTAAGGACATAAGAGGACAAAGAGCAGGCGGTGCCTGCCAGCCGGAGGTTTTTCAGGTTGACCGGAGCCGGGCGTCCATGATATGATAAGGCAGCTAATTAATAAAATATGCAGTAAACAAAGGTGATATATGTTTTTTCTGAAAGATATACCGGGCAGTGAAGTGCTCGAAACCGACGCAGAAAAGCATCCTGAAATGAATATTGACCCGACAGCGGTATGTGCCTGTCTTAACATGCTGCGCACCGGCAGCGACATGCTGGCCGGGTTTGAAACCATGCTGCGCGGGCATAATCTGTCGCAGGGCAGATTTCTCGTAATGCTGGTCATGCACGGGCAGGGCGGCGGCAGCGTGCTACCGTCGGAGCTTTCGGAAAAAGTGGGAGTGGCGCGCGCGACGATGACCGGGCTGCTCGACGGCCTGGAGCGTGACGCGCTGATCCGGCGCGAAGCGGATAAAGAAGACGGCAGGAAGTCGAGAGTCAGGCTCACGCCCGCCGGGGCCGCGCTGATGGAAAGCGTGCTGCCGGATTACTACCGCCGCATCGGGCTGCTCATGAAAGGTTTGAGCGGGCTCGAACGCGAAATGGTCGTGTTCCTGCTCGAAAAAGTCCACGAACAGCTCCCCTCGCTGACGGAGTGACCCGCCGGCGGGCTGTCCCCGGTCATCTGCGGAAATTACTTCGCCGTATCTCTGATTTCGATTCCTGATTCTCTCAGCGCATCGATCCATATATCGATCCCGGCTGAAGTGATAAGCGTCTTTTTTAATTTGTTTTTTCGCCTGTAATATAACTGAATCATTTTTTCAGTGCTGAATGTGAACTGGTTCAGCTTTTTAACGATTCTCACGTGATCTATTTGCCCGTTTCTGATAATCGATCCTTTAAACAGGATAAAAAATTCAAACCTGATGAAGTTACCTGTGAGATATATGTTTGTTTTAAGACTGTTATTACCGCCCGGCGGTGCGGTATAGAATGCAGCACCAGGTGCGAAATCAACATTTTCCGCCAGTCCCCGCTTTATCATTTCGCCGGAAAGCGTCTGTACGATCAACGGGTGTGTTTTATCCGATATCCGGTCGTGGAGTCTCACAAGATCAATATCGCTGTAGCCGGCAATTTTTCGTGAATGCTCTTCCGGCGGCAATTTCCTGATGTCTTTGCCGACTATGCTTATTTCTTTATATTTCGATATGGAAAACGCCAGGAAAATTACTCCTGTTGCAACAACTAAAAGTGGTCCGGCAATGAATATATACGATTCATTCCCACCTGACGGTTTGTCTATTTTATTGATCATGAAAAACATCAGAATCGAATCCACCGTAATCAATGCAGACAATGCCATGAATATTTTGCTGAGCCGCTCGATAGTCGATTGGTTTTTAAGTGTATCAATTCCTTTTACGATGATCGTCTCGGTTCTCTTGAACAGGTTGACGGTCTTTTCGATCTTCCGATTCAGGTTCCTGAATACGGTTACAAAAAATAATGGTATGCCAAATAGCCAGGCCGTTCCGATAAACAGATGAATATCCTTTTCTATGCGTAAACTATCGTCCAGCAGTGAGCTTATCGATGCAACAATAAGGGTGAGAAGTAAATAATAGATGAAAGAAGACACGAAAAATGAGGAATGCTCAAAGAACAGCAGTCTCCGGAAAGCGATCTGGAAAATCATGTCATCGAGCTTTTCAAAGCTTTTTTTCAACTGCTTTGTTTTGAAGGAAAAATACAAAAAAGCAACCGGGAATAAAACCACGAGCAACAGGGCAACGGTCACAAATATACTTGTTATGGTTACAATCAGAATATCTCCGCCGATCCCGTCCTCGACCCCGAGGGAAATGTAATGGATCAATATCGCAGAACATAATGTGGCAAGAGTCAGGGGTATCAGTCCGATCAGTACATGCTTCCAGCTTTTTGATTTAACATTCGGATTATCCATGAACCGGTCCGGCGTATCATCGGGTTCACGGGCTGCATTATGGTTGACAAGCGCCCTGTTCAGAGCATTGTCGAGCCGGCATCGAACAGGGGCCTGAAACCTGAATTGCGTTGAAAGCTGAAAGGTTATTTTCCTGTCGACGATCAGGATTGATTTGATTAATAAATACAGAATCACCGCAATGTAAATAATCAGCAGGACCATGAAGAGGTTTTCAAATGCCGACATGTTATCATGCACTTCGGGAAAAGAGGAGCCGGGAAATAACATCTCTATAAAGCACAGTAATGTGAGCATTATCGATATCAACGAGAAGGCCGATATAAGAAACGGAACATGATACCGGACTCGCATAGCCGCCGCCCTGAATACCACATTTGTACTGATTCCGATTTTGTGTTTTGCGTCCAGGGCCCTTATCTTGAGGGCAAAAAACAGATAAGCGCAGATTATTATGACAGCGACCGGTATCAACTGGCACTTGACCGTGTCATCGAGCGTGTCCACGATTACCCGCCGCCAGTCTGGAATATTTGAAATGGTGTTTGCCGCACAGACAAAGATTAAAACGATGCATAAAGGCAGGACGGAAAACATAAGGGCGGTTTTGTTGTTATCGACAATCGGCTCAACGGTATCCGGATTCAGACTCTGTTTAATGTATTCGATATATTGCTTCAAAAACATTCCGGCAAACCTCCGGCGGCGTGTGCCCGAAAAGCGGATACGGGCAGTGTTCAGGAACGTTGCGGCAGGAAATCACAACAGTCCGTTTTGTTTCATTTGTTCAACAAGTGCGGCTTTAAGTTGGGCGGCCTCGGTATTCTGCGGATTTATGATAAGCAAACTGTTGTAATCTTCTAGCGCTCCATTGAAATCTCCAAGTTTTGCCCTTGCGAAAGCCCTGCCGATGAGCGCATCCTGTGAATCACTTTCGAGTTCAAGCAAGTGCTCCATATCTTCAAGCGCAAGCTCGTATTCACCTGTATAAATGTATTCCAGCCCCCTGTTGTGGTAGGCTTCGGCAAATTTCGGATCGAGCGAGACAGCTTTGTCGAAATCTTTGATGGCGAGATTGCTTTTTTTCTGCCTGCTGTAAACAATCCCGCGGGTATTGTGGAAGACGGCGACTCTCGGTGATATCTTGATGAGCTTTGTCGCTCTCTCTTCGGCACAGGCGTAATCCTGTTTCGCGATGCATTCATTTGTATTTTTCAATGCAAGGTCGTAATCGTACGAAAGAAACAGGCATAAAATGTCGACGATAAGAATCAAAAACACGACAACGGTCATTGCGGGAGTAAGGAACCTTTTGAAGTTATTCCTGTTATAAAACGCCTTTTTTGTGGGGCTTATTCCGAGATGTTCGTATACCGAATCAGCATACGCGTACAATCTCAGGCCGATCATCAGTATGACGGAATACCTGAGCAGGGAAACTGTTACCGCCGCAAATTTTCCCAGGATAATTGAAACAATCATCATTCCCGTATATATGCCGCCATCTTTTTCCTCTCCCGTTTTATCGGAAATGAATTCGTCGAAAATAATCGGCCATTTGCATATCCAGTACAGGTTGAAAATCGGGATAAGGTGGAACCCGATGAGGCGGGCTTTTGAAAGAGGGAACCTGCCGCCGGAAATGGTCTGCACCGAATTGTGAAGACTGTTGAGCCCCAGAAACCAGATCAGTGCGAAAGCTATAATTCGATAAAATACTAACTGGCCGGGCCAGTTCTCGATACCTCCTTTTGTCAAAACAAATGTCTTGTAAAACAGGGAGGCAACTGAAATCAGCATCCCGATTAAGGAAACAGTGATCGCGGTGTGTGTGCTGTTAAAAACATTTTTTTCGAAATTGACAGGTATGGACAATGAGTTCACGCCGGTCAGGGGAGAATAAGGGGCATCGATATCGGCTGTTGTTTCTTCGACCGGTTCTTCATATGCCGGACCTTCCGGTTCTTCCAACAACTCGGCATGGCAGTACATGCACATCATCGCGTTGCCCGGGATCTGTTTTCCGCAAACGGGGCATTGTTTGTATATTACTCCCACGGGCTGTCTCCATCCATCGTTGTTTTTTTATTTTGCAATGGTTCTGAATGTGTATCTATAAATACTCTCTCAAGATGCACGGCAGATTAATCCAAGTCTGGTTCTGTTTATAAATTGGTAGCTTATCGAATATTACTTTAAATGCCTAAAAGGTGTCAATGAATTAGCCTGCATTTCTCTGTGAGAAATCCGGGCTAAGGATGGCATGCACAAAGAACGGCGCTTTGTACATGGCACACATAATATAGTAATTCTCATAATAAAAACAGATTCACAACTCGATCAGAAATCACAAATACAAAGATAGTGTGCCATGCACAAAGCTATTTCCTTTGTGCATGTATTCAAGTTTATTTTTGAGAATCACTATATAAAAGAAGCCGGCCCGCGACCGAAGAATCTCAATCATAAGCTCCAAAAGCGAGATCCTTCGCTGCGCTCAGGATGACAAACGATATATGATACGTTTTCAAAAACTCGGATGAAAACCATGTTGTTTGAGCGAAGTGAAAGCCCTGGCTTTCAAGAAGGGGTCGGTTTTTCAAAGGAGCGCGGGTCAGGCATTGTCGAGCGTTGCGACTTCTTTTTCAAAGACATCCATGTCTCTTTTCGAGAACAGGACGAACCTGACGAGTTCCAGGTTGGTGTCGCTGTTGAGGTGGTCGGCGGCAGCCCGGATCATGATGTGCGCGGCGCGCTGGAGCGGGAACCCGAATATGCCGGTGCTTATGGCGGGCAGCGAGATGCTTCTGAGCCCGTTGCTGTCGGCGGTTTTGAACGAACTGATGACGGCGTCGCGGAGTTTATTGTCCTCGTCGCCCTCGCCCCATCGCGGGCCGACGGCGTGGATGACGTATTTTGACGGCAGTCTGCCGGCTGTGGTGATGGCAGCGCCGCCGACGGGGCAGGGGGCTTTGTCGTAGCAGTCTTCCTGTATTTTCGGGCCGCCGGCCATGCGGATCGCGCCCGCGACGCCGCCGCCCATGATGAGCTGCGAGTTCGCCGCGTTGACGATCGCGTCGGTTTTTTCGCGTGTGATATCGCCGTGTTTCAGCTCAAGCGTTTTCCGGTTGATATTTATTTTCATCGCTTTTGCCTCCCGACAATGATTATCCTTGATCCACAGATGGGAATCCCGTTGGATTCGGGATTAATAAGGCGGATATTTAAATTATGCTGATATTTTTGTTTTTCTCAATTTCGTGCCGCTGCACGTCGTCAGGGAAATCGCCGTCGGTGCCGTTGCGGCAGGGATAACCGAGCGCGAGGAGTGCCACGACGCGGGTTCGGATCGGTGCGCGGACGAGTTTTCTGATGCGGTTTTCGTGGAAGTTCAGCACAAGGTTGCAGGCGATGCCGAGGTCGTTGGCGGTAATCATCATGTGAGAAATGGCAATGGGGATATCGAACATGAAATAAGGCTGGTCCTGCCCGCGGGTTTGCGTCACGAGCTGATCGGCGAGCGCGACTATGACAGTAGATGCCTCGGGGAACGGTATCTGCAGCCCGTTCTGGTTGTGGGCGCAGTCTTCGAGACGCCAGAGTTTGTCTTTTGCCCTGATAATGACAAATCTCCACGGCTGTATGTTCGACGCTGAGGGCGCCAGCCTTGCCGCCTCGATGATCCAGTTCAGTTTTGATGTTTCGATATTTTTGTTTGCGAATGTTTTCGGGAACTGCATCGACTTGAGAAGCGACGGGATCATGGTTCCGGTTCTGAGTTTCCCGGACTCCGATTCTTTCAGCACATCGTGATCGAGCGCGAGGTCCCAGTCCGGCTTGCGGTCGAATATTTCGGAGAACGCGATTTCATCGATGGGTTTTCTGTTTCTGTGCATGAACTGGCGGGTGTAGTTGTCGTAATGTCCGGAGAAGTCGATGGGGGGCGGGGTGCGGTTGAACGGTTTTCCGATGGGTGAGATGGCGACAATTCTTCGGCCTTTCTCAAGCTCTATTGCGGCGGCGAGTCTTTTGTCGTCGAACGCGCCGGTCCAGCAGGTGCCAAGCCCGAGTTCTCTCGCTGCGAGCATGAAGTATTCGAACGCGAAGGCGGCCTCGGCGATGTAGTATTGCCTGTCGCCTTTGACAGGCGCGGCGGCGGGCGCGCCGGTCAGGCAGACCAGCCCCGGGATGTCTTCGGACGCGAGCCACGGATTCGATTTTCCGCGCAGGCCGGAAGTCGCCGCTCTCTGTACTTCCTTTTTTGCTTCCGGATCGATGTAAAATTTCATATCCCAGCCGGGCCCTGTTTTAAATGCCGGCGCGCCCGCCGCTGTCAGCGCGGCGTTTCTTACGGCTGCTTCATCAATGGGTTCTCTATCGTATTTCCTGACGCTGCGCCGCTTGTGCAGGATGCTGATCAGCGATTCCATTCTTTCCGATTCTGGCATTATTTCCCTCCTGTCGGGAACGCTGCCGGGACAACACTGGAAACAACATCGTTCCGTTCCGCCCGGCCCGGCGGTAGACGAAAAGAACGCATCGCCAACATGTGAACTCCTGCTGCGCCGCCTGCCGGTTTTTATATATGTTGATTCAGGACAACCTATCCGAACGTATTATACCATGATAACCGGATTCAGGGAATAGAATTATTACAGTCAAAGCATATTTAGAAGAAGGCTGAATTTACAGGTTGTTGAAAAAACGCATTGCAGAAAGTCTGTCATCCCGGGCAACACGAAGGATCTCGCTTTTGGGGTTTGTCGTTGAGATTCTTCGATCGCTGCGCTTCCTCAGAATGACAGAGCGGGGATTTTTCAACCCCTGTTTTCCCTATTGGCAAAAGCATAAGCTATAGATAATAAATTACTGTTATGTTATCATTACCAAATCTGTAAAGAATAAAGACATCGAGGGAAAACAATGAAACTGGGAATGTGTTCATGGTCTCATCACAGAAATTTTGAGAGCGGCGACATGGATATTTTCGAATGGATGGCGCACTGCGCGAGTGATCTGAAGGTAGGCGGGATAGAGATCACGGACGGGCATCTGAAGAGTTTTGATGAAGATTATGTTCGAAAGGTGAGGCGGGTGGCGGTCGATCTGCACCTTACGATATCCGCGCTGACGATATCGAATGATTTCGGGAAGGCGGATGCGGAGGAGCGCGACAAGCAGATGGAGTATATGGAGCAGGGGATAACGCTCGCGATGGCGCTGGGAACGCCGGTGCTGAGGGTGTTCGCGGGCTGGCCGGAGCGCGAGAAGGAGGAAGCGTGGTCCGAGATGGTGCGCTGCATGCAGATTTCGTGCATGATCGCGGAGCGCGAGGGTGTCGTGCTTGCAGTCGAGAACCACAATCACGGCGGGTTTCTCCAGACTTTTGCCGATGTGGACAGGCTGATGAAGGAAGTGGATTCGGAATGGCTGCGGCTGAACCTCGATACGGGTAATTTCATAGATGGGTTCGAATCCATCGAGAAGGGCATGTTCTACAATGTGCATACGCACGCGAAAATGCTCGAGGTCGGCCCAAGCGGATCGGATGCGCTCGTGGATTACCCGCGGTTCATCAATCTTTGCAGGGATGTGAATTACAGGGGATTCATATCTATCGAATACGAAGGCAAGGAAGACGAGGTTCCGGCTGTCAGGAGAGGTGTTGAATATATCAGAAGTCTTATAATGGGAAAAGGCTGAAAAAAAATCGGCGGGATTGTGCCGGGTTATAATTGATAAAACCCCGGTTTGATTTAAACAGGAAAACACAATGGTTAAAAAAACGATTATTACGGCAGTTCTGGCGGTGGTCATGATAGCGTCGGCGGCCCGTGCCGTGGATATCATGAAAGTCGATGATATCAGGCCGGGGATGAAGGGCTACGGGCTCACCGTTTTCAGCGGCTCGGAGCCTGAGAGGTTTGATGTTGAGATAATAGCCGTCATTAAAAAATGGAGCACCGGCAACGACCTGATCCTGGGCAGGGTCAGCGGCCACAACCTCGAATTCACGGGTGTTACGTCGGGGATGAGCGGCAGCCCGGTGTATATCGACGGGAAGCTCATCGGGGCGGTTGCTTACGGCTGGTCGTGGACGAAGGAGCCGGTTGCGGGAATCCAGCCGATAAAGCACATGCTCGAGTTGTGGGAGAAGCCCGCGGCGGGCGGCGGGCAGGTGTCCGGCACGAGGGGTTCCCTGCCGGAGCCGCTGCTTTTCAAGCGCACGGGCGATATGCGCGAAACGATCTCGAAGCTCGAGGGCAGGCCGAAGCGCGCTTCGATGAAAGCGAGCGCGGGCAGCCTGGGCGAGATCGAGCTGGAGCAGATAAAGACCCCGCTGATGATATCGGGAACGGGCGAGATGGGAATGGATGTGCTGGGTGATCTACTCGGCGCTTACAATATTGTGCCGGTTGCGGGCGGCGGCGATGCCGATGTGCCCGACGGGCCCGGCGTGGACAGTCTCAAGGCCGGCGGGGTTGTCGGCTCGCCTTTGATGAGGGGCGATCTTCGAGCGGGAGCGATCGGCACGGTTACGCTGCGCGAGGATGACCGGCTGCTTGCGTTCGGGCACTCTTTTTTCGGCGAAGGTCCGAACAGAATTCCGCTCAGCGGCGGTGAGATATACCATTTTCTCGCGAATCTCCAGTTCTCGTTCAAGATGGGCGCGGTGGGGCGCGTGCTGGGTACGATCGTGGACGACCGGCTTTCGGCTATTTCGGGAAAGATAGGGGATATGCCGGAATATTTTCCGCTGTCTATCGAGTACGAAAATGCGGACACGGGCGAGAAACGCGAATTCAAGATGGAAGTGGCGCAGTTGAAGCAGACCGATTCGTCGATGGTCATGACGGCGATGGTGAAGTCGGCAGTGCAGTTCCCAATGCCTCAGGAATCCACGGTGCGCATGGTTATGGACGGCAGGCTGAAGGATTATCCGAGGCCGTTCCATTATGAAAACATGTACGTGGAGCCGCCGGACTACGCGGTGTACGGTCCGCTGCTTTACCTGTTCGACCTGCTCTACAACCCGTACAGGGACACAAGTGTGGCCGAGCTGAAAATAAAAATGATTGTTGAAAAGAAACGAAAATTGTCGGGCATAATCGGGGCGAGCTTCGCGGCGAGTACGTTCCACGCGGGAGATGTCGTGAAGGCGTACCTGAGGACAAAGGACTACAACGAGGTCGAGGGCGTGGAGGAGATCAGCTTCAGGATTCCGAAGGATGTGCCGCCCGGCCTGCTGACGGTGGAAATCGAGGGCGGCGGCTCGATGTCGGGCATGCCGACCGAGGTGCTGCCTGAGGATTTCGACGGGATGTTCGATATATTGCTGGACTGGATACCGCAGAACCGGATATCGGTGAAGTTCGTGTACGAGGAGAACGCGCTGGCGGTGCGCGGAAGAGAGCTGAAGGCTCTGCCGGGTTCGGTCGGCAACACTTTCGATATCGGTTATGACGCGAAGAGAAAACCATTCAACCGCTATGAGCGGGAATTGATAGAAACAGATAAAGTGATGTTCGGCAAGGCGATAATGTCCATGAATATCGAGAAGGAGTTTCAGCCATGAAATTGTCAAGAGTGATATCCGCGGCGGCCTGCATGCTGCTGTTTGCAGCCGGCGCGATTGCGAATACAACGAGCTTCTGGACCCAGGCGGGAGTGCCGCAGTTTTACCAGGGCGAGTTCGACGGCACGGCGTTGACGGATGAGGGCAGCATAGTGCTCGGGCGGAAGATGGACACGGTGTTCGAGTCCACCGAGCCGTATATCTGGGACATCGCGGCGGACGGCAAAGGGTTTCTCTGGGCGGGAAGCGGCAACAAGGCGATTCTTTATAAGATAGGCGAGCAGCCGGGCGAGGTCGAAGAGGCGGCAATCCTGCCGGGTTCGGGTATCAGCTCGGTCGCGGTCGATAAATACAATAACGTGTATGCGGCGGTTTTCCCGGGCGGCGCGATCCATGTGGTGAGGCCGGGCAAAAAAGCCGAGGTCTTCGCGCGTGTGCCGGCGAATTATGTGTGGGACATGAAGTTCGACGAGAAGGGCGATCTATACTGCGTTACCGGCGCGGGCGCGGGCGCGTTCAGGATCGACTGGCAGGGAAACGTGAAGACTCTGTACATGAGCGGCGAGCGGCATTTTCTTTCGATGTTCATACGCGACGGTTACCTGTACACCGGGACAAGCCCGGGCGGGCTTATCCTGAGGATCGATATTTCCGAAGCTGAAAAGGGACCGAAGGACGCGGTAAAAAATATATTGTCGATTATGGAAAACGATTCGGAAGCGGGCTTCGATAAACCCGCCGACAAGCGGATTGCGGTGATTGTGGACCTCGAAGAGAATGAGGCGTACAGGATTCTACCCTGGAGCGACGGCTGGTTTCTAGTCGCGGCCAATTTCGACCAGGCGGCTCCGCAGGGGCAGCCGTCGCCTCCGGTGTCGATGTCGCGGATCGAGCCGCTGAGTTTCCCGCTGCCGCCGAGCCCGACTACGCCGCAGGGCGCGCAGCCCTCGCGGTTGTATCTCGTGAACGATGACGGCCAGACGAGGAAGGTGCTCGAAATTCCCGACCCGTATATCCTCTCGCTTTGCCCGCTCGATGACGACAGGGTTCTCGTGGCTACCGGGAACGAGGGCCGGATTTACACACTGGATATAAAGAAGGACGACGCGACATTGCAGGAACTGCCCGCGATGCAGGTGCTTGCGACGCATCGCTCGGGTGACCGCCTGTGGCTTTCGACAGGCAACCCGGGCGTGGTGTTCTCGCCGGCGAACGGGCTGGTCGAGACCGGCAGTTTCACTTCTTCGATAAATGATGCTTCGACTCCGGCGGTTTACGGAAACCTCGACGCGATTATGCGCATGCCGCCCGAGACATCGGTTTCTTTCAAAACGCGAACCGGAAACACCCCGGACCCCAACGACGGCACATGGAGCGCGTGGTCGGCGCCGGCGGGCGTTGTACCCATGAAAGTTTCAAGTCCCGCGGGCCGTTATATCCAGTTCATGACCGAGATGCAGCCTTCACCCGTCGGCGAGTCGCCCGAGGTTCGCGAGGTCAAAATATTTTACCTGACGGCCAACCAGTCGCCGGAAATTCTTGATACTATGATCCAGCCCGCCCCGGCCGCGCGGAAACCGACCAAGCCACAGGCGCAGGGCAACGGCGGCCCGCCGCAGCCCGCTGTTCAGCAGGGCGGCAACGGCAACGGGCAGCAAAGAAAGGCTTCCCAGGCGCCGGCAAATAATTCTTATGCGAATTTTATGGTAGGGACCATCACTGCTTCAAACGATGTATCCGTGAACTGGATCGCCTTCGACCCGGATCAGGACGAACTCAGGTTCAAGCTCGAATTCAGGCGGATTCCATCGATTGTGTGGAGCGTGCTGGAAGAGGAATTTTATGAAGCTGAGTATGCGTGGAACACCGAGTCGGTTCCGGACGGGCGTTACGAGATCAGGATAACCGCCTCGGACGAGAACTCGAATACGGCGGAAAGAACGCTCTCGGCTCAGGTTATCACGGAACCGTTCATAATCGATCATTCGAGGCCGGTGGTGTATGTAACCGAGATTTTATCAAAGAATGGTGTAGTCGAGTTCACTGGGATCGCACAGGACGCAACGAGTGTTCTCGCCGATATAGAATATTCGATTGACGGGCTGGCCTGGAAAAAGATATTCCCGGAAGACAGCATTTTCGATTCGAATACTGAATACTTTGAATTCAACGTGGAGCTTGATGACGACGATACGCACACGATGCTGATCCGGGCGACCGATTTCGTCGGGAACGTTGGTTCGACGTCGGTTGTGTTCAGGAAATAATTAGCATTGTAACTATAGACAACAAAGCCGGGCCGGAAGGTCCGGTTTTTTTTGTGCCTTGTTATGGGCATGAAGCATTTCCCGCTGAAGCGGAAATGTTGTTTCTCGTTACGATGCTCTGCGTCGTAACGCGATAGCCGGGCGCTCTGCGCCCGA
>DAOSYA010000083.1:0-12037 GCA_035380865.1 bacterium
AAAGCTATTTCCTTTGTGCATGTATTCAAGTTTATTTTTGAGAATCACTATAACGAAAAAAATTCAGTAGACGGACAAAGAGCGACCGGTGCCTGTTGGCCGAAAAGTTTGAAGGGATCCTCAAGGGAAACTTTTTAAAAGTATCCCTTGAGCCACCGGTGGCAATACGGGCTGTTTATCAGATTACGAACGGGCTCGGGAGTCCGCTTTCGGAATCTGAATTTACAAACGGGCTTGCTTTCTCGTAAGCTTTGAAAGGCCCGTTATCTTTATTGTTAATAGCGAACGGGCCTGGCTGCTCAGCTTTTGCGAAAGGCCCGCTGTCTTTAGTGTCGAAGGGTGAATCCGGATCTTCGGCTCCGCCGAAAATATTTTCTTTAGATTCCTTGGCCTGGTCCATCGATTTGAAGAATTCTTCAAGAAGCTCATCGGTTTTTGACAGAATAAGATCTGTTGTTGCGACGAGCGTGTCCACGTTCTCTTCAGTCAGCATCTGATGTTTGGCGATGTTGGTGATTTCAGCGGCGACGTCCGCGTCAGTTATCTGGCCTGTCATTCTTGCGTCGATGAACATCCTCATATTGTTGAAGCCGATTTCCTCGAGGAGAATCTTATAAGCGGTCGCGTATTGAAGGCGTATGTCGTCGAGATTCGCGAGAGCGTCCTGGAACATTTCGATGGTTCCCTTGCCCGGGTCGATTGCCAGCCTGTCGACAAGGTCGGAAACGGACTCTGTATAAGTGTAAGGCGTTGCTATATCTCCGGGGTCCAGTACTTCGGGGTCTGAGTTGACCTGTGCAATAACTCTGATATATTCCATGCCGGGATTCGTGGTGAAATTAAGCCCGCCGCCGTAGTCCAGAATTGTGTTCCAGCCGGAAACCCCGTCCGCGCTTTCCTGGACTCTGTACTGTATCAGGTCGCCCGGGTCGTTGGTTACGCCGCTGAGCGATGCCGAGTAGTTATCACCTATAAGCAGAGGAACAGTTTCAAAAGAGCCGGCCGGCGAATATTCCGCGAGCCTCTGTTCGAGATGCAGATCACCCACGCCCTGTCCCTGGTCGTTTGCAATCAGGACGGAGCCGTTGTAAACATCTATCTCATGGTAGTTGCCTGTGTAGTAACCGGGCACGAACGGGCTCAGCCCCTGAACTTCGACATCAATCACCCATTTAACGTCCGGATCGGCATTGAATTTGAAAGACAGTCCTTTTCCGAACCCATCTGTTCGGATCTCGAAATCGACATCCGTGTACTCGCCGGGCGCGCCGTTGACGGTGTACGAAGTAGCCAGCCATCCGGTTCCGCCCATTCCAACACTGACAACCTCGTCGATCAGTACCTGGTTTCCTTCCGCGTCTTCGAAGTAGATGTTGCCGATATATGACAGCCCGAAATCCGTTGCAGGCGGCATGTTCCTTCCGTAAGCTTTCATGTTTAAAACGATGTCAAAAGTCCCGTCTTCCAGCTCTACAGCCGTATAGTCGACAGTGATCCAGTTCAGGCCCGAGCCGCCCGCCGGCGGGCTGACAGTGACTATCGGCGCTTCAAGCTGGTACATGCCCGAATCGCTCATGACGTCCATGTTTACAAGGTCTATGAAGCCTGCCGCCATTTCCTCAGCCGTATCGAACCTGTAGATCGGTTCGCCGTTGAAGAGTATCGGGGTTGTGATGCCGAGAGCTGCGGGTCTCGCGTCTACATTATCGACCACAAGCTGTTGATCGATATTGTTGTCGGGCCCGAGATAAATCACCAGCGGGTCCTGCTTGTTTATCTGGACATAATTCAGCGATGGCGTTCCGTACATAATTCCTTCGGACTGAAGTGTGGCGACAACTCTCAGATACCGCTGCGTATAGTCGAAACTTCCCCCTGAAGGAACGCAGGCGAGATCCGTCCAGCCACCTACGCCGTCAGCGCTTTCCTGTAAAATAATATTGAAAGAAGTTCCGGCGGGTTGATCGGCGTACCATTCGAATGTGCCTGTGCCGCCCGCTTCGAGCATGTCTATCGCGCCGGAATAATATTCGCCCGTGGCGTTAATGTCCGTGAAGTATTCAGAATAGGCCCAGTCCGGGTTTTTGGGAGTGATAACCTGGGCGGCTCCGGAGTATAAAGCTATTTCGGCATTATTCTTTTTAACAAGATCGACGTTCCAGTACGCATCGTCGGGAGCGGTGAAATCAATTGTGAAAGTATTTTTTGCCGCGCCGCCGGTTACGAAAACGAAGCTTACATCGTCGCCGACCTGCCATGCGCCCGCGCCCCCGACCCCGGTTACAGTCGTGCCTTCACTGAAATTCACATGTCCTGTGAAGTTGAGCGCATTAACGCCGTTTGCCTCGACGGTCATTGTCGCTGAATGGGTGCCGTCGCCGTTATCGACAATCGAGTCGATTTCCACCGCAAGATAGTTTTCCAGTCCTGCGGCTACGGAATGCAGCGGGCCGGTTCCGGGCCATGTTATTGTCTGGAGGATCACGGAACCGGGGTTGCTGTCGAGATCGATGCTTCCCACCGGTGATTCCGAATAGCCGTTAAGCCAGTCGGCCTGCGAATCCAGCATCACGGACAACGCGGCGGCACCGTTCAGTATCTGCCGGCCTGCGAAAGTCGTGTTGTCGGCTATGGCCGTTGCCTCATCAAGTATCTCGTAAATCTGCGTTTCGATATCGTCAAGCTGTGTCTGGGTAAGAGAAGAATCGTAAAGATATCGTACCGCGAGATCATAAGCCGACTTGATGAGGGTTTCGATCTCAAGTGTCGAGAAGAAAGCGGTATCGAGCAGTTTGATTCCCTGCTGGCTGTTGTAAATGGCGCTCGATGCTCCTATCACCTGGGACTGGTTCATTGATGTTAAAACAGATGATGAAGGATCGTCCGCAGAGGAGCGCACGCGAAGCCCGGATGCAAGCCGATGGATCGTTTTCCCGACAATTGAAATGTTCGAGTTCAACAAGTTCAGCCCGGTTAACTGGGCCGCATTCAGTATGTTATCCATAAAAACACCCTAGAGTACTGCATTTGAGTTGAGTTTCCCCGACCTATGAATAATTTAGTGTTCGGGCCGGGTTAATATTTTACATACATAAAAATTTTGAGTTGCATCCTTTCAACTCAGTAAAGATATTGTCTGCATCAGGGGATTCCTGACGCGGTAATCCTGCAGAAGCATGGTATCCTGCTCTGATTTAATATTGCCGATGGAACTGAAGATGTCCGACGCGGAGCTTGTGAGCAGAGACTGAACAGCCATGTCTTTAATCTCACGCGCGTAATCCGCATCTTTCAGGCGGGAAGTAGCCTGTGCTTCCGCAATAGCCCTGCTGTTATTAAATGAGATTTCTCTCAATAATTCATTTCTTGCCGCACATATATCTGTTTTCATTTCGGAAAGCTTGTCTACGGCATTATCGAACTGGACGAGAGCGACACTGTTACGTGCGATCGTGAACCCGTCGACTCTCGGCGAGCCGGATTGCGTGTAGTTGTAAACCCCCGCAGTAGCCGGGAGATCGGGATTGTCCGCAGTTCCATTAACCTGTACTTCCACCCAGATGTAAGGATTCCCGGCACTGGTCGTGAAAGTTGTTCCTCCACCGAAGCCCACAAGTTCGGTTCCGGCTCCGGTGCCTGTCGCGTCTTCAAGAATTCGATATTGGACCGGGTCGCCCGGATTGTTAGTTACGCCCTGCAGGAAACCGTCGGTAGAATCGCCGAGATAAATAGCGCTTGTTGTGAACGATCCCGGCATATTGTACTCGGCCAGTCTTCTCGTGATCGTAACGCTGCCGACGCCTCCGCCGTAGTCTTCCGCAATTTTGTCCGGCCCGAAATAGATATCTGAAGTTACGTAATCGAGCGGATCAAACGACTGAGCACGCACGTTGCCGCCGCCCGCATTGTATAATCCTTCGTTTTCCCAGGTAAAAACAAAGTAGGCGTCCGGATCGCATGTGAAAGTGACGCCGAACCCGTCTTTGAGATTTCCTGTTCCATTGTCGAAAGTGATCGTGTTGAATGAGCCTGCAACCACCGAACCGTCATTTGCTATGATAGTAGCATCCGCAGAGGTTCCGTCGCCGGTCGGCGAACCGAAGGTGGAGGGGACGGGAACCGAAGGCGGTGTTACACCGTCGGCATCGATCGTCCATACCTGATCGAACTGGACCTGCCCGTCGCTGTCGTAGACTTCGAAGTCTCCAACCCATCTCAAGGCTGAGCCCGCGCCGGGCGGATTGTAGCCGTACATATTCAGGCTCATGGAAACCTGGTACTGTCCATTAGTGAGAGCCGTAACGCTTTCAAGGTTTATATAACAATTGGCGGCTCCGTTTGCCTGTGCCGCCGGCCAGATGGCCTGAGAAATGGGCGAATCGAGCTGGAAGAAACCCGGGTCGCTCAAAATATCAATATTATTGAGGTTTTTGAACCCGGACAGCATTTCAAGAGATGAATCGTATTGAGCCACCACGTTTATGCTGTCTATTATGTCAACGCCGGCTATCCCGAGAGCCGAGGAACGGGCATCCATCATCCCTATCCGCACTGTTTGTTCATCCATATTGTCGGGTCCGGCCTGGACGATAAGAGGCTCGGGCCGTGTGAACTCAATCCAGTCCAGTGACGGCGTCCCGAATGCAATCCCCGCGCTCGACATTTCAATGACGGCGCGTAGATAACGCTGGTTGTATTCGAGCGTTCCGCCTGAATCCACGAGCGGAAGATCGGTCCATCCGCCGACACCGTCGGCGCTTTCCTGGATTTTTACGTTATAGCTTGTTCCGCCGGGCTGGGTAGCACTCCAGGTGATTACCGCTTCACCGCCGACTTCTTCCATATCGACAGCGGCACCCTCGTAGGTCGCGTTGGACGTCATATCCGTGAAGTACCCGTTCTCCGAGTACGAAAGAAGCATATTTCTTGTTGATGCGCTTCCGTAGTAGAATTCCACGTATGTTGTGGTGGCAGGACCGCTTGTGAGATCAACCTGCCACTGAGGTTTGTCTATATCGACCTCGAAAGTTATTTCCACGTCCGCGCCGTTGTTCTGCGTCGCGGAAATCTGGTTTGCGCCGTTGAAGCTGAACACGCCGCCGCCGGAATATACAACGTTGGTGCCGTTAGCCGAGGTGATGTTGTTAATGGAAACATTCGAAATCCCGGAATCAAGAATAAGCTGACCTTTATAATTAGTTGTGCCGACTCCCGATCTACAGGCGTCCATCCTCAGTGTTACCTGGGCGCGCCCGCCGCCGATATCCGTATAGCTTGTAAGCCATATATTGAAAGCGTTCTGGTTGTTAAGCGCCGCATTTGTGTTGAACATGGGGTCCGTGTCCCATGCTTCGGCTTTCAGCTTTAAGTCGCCCGCCGATGAATCCAGGTCGAATTCATCTGCATTGTATGTTCCGGCCGCCCATTCGGCCTGGGTATCTGTTGTGATTGTAATTCCTGAACCGCCGTTTATTAATTCCTTATCACCATACTCGGTAAGATTTGCTATTGCGTCTATCGAGGCAAGGATATCGTCGATTTCCGATTGTATCAGTTCTTTATCATTGTCGGAGAGTGTCGGGTCATTGTATGCCCTGACAACTTTGTCTCTCCCCTGTATGACAAGATCTTCAATTTCGAGCAAAGCACTGTAAGCCGTATCGAGCATCGAAACCGCATCCTGTGCGTTTTCGACCGCAATAAGAGCACCGCGCATTTGAGTATTATGCATCGATGAGATGATATTGCCGGACGGGTCGTCTGAAGCCGAGTTGATTCTGAGCCCGGACGATAACCTCTGCATCGTGCGCGAGAGCGAACTGCTGTTCTGCTCGATCTGGTTCTTTGCGAACATTTGTCCTGTATAAGGCAGAACGTTCATCAGTAACCTTTGCTCAACTCTTTCTATAGTTTTTACGGGTTCCGAAACAAAAATGCCATTTCAAAACCATTTAAAACCGCACATAAAATTAAAGTTTTGGAGTAGAACTAAATTGAGGAGATTAACTGTTTACTCTGAAAGCTGGCTGGGCAATCTTCATAAACAGAGATAGACCATAAAACTTCTTTACAAATATATGATGAGCGAATATAGCTTGTTTGTCAAGCTGAGCAAAAAAATTTAAAGCGCGGATTATTGATATCGTGTTTTTATTGCGATTTATAAACATGGTTTTGTAATGCGGTGATAATTGTATTGCCGAACCTTGCCGGCTTGGTTATAATTACGGACTAATCACTTGAAGTAGTTTGAGATAAAAGAAAATCGCCAGGGGGATTTAACAGATGAAATACAAAGTTCGCCACGTTATTGAAGGAACGATACAGGAGGTTTTTGAGGTTGGGATGGATCGAAGCAGGGACGTCAGGGTGTATTCCAACGTAACGAAATCGACTGTCAAGAAAAGAGAGCAGAAGGGCGATATAATAAATATTGTCGTGGAAACGATAGCGAATGGAGATATTCCTCCCAAGCTCAGAAAGCTCATTTCCCCGAAGATGCTCACATGGACGGAAACAGGGAAGTACGATCTGAGTAAGAATACATATGATTACAGTGTGAAAACTTTTTATTTTACAAATGTATTTTCACTGACGGGGCATTTCGAGTTCGAGGAAGACGGCAAAGGAAACACGATCCGCACACTCGATGGTGAAATAAAGATAAACATACCGATACTGGGACAGATCGCGGAAAAAAAGATTGTTGAAATTCAGAAAGAGAACCTTGAGCTCGATATCAAGAGCATGCGTGAAGAGGTAAAGGCATTGAGGGAAAGCAAAAAATAATATTTGCGTTTAGTTACTGTTATTCTTTATATATAAGCTCCCCTGTCGGGGGAGCTTTTTTTATGACTGTTATTCCCAATGTGCTATTTACTGACTTAATTTGAAAATTTGGATTTACACCATATATTAATAAATATGCCGGGGTAAGTTGTATTATCGGGAAAGAGGGATAAACAAGGAAAATGACGGAACATAGAGAGATCAATATTCTTATAGCGGATGAAAACAAGCCGTTTACAGACGCTACGAAATCCTTCCTCAACAATAATGGATATATTGTAACTGTTATTAATGACATGGAAGAGATTTACACGGAACTGGAGAAAGGGAAATACCAGATTTTTGTTCTGGACATGAAGATGCCCGAGGGGACTGGCGAGGTAATTTTAAGGCAGGTGAAAGAGAAGTATCCGCAGATATGTATAATCACAACGATGAGTTACCCGCCGATGGATGCTACTCTCTCCTTTATCAGGGAAAAAGCATACGGTTTTCTCCAGAAACCGTTCGAGCCGAATGAATTGTCGGAATTGATATGGAAAGCAGTTTCGGAGAATCGTGTTTTCTTTGATCCGGAAGAGGAATTGAAAAAAGCGATTGGGCGAAGGCTCAGGGTGCTCAGGAAGCAGCATAGCTACACTCTCAAAGTACTTTCGAACAAAACCGGGCTTTCGCAGAGCCTTATTTCGAAAATCGAACTCGGCAGGACCGCCGCGTCGGTAGCCACTCTGTTGAAGCTTTCACTTGCGCTTGAAGTGCCGATAAAAGTTTTTTTTGAGTGATAATAGTAATACAAACTGCCGCGCTCGCTTCTGTTGCGCGGCAGCTTAAGGAAACCTTTTGAAAAAGGGTTCCTTAAGAATCCTTCCAAAACTTCTCAACCGCAAAGAGCGAAGCGATGCTTTAAGCATCGCTTCGCTCTTTGCTCTACTTTTAACGGGTAATCTGTATGGGACGTTGCCCGCTGAAGTGAGACCTTAACCCGGATTTCTCACAGAGAAATCCGGAAAATCGTGATAACACCTATCCTACTGCGTTGCGGCGTCGGTTCGGGATCGGTCACATACGCAACAGTATGCTCCCTCACCACTCCCTCGCCGCGCCTTGTATTACAGGCATTATCACGATTTTTAACCTGCACTGGTGAGAAATGCAGGTTAATGCAAAGCCTCGGTTTGTGCCACATACAAAGCGTTGTTCTTTGTGAGTGAAAATCATAATGTTACTTTTTGTTCTCACTTACAAGCTGAGGTTGAGCGTGTCACCCGGGCAGACACTGCCTGCCGGATTCCATATTATTCCATAAAATTTATGATAATTAATACGAAAATATCATCTCAGCAATGAGGTTTCTCCGTAGTCAAGAGCAATTCTTTCGCCGTCTGTTAATTCCACTAACAGTTTTCCATCTTTTTCTATATCAAGCGCTTTTGCCTCGAACGGTTTTTCACCCGGTATCATTACCCGTATCTGTTTTCCCAGTATTGCGCTTTTTGATTTCCAGGCCTCAATGATGTTTCCGAGATTTCCGTTATTCAGTTCGGCCAGCTTGCTTTCAAGCTCGGCCAGTACTCTTTGCATAGCGATCTCGATATCGATCGTTTTCCCCGACAGATCGAAGACAGACGTCGCTTTTCCCTTCAGTTCCCCCGGCAGTTCGGTCGAGCTGTTATTGATGTTAATTCCAATGCCGATGACACCGAAATCGTTATCGATGGTACAGGATTCAACGAGGATGCCGGCAATTTTCTTGTCCTCAACCATAATATCGTTGGGCCAGCCGAGTTTTATTGTGCCGGGGTCCAGCCCGGATGATATGAAGATTGATTCCAGCGCGGCTGCCGCGGCGGTTCCGGCGGCAAGTGATACAGCGGGCGCGGGGATGGATTCATCGCCTTCTTCCGGCCTGATTAACAGCGACATCCACAGCCCGCCGGGAGGCGATTCCCAGCTTCGCCCCAGCCGGCCTCTCCCGGAAGTCTGCTTTTCGGCCACTACGACAGTTCCGCCGGGCGCTCCGTCCAGCCCCATTCTTTTCGCTTCCCTGTTTGTCGAGCTGACTTCTTTTAACCTTAAAACCCGCATTGTGCTAGTTTTTTATCATTCCCTCGATAAGCGGTTTTTTCTTTGAGAAGTTGTTCTCGATATCCTTTACTATTTCTTTTTCCACTTTTGCTCCGAGCAGGGGAACCTTTATGTTCGCGGTTCCGCTGTCACAGAATCTGCATGTCGATTCGCCGGTCTTTTCTATCCATGTCGATCCGTTAACCTGAACGAGTTTTTCCATCCCTTTAACTTTAACGTTCCATTTGCTTTTCATGGCGCCAAGATCCCATTCGGATGTCAGCGTGTTTTTCTCTTTCGATGATTTCGAGACCTTTCCGTTAGGCCCGCGGGAGTATTCCACCCGGTCGCTGACCAGCACCGCTTTGCCGCCGTCGCTTTTTTCAATTCTCGCTTCGCATGAGATCGCGCCGTCGATTTTCGCTTCCTCGTTAACGTATTCGGGGGTTGTTACCACTCCGAGTACAGCCTCGGCAGGGGCGTTGATGTCAACAGATACCTTGTAGCTTTTCATATCAGCCTCCTCGTTGTATTTCAGCGTTTATAAAATTATGTCACTGTTATAGGTAGATATTATACATAAAAAGTCGGTTTGAGAAGTTTATAGTAATTCTCATAATAAAAACAGGTTCACAACTCGATCAGAAATCACAAATTCAAAGATAGTGTGCCATGCACAAAGCTATTTCCTTTGTGCATGTATTCAAGTTTATTTTTGAGAATCACTATATTCGCAAACCTCGGTCAGAACACCGGAAGTCGATCGCGGATGAATGAAAGCGATCTTTTTCCCGTGCGCCCCGGTCCGCGGCTTTTCGTCGATCATCACGGCGCCGCGCTCTTTCAGCTTTGCAATAACCGATTCGATATCCTTTACGCCGATTGCGATGTGGTGTATCCCTTCGCCTTTTTTATCGAGAAACGATGCTACCGGGCTGTCGTCCGAAGTCGGTTCCAGGAGTTCGATATTTGTTTCCCCGACGCGAAGGAATGCGGTTTTTACTTTCTGTTCCTCGACGGTTTCACCGCCCCCGAACTCCAACCCGAGTATGTCCCGGAATGATTTCATCGCTTTTTCGATATCCCTTACGGCGATTCCGATGTGATCGAGTTTCGTTACATTGTCTTTCATGGCGAATGCCTCCGGAAGCAGCTTGAAAATACCTTTAAGATTTTAACACGTATGGGTTGCAAAGAGTGCTGAAGTTTTTATTTGGGCGTGAACGGCGGGTGATAGGTAGCTTTGAAGACGAGACAGCTCGATTCCGAGTCCCAGAATCTTCCTTCGTTGAAGATGATTCCGAACTTTCCGCTCCAGTTTCTTCCGAACCTGTGTTTTATGCCTACAGCGGTTGCAATATTATCCTTGTTGTTTGCATCGTCGGATAGAGATTGCGAGTGTTCGAGGCTCAGGCGGAGAGTCCGGGTAACCGGAAGTTCGATTCCGAGCCCCCACAGGAAAAGGTTTGCGTTGCCGGGGTCATCCACTCCCGCGTTTGCGGTTATCAGCGCGCCATGTTTGTTTATTGCAAAGTCGATTATCCCGAGCATGGTCAGCGTATCGTCCTGGTTGCCGGAGAAGTTTGAGTTTTCGTATCTGGTGTAGATCGCTGTTTTCGCGTTGCCGGGCCAGTCGCCGGGGAACGTATATTTAAGCCCCAGTGTGTTGATTGTCGAATGATAGCTGAAGTGGCCGTAGCCGAGAAAAGAGCTGTTTATCGGGTCGAAAACCGGCAGATCGATGCGGATCGCTTCTTTGTTGTAAGAATAGCTCAGGGTGATGTTGTCGGTGAGTCCGTATCCTATCGAGAGGGTTCGCAGGTCAACGTCCACCGATGATTCCACGCCTGAGAAATAGTATGTCGAAAAATCTTCGTATGCGTACGAAAGGGAAGTCCTGAAGTTGTAGTGGCCTATGTTTTGGGCTATCGGGATCAGGACAAGGCCTACTTCGCCGTCGGAGTTCGACATCCATGTTTCAGGTGTTATTTCCCATGGGCTGTGTACCGCGGGCTTTTTTTTCTTCGCCGCGGGTTCGGGTTTCTTTGAGGAAACTTCTTTTTGTTCCGCTTTTTTCAGTTCATCTTTTTTCGGGGTGGCTTTACTGTCTTTCGAACTTTCTTTTCCGGTCTCGGATTTTCTGGAACGGACTTTTTTCTTTTCTTTCTTATCGTCTTTTTTTTCGAGTGACCGCCTTTTGCTTTTTGAAGCAATTGTTTTCTTTTCAGCCGGCTTTTTATCAGCGGTTTTCATATCTTCAGGTTCTTCAGAAGATTCCGGGCTGTCTGCAACTTCTCCCGGGATGGAAAGCATTTTTCTGCTTCTTGTGAAGTTTTGCGTGGCCGGTGTTTCCGGTATGAGCGTTGGTATCTCAAATCCGTAAACGGCGCCTTCGACAATGTTTGATGAACCTTCTTCGATATAGAATTTTGCGAACCCCGGCCCGGTATCGACTACACGGGATTTCGCGATCAGTTTGTCGCCGAGGAATATCCCGAAAATAGTGCCGCTACCAACCTCGGACAATTTATCGGTGTACACGATAGCTGTCCGGTTTTCGACAACAAGGCTGACGGTGAGGATAAGCCTGTCTTCGGAAACTGCCGTGGATGAGGATGCAACGGCCAGAATTATTGAAAAAAGTGTGGCGGCTAATATTTTCGAATATTTGCAGTGCAAGATTTGCGTTGATCCTCCGGTTGATCAAAAGACCAGTGTGAATTGTAAGAATAATATCTCCGGCACAATCATGAGTCAATGCGTTCGCTGATTTCCGATCGTAACTCTTTGTCCTTCGAGAGTTTTGCGGTTTCGATCGGAATCCGGCAATGAATGCGGAAAATCAGGCGGGAAATATTTTTGTTACAATTCCGCCTGAGACCTGCATTTTTATATCACGACCTGTTATTTCATCAATAGTTGAATCTTCGACCTCAACGTTGGGATCGCAGATGTAAACTTTTTTATCATCGGTGTTGGGATCGGTCGAGACCAGCCGGGTATCCGAGAAGCGGTATGTATCGCAGGCATCTATGGATGTAACAAAGTCGTTTTTAGGAGTGAAGGCAAGCGCTCTCAGGTAATCTATATAGTTGGTCATATCCTCGATACGGGCGTCGCCGTTTTCGACAGCTGCCTCCGCAACCGCGAGAGATTCGAACATAAGAAGCCTTCTGTCGAAAGG
>DAOSYA010000084.1:0-11649 GCA_035380865.1 bacterium
ATGTGACCGCCTGATTCATGCACAGAGCAAAGCTTGTGCATGTCACCCGGAGCAGTAGGATTGGCCTTATCGCGGTTTTCCGGATTTCTCTGTGAGAAATCCGGGTTAACTGATCGCGGCGATTCGGAGCACATCACAGACATTGATTTTTACTCTCTTCAGAGCATTCCCAGTGATGCCACCGGTTAATACCTCTCGGCGTAAGACACAGGTAACAACCGGTTCCGCCCCCGGATCTTGCCTCGATTCTATACTCATCTTTATCTGTAACAGTGAGACTGATGCCCTCACATTCTTTGCTCATTTCTTCGTCTGAAAACAGATCGCAGAAATATTCTTTGTCGTTCCGACACAAATACCCGGCATATTCAGAAATAGTTTTAAGGTCCGGAGCGTATTTACCGTTTGCTTTATGATATTCTTCCTGCACGAAACTGAATCTGGAAAACAGGTTATAGCAACCACCGAAATAGTATTTTGTTTTTGAAGCCTTATGTCCACGATAAGTCATGGCTATCATTGGAACAGCCATTAATGCTAAAGACAAAAAACAGATTTTTGCCATAGCCCTGTACAATCTATTACCACTTCTAAACATGTATATACCGCCGAAAATCAAATAAGCGGTTATTGCTATATGCAATATGAATAATAGTTCTCCGTCGTGTGAAATATAAGAAGCAACAGCCAATAAGGCAATAAAACAACCTGTAATGCCTAACAACCTGTAGCCAATTGAAGAACTGAAAAGGAGGACAACACCGCTGAATAAAATATTAAGGCTCAAAACTTTTAATAATTGAAATAATATTTCTTCCAGTTCCATTTAATCCTCCTGCTGATCGGCATATTCATTTCCCATCTTAAGGCAACACCCAATCGAAACCAGCCGTTTTATCAAATAGCCTGTCCCGCGGACTGGTATACACACCTCTTTTCCCTCTCAATCCGCGCCAGGGCGGCCATAATCTTACACCGGTTTTGTTTGCCCATACCCTCACTCCGAAATGCCTTGCCATCGCGTGCGCGATGTCGTCCCCTTCATCACTTATTGCATTACATGAATACAAATTGATAAATCCCTCCGGGAGAACGTTTTCCGTATCAAACTCAGTCACGGGATTTCAGTTTTCGATTCCTTATCAACAGAATAGCTATGCACAAAAGCAACAGAAACAATGATACGGCGCTGGTCATCAGCGATGAGTACACCACACTTTGTTTCTCCGATCATTCCAGCCCTGGCTCCAATTGTTCCGTTAATCACGAAGGATAATAAAAACAGGTAAGTATACAAGACATACTTGCCGCCGATATCAATCGTCAGTATCAAAAGCACAAAAGATATCATGCCTGTTACGATAAAAAAAGAATCAAGCGATATTTCACTTCTCGGCGCTATTACAAACAACACAAAAAAGTTGATTGCTGTTAATGCGACAAGAAGACGCAGGCCGTTTCTCCTGATTCTCCGCCACTTACTCATTCATATTGTCTCCATATAGCTCGATAGATGCTTTCATGCCGCTGAATTCAATCCTTCAGAATATCTATTTGCTTCGTCCATGATTATACTCCTTGCAATTCGAATCAGACAACAGATATCCCGCGCGCATTCGCCATCCCGCAACAGATTCCCCGGTCGATTGCGCCGTCGCTATAATCACGGTTGCCCCGCGACACCGGCAACCTGTTCACGCCTGTTGACATACAGCTTACGGCGCCGGATATATGTTGCGTTTTTACTACACTGTTTCTGTTTACTGTTGTCGGCGACATGCGTTATAATCTATTTTTCAGTATTTCATTAATTCGTTATTCATGCCGGTCTGCAACAGGGAAGCTGACAATATTGTGAAACGAACCGCGCTACTACAATATAAGGTATTTTTCTGAAGGGCTGGCAGCCGTGAATGAAATAAAGGATTGCGACCACATAGACATCGATTGTGAATTTCACTACATCGATTTTTCAGGTCAGGTAGTAATCGAAGGTCCCTTCGTCGACGCCGCACAATTCCATGAAGGTTATGCGCTTGTGCAGGTTTGCGAAGGAAATAAGAACTATGATTTTAATATAAAAGGCTGCAATCGGGGACTCGTTGACAAACATGAACAGGTCACCATACGACCCGAGATTGATTATGTTTTTGCTCATAATTATGTAAGCGAAGGACTTCTGGGGATACATTTTTCAACAGAAAATGAAAGCAATTTCAGCAGCGGTTTCATCGATGTAGAAGGTAATATTATAATACCGCCTTCCTATTGCGAAACAGGTAATTTCAACGAAGGGCTGGCATGGGTGTCAAAATGCGAAGAATGTAACAACCACGATGGTTGTTCATACGGTTTCGTTGACAAAACCGGGCACCTGGCGATTCCGATCGAATATTCTTTAAAGGAAGTTTTTACAGAAGGCCCGGCTCCTTTTACTAAAAATGTTTTTCGATACGGGTTTATGAATAGATCAGGAGAGATTGTGATAAAGCCTGATTACATGGATGCATGGAACTTCTCAGAAGGGCTGGCCGCAGTCAAGGTAGTAGAAAAACGAGAAAGCAAATCCCTGTTTGGACGAAAAAAGATTCACTATTGCACCCGCATCGGTTTTATCGATCACTCGGGCAATTATGTTATCGAACCACAGCCGTTTCGTGAAGTCGGAAGTTTCCACGAGGGTCTCGCTGTAGTGAAAGTTTGCCGTGATCAGTGTTGTGAATAAAATGCCGCGAGCCCGCCCGCGCCGGGCGGCGGCGCTTGTTGCTGATATTCAACAGTTCTCCGCGGCTCGATATTGTTTTTACGGCGCGGGGCTGGTAGAATTGAACCCGTGAATAATCACCGTCATTCTACTGTCCGGCTATGCAGCGCTCCCCCGGTCGCATTCAAGATTCTGTTGATTGCATCATGCTCGATAATCCTTCTCGCGACATCCGCTTTCTCGCTTGAGAAGAATGATATTCTTGATGAACGGGACATAGAAAGACTCTTCCAGTGCGCAGCTTCCTGCGACACGGATTGCGTCGAAGGCTATCTGGACAGAGGCGTCAGCCCCGACATCAAAGAAAAAACGGATATAGGTGAATTCCCTCTTATATATCATGCTGTTTCCGCCAACTGCAAGAACGTCATTGAGATTCTTATAGAGCATGGCGCAAATGTGAATTCGCTGGACCGTGAAGGCAGAACACCACTCCATATAGCAGTATACTACAGCCTTGAAGGGATTGTGAGAATTCTGTTGAGAAACGGTGCGGACATCAACGCTGAAGATAATTCGGGACAAACACCCTTATGCATAGCAGCGCATAATGCATGGTGGGAAGAAGGATATCGGGACTTTTGCAAAGAAAGAGCAAAAAAATATCAGAGATAGCCAGCATGCTTATCAGGGCCGGAGAGAATACTGAAAGCATAAATGGCGACTGCGGTCTGGATATAAATGGATTAAATATTTTTATCGCCCGTAAGGATGACGTCAAATAAAAACAGGTTACGGTGGGTAATAATGATTCACCATTTTAAACCTTATAATGGTATTATTTTTGCAGTATCATTCGGCAACGCTGATTCCGTGCCTGCATTTCTCACCGGTGCGGGTCGAATTCAAGAAGGAGCATTTTGAAAACATCGATTTCGAAAAAACGCGCTTTGTTTTACCTGATGATAGTCCTCGTTTCCGGTTCTTTCATCTTTCTGTATTTATCCCTTCAGCAACCGCCCGCGAGCGACTATCTATGGGGCTATATCGATAAATCAGGCAATATGGTTATTGAACCCAGGTTTCTGGAAGCAGGAGCATTCAATAACGGCCTTGCGCTGGTTCAGCTTGATAACAATCACCAGGATTTTCCCGACAATTGCAACAGGGGCTTTATTGACACCGCCGGAGAAATAGTCACAGACCCATATTGCGATGCCAGGGAATATTCGGAGGGGCTTGCTGCAATAAAAACCTGCGGCGATTCCTCCGTCAATTCGCATGACTGCAAATGGGGATTTGTAGACAATACCGGGAATATCGCAATAGAAGCAAAGTATGACTTTGTAAGGGATTTTTCTGAAGGGGTTGCCGTTGCAGCACAAGGGCGGGACTGCCCGTGCAACCCTTTCAAAATATCCGGAACAGATTCCGATCAAATTTCAAAAGAATGCGTGTTCGGATACGTCGATAAAACCGGGGAAGTGATCATAGAAGGACCCTTCAGTAATGCGTGGAGCTTCTCCGAGGGTATCGCGGCGGTTGAAATTGACGGCAAATATGGATTTATCGACAGATCAGGCAACACTGTCATTGATCCCGTATTTCAAACCGACGAGCGTATAATCAAAAACCTGAACGCTTACTATTTATCGGAAGCGGCATATTTCTCCCAGGGAGTAGCTGCCATCGAAATCGACGACCGATATGGATTCATCGACAAAACAGGCAAAATAGTCATAAGCCCGCAGTTTACTGATGCGCTGCCGTTTTTCGAAGGGTTGGCGGCTGTTGAAACGACCGCAGAAAATGCAACTGCCGGGAGGTGGGGATTTATCGACATGGCGGGGAAAACAGTTATAGATTTCAAGTATTCCGAGGTGGGCAGCTTCGCGAACGGGATCGCGCCTGTCGCCCATTGCAGAAAAGGCTGGGATTCCGATAGATGCGAATGGGGACTGATAGACAGGACCGGCAGAATAATAACGAAACCGCAATATGCAGATATTGATTATCAGTCAGAAGAGCTGTGGCCGGTGGCAGTTACTGACAACTCCGGTGCGGCAAACAAATTGTATGGTTTCATAGATCCATCGGGAAACACGATCATAGAACCGCAATTCAATTATGCATATAATTTCAGCGAAGGTCTGGCGGCAGTGGAACTGAACGGTAAATACGGATACTGCTATATTGACAAAAAAGGAAATGTAGTTGTCGAACTGGAAAACTGTATTCAGGCAAACCGTTTCAGCGAAGGCCTTGCTGCGATCAGGAAATACAACTCGACAGGACTATTTGATAAAGTATTTAAGGCAATCTACCGCTTGAAACGGTTTTAAAGATATTGCACCTTTCATGCCGGACAACTCTGCCGAATGAGTTGATGGAAAACATACGGACACGTATCAAATGTATTCTGGTAATTGTTAATGAGGGCTGGAAACTTAGATAAACCCGGGAGCCGATTTCTAAACATTATCTCATTTTCACTTTGATATTACTTCCCGGTCTTGATATGGCTTTCCCGGGTGTTGCTGTCTGTCATAGCAACCCGGTTAAAGTTGAACTCTTTTCCTCTTATAGAACTTCCAGCAATATTCCGCATGCTGTATAATTGGTGTAATGAATATTTTTCCTTTAAGAGAACTACGATTCTTATCGCAAGACCTGATCCGCCGGCCCGGGACGGCGTCCCTGAACCTCCGGGCCGATTTCGATGGCCTTACGCCGGAGAAAATTCGCGTTTCTTGATAAGGAATGGAGCTGGAATCATGAGAAAGGGAAAAAACTTTTTCGTCTCCCTGTTGCTGCTCTCACTTTTTGCGAGTATGTCATATAGCGAAGCTGCTTCAATTAATCACAAAACCCTCGTTACAAGTGACGTTAAAACAGCGCAACAGTCTTGCTCAAATCCGAACGCCCTTCACACCGGAATAACGTGGAATACAAATCTCCATGGAAAAGGAAAATTCTGGCGGCCAACAGATGTTTCCGTCGATGATGGAGGCACAGTTTATGTTGTGGATTCACTGAACTCCCGGATTCAGGTTTTCAAACCTCTGCTCGGACACTATGTTGAATACCACTTTTCTATAGGCGATCATCGATTCGAAGATTTTTCATTCCAGTGGCCGGTAGCAATCGTTCCGGACGGAGACCGCCTTTTCGTATTCGACGCCGGTTGGGGGAAAATATTCGTTTTGAAAAAACGGTCTGTTGAAGAGCACGAACATTCTCCGTACTTCGACCCTCTTTACTCTCTCGAAAAGCTGATAGATGCAGATCCTTCAAGTTATTTTGAACACACTCTTTACGGTAACGCTCTTTTCGACACGCGGCAGGACACTGCACGTGCAAGACACGATTTCTCAATCTCGCTTGGTGCCGGAGGATTTCCCATCGGGCTCTTCTCGAAAACAGGGCCCCATTCTCTTTCCCTTTTTTTAGCGAATTACATGGGAGAAAATGTTCTGTTTGAGATCGATATGCATAATCTGGATGTTGTAAAAACAACGATATTGGACAAAGACAACATAATGGCTGAAGTCCGAGACTATTTTAATATCGAAAATCCCTCTGGCGGAAAGATTCCTGAAAACTATAACGATAATATACTCGCCGATACTGCTTCTGCCGAACCGTCGGGATCGGAATTCCCCGCGCGGGAAAAACTGCCGTTAAAAAAAATGTTCGGTTATTACATAATCTATGAACTGGAATTGAATTATTGCGGCGGCGTGGAAGCCGGCAGGAATATTGATCATAATACAACATTTCATGACCGGAACGATTTTGACAGTGGGCCGGAAAAAATAAAGACTTTGTTCATTCATTCAGAACACTCGCCGAAAATACTGGAGCAAAGAGAAAGTCAATTTGCAATAAAGAATGTCAATGGAGAAGTAATAACAACCTTTGTACAGGAAGAAATGAACTCCATTTTAGAAAAAGGGACAGTTATCCTATTGAAAGAAGACAACTCCGGCAACATCTGGCTGGTAGATGTGTATGGAGACAGAATAATTAAATATGACGCGAAATTCGATAAGAAAATGACGATAGGCATAAATAGAGAAACTCCGGGATATTTTTCAGGAAGCACGCAAAATACAGGGATTACCCGAATCTGTGTAAATGACAGCAAAGAAGTGTTTGTCTACGATGAAGGGAAAGAAAAATATTTAAAATTTGAAACAGATGGATACTTTATCGAGGAAATCCTGAACGCGGAAAATGAATGCGACTGGAGCCGGGTTGATTACGATGCGTACAGCCTGTTGGAAGAACACGATTTGCTAACAAGTGCTGCCGACGGAATTGTTCTTACCGTTTCAAAGCTTCTCGATCTTGTCGCCAGTTTCACCGGGGACAACGAACCGGACGAGGCGGAAATTGAACGGGCGGCAGATGAGCCTGAAACAAGGGTGGCTCTTAGCCTTCTGAACAGAAGCGTCCTTAACAGCCTCTCTTATCCCAGGGGCGTTTGTTTCGGGCCGGATGGATATCTTTATATTTCCGACAGCTCGAATGACCGCGTGGTCGTTGTCGATTCACAAGGTCGTCTGATAACAATTTTCGGCTCAGAGGGAACCTCTGCCGGTGAATTTCAGAACCCTCTCGGCATTGCTGTGGATTCACAGGGCTATATCTACGTTGTCGATAACGGTAACGAACGAATTCAGAAATTTCAACCGATTAAAAAAAGCAGTATGCCGCCGGCACACCAACAGACCGGCACCGGTATGCATTAAAAATTCCTTTTAATTATGTACATTTCAGCGGATCGACTTTCTTTTATTGTGCGCCTGATGTATTCAAGATTAATTCCTTTATCTTCCATCATTACATTTTTAGGTAATACTTCACTATTCAAATATCCTATAACCATATCCTTGATCATACTTTTGACGGGAATGGAAAATGAAGGATTGAATGCCCCGAATTCAAACCCAATATTTGCTTTTCCATTAACACCGGTAAATTGCCAATATTCTTGCACTTTTTCCGCCTTAATATCTTTGAATGTGCCTTTCAGTCTTGCTTTACCCGTTTCGTGCCGAAAAATCGCATCTGTAACTTCCAGTGAGTCAGGAGACTCACCTTCAAACATAAGCTTTATCCCTCCGATTTCCGCGCTTGTTCTTTCAGAATGAACTTTCATATTGCGCACTTCAACCACCTCAAGAATGCTTCCGCCTTTTAATCCAATTTCAATATCTTCAACCGTACCAACCACGACAATATCCTCTTTCCTGATTCTTACAAGCATCCCTTGCAAATCTATTTCACTTAATACACCCCTTTCAGTCCCAACCTCAATGCTTCTGAAATAACTATTGATATCAACACCCGATCTATCAACTTCTACTCTCGCTCCCCTCTCACCGCTGAATGTCAAACAAAGATGTCCGGTATCCTCGTCAATCATCAACCTTATGTATTTTGGGAATTTTACTCTGATATCTTTAGAGCCCATCCGTTTTTCCATCAATCCGTTAATATTGAATCCTAACGAAGAAAGAATCTCAATGGGATACGATATTTCTCTCCCATAAAAGGCCATTACTTTATTTCTTACATCAACAGGATCATCTGCGCTTTTGGTCAAGAAATAAACCATATCGAGCCCTTTCAAAAAGCTACCAATTCCTTTGGAGTTTCTGACAGTACTTTTCTTCTTCTTTTCTTTATTCCCTGACATGCCGCCCCCCCTGTTCTTGATGTGTTTACACACCATATCAATAGCGCTCTTACGAAAATGGTTAATAAGCTAATAAATAACAATTCTTCACCTTGTATCAGCTATGCCGGAACCAGACATCGCCGGTAAAGGAGACCTTTCCGATGCAGATGGTTTCCGATTTGTCGCCCCGGTATCTCGGGATATTATTGATATTCGCTACAATATTAAAAAATGCGCCGGAGAAATGATTGTTCAAGATCACTTTTACTATATCGTGGCAAAGGCCGGTAATCCCTTTTGTTCCCGACTCACTTCCCTGATACGCAACACCCTGTGCCAGATTCTTTGTCCCGGCATAAATATCGACGCTGTACACAAAAATACCGCTTGCGGCCAGAAGTTGCTCCTCTCTGTAAGAAAAGTTGCCGACTTCTACAAAAGGAAACTGTTTCTTTGAAATGTTCATGCCCCCCCGGGAGAAACTTTTTACATAACTCGCAAGTGTCGGATCGTTCTTCAGCGCATCAATCACTTTGTCCTCGATTTCCGCGGTGTTTACAAGCATTATGCCACCTCCGTAATATTTAACAGGTTTACATTTCAGGCTTTGCGGTTACCGGTTAGAATAACCCTTGTTATCCAGCTTTTCCCGCCGGAACCTTCAATCTCCATTGGACAAGCTTCCTCAAGATGTAATGTTCTTTTAAAAATGCCTTCCAGGTTGCCCGGATAAATCGCTGCCACGATGTCGTCGGTGAGCTGAACGATTCCCTTTTTTCCCGCGCCGTCGCCTCTGCGGGCGATCTCCGGCAGGGTGTGCCGCGTGCCGCCGCGGATGACGATGCGGTACCTGTTCAGGTTCGGCGCTCCGGGGCCGATGCACAGCGGCTCGATGTCGTTCGTGACTTCGGCTACTGTGACGCAGGGGAACAGCTTCCGCGCCGTGTTCTCTCCCCCGATCGAAAACTCTTTTACATATCCGCTCAGCACCGGGTCGTTTTCGAGTATTTCGAGCACTTTCTTTTGAATATCAAGACAGCTTAATGAATCCATGGTTCGCCTCCTGTAGTCATGATTCCATCCGGCTCCGGCTCACGCCGGGTCGGGGTATCCGCTGTCGCTGTTTCTCATTGTCAGCGCTGCGGGAACCGGCGCGGTCCTGTTGCGCGCGGGAAAAAACGAAATGGTCTGCAACACCCTGTCCGCGGTATGGCTGATGCCGGCGGGCGCGG
Organism: bacterium; assembly: GCA_035380865.1. Lineage (GTDB taxonomy): Bacteria > UBP15 > UBA6099 > UBA6099 > UBA6099 > DAOSYA01. The sequence continues at coordinate 9,623 of DAOSYA010000084.1, forward strand.
ACTCGTAGTAAATCTGCGGAGCGTCGATGGAGAGCTCGAACCTCCGGCCCGGCGCGGCCTCGTTGTCGTGTGTCGCGGTTACGGCAATGCTACCCGGCTCGACGGTGTTCCGCGGGCCTGTCGCAGTGAGCGAGCCCCACAGCCTGCGGCGCTCGGCCTCGGTTTCGAATTCGAGCGTGATGCTGCCCGAAAGGTCGAATCCCTTCGCGCAGTGACTGCTGCAGTACCGCGTGCCGTTGAGCGTATGCACCGCCTCGATGTCGTTGCTGAACGTGATTGTGAAATTTTCGAATTTTACGTTCGGCTCGCCGTTAAGCGTGAACGCAAAGCTGTGCCCGGTCCAGGGCGGGATACCCGAAAAAACCGGCTCCGCCGCCGCCGGGGATTCACAGGGACGCTGCGCGATCAGATTCAGCCGCAGTCCCACCGCGCGCGACCTAGCGACTGACAGGGTGGCGGATGAAAAAGTGCATCCGAGCCATGTCTGGCCCGTTCCCGCCACATCCACCATACTGATGCCGAAGCTGGGCAGGCACTGAACGTGCGCGGGAGAAAATGTGTGATCGTACACCCCCGGCTCAACCTCCACGCTCGAAACCTGCCCGAAGATGCCTTTCATGATCCAGGGCGTCGCCCCATCCGGCCTCAACTGCATTTCAATACCGCCACCCGCCGATATCGAGCCGGGAACCGCGATGTCACGATGCCCTGCCCCGTCTGCAAGGTCCGGCCTGATGAAATTGTTGTTCATCATGATCGACTCGCTGAGTATTTCTTCAAAAACCTCCGGCGGCGCCTCCGCCGCCCCGAAATCGGGCTCCTCTCCGATCCCCATGTATCCTGCAAATACTGCCGTCATGCCTGCTTCCTCCCCCGTGTCTGAATGTGATGTTAAAAAGGCCTCTTGTATATAATGCCAGGGCTTACAGTTTTATGACAAAAAAATTACGTCCCGGCTTCTCCGGCATTGTTATCCCTCGCCGCTTCCGGCTCGAAGCCGATTTTTTCGAGCATTTCACGCGCCGCTTTCACGTCTTTCTTCCTTATTTTCATATAAATGAACCGTCCGTCTTTTCCCAGCGCCGACATTGTCACCATCTGCGTGTCGGCCTCGATCCCGAACCGGTCTTCCACATCCCGCACTGCGTCGCAAATGCTGGATACAAACTCCGCATTGACGCCCTTTTTCATGTATTCCGCGATCTCGTCGAGCGGCTTGCCCCGCTCCTTGAGCAGCCTTATCGTCAGGAACTCGCTGATCACGATGTTGTGATAGAAGAGTGTCAGCCGCTTGCCGACCATTTTCCGTATCGGCGGCGTTATCAGCCCCTTATACCGGTAATAGTAAAGCACCCGCCGCACGTTCCGGTTCCTGCGCTCTCCCGCAAGATCCACTCCCGCCCTCTTGAGTTCCGCTTCGAGTTCTTCCTGTGTCAGCCATTCTTTGACCGGTTTCGACATGCTTCACCGCCTTTAGTGTAAACCTTTTCATATATTTTAAACCGGTTTGCTTTTTCCGTCAACTCCGCTGCAAAAATTCTCCCGCTGATATCGAAAGCCCCCGGGCCGAAGAACCCGCCCGGCTGGAAAGCCCCGGCTGGAAAACCCCGGCTGGAAAGCCCCGGCGGCTTAAGGAAACTTTTTGAAAAAGGTTTCCTTAAGAATCCTTCCAAAACTTCTTGAGCGCGGATCCTCATGACACGTTGCCCGCTGAAGTGAGAATGTCCCATCTGGATTCCGGCTTACAACATTCCGGAATGACGGCGGCATTCCCACGCGGAGTCTATAAATAGGAGCATGGGAATGAGTAAAAATATTCTTTTGGGTGCCACGTACAAAGCGCCGTTCTTTGTGCGTGCTGTTATTTTATCTTTTCAACCCAACCCGAAAGGCTCAACCCCTGGCCGTCCCGGCCCCCTGGATTCCCGATCTCCGTCGAGAATGACAACAAAATACATATCAGGAAAAGAGATCCTTCGCTGCGCTCAGGATGACAGCAGGCACCGCCTGGCGGCCCAGGCCGCTCT
>DAOSYA010000085.1:0-11337 GCA_035380865.1 bacterium
CTCTATCCCGGATTTCTCACAACGAAATCCGGAAAATCGCGATAAGGCCAATCCTACTGCGTCACAGCGGCGATTCGGGATCGGTCACATACGCAACAGTATGCTCCCTCACCACTCACTTGCTGTTCCTTGTATTATCAGCCTTCTCTCGATTTTACACCTGCACTGGTAAGAAATGCAGGCTATATATGATTTCAACAGTTTGAATTATACCACAATTCCGCGACTCCCGGGCGAGCGAACGGACACAATGCTCGGGAAACGAACTACCCCGCCGCAAGCGGACGGGGTATCAAAATACGTGAGAAAACTTTTGAAAAAGGTTTCTCACACTCTTTCAAAACTTCCAGACGAGAAGCGCGACAGGCGCGCTTCTCTCCACAATATTGCCATACAACACCGTCGGTCCTCACCCCGGTGCAAGCACCGGGGTAAGCTTCCCGAATAAAAAAGCCGGGGTATCCCCCGGCTTTATAAAACCTTTCCAACTTGTAAGATCGAAATATCAGGATCCGAACTCTTTCTTGACGATAGCAAACGCCTGGTCCGCGATCTCCATGGTATCGTTGAATTCCTTGTCCGTGTGGGCCGCCGAAATAAACCAGTTGTGCGTGGGATGGAAGAAAGCGCCCCTCTTCGTAGCTTCTCCGCAGAAAAGCTGGTTCCTGAACAGGTTGTTTTCGTTGGCGAACCTGCAGAAAGGAATACTTGGCGGGCCTGTGACTTTGTATTGAAGCCCGTGGCTCCGCGCCGTCGATTCCAGGCCCTCTTTGAGCTTCGAGCCGAAACTGAGCATTTTCGCGACTCCGTCGGTATCTTCCAGTTCCTTGATAGTTGCCATGGCCGCAGCCATCTCCAGCGCTCCCGCCCAGTAACTGCCCGTCAGAAACACCTTTCCGGCCGCGCTCTTGAATTCATCTTTACCTACCGCCGCGCTGATCGCATAGCCGTTGCCGATCGCCTTGCAGTAGCAGGCTATATCCGGCTCGAATCCGAAGTACTCGTGCGAGCCGCCCAGGCTGAGGCGGAATCCCGCCCTGACATCGTCGCAGATCAACAGCATACCTTCGCTGTCGCATATCTCACGAACGCCTTTCCACCATCCATCGACCGGAAGCTGGGAATCAACAAAAGTCGGATGATGATATGGCGTGAGAATTATCCCGGCGACCTGTCCTTTGTACTTCTCGACCATCTGCCGGACACTGTCGATGTTGTTGTATTCGATCATGTGGATATTTCTGCGATCTTCTTCTATCAGGCCGCCGTGCCCGGGGGTACACCATGCATGAGTGCCGTGGTAACCGCCCTTTGCCATCAGTATCTTCGGCTTGCCCGTGTACTCGCGCGCCACCATGGTGGCCCACGTGCAGACATCCGCTCCGTTCTTCGCGAAAACCGCCCAGTCGGCTATCTTGATCAGGCCTGTCAGCTTCTCGGCCAGCTTGATCATGACTTCTCCCGGATGGTTGAAAGTGCTTCCGAATTCCATCTGCTCCTTAACGGCCTTCTGGACGTTCGGATTGTTATGGCCGATAACCATCGGCCCGTAAGCGCACATGTAATCAATGAACTCGTTGCCGTCCACATCCCAGTAACGCGGGCCCTCTCCCCTTGCCGCATAATATGGAAACGCGCCCGGTACGGTCAGCGCCGGTGTGAAATGTCCATATATCCCCCCCGGAATCAGCTGTGTAGCGCGCTTGAAAAGCTCTTGCGATTTATCGTATTTATAGAGTGCCATTATATCGCCTCCGTTCTACCTCGGTATTCATATAGTTTGTCAGTTTCATAAAGGAGAATCCTTCCGTCCCTTATTGATCCAGATACTTTGTAAGCCCGTCAAGCAGCGCATTGAAATTATCAACCATCGGGATTAATCCCCTGATCCTGATATCTCCCGCGCCAAGAGCCGCCATGGAATCTGTTGTTCCCTGGAACACGCCGAGGGCAACATCCGGATTCTTGAACTCCATTATCGCGTCCGGCGCAACCGGGGCTTCGCCCAGCCCGTATGAAAGACCCTCTTCTCCCTGTATCACGTATGCTGAAGATCCCCCCTCAAGAATCCTCATCTGAATCGTGCCGGACGGTATCGTTTCGGCTATCTCGGCCATGTGCGGATCGTTCTCCGCCACTTCTATGGCTCCCCTCAACGCCGCAAGCATCAGAAGCTTGACTACAAACACCTTGTCCTTCGGGTCTTTAACAACTTCCTCCGTCGGCTGCATGTAATAATTCAGTCGATCCGTAAGCTGCGTGAACCTTTTGAGTAACAACACATGCCTGATTCCCTTCCAGACCACCGGTATCACGTTCTCTCCAGCAAACATCCTGTTCAGCTTTTCAGCGCTGGTGAACCACATCGCAATCGTCGGAAGAGCGACTTTACCGGGAACAACTTCAACTTTCCCCTTGCGGAACTTCAGCGTTACAGCCGGGCCGTCGCTTACATGAAACATCACAGACGCTTTCCATTTCCTGATCAGTTTCGCGGCAGTCTCATCATATTCAACCACCTCTTCGAGCAACGGCAGCACCGCTTTCAGGTAAATACCCGATAGCACCTTTTCTTTTTCCATTATGCCACCTCGCCTCATTCTCTTATAACTTTCAATACACAATATTATAATACTTAAATAGTGTTGTACAGTATTATTTCAAAAATTGGAACTTCCAATAATCGTAGGATATTCAGCCTCAACACTCTTTCGCCGGTGCCGGGCCGGCCCTCGCCTGTTCTATTCTTTTCTTTAAATAAAGGAACTTTTACCCGCCCCGCCTGTTTATATTATTACATAATGCATTTAACCTGCTTTTCTTGCCGGCGCAGGTTAAGGAATGGTTAATTATGGCTGTCAGAAACAAAAAAAATCTTAATAAAGACAAGCCGAAATGCGTTCATGAATTCTATGACACGAAAGAAAAGGGATTCTGGACCGTCGAAGCCACGCCGACCAACAACAGGGGCGGCAACAAGTTTGTCGAGGTGCCCGTAACCGTGTTCAAATGCCGCATCTGCGGCGAAACCAGTGAATATCCTGACTACTGGGAATCCAATTTCCTGAAACCATCCAAAATCGGGAAGAAAAAAAGAACGCCCGGCAAGTCAACAAAAAAAGAGAAAGCCGTGAAAGCCTGACGGCTTTTTTCCATGCTCAATACTTCCCTTTCAAAGATGCGGTTTCCAGCATCAGCCTTACCCGTTCCGGGCCGGTTCCGGGGTTAACCTCGCCGCCGGTTGAAAAAATGAACCCCCCGCCCCGTTTTCCGATCTCTATTATTCTTTCACATTCCGCCCGCAGCTTTTCAGGCGGGGCGCTCACAAGCATCCTCACGGGATCAATGTTTCCCATCAGCGCGACGCGGCCCCCCATCGCTTCTTTCGCTTCTTTTATATCCACTTCGTGGCCGAAATGAAAAACATCCATCCCGCATTCCGGCAGAACCCCCAGCAGGTGCGTCGTTCTCGAATCGTTGTGCAGCAGCTTAACAGCATCCGGGAACGTGTCGAATATCATCTTATGGTAAGGAACAACAAACTTCTCGAAATCCCCGCGATTCACAAACCCGGGAAAATCCTCGGCGAGAAAAACCCATTTCGGCATCCCTATCTCCCCGGCAAGCCATTTCGCGCCCGCTATACTCGCCTCGGTGAACAGCGTCATCGCGGCATGAACGAACTCCGGATCGGTCGCGATTTTAACAAACCAGTCCGTCGAGCCGACAAGCTCGACAAGCGTGTCGAACGGGTTCTCGAACCTTACCAGGCCGTCGCAATAGCCGTACTTTCTCACGAGTTCTCCGGGCATATGCTCGATCCAGTACCTGATCTCCTCCAGCCGTTTCAGATTAACCGCATCATACCCGGGCATGGGCACTGAAACCTCGCGAAAAACACGTGTTGTCAGCGGCCCGCCGCCGGCTGCCTGTTTTATCCTGTTTATCAGTTCCGGATAAATCGCCGGTGTCGGGTTTGCCATGAAGAATACCGGCTGGCCGGGAAACAGTTCCGCTCCCCGCGCAAGCATCGCGACTTCCTGTTCGGGCACTGTCAGCCCGTCAAGCCCGGGCGTAACCGTCCTCATATAAAAATCAGTTATCGCGGCTGCAACAGGCACACAGTCTACCGGCTCGAACCTCGCCGCCGCAAGCACTCTCTCCATCGGCTCCATCACGCGCTCCCGTTCCATTCTGATTAATCAGCATACATACAGATTATACACCCGGCGGTCAATCGCAAAATCCATGACTGCTGAATTCATACCGGTGTATAATAACCTGAAAACTTCTCCGAGAGGCGAATTCTATGGGAACCGAAAATATCAGATTCGAATCCGGCGGCTGCGGGATTGCGGGGTGCTATCACCGCGCCGAACCAGACACCGGGCGGGCCGTGATAATAAGCCACGGGTTCGAAGGCTCAAAAGACAGCGAAAAATGGATTTTTATCTGCGATGAACTTGCCGCAGCAGGGATTTCAGCGCTGAGGTTCGACCACCGGGGAATGGGCGAAAGCGAAGGCCTGTTCGAAGATACCACGCTTACGGGCCGGATAGATGATCTTGAAAAAGCCGCCGGTTTTGCACGCAAAGAACTCGGCGTCCGAGAAATCGCTCTGCTCGGCAGCAGCTTCGGTGGCAACACCGTTCTGTTCGCCGCGTCAAAGGTCAGTCCCGCCTGCTCCGCGATTGTCGCAACCCCGCTGAACTTCGATTTTTTCGATTCGCTCGGATTGCCGGTATCAGACGACAGTGAATTCATCGACCTCGGAGAAAGAAGAATACGCGCATCGATCCGCAAAGATGTCGCGAAATACGACATCGCGGCGCAGGCCGCGCGCACAAGCAGGCTGCTTGTCATGCACGGAACGGCTGATGAGTTGATCCCACCGGATCACGCGCTCGAAATACACTCCGCCGCCGCACCTCCCAAATGCCTGTTTATGATCGAAGGCGCGGATCATTCTTTCAGCGAATGGCAACACCGCAGAATAATGTCCAGCCACCTGCTGGAATGGTTCTCGAAATTTATGTGATGAACTACCCCGCCGCAAGCGGACGGGGTATCAAAATACGTGAGAAAACAGTAAAGTTTTCTCACACTCTTTCAAAACTTCTAGACGAGAAGCGCGACAGGCGCGCTTCTCTCCACAATATTGCCGTCCAACACCGGCAAATAAAAATTTCCCGTCTGCAACGGACTTTCATTCGCCCGTCTCTGCGGACGGGTCGAAAGTAAACTTCACATAGCCGTTTTTCGGAGATGGAATCCCCTTCATGGCAAGATAGATCTCGCCGCTCTGCGGCAGCATGATCGCGCTCTGCATCGTGTTTTTCTTGCACACCGTATTGTTCATGTTCTTCGGCTCCGGCACTCCATTGATCGCGATGTCGAAATTGTCGCTCATTATTTTCATACCGGCCTCGGCGTCGATATCACCGTGATACTCTTCAAGGAGCTGCCCAAGCCTTTTATAACGATAGTACGTGTCCGACTCTTTGCCCTTGCCGATTATGTAAAAATACTTCTCCTGCTTTTTCTTCATCTTCGGGTGGGTATAGTGGTTCGTGTGATAGATCAGCCCTTTCTTCGCCGACCCCCTGAAGATATCCGACGCCGACTGTTCCGCGAAAAAAGCATCCGCGGTTTTGCCGTCCGCGACAACCACGTTGTAACCCGTCGTGCGCGGCGTATCTTTCAGAATCGAGTATGCCTCATCGAGATTATGCGACCTCTCGATAAGCATTCTCAACTGGATCATGATCGGGGTTCCATTCAGCGTCGCATCCGACGTCACGGAAGTCATTTCGCCGACCGTCATCTTTTCCGCGTTCATCCCGGTCAGCGTCCCCACGATCGACGGCCAGCCCAGCGCCAGAAACGTTATCCCGCCCCTGGGATTGTAAATGAAAACCGTGTTCAGCTTCGCCAGGTCCGGGTCCGCGCTCCAGTCCAGGTTCCTGCCATGCACGATATTCCCGTCCCGCGTGGCCTCCGGAAGCGCAATGAAATTCGAGCACTGCGGCCCTACCCCAACCCAGTGCGCCGACACCACATCCAGAAAGATGTTCGACATCAGGATCTTTTCGTAATCAATCCCGGAACCTTCCGCAACACCCTTCATTTCCTGTATGTACTCATCAGGGATATTGCTTTCCAGCAACTTTGCCGATTTCCTGATATCGTCAACGCTCGCGCCGAACAGCGACCCTTTATCCTCGAAAAAATATTTAACAAGAAAATGTATTTCGTCTTTCAGGAGTATTCCGTGCTGAACACCGATCTGATGTGGCGTGCCGGCAAGATGGACAACCGTTAAGCCGTCAACATTTTCCCGCCAGCCCTCGCCGTGAGTCGCGACAAGCTCGGCCTGCGCAAAACCGCTCAACGCCAGCAACAACACCAGCGCCGCCACCTGAATCCGCATCACTGCCTTCATGTGTTATCTCCTCTGTTTGAAAAAACTGCTGAATTTCAACTGTCTTTTATACTGCCCTGTCCAGGTTTTCATAAGGATAACTATCAATGATGCGTTGTCAAGCTTCGTTTTGCCTGTGAAACGATTTTCCCGGCTTTGTGTTATAATAACCACGAAGCCGGATATCACGAGGTACGTGTTTGATGAGCCTGAAATCTTTTGAATGTAATAGTTGCAGCTACATAATCTTCATGGACGAAAACCAGGATTCTCCCTCATGGTGCCCGTCATGCAGATCCACAATGAGCGAGGCCGGCATCGAAGGCCCGGAAGAATGCGTGGAATACAGATGCGAAGAATGCGGAGCCGAATTCTGCACGCCGCCCGGTGCAATGGAACCATACAAATGCCCGAGCTGCAACTACACGTTCCCGTCCAACCCTAACCGCCGGGTAAAACATAAACTCTGATCGCGGGCACCACCGCCCCCCCGCCGTTTCCCGAAGTGACGACTGAACGCGAGACCCCCGGTATCCTGCCGCCGTCCCCGCATATCCAGACCCGCTTTTTATACTGATATATGGCCTGAAGTATTGATCTTGGATATAAAATAATAGAAAATAGATAAGTTGAAATGTGAAAATGTTATATATCCGGTTGGTAAACGACCGGGTTTTGCCCCTTTCCCGGATGGCGGGAGGGAGCTTTTGGGAGGTATAGCCGATGTCCGGTCATAATAAGTGGAGCACAATAAAAAGAAAAAAAGGCGCGGCTGATCAGAAACGGGGCCGTGAGTTTTCGAAGATCATCAAGGTGATCACGCTGGCGGCGCGACAGGGTGGAGGCGACCCGGATCAGAATGCCACGCTGAGAACAGCAGTAGACAAAGCCAAGGCGATAAACATGCCCGCGGATAATATTCAGCGCGCGATCAAGAAAGGAACCGGAGAGCTCGAAGGCGCCAACTACGAGGAATACGTATACGAAGGATACGGCCCCGGCGGGATTGCGATAATTATCGAAACACTCTCCGACAACGGCAACAGAACCACGGCGGAAGTCAGGCACGCCCTCAATAAATACGGCGGCAGCATGGGAGCTTCAGGCTGCGTGCAGTGGATGTTCGACAAGAAGGGGATCATAATGATTCCCGCGGAAGGGCTCGAAGAGGAACAGGTCATGGACGCGGCGATAGAAGCCGGCGCGGATGATGTCGAGAACCAGGGAGACTACTTCCAGGTGTCAACGGAGCCGACAGAGCTTTACAATGTTAAAAACGCGCTGGCGGAAGCCGGTTTCAACATCGAGTCTGCGGAGCTTTCAATGGAACCGCAGACGCTGGTTGACGTTTCAAGCAAAGCGGATTCCGTTTTGAGGCTTCTGAGCGTTCTCGAAGATCTGGACGATGTTCAAAATATATATTCAAACTTCGACATCTCGGAAGAGGCGATGGAGAAGTTCAATGGATGATGCCGCCGGAACCGAAGGAGCGTCCCCGTGCGAATAATCGGCGTCGATCCCGGGCTTGCAAACTCGGGATACGGGATCATCGAAGAACAGGCCGGTTCGCTTAAAACAATCGAATATGCCTGCATCACAACATCAAAGGATGATCCTTTTCCGCAGCGGCTCCGGGAGATATACGACGACTTCGCAGAGGTTCTGAGAGAATTCAAGCCGGACGCCTGTTCGATAGAAGCACTGTACTTTGCAAAAAACGCCAAAAGCGCCTTCCAGGTCGGGCATGCGCGCGGCGTATTCATACTGTGCGCTTCGCTCGAAGGCATCCCTGTGTTCGAATACACGCCGATTCAGATCAAAAAAGCGATTGTCGGCAGGGGAAGAGCCGACAAGCAGCAGGTCCAGTACATGACAAAAGTCATTCTGAACCTAGAAGAGGAGCCGCAGCCCGATCATGCCGCAGACGCTCTCGCCGCGGCGATATGTCACTCGAATTCCGACAGGTTGAGGGAGATGACCGGGAACCAGCGGAAGGTTTACAAATAATTTTTTACGGCTGATGTTGATATGATTACCTTTTTGAACGGCAATGTTGTTGAAACCAGAGAAAATGCCCTGTGGCTCGATGTCAACGGCGTGGGCTACCTGATCAGCGTGCCCACTTCGGTAACCGCCTCGGTAGCGCCGGGCGATGAAAATGTCACCATCCACACGCGCCTGATTTCAACCGGCGAAAGCCTTGACCTCTACGGGTTCATGACCCCGGACGAGCGCGATCTTTTCAACCTCGCGATCACGGTTTCGGGGATCGGCCCGAAAGCCGGCATCAAGCTGCTGTCTCTGCCGAAACAAAAACTTCTCGAAGCGATCATAAACGAGGATGTCGCGATCCTGACCACCATCCCGGGAGTCGGCGCAAAAACAGCAAAACGGGTAATCCTCGAACTCAAGGACAAAATATCCAAAATCTACGACAACATATCCGCCGGATTCAGCAGGGTCCCGATCGAAGAAGGATCGGAAGCCGCAACCGCAACCATGGGACTGCAATCTCTCGGATATTCAAACTCCGAGATTCGCAGTATGCTGAAAAATATTTCTGAAGAAGACCTTAAAACTCTCCAGGCACAGGAAATTATCCAGCTCTGCCTCAAACGTAGAGACTGATATAAAACGGGAGTCGCGTTTTCCTTTTTCAACGCTCCCGAATGCTTTACCGGTTGTGAAATTTTATTGAAGGAGACAGATAATGAGTAAAGCGAAAGGAACCACCCGGAAACCCCGGAGCGCAAAACCCGAGCGCGAGAAAGTCGTGCTCGCCTATTCAGGCGGCGTAGACACTTCGATTGCTATAAAATGGCTGCAGGACGAGCGTAACCTCGATGTCATTGCCGCCTGCATCGACGTAGGACAGGGAAAAGAGCTCGGCCCGATCAAAAAGAAAGCCGAAAAACTCGGCGCGATCAAAAGCATCGTCGTCGATGCAAAAGACCGGTTCTGCAAAGACTACCTGGTCCCCGCCATAGCCGCGAACGCGAAGTACGAGGACAAGTACGTGCATTCGACTTCCCTTAACAGGCCTCTGATAGCGGAAATTCTCGTCGAGATCGCAAGGAAAGAAAACGCCGCGTTCATAGCCCACGGCGCAACCGCAAAAGGCAACGATCAGGTGCGAATCGAAGTATCGTGCCGCGCCCTCAAGCCTGACACGAAAATCATCGCAGTAGCCCGAGAATGGGGAATGACCCGCGACGAGGAATTCGACTACGCGAAAAAATACAAAATCCCCCTGCCCGTCACCAAGGAAAGCCCCTACAGCATCGACCTCGCCGTCTGGGGCAAAAGCACGGAATGCGGTGTGCTCGAAGACCCCTGGGTCGAGCCGCCCAAAGACGCGCATGAATGGGTTACCCATATCGAGGACACGCCGGACAAACCCGAGTACGTCGAAATCGGGTTCCAAAAAGGCGTCCCGGTGAGCCTCGACGGAAAGCGCATGAAAATGTTCGACCTCATTGACAAGCTGAACGGCATCGCCGCAAAGCACGGCGTGGGACTCACCGACATGATGGAATGCAGGCTCGTCGGGATCAAAAGCCGCGAAACATACGAAGCGCCCGCGGCCACCGTTATCCTCAAAGCACACCAGGATCTCGAATCGCTGGTGCTTAACAGGGACACGCTTCACTACAAGGTACTTGTGGAACAACGCTACTCCGAACTGATATACGACGGGCTGTGGTTCTCAGAACTGCGCGAGCATCTAGACGCTTTCTTCGCCTCGACGCAGCAGAATGTCACCGGAACCGTCCGCGTGAAACTGTTCAGGGGCAACTCCGTCGTGGTCGGCAGAAAATCGCCCAATTCGCTGTACAGATGGGAACTCGCGACATACGACACGGGCGACCAGTTCAATCACGCGGACTCGGAAGGATTCATCTCGATCTGGGGACTCCCCGAAAGAGTGGAATCTCTCTCGGGGCGCAAAAAAGGCAGGCAGGCCAAAGCCGCCGCCAAAAAGAGCGCTCCCCAAAAAGCCGCCGCGAAGAAAAGCGTTCCGAAAAAGAAAAAATAGTTTCCCTTTATCATGAAACCCAAAAGCGGCTCTCAAACGGGCCGCTTTTTTTATATCTTTTCACTGAATGTCATAAATAATAAGATTCTTTGTACATGGCACATCAGGAAATATTTTTACATTAAGGAGTGGATTCCTGCCTTCGCAGGAATGACAACTAATAATTTAAAAGACATCACACTAAGGACTTCACGCACAAAGAACGGCGCTTTGTACGTGGCACACCAAAGAATATTTTTACATTAAGGTCTCACTTCAGCGGGCATTTTTTCACTCCGCCGCCGTCATTCCGGCATGTAGTCAGCCGGAATCCAGGAAACTCCGTTTAGTTATTCTATTTTTATTCTGATAATCAATATATTCTCCATGCCTGCTTGAGCAACAGCACATAGTCGGGATTGCCGCGTCGTTCGCCGGGCGACAGGCCCGGCTCATTCCTCGCAATGACAGGATAAATGACACATTAAGGTGTTTCAAGTACTAGCCATTCACTAAGCAATGACGTGAAAGGGCAAAGAGCGGCCTGGGCCGCCAGGCTGGCCTGCCGTCATCCTGAACACCGCGAAGGAGCTCGCTTTTATAGTTTTTTTGCTGTCATTCTCGACGGAGATCGGGAATCCAGGGGGGCCAGGACGGCCAGGGGTTGAGCCTTTCGGGTCTGATTGAAAAGACATAAAATAGCAGCACGCACAAAGAACGGCGCTTTGTACGTGGCACACTAAAAAGTATTTTTACATCAAGGAGTGGATTCCTGCCTTCGAGGCTGTTGAATATTGCTTTTTAGAGAATTTGTCATCCTGAGCAACGCGAAGGATCTCGCTTTTAGAGCTTATTATTGAGATTCTTCGGTCGCTGCGCTTCCTCAGAATGACAGAGCAGG
>DAOSYA010000086.1:0-11275 GCA_035380865.1 bacterium
ACGCAACAGTATGCTCCCTCACCACTCACTTGCTGTTCCTTGCATTATCAGCCTTATCACGATTTTTAACCTGCGCTGGTGAGAAATGCAGGCTAATCCATTTCCCCGTATTGCTGTATCCGGGTTAAAATATTTATGATAAATTGAATGCAGGGTCTGAAATGACCTGTTAAAGTCCTGGATAAACCATGGTGAACCGATGAAATTCTTCAAATTGACTTTTCCACTGATATTTCTGATCCTGGTATCAATGACGGCGGGCTGCCCGGGGCCGAACAAGCCCGGTGAACAACCGGCGTCCGATCCCTCGATTTTCTTTCAACTGGACGAGAAGGTCGAAGAGATAGAAGATTACCGGGAAAGGGCCGACAACACGCTGGCGGCGATCCCGCAGCCGATAAGCGAAGCAAAACTGTTCGATTTTTTGTACAGTGTCGGCTCGCTGTACAGAAACATCGAATCGGCCCGGCTGGATATCGACGGAATCGAGCTGCCGGAGGGAATCGAACCGAACTCCGAGCAGGCGCTCCTGTTCGAGAAAAAAAAGCGGGTCGCTTCCGATCTTGCGATAGCCCAGGCAAATTATGTATATTCGAAAATCTCAGCCGAGCATTTCAAGGTGATCGGGGTAACCGAGGAAGGCAGCCGGCACGAACTGTTCGCCGAAAAAATGGCAGGCAATATAAATTTCGACAGGACGGCATACAGGGAAGCAAAACCCGCGAAACCACAGGCCGAAGATTCCACGAGGGAACCGCAGTTCGTGTTCCTGATAGTGATCGATGCGCTGCGGGCAGACCATCTCGGCTGCTACGGGTATTCGAAAAATACCACGCCGAACATAGACCGGCTCGCAGAAACAGGCATGCTTTTCGAAAACGCCGTGTCCCAGGCTTCCTACACCGACACTTCGGTCGCCTCGCTGCTCACTTCGCTGTACCCGGGAACTCACAAGATGTTCAAAAACGATGACTGGCTGTATGAAACCAGCCTCGTGAAAGAGTTTCAGAAATCCGGGTTCCTGACCGCCGGGTTTTCGGCGAACGCGCTGGTTTCAAGCAAATATCACTTCAACGAAGGGTTCGATTATTTCGAGGATATCCCGTACAACCGCGCGACCCTGGTGATCAACCAGGCAATTCGATGGATTAAAATGGCGCGCAGTACGAGCGACAGAATTTTTGTTTACATTCATCTCATCGATCCGCACGATCTTTATTTCGCTCCCGTGCCCTTCACTTACATGTTCAACACCTCCGGCACGAGAAACGGCTTTGCCACCGCCCACAGGCTGAGAAAAAATCTCGAAAAACATTTCATGGGGCTCGGCGCGAAATACCCCGAATGCGATTTCGACCCGTATAACGAAAACCTGAACAACCCCGGCCTGGTCACCAGATGCCTGAGCCTCATACCCGGCATAGGTTCAAAAATCGACATCAACGACATACTGTCGCTCGAAACACGCTACAACGCGGAAATATACTACGCCGACGGCGAAATCGCCCGGCTGCTCAACGAGCTGGACCGAAAAGGCATGACCGCCAACAGCATGGTAGCCGTCACGGCGGATCACGGAGAATCTTTTCTCGAACACAACCGCTTCACTCATGGCCGCTCGCTGTACGACAACGAGATACGCGTCCCGCTGATTCTCTGGCACGGAGGACACAGCCTCGGCGGACACCGCGATCTGAACATGGTAGAGCTTGTAGACGTGATGCCTACCCTGCTCGGAGTGCATAACATAGACATCCCCACCGGAAGCGGCGGCGGCAACCTGCTCGGCACAGGCAGGGACAACCCGAAACAGACCGCTTTCTCAATGTCGTGGAACGGTTACGACCTGACGAGCGGCAGATCGCTCGAACTCTCCGCGGCGCGCGACAGGAAATTCAAATATATCAGAACCCTGGATTCGGAATCCCGCCGCTTTGTCAAAGACGAATTCTACAGGGTATCCACCGACCCGAAAGAATTTTCCGACGCGAGAAAGAAATACCCCGAGGATTTCCGGCGCCTGAAAACCGAACTCGATAACTGGCTCATATCAACGAATGTCGAACCGCCGAGGCCCGTCCGCAATGGCATCAGCGGCGAAAAAGCTGAGGATTTAAAAGAACTCGGGTATATTCAGTAGCGACAACTCAGTCGAGCTTCACTATTCTCAACCCTTCGGAACCGGCTGCCGGTTTCTCCTCGAACCCGGGATCGGTTATCACCAGCGTGTTCGTTCCGCCATAGTTCTTTTCGATATGTGAAAACTTGCCGTAGTGAATATTCTTTTCCATGATAATGTCCTTCGGCTCGACCCCGAGCGAGATCAGCGCGATCTTCATCATCTCGGACAGGTCCACCGGCCCGCGCATATACCAGTTGCTGTATGTCACTATTTTCGGAACGTGCCCCGCATGATACAGCGCGGCGGCCGCCCGCAGCCGTTTTGCCAGCCCCGGCGTCGGTATCTCCATCGGATCATACGAGTCGAACCGCTCGTACACGACCGCGAACTCCGCTCCGTCCTTATAATCTGCGACATCGAAACCTTCCACCTTCAGCAGCGGCGCGAAATCCTCTTCGCCCGGCAGTTCGTCCGCGTTCACGTTCTTGACCCTGAACCCGAACGACTGGAAATTCCCTTTTGCGCGCCACAGGTGGCCCGCCTGGCTGATCAATACAACCTTCGCCGGCCATTTTTCCCGCTCGAACAGTTTTCTGGAAAAATAACCGTTCTCGATTGTCGTCGATGCAAGGTTGTCTTCGTATATTATTTCGTCCGGCACGCCGTAGGTGATCAGCGCGATCCGCATCATGCGCGCCTCTGAGATGTGCCCTTTGGTATAACCGCCCGTTACGACTATCGTGTTGATCCTTCCGTCGCGGTACAGTTCATAAGCCTTCAGGCACCGCGCCGTCTGCTGCCGCGTCGGCTCATCAACCCCCGCCGGCCAGTGCCCCAGTATAATCGCAGGCTTCACCGCTTCCGCGTATACCTGCGCGGAAAGAAATATCGCGAACACGGTTATCAGAACCACGTTCATTATCTTCGAAAAACCCATGTCTCTTCTCATCTTTCCACCCCGCTCAGAAATTCCCCTTATTTTTCTCCCAGCTTTTCCAGTTCGGCCCGGGCCGGAGCAAGATCCGGCGACACTTCAAGCTCTTTTCTGAACTGCTCCGCCGCCTCTCTCCGCTTCCCGCGCTTCAGCAGCAGCTTCCCGTAATCGTAATGCGCCATTTCGGTCCGCGGGTTGATTTCGATCGCTTTCCGATACGCCTCTTCCGCATCAGTGTAATGTTTTATCCTCACGAGATACGCCGCGTAATTCCTCAGGTAGATCGGGTCGTCCGGCGCAACTTCAAGCGCCCTCAATACATATTCCTTCGCCCTGTTCAGTTCCCTTCCGTTCAGCGAATAAAGATACCCGACATAAGACATGATATCGATGTCGCCTCCGGCCAGCCCGACCACTTTTTCAAGCGTTTTCATGCTGTCGGTGTAGTGGTCTATCCTGTTCTGAAAATGCGCGATCGACAGCAGCGCGGGCAACAGGAATTCATACTCGGCATTGAGTTCGAAAGAGCTGCGCCCCGCATATTTTTCGCTAATCCCCAGCTCCGGCGGCTTCGCCGCGCCGCCCTGCTCTGTCGTTTCCCTTTCGAAAGACTGCAAGGCGCGAACCTGTTCGAGCGACGGCATTGTATCGACGTAATCCGTAAGGATCTCCAGCGCTTTTTTGTAGTCGCCGGTCAGCCCCATCGCGTTGCCGTGAAAAAATTCGCTCCCCGCCGACAGCAGCCTCGGGTAGAGCGAATAATCGTCTTCGCCTTTGATCGCGCGCGCTGACTCGAACGCCGCGACCGCCGCCGCGTACAGCCCTTTCTTGCACAGCAGCTTGCCCTTCATCAGCGCGGACTCGGCAAAATCAGGATAATAACCCCGCATACCGTCCGCCAGCTCTATCGCCTCATCCCTCATGTCCGACATGTAATAAGCGCTCAGCAACAGCGCATGTATGTCCCTGCCCGGGAACGTATAATTCAAAGAATCCTGCAGCACCAGTATCGCGTTCTCATACTCCTGCTTCCCGAGAAATATTTCCGCGAGCCGGATATAAGCGAGCTCGTTCTGCGGCTGCAATTCACGCACGCGCTCGAATAAATCGATTATCTGCTCCTGGTCTTCCACAGAATCCAGCGAGAATATTCTCAGCATGTAGTTGCCGGCGAGATTGTATGTTATGTCCGGATTGTCCGGGTGAATTTTCACGGCGCGTTCCAGAAAGCCTATCGCGTTGTCCGGATACCCGGATGAAGAAAAAGCCATTCCCAGAAACAGCCACGCCTCCGGCGAATCAGGCCACGTCTCTGTTATCTCCTGAAGCTTCTTCGTCGCTTCCTCGTACTTTTTTTCATCCCACGCCTTCAGCGCGCTGTCGAGCGCCCAGTTCAGCGTGCTGTCACGACCTCCAGACCCCGATTTGACAAGCGATATCTCCTTCGGGAACAGTTCCATCCGCAGCCGGTTCACCGCCGACGGGCCCACCACGTACACATTGTCGCCGATCGAAAACAGCGCGGCGCGTT
The DNA here is from genome assembly GCA_035380865.1 of bacterium. Lineage (GTDB taxonomy): Bacteria > UBP15 > UBA6099 > UBA6099 > UBA6099 > DAOSYA01. Next base: position 4,588 of record DAOSYA010000086.1, read on the forward strand.
CATAATTATTTATGTCCTGCGGCTTCTCGTCCCAGAACCGCATATCCACCAGCTTGGTTATATCTATCTTCTGCGACTGCTTCCCGTTGCTTTTGTCTATCAGCAGCAGCCCGCCGTCCTTCCCGATGAAAACATACTTGTCGCGGAAAACCGACGCCGCAGGCGCAAGCTCCGTCGCACCGCAATACCGCCAGCCCGCCGCACCGCCGCCGTCCGGCTCGCGCATCACGCACTTGCCGTCGATCGTCAGCTTCGCCGGGTCACCCGGAACCGTTCCGTCGAACCCCAGCCCGCCACCCGGCGCCAGCAGCCTCGACTTCGCTATCAGGTTCTCCTCGTACCTTATCCCGCCCGTATCGTAATCAATCACGTTGTAACCGCCGCCATCGGCAAGCTCGACTATCACCTCGCCGCCGTCCTGCGCCAGCGACACCGCGCCCGCATTCTCACCCTTCAGCCCCACGGACCACTTCCACTCCCTGCCCGCGTAATCCAGCCTGTGCATCACGCAGCCCGTCTTCACCAGCAGATTGCCGCCGCCCGCCACGTACACCACCGGCATCCGGTCGAAACCATACGTCCAGTACTTTTTTCCATCTTCAATATTGATAAAATGCAGCACGTTTTTATCGCTCGATACAATAATCATGCCGTCCACGATCACAAACGTCTCGCGCGCCACATCCGGCTTGATCCTGTATGTCCAATCCCTCTGCGGATAAACATCCGGCAACGCCGCCGACGCCGCAACCACCAGGAACACAAACAGTGCGGGAATAACTTTTTTCAGCATAAGATTCCTTCCGAACTTTGCCGTTCACTCCGAACGGCGGTTTTCTCCACTTCGGGTTCTTTCTGCAGCCATGTCCGATATCTGCGCTATCATACCAGAACCACCCCGTAAGATCAATCAGCGCTTACTTACATATGTTCTGTATATTCTATATTGTTATCATGATTTTAAAAATGGCTTTTCTATGATAAACTGAGAAAAATTTTCTTGGACCAGTTGTTTTTGCGGCATGCTTCACGCCGCACAGCCATTCAGGAAAGGAGTACTCACAATGTTCTGTACAAAATGCGGAACCCAGGTAACAGACGACAACGCGGAAAAATGCCCCGGCTGCGGAGCCGAGCTCAGGAAGCCCGCGATAAAGAAAAACACTCCCCGCCCGACACCCCCACCTCCACCGCCGCCCGCGCAGGCGAAGCCGATCAGTGAACCAACCCCTGAAGCCGTCAGGCCCGCCGCTCCAGTCATAACGCCCGTTTCGACCGGCGCGAGCGACAGGGACTGGGTCACAACCTTTTTCCTCGCTTTCTTCCTGGGAAGTTTCGGAGTGGACCGTTTCTACACCGGCAGCTTTATTCTCGGAATCCTCAAGCTGGTGACCTGCGGCGGATTCGGGCTGTGGGCGCTCGTAGATATAGTTCTTCTCATACTCGGATCGTACAAGGACGGCAACGGCAACATGATATCCGTGCCGCGCCTGCCGGACGAACCGGCTTCGGGCAAAGACTGGAAAACAACAACGCTGCTCGCGCTGTTCCTCGGCGTGCTCGGCGTCGACAGATTCTACGCCGGCCACTCGCTGCTCGGTATCCTCAAGCTGGTCACATTCGGAGGCTGCGGATTGTGGGCGATGGTGGACATCATACTGCTCGCGCTCGGCATGTATAAGGACGGCAGCGGCAACCAGCTTGTGAGAAGCTGAACAATCTATCGCGGCGGACGCGGAAAAAGCAGGCAGGAACTTCAGGACATGAACCGGAACAGGCGGAAAATCATCGCGCTGGCATACATCGCTGTCATCGTGTTCGTGCCCGCCGCGTTCGCGCTGATCCCGACCACCACGATAGAACACGGGCCGACGCTCTGCCTGTTCAAACTGATATTCGGAATCGAGTGCCCGGGTTGCGGCATGACCCGGGCAGTCTCAGCCGTCATGCACGGCAACATCGCCGCAGCGATCGAATACAACCCGCTCGTGCTGCCCGCATTCCCGCTTCTCGTAATCGTCGCCGCAAAAACCTTCCTCAAACAACTCAGAATCCTGCTCTCCCCGGGCTGCGATGAAGCTTATGTGAATACCTGAAAGACATGTACATTATACAGAAATATACCTGTAAGCTTTTCAGCTCCGGATTGGGGATAACCCGGATTTCTCAAAGAGAAATCCGGAAAACCGCGACAAGGCCAATCCTGCTGCGCCGGGCGGCGGCGCTTGTTGCTGATATTCAACAGTTCTCCGCGGCTCGATATTGTTTTTACGGCGCGGGGCTGGTAGAATTGAACCCGTGAATAATCACCGTCATTCTACTGTCCGGCTATGCAGCGCTCCCCCGGTCGCATTCAAGATTCTGTTGATTGCATCATGCTCGATAATCCTTCTCGCGACATCCGCTTTCTCGCTTGAGAAGAATGATATTCTTGATGAACGGGACATAGAAAGACTCTTCCAGTGCGCAGCTTCCTGCGACACGGATTGCGTCGAAGGCTATCTGGACAGAGGCGTCAGCCCCGACATCAAAGAAAAAACGGATATAGGTGAATTCCCTCTTATATATCATGCTGTTTCCGCCAACTGCAAGAGCGTCATTGAGATTCTTATAGAGCATGGCGCAAATGTAGACATTTCGGATGATTATGGAAAAACACCTTTAGGCACCGCTGTGATGGAAGGCGAATGGGACACCGAGTCGTACTTGCTTGAAAACGGTGCAGCTCTGTACACATCCGATGAGAGTTACTATGGGAAATATAAACTCCACTACGCGGTTTTTATAAATGATATCAAAATGGCGAAGAAGCTCGTTGATGAAGGTTACGATGTCAATGAAAGAATGACTGAATGTGACGCAAACATTTTTTACAAATATCTCCTTGAAGGTGACGATGGACACACCCCGCTTCACGAAGCCGCGCAATTCAACAGGATGGACATAGCAGAACTGCTGATTGATGCCGGCGCGAATGTTGACGCAGTAACTGATGGCGATGGATATACTCCTTTAATAATTTCCGCAGCAAGAAGTTCTTTGAATACAACAGAATTACTGATAGAAAAAAACGCGGACGTGAATCTCACTGCAAAAAAGAGCAAGTATTCCGCTTTACACGCCGCTGCGAGCGATTGTGATGTAAATGCGGTGTCTTATCTTTTACAAAACGGCGCAGATGTTAATGCGAAGCTGGTTGATACGGATAAAGACTGGATCAGCTTTGATGGACTGACACCCTTGAACCTTTCATCTTTAACAGGGTTCTTGTCCCTTAAGTGCGAGAAAACAATAAAAATATTAATCGGCAACGGAGCTTCCTTTAAGACGAGCGAAGGTAAAATCCTGTACGGCGATGAAGCTTATGAATACCTGAAAGACATGTACATTATACAGAAATAGACCTATAAGCTTTTCAGATCCGGATTGGGGATAGTCCTTTGGACAGGTTCTTTCTCAAAAATATTCTTCGGTAGAACATAGTTGTTGAAATACCAGATCACGGTCCTTTCGACGTCCGATTCGAAATCGGCATCGATACGACCCTGAAAAGTTTTTGGGAAGTTAACAACACCTTTTCCATCCATCATGGGAAATGCAAGACCTCGTTTATCAGTGATATTCTTAATCATGTCCAGTCTGTCGAGTTTGAGCAGGAAATCTATTGTATTTATCGTTGCCCAGTTGCCGTATGATTCTTTTAATATACTGTACATTCCTCGAGAATCGTTTGACAGCAGAACCAGCGCGGCAACGACATCTTCTCCCGGAGACCATGCGTTGATATCTCTATCAAGTTCTTTGACTTCTGCTTTAAGAGACTTTTTGCTTTCAGTCTTTTCGTGCTTTTTATTATTATTCTTCATGAATTACCTCCATAGCAGTGTTGTAACCGGATAATAAAATGTTAAGACTGAGAGCTTATAAAAATTATTTTGAAATGCAGGATTTCATGCCATGTTCCAAAATATCTTTCCGGGACATTTCTTCATAAGGCACACCATCCTTTGAAATAGTGGCACCATAGCTCAAGAGAAGCTTCATTGCTTTCTCCCTGTACAGACAGTCCAGTTCCATAGCATTCTGCAAAGGTGTTTTACCCATTGCATCACGGATATTGGGGTCGGCTCCGTTTTCTAACAATATTCTCAGAATTGGAAAACTTTCCTCTTGAAACTGGTGTCCGAAAACCACATGTATAGGTTTTTTTGCCGCGCTGAACAGTACATCAATATCAGAATTCACATCTACGCCTTCATCGATTATTAACTTGACGATCTCGATGTTGTTGGTAAGCACAGCAGCGAAAAATGGATTATATCCCCATCCCTTTATGGCAAGGGCACCACCCCGGTTCAGATACTGCTCTATCAGATCCGGTTTGTTATTCAAAACAACATCATCAAGAAATTCTCCCCTGCATTCCATTAATGGATCGAAATACTTTTTTATCAGTTTTGATGCGGTTACGAAAAGCTTCATTTTTGCAGCAATGCAAACCGGCGTCATGTCGGGTTGTAAACTGAAAAGCGAAGGCGTCACATCATGATAAACCAGGCTTGAGTCCGCACCTGCATTTATGAGTATATCCGCGACTTCCGGACACTTCCGGTACAGTGAAACATGGAGAGGGGTATATCCGCTTCCATCCCGATAACTGTATGCGTCGATGTCCGCACCATTTTCGACGAGTATTCCGGTTATTTCCTTTCGGCAATAGTATGCCGCGGCGTGGATCGGCATGTGCTGGTCTGCTGTTCCCAATACCATATCAAAGCCGTATAACACATTCTCTTCTTCATGTTCCAGCAATCTCTTGTCCACATCTGCGCCGGCAGCCATCAGTTTTTCTACTCCGTCGATATCGTTGCGGAACACGGCGAGGTGAAGAGGATTGTCAGGATAAAGGGGTTCATCCCGGGTGTAGATTTCAGCGCCATGAGCAAGCAGTATCTTTTCGACACCCCAATTCCCTTCAATTGCGGAATAGCCAAGCGGCGTGATTCCATATTCATCGACAACCCTGAAATCCGCTCCGGCCTCCAGCAGCATTTCCGCTGCTTCTTCGCATCCATTGTATGCCGCAACGTGTAACAGAGATTCCCGATCAGAAACTGAACAGTTAATCTCCAGATTATCGGCAACGTGCTCCCTGATCCAGCCGGCATCGCACTTTTTTACAGCTTCACCCAGTTCCTCCTCACACGCAGGAAGCGAGCCTGCTTCCTTCCATCCAATATCGCCGGCCTCCTCAGAAGCGAGGCAAAGAACAGAAGTTGCCACTAATACAAAAACCAGAAACATCGCCTGATAGATGCCGGCTTTCATTCCATTCATTACACAACACATTTTACGGACCTTCATAAAACCGCTCCTTTTCCCTCTTCCCCTCGATTCCATCAATTTCATCCTGTGTCATGACCGGTTTATTCAATGCCTTATACACTTCCCCAATTGTAATCAAATATTGCCATAAGGTTTTCGCAAATAAATTATATCTCCACAGAGTCCGCGCCGGTCAAGTTTATCTCCGCAACAAGTTAACAAGCTGATAACGCATCCGCAACACGGTGCTTTTCGGCCCTTCACCCGGACATGCCAGCTTCCTGTTTCGGCTCTATTTCCGTATTAATAACTGAACCACGCCTCGGCAGTGAAGGAGACGAGCCCTATGATGACGGTCTCTGACCTGTTTACACGGTAGCGCGGGTTGCAGCGGATGTCGCTCACGGCATTCAGAAATGCTCCGCCGAACGTGTTGTTTTCAACCACGCGCCGGATGTCGTGCGGGTTGCGCCTGTTGCCATGTGGCAATTATCGCTACATATATGTTGTGCTTTTTGATTTTTTTACGGTTACAGCAATAATGTTTTCCTGTATAATTGCTTATAAGGAACATCGCTATGAAAAAACTTTCCTTAATCATTCTCGCTTCTATTTCTTTTTTCTTTTGCGGCTGCATGTTTTTACACGACAAGGAAACGATTGAACCGGATTTATATGGATTTCTGGATTCGAAAGGCAAAATGGTGATAGAACCACAATTTCAGAACGCCGGAACATTCCTTGCCGGACTGGCCCCGGTCCTGGTTGGGAACAATTGCAATGCCCATGATAAGTATAATTGCAGGTGGGAGTTTATTGATAAATCCGGACGGACGGTAACAAAGTCCCGTTTCCGCTCGTTTTATGGTTTCAGTGATGGAATGGCCGCAGTCTTGATTGGTGAAAATTGCAGCAACAATAATTGCAAATGGGGCTTTATCGATACAACGGGCAAACTTGTCATAAGCCCCGGGTTCTATTCTCTGGCGGCGTTTTCAGAGGGTCTTGCCGGTGTTGGAATCGAAGAGGAATGTCTCTGGAATCCGCTGGACTGCAGACACGGTTATATCGATAAAAAAGGGAACATAATTATTAACGGCCCGTTCGATGAAGCCGACTGGTTTCACGATGGCGCAGCCGCAGTAAAAATCGATAACAAATGGGGATTCATCGATAGAACCGGAGACTATATCGTAGAGCCGTTATTCGATTATGTCAGACCCTTCAGCGAAGGCCTTGTCTCTGTACGAATCAATAACTCGGCACGTGAGTTTTACGAAACTCCACGCGAAGCTCTCAAATAATATCTAACCTGCATTTCTCACCAGCGCAGGTTAAAAATCGTGATAAGGCTGATAATACA
>DAOSYA010000087.1:0-10883 GCA_035380865.1 bacterium
CGGCGATTAGGTAGTGACAGAAAAAACGGAAAAAACTGCGGCACATCGCGAGACGTGACGAATCCGGCGGAATCGAAAAAACCGCAGGAAAACAAAGCGTTTTCCGACAACGCCGAACAACAACTACAGTCACATCTTTCCAGCTATGGGAAAAACGGAGAGGGTGGGATTCGAACCCACGAAGAGCTGTTGAGCCCTTAGACGCTTAGCAGGCGCCTGCCTTCAGCCTCTCGGCCACCTCTCCAGAGCGTTTATCTAATTTAGCAGATCGTTAGTCAATTTTCAACATATTATATTCAGTTTATTTTCTTTTTGTGTCTCATAATACAGTTATGTATCAAATATAGTGTCTCATTATTGTTTCACATTTGGACGATTCGTGAAATATTCATTTATATATGGGAATTATTTTGATCTCTGATCGGTTAATACTTCGCGTTTTTTGCCTTTTTACTGTCTTGCGGGTGATTAATTTCTGAGACAGTGATACACTGCCCGCGAAAATTGTTCCCGTTAAATAAAATTAATTTTCCGCATGATAATCAGGATATTTTACGTTTTTTTGTGGCTCTTCGGCTTTTGGCAAAGAAGTTGTCCTTTATTGATCGTCTTTACGATGGAGGAAAATGTGCAGAAGTTCAACGTTAACATTGAAAAACTGATCGAGATTTCCGAAACGCTGCTTGAGCTGGCTGACAGGGGCGAGAGGGATCTGAATGATGACAGTTGCGGAGTTTTATATGGTGTCGCGAGGGACTGCGCATACAAATTGAAAAAACTGGCCGAATGTGAAAAACAGTCGCACATAAGAAGCGGCAAATGGAATTAAGCCGGAGGGAGGCTTTATCATGGAAAACCGAGACCACAAAGAATTCATGGAACTTGTCGAGAAGGAGAAAGATTTTCTTCGGGCTCATGCTTACAACATGACAAGAAAAGCAGAGGATGCGGAGGATTTGTTCCAGGAAACTGTGTTTAAGGGGTTCAAGGGTTGGGGCGGTTTCCAGAAGGGGACTAATTTCAAGGCATGGATGGGCCGTATAATGCTGAACACTCATATTAATAATGTAAACAGGAAAAGAGACAGCATACCCTGCGATTTTTCGGTGGGTGAGTGTGATAATATAGTCTTTAACACCACGGATGACACGGATGTGAGTCATACCGCGAATCCCGAGAAAATATTCTTCAGCAATCATATCGATAACAGGCTTGAAGAACTGATATTTTCGCTGCCGGACACTTTCAGGATGCCGTTTACGCTGTATCATTTTGAAGGTTATATGTATGAGGATATATCGAAGATGCTGGGTCTGCCGATAGGGACTATTAAATCGAGAATATTCAGGGCGCGAAAGATGTTGAAGGACAGTTATTCCAGAACGAAAGGTTAAACAGAGCTTGCATAAATTATCAATAAAGATTATTATGGAGCGGAAAAATTATTGACAATGTTTCCATAAAATGAGGAGGTAATGATGGCTGAAAAAAATCAGATTTACAAGTGTGATTTGTGCGGTAACATAGTAGAGGTGCTGCACGGCGGAAAGGGAGCCCTGGTGTGTTGCGGCAAGGAAATGAGGTTGTTGAAGGAGAACACTGTAGACGCAGCGGTGGAGAAGCATGTGCCTGTTGTGGAGAATACCGACAGCGGTATCAAGGTCAAGGTCGGTGATGTGGCTCATCCTATGACGGATGAACACTGGATAGAGTGGATACAGGTCATAACCGAGGACGGAAAGTCTTACAGAGAATATCTGAAACCCGGTGATGCGCCCGAGGCAAGTTTCTGTATCGCTGAAGGCATATCAGTCGTGAGAGAATATTGCAATCTGCATGGTTTATGGAAAGCATAAATTCAACATAGAAAGGAAGCGATATGAGTATTAAAGGAACACAGACAGAGAAGAATTTACTTGCATCTTTTGCAGGCGAGTCACAGGCGAGAAATCGGTACAATTATTTTGCATCGAAGGCCAAGAAGGAAGGATTCGAGCAGATTTCCGGTATATTTGCGGAAACAGCAGATCAGGAAAAAGAGCACGCGAAAAGATTTTTCAGTTACCTCGAAGGTGGCGATCTTGAGATATCCGCGGCATTTCCTGCCGGTGTGGTGGGAACAACGGCTGAAAACCTGAAAGCTGCCGCTGCGGGAGAGCATCACGAACACACGGATATGTATCCCGGGTTCGCAAAGGTTGCCCGCGAAGAGGGATTCGAGGAAATCGCGGTACTGTTCGACATGGTTTCTGTTGCAGAGAAACACCATGAAGAGAGATATCTCGCGCTTCTGAAGAACGTCGAGCAGGCGGAGGTTTTCAAAAAAGGCGAGAAAGTCAAATGGACATGCAGAAACTGCGGATTTGTTCACACAGGAGTAGAAGCTCCTAATTTGTGTCCCGCATGCAAGCATCCACAAAGTTATTTCCAGATTATGTGCGAAACTTTCTAATCACTGTATAATACTTAGAATTGAACCCAATCAACAGATATAAACCCGGACCGGAAACGGTCCGGGTTATGTTTGATCTGTGTATTGTACAGGGAGGAATTTGATGAAAGTTACGTTCTGGGGAGTCAGAGGCTCGATCCCGGTGCCGGGATCAACCACACAGAAGTATGGCGGCAATAGTTCCTGTGTAGAACTGGAAATGGACGACGGCAAAAGGATAATATTCGATGCGGGATCCGGCATAAGGCTTCTGGGACAAAAGATAATGAAATCCGCCGGCAGACACAGCATGCACCTGATGTTGAGTCATGGGCACATGGATCATGTTCACGGGTTCCCGTTTTTCGGGCCTGCTTATATGCGGGGAAATCACATCACGGTTACGGGTTGCGCAACGGAAGGAAGGACTGTGAAGCAGATGCTTCAGAGGCAGATGGGAGATATATATTTCCCGATAGAGTTTGATGGATTGCCGGCTGAAATAGATTACCTGGACCATTGCTCGATAGACAATAAGACAAAAGTCGGGAAATCAAAAATCGATACATGTGAAACAAATCATCCGGGTGGCGGTGTTTCATACAAGGTGATTGAAAAAAAGAAAGTGCTTGTGTATATGACGGACAATGAATTGATGAGCGATGCCGCCGGCGCAAAACCGTTTGAGCATTTCGTGGATTTCGTAAAAGGCGCGGACGTGTTGATTCACGATACGCAATACACTCCACAAGAGTACAAACATACAAAAGGGTGGGGACATTCGAGATACACGGATTCAGCCCTGCTTGCTGTTAAGGCTGGAGTGAAGAAACTGGTGTTGTTCCACCATGATCCCGATCATAATGACGCGAAGATAGACTGGATGGTCGGAAAGACCGCCGGCGAGGTCGCAAAGCTTGGCGGCAAAGGCATCAAATGTATGGCGGCAAGGGAAAAAAGTTCCATAGTTCTGTAAAACGCAAAGGAATATATATTAAAATAAAGATCGATAATCATCAAGGAGGGACAACGATGCCGAAGGCGATAGAGGTCAAAGATGGTATTTATTACGTTGGACATAAAGACTGGATCGTGAGAAACTTTCACGGATACACGACTTCCAGGGGATCGTCATATAATGCTTACCTGATCAGGGATGAAAAGAATGTGCTGGTTGATACGGTGAAAGCGCCGTATGCGGAAGAACTGATCGAAAATGTTTCCAGAATCATTGATCCGTCGAAAATAGATTTTGTGTTATCCAATCACACGGAGCCGGATCATTCGGGTTCGATGCCGGCGGTAATGGAAGCCATGCCGAACGCGACGGTTATAGCGACGGCGGCGGGAGAGAAGGGGTTGAAGAAATACTACGGCGGCGACGACTGGAAGTTCCAAGTAGTGAAAAACGGCGACAGCATGTCGATAGGCAAGAGAAGCCTTGTGTTTGTGCCGACCCCGATGGTTCACTGGCCTGATTCACTGGCGACTTATGTGCCGGAAGAAAAGCTCATATTCACCATGGATGCTTTCGGGCAGCATTTCGCGACATCGAGTTATTATGATGACGAAGTGGATTATTCCGAACTCATGCTGGAAGCGAAAAAGTATTATGCGAATATCGTGATGCATCTTGGGAACGTAATAAAAAAGGTTCTTCCGGCGGTAGAAGCGCTGGATATCGATATGATGGCGCCGAGCCACGGCTTGATCTGGAGAAAGCACATCCCGGATATTATCGCCAGATACAAAGCCTGGACCGAGTGCAAACCTTCAGCGAAAGTTCTTGTGATTTACGATTCCATGTGGCACAGCACGGAGATGATGGCCCATGCGATATACGACGGTGCAAACAAAACGGGGATAAATGTAAGGCTGATCGATCTCAAGTCTAACGATCTTACTGATATTGTGACGGATGTTCTGGATGCAGGCGCTGTTATTGTCGGGTCGCCGACGCTGAACAATGGAATGATGCCGACGGTTTCGGCGTTTTTGACTTACATGAAGGGGCTCAAGCCAACCAATAAGATTGGATTTGCGTTCGGCTCGCACGGATGGGCAGGTGGAGGCGCGAAAGCGGTTAATGAGGAACTTGTGAAAACGGGCATCGAGATAGTCCGCGATCCGCTGACGTGCGTATTCAGGCCGGAACAGCAGGTTCTCGATGAATGTATCCAACTCGGGTCCGGAATTGCGGACAGGGTTGCGGCATTATAAATTCATTACTTCACAGGAGGAAAACAGGATGGACAAATACGAATGCCAGGCATGCGGCTATGTTTACGATCCGGAAAAAGGCGATCCGGATAATGGAATCCCGGCGGGGACATCGTTCGAGGCTCTTCCCGATGACTGGACGTGCCCGATGTGCGGAGTAGGGAAAGACATGTTCGAAAAAATTTGAATCGACTGGAATGGGTGATTAAATGGCGGATGTGCTTATAGTTGGCAACGGGGTGGCCGGTAGAAAGGCTGCCGAGACATTGCGTAAGAACGGATTCAAAGGATCGGTTGTCATGGTTACAGACGAGATGTTTCCTTTTTATCCGAGGCCGAGGCTTTCACTGGGATATCTTTCCGGAGAAGTCGAAAAAGACAAACTTTTTCTGGCGCCGGATTTTTATTCCCGCAACGCTGTTTCTTTGGTTTTTGAAAAAGTTACGGCGATAGAGCCGGAAAACAACAGGCTGATTCTACAGGATGGATCGGGCATTTCGTATCGTATCCTGTTGCTCGCAACCGGCGCGTCCGCCGCAACGCCCGCATGGGAGGGCGCGGAGCTTGAAGGGGTCGTTACGCTTCGAACTCTTGTGGATGCCGACAATATTCTTGAGAGAATCAAGACTCAGGATACGGTTGTGGTTGCGGGCGCAGGCATTCTCGGGGTGGAAGCCGCGGATGCATTGCGGAAAAGGGGCAAGGACGTCACGTTGCTTGTAAGGGGCGGCAAGGAGAAGGTCGGGTCGCCGACGCTGGAGCCTGACAAGGCTGTGATGAAGTGCGACGAGCTGATGAGCGAAGGCGTTAATTTTTGTTTCGACGATGAGATCGAGAAACTGCGCGGTGACGGCGGCGTGTTGAGTGAAGTTGTCACTAAACAGGGAATGTCCATAATGACGGGTCTTTTGATCGTGACAATCGGGGCAAGGGCGAATATTAAACTCGCGGAAGGAACAGGAATAGAAACGGGCAGGGGAATAGTTGTCGATGAGCAATTAAAGGCGGTCGGGAGCGGCAACATATACGCTGCCGGCGACGCGGCGGAACTGAGGGACGGCGTAAGAGATAAACACTGGCATGGCGGGCCGTACATGAGTGCAATGAAACAGGGTGAATTCGCAGCAGGGGTAATCGCCGAAACATTAAAATAGTTTCCCGGGTTAATTGTTTTTGACACTGGATGCAAAAATGTAATCGAGAGGTGGGAAATGAGTGAATCGGAAAGACAGAAAGCTATAGACCGTGCGCTGGAATTCGAAACGGGCGGGAAGAATTATTACGAAAAGGCAATGCGGAAAGCCGGGAACCCCGCGTCGGTGAAATTATTCGAAATGATGGTTAAGGAAGAACAATCACATGTGGAGTATCTCGAAGAAATAAAGTCGAAGATCGATCTGACGGATTCATGGCCCGTGGAAGTCAAGCTCGAACAGCACGTGGATTTCGCTATGATTTTTGAAGATGCAGTGAAGGATATTGATGATGCTGTCGGGGTTGCAGCGGACGAAATTAATATTTTGTCTCACGCGATGGAACTCGAGAAAAAGGGCGTTGAGATGTACCGGGAACTGAGCGAAAAGGCTGAAGACGGCGCGGAAAAGGCTTTTTACGCGGGACTCTCCGCGTGGGAACAGGAACATTATGAACTCATAGAGCAATATTTCGATTATTATCAGGATCATGGAATGTTTACCGAGGAATAATAAGGAGGAGTCGGATGTCTGAAAACAAAGTGGAAATTTACTCGACCGCAACATGCCCTTTTTGTACGGCGGTGAAGGATTATCTCGATTCGAAGGCAATTTCATATACTGCTTATGATGTTGCTGAAGACAGGGAAAAGAGAGCTGAGATGGTCGAAAAGTCGGGGCAGATGGGTGTTCCCGTGCTGGATATAAACGGCACGATCATTGTAGGGTTCGAGCGCGGCCGGATCAATGAGCTTCTTGGTATAAACTGAATTCAAGAGACTAAAATTCTATTGTGGGGTGCGGGCAATGCATGACCTGATAATTGTGGGTGCGGGGCCGGCAGGAATGACCGCTGCTGTTTATGCAGTCAGGAAAAACATGGATACGGCTGTAATCAGCGTTGATGTCGGCGGGCAGGCGAATTGGTCGTACAATGTCGAGAACTATCTCGGCTACACTCATATTTCCGGGTCCGAACTGGTTAAAAGATTTCAGGACCACATTCAAAGCTTCGGAATAAAGGAAGAATATTCCAGGGTTGAGACTCTCGAAAAAACGGCAGGCGGTTTTGCGATATCGACGGAAAGCAACAAGAGGTTCGAGAGCAAAGCTGTTTTGATAGCGTCGGGCAGCTCGCCGCGCAAACTTGATATTCCGGGCGAAAAAGATTTTATAGGCAAGGGGGTCATGTTTTGCGCGACATGCGACGGACCTGTTTTCTCCGGCCTCGATGTTGCTGTCGTGGGGGGCGGGAACTCCGGCTACGATGCGGCTGTCCAGTTAATGAAGATCGCAAAGAAGTTATACATTATTGAATATTCCGACAGGATAATCGCGGACGAGGTGTACAGGGAGCAGGTTGAAAAGGCGGACAACGTGCAGGTTATGACAAACACCGCTGTGACAGAAGTGCTGGGCGATAAGCTGATGTCCGGGATTAAAATCAAAGATGTTAAAACGGGACAGGAAAGGGAGCTTGCCGTTGACGGCATGTTCCTGAAGATAGGTTATGTGCCTAATGTCAGCTTTGTGAGCGACCTTGTGGATTTGAATAAAAACAATGAAATAATCGTGGACTGCGCGTGCCGAACCAATGTGCAGGGATTGTTCGGCGCAGGGGATGTGACGTCGGTGCCGGAGAAACAGATAATAGTGGCTGCCGGTGAAGGCGCTAAAGCGGCGCTTTCCGCATACCGGTACATCTCGAGGGGCGGCAAATAGAGAAACGGGGAATTGCTGATGTGTTTATGAGAATGAAAACTTTGGGTTTTATACTTCTGTTTGTTGTTTCAGGATATGCCGCTTTTTCGAGCGACGGAGCGGGTTTGCCCGGAACCGGGGAGTTGCTTCCGGAGTTCATGCTCAAGACCCCAGCGGACAACGACGAAAGTTCGTATCTCGGTGTGTCTGAATCAGATAATTATTTCGATCCCTCGGAGATTGATGCCGAACTGGTTTTGATAGAAGTATTGAGCATTTATTGCATGAGCTGCCAGCAGCAGGCCCCGGTCATGAACAAAGTGTTCAGGGCAATAAATGGGGATGCTTCTCTCAGGAAGAAGGTTAAAATCATCGGTATCGGCACCGGGAACAGCGATAATGAGCTTGGCATGTTCAAGACAGAAAAGGTTGTTCAGTTCCCGTTGATACAGGACGTCGATTTCAGGTTGCACGAACTGCTCGGGGAGCCCAGGACGCCGTTTATGATTTTTGCGAAACCCGACGGGCATGGAGATATGGTAGTGGTGGATGCGCACCTGGGGCTGATCAAAAAACCTGATGAATTGCTGGAAATGATTGGAAACTCACTGAATAAAGACGCGAATAAGATTGCGGCGAAGACCGGCAGAAGGAGATACGCAGCACAACTTCAGGAGCTTGAAGTGCCGTTAAGCGAAGATGAGCTGAGTAAGAAGATATCTGAAGCATTAATGGCGGAAAACTATACGGAAATAAAGTTGTCCACAGGAGAAACGATATATTATTCCGACAGGGGCGGGAGCAGGATTTATGCCCGGCTGGTTTCCCGGAGAATACCGTGCTCGGATTGCCACGATGCATTTTTTATATACAGTTTCGATTCAGACGGGAAGTATTTGAATTTTGTTCCGATATACCTGACAAGGCTCGGAAACCGTGAGTGGGATAAAAGTGATGTTAAAAAAATCGACGACAGGTTCAGGGGGAAGCCGGTTTCCGATCCCGTGTTTTTCAACCCCGGCGTTGATGCCGTCACATCGGCTACTATAACATCGAAATTGATATATGATACTTATGAAGATACGGCGAAAATCCTCGAATTGCTCAAATCGGAAGGGTTCGATAAATGAAACGAAAATTCACAGTGCTGGTTGTTCCGGCGGCGGTATTGCTGCTTGTATCCGTCTCGGTGCTTTCTTTCGATAAGCCGGACGGTGCGGAGGAATACCCGTTCTTCCCGAGTTTGATCAGGGTAATCGGGGACCGTATTCTCACGGTTGATGATACAACGGATCCCGATACGTGCGGAGCGTGTCACGGAGAGATATTCGAGCAGTGGAACGGTAGCATGCACTCGAAGGCTTTTCGTGATCCTGTGTGGCAGGAGATGTGGAAAATTGCGCACGAGGAGACCGGCGGCAGAATCGGGACGGAGTGCCTGAGTTGCCACAGCCCGATCGGAATGGTCACAGGCAATCTCAAGACTCCCGGCGACATTGAAGGGCTGGATTATATTTCCGCAAGCGGCGTGCAGTGCGACTTCTGCCATTCCGTGGATTCGACTCATTATGTAGAAACGAGGGAGCATGAGCCGCACAACATGGCGTTCAATTTTGATCCCGGTGATGTGAAGCGTGGCCCTTTCAAGGATTCCGAGTCAAGTTTTCACGAAAGCCGGTATTCGCAGCTTCACACGAGCGCTGAGTTCTGCGGCAATTGCCATAATGTTTTTCATCCGTCCACGGGGTTTCCCGTCGAGCGCACGTATGATGAGTGGAAGCAGTCGGTTTATGCTCATAACGGGGTTGTGTGCCAGGATTGTCACATGAGTCCCGCCGGGAATCTCAAAACGATTGCCGAAACGTTGAAGCGGGTCGAGAACCCGGGATATGCGTCTGAGCTCGCCGAAGAAAGGCCGCATATATTCACTCATCAATTCACAGGCGGCAATTCTCTTTTGCCGAAACTGCTCGGGTCGGAAAAACATTCCGGGATCGCCGAGTCCATGCTCAAGAATGCGGCGCGTGTGAGCATCGAAGATATCAGGACGGAAAAGGGCCTGGTTGAAGTCGATGTGAAAGTCGAAAACATCGCTGCCGGGCACAACCTGCCGACCAGCCTTACCGAATTGAGACAGATGTGGCTCGAAGTCGAAGTGTTCAACGAAAACGGTGATAAAATATTCGAATCCGGTGTGCCGGATGCTGACGGTAACTTGCCTGAAGGCACCGTGATATTCAACAGCTATCCGGTTGATAAGAACGGCGGGTACACGATTAAGCCGTGGGAGATATCGCATTTTGCGTATAATAAAACGATACCGGCGAAAGGATTCGCTGTTGAGAACTTCAGCTTTACAACGGATGAAGTCGCAAGTGGTTTGAAAGCGGTCGTGAAATTGAACTACAGGTCGTTTCCGCAACATGTAGCAGACACGCTGCTCGGTGAAAACGCGCCTGAAGTTCCTGTCGTCGTTATGGCGCATACTGAAAAAACACAGTGATCTGATGGAGGGAAAAATGAGCAACACGGAAAATAACATCAAGTTAGGGTTTACGGGAGAAGCGAAAGCGGTTGTGAGGTTGCGGCTTTATGCGGATAAGGCGGAGGAAGAAGGCTATCCGCAGATAGCGAAATTATTCAGGGCAATATCCGAAGCCGAACTCGTTCATGCGAAAAAACATCTCAAGATGATGAATATCTTGAAAGACACTGAATCGAATCTCAAATATGCGTTTGAAAGCGAATCGACAATAAGCGAAGTCACCTACCCGGAGTTTATCAAGACAGCGCTCGAAGAGGATAATAAGCTTGCCGCTTTGTCGTTCACGCATTCGAGGGATGCCGAGGAATTCCATGCCGCGCTCTATAAGAAGGCGCTCGAACATTTCGCCCAGGAGCGAGAAACGACGTATTATGTCTGCGAGGTCTGCGGCTACGTTGCGGATGGAGAGGCGCCGGAGAAGTGCCCTGTCTGCCAGGCCCCGAAGGAAAAATTTATCAGGGTGGATTGAACCTCGATCCGCTGTTGTATCGATTTCAGCATTCAGGAACTTAAGGCACCCATTGTCGATTATATAGTTATGACCCGAAAGGGGTGATGAATATGTGGGATTACACGGATAATGTGAAAGATCATTTTTTCAATCCCCGCAACGTCGGAAAGATAGAGAATCCGGACGGCGAGGGGCAGGTGGGATCGATGGCGTGCGGCGATGCGCTCAAGTTGCAGTTCAAGCTCGATGGCGACGGAAAAATAAGCGACGTGAAATTCCAGACGTTCGGCTGCGCGAGCGCTATTGCGTCGTCATCCGCGCTCACCGAGATAGTGAAGGGCA
>DAOSYA010000088.1:0-10697 GCA_035380865.1 bacterium
CAGTATGCTCTCTCACCACTCACTTGCTGTTCCTTGTATTATCAGCCTTATCACGGTTTTACACCTGCATTGGTGAGAAATGCAGGTTAAGTGCGAACCGTTTCCGACGATTCGGTGAATCCTCAAGTTTTTAATAACAAGAGATGCTTATCTGCTGTAGGTGCCCATCAATTCGGCTTTCCCGATAACATGGCCCTGAATCGCTTTTTCGAGTTCAGCTTTGCTTGCGTCGGGTGGCAGATTGGTTGCGGTATCGACAGCGTAGAGGCGAAAGAAATACCTGTGGTCGGGACCCGGAGGCGGGCATGGCCCTCCATAGCCCGGTCTTCTGAAACTTGTTATTCCCTGCTTTGCCTGGATGGATGCGACTGTCGAGGATTTTTCGACGTTTTCCGGCAGTGATGTGAGGGCGGGGCTCATTGCGTAGATCAGCCAGTGTGTCCATGTGCCCATGGGCGCGTCGGGGTCGTCCATTATCAGGACCAGCTCAAGGGTGGATTCCGGGGGCGTGCTCCAGTTGAGTTCGGGCGATATGTCGGTGCCTTCGCATGTGAACTCTGCGGGTATTCTCTGCCCGTTTTCGAAAGCGGGGCTTGTCAGTTTCCATGTCATC
Organism: bacterium; assembly: GCA_035380865.1. Lineage (GTDB taxonomy): Bacteria > UBP15 > UBA6099 > UBA6099 > UBA6099 > DAOSYA01. Next base: position 614 of record DAOSYA010000088.1, read on the forward strand.
GCCGATTCCTCCCTTAACCCGGATTTCTCACAGAGAAATCCGGAAAATCGTGATAAGGCCAATCCTATTGCGTCACAGCGGCGATTCGGGATCGGTCACATACGCAACAGTATGCTCCCTCACCACTCACTTGCTGTTCCTTGTATTATCAGCCTTATCACGATTTTTAACCTGCATCGGTGAGAAATGCAGGTTAAAGAATCAACCCTTGTTTGCGATTCATCATTCTCCGGCGGGTTCGAACATCCTGATGCTGCGAGGACGGCCATCGCCGATAAAATCAAAAGAATTGCGATCGCGGCAGTTCTTGTATTGTTCATTTAAGATAATCCTATAAAACCGCCCCGGCATCCTGTTCCCCCCCGATTCCGATCATCGGCCCGGAGCGACAGGTGCAAAATGAACGCAACGTTTTTGCCCGCCTGAATAATGATATTAATAATATTTTATCACTTCAGGAGGATATATGTAAGTGGGGTGAGTCATATTCCGATTCACGCAGTATCACGGTTCCATGTCTTCGGTCAGTTCCTCAGCCTGAAGTTTCGAGGTTGTTTTGTCTATCGAATCGAGCTGCCTGAGTTCCGATTCTGAACCGGATTCGAGCTCTTTGAATTTACGTGCCTGGACAAGAACTCGTCTTTCAAGCGAACTTACCGCTTTGTTATAATGCTCGACGCTTTTGTCCAGCGAACTGCCGAGCCTTTCCCAGTGCTCTCCCATTGTGCAGATTCGCCTGTAGAGTTCTTTTCCAAGCTCGCTGATTTCTCTCGCGTTCTGCGACAGGCTTTCCTGTCTCCAGCCGTATGCTACCACTTTAAGCAGGGTTATCAGGGTTGTGGGCGTGGAAAGAATTATGCCGTTATCGACTCCCGACTCGATGAGGCCGGGATCTTTCTGAAGCGCCGCGCTGAAAAAGTTCTCGCCGGGCAGAAACAGAACTACAAAATCGGGAGTGGTATCAAACTGTTCCCAGTAGGCTTTCTGCCCGAGTTTCTTCACATGATCGCGGATCACGCGCGCGTGGTCATCGAGTTTTTTTTCTTTGATTTTCTCGTCCGTTGTGTTTACGGCGTCCATGTATGATTCGAGCGGGGTCTTGGCGTCCACGACAATTGTTTTGTTGCCGGGAAGTTTGACGATAAGGTCGGGCCGCAGCCTGCCGTCTTCGGTGTTCACGCTTTGCTGTTCATAAAAATCGCAGTGGTCGAGCATCCCGGCGAGTTCCACGACGCGCTTCAACTGGATTTCTCCCCATCTGCCGCGGACCGACGGGGTTCGCAGCGCCCTGACCAGGTTCCCTGTTTCGTTTCTGAGTTCGCCCTGTGTTTCCATCAGGCTTTTGACCTGCTGCGTGAGCGACTCGTAAGCGCCGACCCGGTTTTTTTCGATATCGTTCATGCGGGTGTCGAATTTTTCCAGCGATTCCCTGACGGGCTTTATCAGGTCGCTGATGGAAAGCTGCCGTTTTTCGAGATCGCCGCGAGCTGTTTCCTGAAATTTTTCGAGAGTGCTTTTCGCGAGTTCGAGAAATGACTGGTTATTGCTCTTGAGCGCTTCCGAAGAAAGTGCTTTGAAAGCATCGGAAAGCTTTTCGCGCGCTTCATCAAGGATCGCGATTTTTTCATTTGCGGCTTTGCGTTCTTCCTGGAGTCTCGTTTCGAATTCGGAAATTTTTACCCTGAGCTCTCCGATCTCGTTCTGGAACTTCGCGATTTGTATGTTTCTGCCTTCGATTTCAGCCGATAGTTCCGGGACCCGCTCGGAAAGCTGCTCGGCGCGCGCGCGCCTCTCTGTTTCAACCTGAAGTTTCTCGCGGATACTGTTCAGTTCGGTTTCGATCTCCCCGGTGGATTCCAGCATTTCTTTAAGCGCAGCAGCCCGGGAGTTCTTGATCATCCATGCCGAACCGGCTCCAACTAACAAACCTATCAACAGAAAAAGCACATATATCATATTTTCCATTTCAGATTCCTTTCGAACAACATTATATCAGCCGGGCCGGTATTGTTAAACAGGTCGGAACCGGCCGGCATTTCTTTGTTACAAGGTTTATCATATCTGAAATATGTGACAGAATTGTGTTGTGATGTGAAAAGTTGTTATCTATAATCGGAAGAGCATGACGGCAGAAAATAACAGAACCCTTAACATTGCGCTAATCCAGTTTCACAGACGGCTCACAGAGCAGAATCTTAATCTCGAACTTGCGAGTGAGCTTGTGAGCGGGATAGAGGGCGCGGATATTGTGTGTTTCCCGGAAGTCTGGTACGGCGCCGTGGTGCTGGATGAATCGCAGAACGAGGAGATCGTTTCGTTTCTTGGCGGGCTCGGCGCGGGAAAAGGGGCGTATATTCTTTCGGGCGGTCTTTTCGTAAGCAGAGGCGGTCGGATTCTGGATGTGTGCCATGTGATCGGCCCGGACGGCGGGCTGATTTGCGAGCAGCAGAAAAACATGCCTTCCGGCGCGGTTGGTGAGAGGCGGTTTTGCGACTTCGGGAGCGGGCTTGTGACTTTTGATTGCCGTGGGGTAAGGTGCGGCGTGCAGATTTGTGTTGATCTTTATTATCCGGAGATGACGCGCGAGCTTGCTCTTTCGGGAGCCGAGCTGGTATTCAATCCCGCTAACATCCCTGAGAACAGAAGAGACACCTGGCATTCTCTCGTGAGAACGCGCGCGGGAGAAAACACCGTTTTCGTCGCTTATGTGAATAACACAAATACCCGTTACAGGGATGGGCGCGAGGTAATGGGCGGTTCCCTGATTGCCGGGCCGGATGGGAATGTGCTTGCTGAGACTGAAAGCGATGTCTCGGTTATTCAAATCGAGCTGTGTATGGATGAAATAGGAAAGCAGCGTGAGCGCTGGCCTTATCTCGATGATGTGATGCAGATGCGGGAAAACGGCCGGACCGCACCCGGAATAACTCATTACGGATAAACCGGAGGAGTTAATCGAATGTCGAAAAAACTTTTTTCTTTGTTACTGGTATCGTTTTTTACTGTTGCAGTGATTAACGGCTGTTCCGTGACTCCCGACAATATGAGTGAAGTCAATGAAGAGAAATATTATATGCAGAACGAAGTGCCGTACCCGACGGATTACATGGAAACCGGCAGGAGAATAATCAGTCTCGACGGTGAATGGAAGTTCAGGATTGACCCCGGCGGCAAGGGCGAGGTGGACAGATGGTTCGAAACCGGCGCGGAAGGGGACGGCTGGCGCGACATCAGGGTGCCCGGCTCGTGGGACACGGCGTTCGGCAGGGAATTTTACAACTATAAAGGTGATGCGTGGTATGCCCGGACTTTCGATGCCGGAGAGCTTGCGGAAGGCGGGTTTATGAGGCTGGTTTTCCAGGGCTCTTTCCTCAACACGACGGTCTGGCTGAACGGCAGGGAGATCGGGGTCGGGCGTTCGGGTTACACCCCGTTCACGTTTGATGTATCCGGCGATTTGAAGGAAGGCGCGAACCTGATAGTGGTGAGGGTCAACAACAGGCTGACCTACGGCACGATGCCGATAGACACGCGGCACAAGTCTCAGAAGCATGGCTGGTGGCCCTATGGCGGTATCCACAGATCGGTATACATCGAGGTTTCGGATATCCCGTTGACGGTTTTCAGGGCGGATATCAGGCCCGAAACAACGGATGACCTCAAAGGCGGAATTTTGAAAGGGGTTGTCGGGATTTACAACTCGTCCGATGAAGATATAAAGGGCGCGGGCATCACCGTTGTCGCGTCCGCGCCGGACGGGACGCGGGTGGCGTCTTTCAGAAAATCCGGAATTTCAATCGCGGCAAAACAGGTTAAGCAGTTTGCGTTTCAGGAAGAAATGGAAAGCGTCGCGCTCTGGGACACGGTATCCCCGGAGAATATATACAAACTCGATGTCGAACTGGATTACAAAGGCGGTTCGGACCGGGTCGCTTATGAGTTCGGTTTCAGGAAATTCGAGATCAGGGGTAACGAGATATTCCTTAACGGGAGGAAACATTACCTGTACGGGATAAATCGGCACGAGGACGATCCGGAGACGGGGCTGTACCAGACGGACGAACGGCTGGCGCAGGATCTCGAACTGCTCAAGGAACTCAATTGCAATCACATCAGGCCGGGGCATTACCCGAACGATACGAGGTTCATAAGGATGCTCGAAAGGGCGGGCCTGACGATAGTGGAAGAAGTGCCGTCGTATCAGCTCGGGGGCATCGACATGGGGCGGCCCGAGGTGCTGGAGCTGATCATGAACCAGCTCGTGGAGATGATCGAGAGGGATAGGAACCATCCCGCGATCATAGGATGGTCTCTGTCGAACGAGCTGATAATTTACGCGAACGAGGCGAAGAATTACGTCGAGTCGCTGAACGCGGCGTCGAAGGAGTGGGACCCGGGAAGGTTTACGACCATAGAGGTTGCGGTTGTGGGTTTCACGGTCCAGTCGGATTATGCTTCGGACATTGTTGATATCGTTTCGCTCAACGAGTATTTCGGCTGGTATTACGGAGATTCCCGCGGTCTGAAAAAATATCTGAAGTCATCGAAGAAGATTTTCGGAAGCAAGCCGGTTATAATTTCAGAATTCGGGGCAGGCACGCTTCAGGGCAGGCATGTCGATAAGCTGGACCTGCCCGAGCCGAACGATGACCATTCGTATTCGGAGGAATATCAGGCCGATTTGTACAGTGAGCATTTCAGGGCGATATTTCGGCAGGACTATATAGTCGGGACAATGCCGTGGGTGTTCGCGGATTTCAGAATGGAATGGGTGCAGACAACGGGAAAGCCGCATCCGGTGCCCGAAATGAATCTGAAGGGACTTCTTTCACACGATCGTAAGAAGAAGGCGGCGTTCGAAACGGTATCGAATTATTACAGGCTGCACCAGGAAAAATACGGCTACAGATAAAAGGCGGTTATAAGTGAGTTTAAGAGTATGTAATCTTGGAAGCGGGAGCGGCGGAAACTGCACGCTTATCGAATCGAAGGAAACGAAGATACTTATCGACGCGGCGAGGCTGGGACAGGGATATATCGCCGACAGGTTGTCCGGCCTCGGGGTTCGGCTGAAAGATATCAACGGGATTTTCGCCACGCACATGCACGGCGACCACGTCGATGCGGGTGTGACCTATCCTATTTGCAGAAAGTATGAAATACCGCTGTATATTCACGAGGGCTCGAACGAGGATTTGATCAGAAGGTCGAAGAAATTCATCGAGCTCGACAGGGCGGGGCTTGTGAGGCGTTTCCATACGGAGCCGTTCAGTTTCAGGGAGCTTCAGGTCAGGCCGTTCAACGTCCCGCACGGCAGCGGCGGCTGGAACCGCGACATTGTGGGGAATCCCGTCGGGTTCCGTATCAGTCTTTTCGAGGGCCCGCGCGAGATATCGGTTGCGTATGCCACCGATCTCGGGATGGTGCCTGAAAAGGCCGAGGAGGAGATGGTCGGCGCGGATGTGCTTGTGATCGAGTGCAATCATGATGTCGAAACGGAACGGCGGTCGGAGAGGCCGCGTTTTCTTGTGGATTGGGTTACATCGGCGCGGGGCCATCTTTCCAACGACCAGACGGGTGAACTGGTTAAAAAAGTCGTTTCGCGGGGGCGGGGAAAAACAAGGCATGTCATGCTGGCGCATCTGAGCGAAGACTGCAATTCTCCCGAACTCGCCATGGAAGTCGTGAGACGCGAACTCTCGAAGGTGGATTCCTACGGGGTGAACCTGTGTTGCGCTTTGCAGCATGAACCGAGCGAGGAAATAATAATCTGACATAAGGTTTCAAAGGGGTTAAATGAGAATATTTAAAGGTAGTGCGATCGCAGCGGTTTTCATGCTGTTGCTTTCTGTTCCGGCGAATGCGCAGGATTTCGATTTCAACTTCAACGATTTCTCGAAGTATTTAAAACACTTGCCGCCGATTATAAATTCCGTGAGGAATTTTCCGGCTGAGCCGGGGCTCGACGACGAGGTGCTTGTAAAAGCGCGCGTGGGCAGGATTCATTTCGGCGAGGAGGATTACGAGTATGTCGAGGAAGTGATTCTGCATTATACATACGATTTCGGCGAGACATGGGAAGAGATCGATATGGATCAGGATGCCGAAAACGAGAGATTGTGGACTGCCGGAATCGAGGCGCCGGGAGAGTGCGCGGAGGCGGTTTATTATATTGTTGCGAAGGACTCGGCGGGCAATATCGCCATGGAGGTGCCGCCGGAAATGGCGCTTCCGGGCTGGAACCCCGAATCCGATGATTCACCGTTCGATTTTCTGCCGCGGATTTATGACCACGAAGATGCGCCGGACAAGGAAATCCCGTCGTATCTGGATGTGCTTGGAATGAGTTTCGGCTTCGATGATGATAATCTTTATTTCAGGACGGAATACGAATCTCCGATGATGAAAGGCTCGCTATCGCCGGTGGATGCCAATTTTTACGCTTTTATAATCATCAACCGCTCGCTCATGCTGGACGACGACATGTTCATGATGAAACCCGGCGGCAAGGGTTCGATGGGAAGGGACAAGGCCATGAAAATGGCGAAGTCGATCTGGGCATGGTACTATGCGCCGATTGCCGAGGCGATTCCACCCATCGAGGGGATCAAGATCCCCGGCGTCGCGCTCGTTCATGCGGGTGAATCGGACTGGGAAAAACTCGGGCTGAACGAAGAGGATTATCCGCACCAGACTTTCGAGAAGCAGGGTTTCTCGGCGGAGATTTTCGATAAAAACGGGTTCGAATATGATGTTCATGATAATTTTCTCGATCTGACGATTGAAAGAGCGCTGCTCGGCGAGTCTGAAAGAAATACCTTTACGTTTGCAACGATAAACGTAAGAGCGGCAGGCTCCGACCTGATGAACATCAAACCGTATCCGGGCGATGTTTCTTATTCGGTGAGCGCTGTTGTGACTGATCATTATTACAATACGTGCCCGGGCGAGGACGAAGAATATGACGAAGGATTTGAAGAAGAAAGTGAAATTGAAGAATAATTTCATGATTAATCTTCTCTGATTGTTAACTTATGGTGAGATTAATGGATTATATAATAATTGAGCAGGTTACAAACTGAATATAAACGCTGGAGGCTGTTTATGTCGAAGGGAAGAATGTTGAAATCGGTTCGTGTGGTTTTTTCATTTATATTTTTAATAAGCGTTTCGATGATTTTCGCCGGTTGCAATGGTGATGCCGGTAAATCGGAGGGGAGCGGCGAGCAGTTGTTCAGGTTCAATCTCGCTACAGAGCCGGAAACCCTCGATCCAGCGCTGATGACGGGAAGCCCGGAGTTTACTGCTGCGATGCAGCTATTCGAGGGGCTTGTTGTCAATGATCCGAATACGCTCGAACCGATACCCGCCGTCGCAAAGAAGTGGGATATCAGCGATGACGGCCTCGTGTACACTTTTTATCTTCGCGATGATGCGAAGTGGAGCAACGGCGACCCGGTCACGGCAAACGATTTCTATTATTCCTGGAAGCGGGTTCTCGAACCCGAAACGGTTTCCGAATATGTCTACCAGCTTTTTTATGTCAGGAACGCGAAAAAATATTACGAGCGCAAGATCACGGATTTCAACGAGGTCGGGCTTGAGGTGATTGACGATTACACTTTCAGGGTGACGCTTGAGAACCCGACGGCGTTCTGGCTTGATCTCGTCGCTTTCCATACCCTGCTGCCAGTCAACCGGAAGGCGGTCGAGGAACACGGCGTAAAATGGACCAGGCCGGAGAATATTATTTGCAACGGGCCTTTCATGCTGACGGAGTGGGTGCCGAAAGCCCACATAACTATGGTGAAGAACCCGAACTATTATGATTCGGGCGCGGTGAAGCTCGACAAGATAATCGCTTATACGATAGAGGATAATATAACTTCTCTCCAGATGCTCGAAGCCGGTGAATCCGATTGGATGAACACAATTCCGATTACGCACATCGACAAGATGAAAAACAAGCCCGAGGCGCACATCACGCCGATGATGACAACTTACTATTACCGTTTCAATGTGAAGAAGAAACCGCTCGACGACAAGCGGGTAAGGATGGCTTTGAACCTTGCCGTCGACAAACAGACGATAGTCGATTACGTGACAAAAGCGGGGCAGACACCGGCGACGACTTTCGTGCCGCCCGGAATCCCGGGTTACAATCCTCCGCCGGGGCCGGAGTACAATCCGGAGAAGGCGAGGCAGTTGCTCGCGGAAGCGGGCTACGGGCCGGACGGGAAAAAATTCCCGGAACTTCAGATTATTTACAACACGTCCGAAGGCCATAAAAAAATAGCGGAAACGATACAGCAGATGTGGATGGACGAGCTCGGCATCAGGGTGCAGCTTCACAATGTCGAATGGAAAGTTTACCTCAAGAATCTCCAGGCGCTGGATTACGATATCGCGCGCGCGGCGTGGATCGCGGATTACACTGATCCGAATACTTTTCTCGATATGTGGGTAACCGACGGCGGAAACAACCAGACCGGCTGGAGCAGTGCGAAGTATGACGGCCTGATCGAGTCGGCGGCGAGCGAGCTTGACCCGGTGAAACGCATGGAAATTATGAAGGAGGCTGAAGATCTCCTGATAAACGATGAAATGCCGATTATGCCGATTTATTTTTATGTAAACACGAATCTTGTTAAAACGTATGTTAAAGGCATGTCGTTCAATCTGCGCGACCTGCACCCGTTGAAATATGTCTGGCTGGAGAAATGATCAATATAAACAATTAACATGTTTAGATTTATTGTACTTAGATTACTTGGCGCGATACCGGTTCTGCTGGTCATCGTTACGCTGAGTTTTTTTCTTATGAAAGAGGCTCCGGGTGGGCCGTTCGACCGTGAGCGGGCGCTGCCGCCCGAGGTCCAGAAAGTGATCGAAGAACGGTATCATTTAAACGAGCCGGTAACAAAGCAATACCTTCGATACATGGGCGATCTCGCGCATGGCGATCTTGGCCCGTCATTCAAGTACAAGGACAGGACTGTTAACGAGATAATTGCACAGAGTCTGCCTGTGACGATTCAACTCGGCGGGCTCGCGCTGATTTTCGCGCTTCTGATCGGCATCCCGGCGGGCTGCATCGCGGCGCTCCGCCAGAACTCGGCGCTGGATTATGCCACGATGTCGTTTTCGATGATAGGCGTTTCGGTGCCGAATTACGTCGTGCTGTCCGTGCTGATTTACGTTTTTGCGGTCAAGCTGAATCTCGTGTCGGTCAGCGGCTGGGGCAGCCCGAAGCAGATGATCTGCCCGGTGATAGCGCTGGGCCTGATATATTCGGCGTATATCGCGCGTCTTTCCCGCGCCGGCATGCTCGAAGTTATCAGGCAGGATTTCGTGCGCACCGCACGCGCGAAAGGGCTCTACGAGAGAATCGTTATCATCCGCCATTGCCTCAAGGCCGGGCTGCTGCCGGTGGTGTCTTATCTCGGGCCGGCGTGCGCCGCGATTCTAACCGGCTCTCTCGTCATCGAAACTATTTCAGGAATTCCCGGCATAGGACGCGAGTTTGTTCACTCCGCGCTCAACAGGGATTACACGCTTACAATGGGGACGGTTATTCTTTATAGCTCGTTCCTGATATTTTTCAACCTTGTCGTCGATGTTCTTTATGCTTATCTCGACCCGAGGATAACTTACGAATAAAAGGTTGCCGCCGGTTGAAAGAAACTGAAAACAACAACACTGCGAAGAATGAGAAACTTGAACCGCTCAGGGGGACAAGTCTCTGGCGTGACGCTTTCAGGCGGCTGATCAAGAATAAAATGGCTGTGTTCGGAGCGTTGGTCATACTTTTTATTACGACTATTGCCCTGTTAACTCCTTATATTGCTCCTTACGGGTTCGAGGAGATTCATCTCACGGACGGCAACAGGCCGCCTTCATTCTGGGAAGATATGAACTGCGGAGGGAACGGCGGCGGCGACGAGATATATTGTCGCAGCTACCGCCGTTGCAGCGAAGGCGTGAACGGAGAGGCGTGCAGGCGATACGCGCTCGGCACGGATCATCTCGGGCGCGACATCCTGACGCGAATCATGTACGGCAGCCGGGTGTCGCTGATGGTCGG
>DAOSYA010000089.1:0-10554 GCA_035380865.1 bacterium
GGCGAGTGCAATGGCGAGGAAGCATAATTCATGCACAGAGCAAAGCTTGTGCATGTCACCCGGCGCAGCAGGACAGGCATTATCACGATTTTCCGGATTTCTCTGTGAGAAATCCGGGTTAATGTATAATAAATATGAAACCCAGATAGGGAGACCGGCATGAAAAAATCACTGATATTACTTTTTTTCGCGGTATTGATAATAACAATGGGGGGATGCAGCAGTAACAACGACGGAAAATCGCCCGAAGAATGCGGGCTGCTGCTGGGCACGGAGATCGACGACTGGGCAAAAGCGGCGAAGCAGACGTCCGACGGCGGATTCATCATTGCGGGCGCAAAAGCCATGGGCAACATCTCGGGCAAAATGTGGGTTCTGAAACTCGACGCCGACAAAAATATCCAGTGGGAAAAAACTTTCTCGCAGGAAGGCAGAATCGAGTCCGCCACCGATATCATCGAAACACCCGGCGGGTTCATAGTGTGCGGATACTCTCAGCACGCGGAAACCGGGAACATGGATATGCGGATCATGAAGCTCGATCTCGCGGGCGGCCAGGTGTGGAGCGAGGACTTCGGCGCGCAGGCAGATGAGGCCGCGTTTTCGATCGACAAAACCGGCGACGGCAACTACGTGGTCGCGGGCTACGCCAACGGCGAAGGAAAAATCAAGGGCGATATCTGGGTGCTCATAATCGACGATGACGGAGAACTGATCCGCGAATCCATTCTCGAGAGAAACGAGCTGGAGATCGCGAGCAAAATCGTCGCCACATCCGACGGCGGTTTTATCGTTTCCGCCGGCAGGATAAACAACGATGACGGCACCTTCAACGACCTCCTGATAAAGCTCGACGAAAATCTCGCCGAACTGTGGAGAGGAACTTACGGGGACAAAAACGATTCAGCAAACACTGTAATAGAAATCCCCGGCGGGAAATACGTTGTCGCGGGCGGCAAAATCACGCTTGTGGATTCCATGGGAAAAGCGGAATGGCAGAAAAGCTATGCCGGGGTAATAATGGGAGTCCGGCAGACACAGGACGGCGGATTCATCATCGCCGAGCAATCGGAATTCTGGGGTCCGGGCGCGATGGATATTCTCGTGCTCAAGCTGAACCCGAACGGCGAGAAGGTATGGGCGAAAGCGTTCGGCGGCAAGCAGAACGATTCTCCGCTTTCCATAGAAATCACAAACGACGGCGGCTATATCGTCGCAGGCCAGACCATGTCCGCAGGCGCTGGTAGCCGCGACCTCTGGGTGCTCAGGCTCGACCAGAAAGGCGAATGTGTCTGGTAAGCCACTTTCCCCGCACCGACGCCGCTGCTGAATATTAACTTTTCAGCGACTCCGCTTCCGCGTGTGCGCCCGATGTGATATAATTATCCATAATTAAGTTCTCATTATTATTGTCGAAATGCAACCTGCATTTCTCACCAGCGCAGGTTAAAAATCGTGATAAGGCTGATAATACAAGGAACAGCAAGTGAGTGGTGAGGGAGCATACTGTTGCGGCTGTGACCGATCCCGATTTTGCTGATTCATGCACATAGCAAAGCTTGTGCATGAGTTACATACCTCACAGTATGCTTCTTCGCCACTCACTCGCCGCGCCTTCGAAAAATGAAGGATTGGGGGCCGGGAGACCTCGCCTCGCCGGAAGACAATCTCCTCAGGATAATCCGTCTCCACGCTTTTAACCTGCACTGGTGAGAAATGCAGGTTAACAAAGCGAGAGTGTAAAAGGGCAAAGAGCGGCTGGTAGCCGCCGTCATTCCGGCATGTTGTCAGCCGGAATCCAGAGAAAGCATCTCCACTTCAGCGGGCAACCCATCGCTATCATATAGTGATTCTCAAAAATAAACTTGAATACATGCACAAAGGAAATAGCTTTGTGCATGGCACACTATCTTTGTATTTGTGATTTCTGATCGAGCTGTGAATCTGTTTTTATTATGAGAATCACTATAATTCCCATAACCGGAACTGAAAGCAAAATAAAAAAGCGGGCTTCAGAAGCCCGCTTTGTCGTTTCGTTTTGGAATCTGCAAATGATTTATCAGAACTCGCCGTCGCCGAAAATCGTCACTGCGCTTTCCGGCGCGCCTTTCGGCGTCAGAGCGGTAGGCGTCAGAATAATCTCGATACGCCTGTTCTTCTGTCTTCCCTCGTTGGTTTCGTTCGTTGCGACAGGTCTAGTGTCCGCGTATCCGCTGGCAGCAAGCATATTATTGGGAATCCCGTGCTGGGTGTTGAAATAGCGGATAATACGCGAAGCGCGGCTCACGGAAAGCTCCCAGTTCGAAGGATACTGCAGTGTACTGATCGGCCTGTCGTCCGTGTGGCCTTCCACAATAACCTTCAAATGATTTTCCTTGATAAATATCGCGATCCTGTCCAGCGATTTCTGGAACTCGCCGATAATATCGGCCTTCCCCGATTCGAACATCGCCTGGCTTCCGATAGTGACCTTGAGTTCCTTCTGGCCTCTCATCGTATTGAGGTAGCCCGGCCCGAGGTTCTGCATTTTCTTGATTTCCTTGCGCAGTCTCTTTTCGAGTTCCTCAAGCTGCTTCTCGGGTCCCCAGTAATTCTTGGTTCCCTTTTCTTTCGGGACAAGCATGACCTCGTCCGGCCTCAACACCGAGATCGAACTCGGGAAAACGCCCATTGCCTGCTTGAACGAGGATATTGCCGCATTTACTCTTGCTTCGCTCACACCCGTTGTAACATTGAACATGAAAACGAAGAAGATAAGCAGAAGCGTCGTCATATCTCCGTATGTTGTCATGTATGAGGCAGCACCACGGGGTGGCTCTTCTGGTTTTCTGCCGGTACGTACGCTTGCCATAATTTATGCAGCCCTTCTTTCTCCGCCTTCTCCGGCCGCTTCCATCTCTCTGCGCACCTTGGGCGCGAGGAAGCTCATCAGTTTCTGGCGAACTATTCGGGGATTGTTACCTTCCTGTATACAGATAATACCCTGAATCATAACCTGCTTGAGAGTGATTTCCTCTCCGCTTCTCACCTTGAGCTTTCCGGCAATCGGGAGCGCGAGCAGGTTTGCGAAAACAGCACCATAAAGTGTCGTGACAAGTGCGATAGCCATTTTCGGCCCGAGGTTTCCAACATCTTCACCGAGTGATTCGAGCATAGCGATAAGTCCGATAAGCGTTCCGACGAGTCCGAATGCCGGTGAATAGAATCCCATCGCCTCGAACAGCCCTACGCCGACTTTGTGTCTTTCTTCGAGATATTCAAGCTCGATTTCCATGATCTCGCGAACAAGCTCCGGGTCCGTGCCGTCGATAACAAGCTGAATACCTTTTTTAAGGAATTCATTCTCCTGCATGTCCACATCGGATTCGAGCGACAGAAGACCCTCGCGTCTCGCTTTTTCCGCAAGGCTTACAAGCGTCTCGATCGCCTCGTTCGGGGTTTCCGTTGATGTGGAAAACACGTTCTTGAGAATCGGGAATATCGACATAACCTGTGGCATCGGGTAATGAATCAGCGTTGCCGATATAGTTCCACCAAGCGTGATGAATATTGATGGAAGATTGACGAACTGCTTCAGCCAGCCCCCCAGCTCATAGTTCATCGCATTGAAACTTCCCATAAAAATACAAAAGCATCCAAAAATTACACCTATTAAAGACGCTGTATCCATTTAACATCCTCCAGCATTTGCCGCAGTTATATATTCCCAATCCAACTCACTTGCAGGATTCGGAATTTTATCATTTCACTTTTATACTTTTCAAGTCATTATTAATATTTCCAGATAATTACTAATCCGGTAATTTACCCTGATCACTGATTATATTCTTCTGCATTTCCAGATAATTACTGTTCTCAGACCTCAATTCCAGCGCCTTTTCGATTTGCCTTTCGGCGATAAGCAGCAACTCTCTCGCCTTCACAAAATCCATCATATCCCTCATGCCACTGGCTTTGGCCTGGTATATCGCCGCGAGGTTCGCATACGCCTCGTGATACTCCGGATCAAGCTCGACCGCTTTCTCAAGCGACTCGATCGCTTTGTCGGGATATCCCAATTTGGCAAAAGTAACGCCAAGCTGCGCCCTCGGCCTCGCCAGATCCGGTTTCATCTCTATCAGCTCTTCGAGTATCGGGCGCGCTTCTTCGAACTGTTCGGCAAAATAATATGTGTCCGCAAGATCCGCCTTTACGGAATAATCGAAACTCTTGTTTCTGAATATCATATTGAACGGGCTTTGCCTGTGAAAAAACAAAGCGTAAACAAGCATCGCGAGGAATGCTCCCACCAGCAACGAAGCCATCACTGTTGCAAATATGTTTTTTGCTTTTCCCGATTGTTGTCTTAAAATTTTACCTTCAGTTTTACTCACCATTGAATGGATATCTCTCACATCTGTTATCTGGACAGAGAACATTCTATATTATATCAATATAAAATTCAAGTTGACCACTTTTAAAAAGAGCCCTGAAAAAAAAGCCGTTTTTTTTAAAAAATCGCTAAAGTCCTCCCGGATATCAGCCGATAACTATATTGATTGACATGGTTGCTGTTAGCCACAGCAACTCCTCCTAAAAAGAGCCACCAGAAAAGGTGGCCTTTTTTTTGTCCCGATTCCCCTCCTGATTTCAGCAAGCTTTACACAATTGACATTGTTTCTGTAAAAAGGATGCCGGCAGGCTCACGCCCATGGTTTTTTGCACCTGCCGGTCAATTTCAACACGTATACCGCGCCGGCTCCGGCGGAAACAGTAATAATGTCCAACATACAGGAAAGAAACAGAAATTAAACAGCTCGTTGTTTTCTGTGTATTACTTATTCAAAAGGTTCCTGATCAATGGCGCTGTTCCTCAACCCGCCCCGCAATCAGTTGATAATTATTTTCCTGTCGCTTTTCACAAGATTTATGAACGAAGTCGTGTCTATCGGCTTTGCCACAAGCGGCGTGTAATCAACCGCCGTTGCAGTTCCCATGATGATCCTCAGGTAATCGAAATCCTTATTATCCAGCACCTTCGTATTGAATCTCAGGTACAACCAGTCGTCGTCCGTGTAATAGCGTGCATCCGCCGCGAGCACTTCGGAAAGCTTCCTCTCGACATCCAGCAAACCCACCACCGGGAACATCACGAACTGCGCGTGCTGCGAATGTTCGAGCACCAGGTCCGACCTGAAGCTTCCGTCGTTGATCTCATCCGGATAATATATCCCCACGCTGTATATGGAAATTTCAAACGGCGTAACTGTTCCTGAAGAGATACGGCCCTGCACCTTCATTCCGAAATACAGGCTCTCGCCGTCGTATCCAACCCGCGCCTGCAGGATGTCCAGATCGTCTTTTACCATCCTGAAATCGTCGTCTTCGTCCTCCAGGTAACCCGTCATCGCCATTCCATCCGCTGAACCCCACTCCATTTCCAGCGCCGGCACTTCAATCAACAGGTTCCCCGAATCATCCTCGGACGTGAAAAAATAATCTATCTCTCCCGCCTCACCCAGCGCCGGGATAACACCTTCCCACATCGTCATATCGTCTCTCAGATCGTCCATTTCGATGACAGTCCAGTTCCGACCCCCATCTATTGAATAATGGAGCTGAACTATCAAAGGCCTGCTTCTCGTGAACAAAGGATTGTTCTCGACCTTTACAGCCACCCTGATATCATCATCCGGCCCGGGGCTGACAGGCATAAGATCCACATGCTTGACAAGCGGCGGCTCATTCTCGACAAGAAACCTTTCCTGCGAACATGTCTGGTTCCTGGAAACATAGTAAAGGGAGAATTTTTCCGAATTTACTGAATCCTGAGCCATTGTAATCGATGAATATATAAGCACTACTGTGACTGCCACAATACACGTGAAGAATTTCCTCATAAGCCCGGCACCTCTTCGTTATTCTGTTATTACTGGCTTGATAAGGAGATATTATACCCACAATCCTGTATAATTAAAAGAGCAAATTAGTTGATATCAACAATATCGTCATGAAGCGGCGGACAACCGGCATAATGTATTTTCAAAAAGTGGCTGATTATGGAAAAATGGGCTGATGGAATATATTTGCTCGGAAACTACGCGCCCGACAGCGGCTGCTGGCTGCTGGTCCAGAACGGCGAAGCCGCGATCCTGGAACTGCCGGGGAAAAACAACTGCGCCGTCTCGCCCGCCGATGCCGCCGCGAATGCCTGCGGCTCCCTGCGCTGCAAAATCACGCGCCTGCTTTGCTCACACTGCCACCCGGACCACATTAATCCCGCTACCACTGCGGATTTCCTGGCCCGGTTTCCCGAGTCGATAATGACGCTCCAGTCCGGGTTCAGGCACGCCGTCGATGCGCTTCCGGTCGATGCCCGCAGAGTGAATTATTTTGAATCCGCCGATTTAATCCACATAGGCGGCGAGCCGATTTTCCTTGTTCACGCTCCGAAACACAGCAGCACAGACACGTTCGTGATCTTCAAAGGCGCGGCGTTCACCGGCGACTGGGAACTCGGGACCATCCGCTCGGTTCACGACGGCAAACCCGGCTCGGTTCCGCGCGACACCCGCCTCGAATCAATCGCCCGGATCGAGCGGTTCCAGGAAAATCACGACTATGCAATTCACATGATTTTCTCGGTTCACGCAAACGACAGGCGATACGGGATCGATTTTAAAAGGATAATCGCCGAAACACGGCGCGATATTGATTGCCTTCGATAACAATATTGCGTAACCGGGCGCGTATGATATATGCTCAATGTTACATAAAACCGGTGATGCAGGGCTTATGAAAAAAGCAGGCGAAATAATTATCATATCGAGGGACGTGTGGAGCGATGTGAGGCGAAGGCGGCACTTTCTCGCGAAAGAATGGGCGCGCGACCACAGGATACTGTTCGTTGAGCCGCCGGTATCGGTCCCGAGGCTGATCGCCGGAATGCCGAATATTCCGAACCTGACCGAAGAAAGTAAATCCAATATTCTGGGGCCGCCGAGGAAAGTCGCCGAAAACATCTTCGTGCTCACCCCGGCCGATCCTTTCCCGAACAGCGTTCCCGGCCTTGGCGGGCTGAATTCCATGCTCTACAGGATGCATATCCGAGATGCTGCAAGAAAACTCGGGTTCGATAACCCCGTTTTATGGATAACGCCGGAATACGGCGTGTGCGTGCCGCGCTTTATTAAACACCGCTGCGCCGTCTATGACATCACCGACGACTGGCAGCACGCAGACATCCCCCCGGCCCAGAGAAAAAAGATCCGGAAACAGGCTTCCGCGCTCCTTAAAAAAGCGGACATCGTGTTCACGGTCTCGCCGAACCTGAAAGCCGACCGTGAAAAATCACGCGCCGATGTCATTTATATGCCCAACGGCGTCGATCCCGCTATGTACAATATTGAAAATCCGCCTGTTCCCGATCAGCTCGAAAACATCCCCGAACCCCGTATAGGATACACCGGAACACTGCACGCGGACCGGATAGACGCCGAGCTTGTCATGTCCATATCGAAACTCGCGGGCGGCGACTATTCACTTGTTTTCGTAGGGCCGAACCATCTGCCGGCGGAAACTGTCTCGAAACTGGAAGCCCTGCCGAACGTGTACCTGATAACAGGACAGCCTTACGACGCGCTTCCGGGCTTTGTCGCCCATTTCGCCGCCTGTTTCATCCCGCATGCGCTGACACCGTTCACGCACAGTCTCGATCCGATAAAGGCCTATGAATTCCTCGCCGCCGGAAAACCGATTATTTCGGTTCCTCTGGACGGGCTGGCGCCCCTTGCGGATTTTATTTCGTTTGCCACTGCCGCGGAAGAGTTCGACGCCGCTGTCAGATCGGCGATCCACGCCGATGAACCCGAAACCATCGCCGCCCGGCGTGCCGAAGCCGAAAAAAACAGCTGGTCGATCCGCGCCGACGAAATTATAAAGATTATAACAGACAGGCAACACTCCTCGACTTAACCCGGATTTCTCACAAAGAAATGCAGGTTAACCACTCAACAACGGGCTTCAAAACAGACAACAACACACAATTCCCTTTTAAATAAAGTGTTTTTCATGACATTCAAATTGCCGGCATGCGCCAAAAACATTTCGAATCCGCTAAAGTTTTCAGCCCGAATTCCGATGTTTTAAACAGGATCATGCAGGAAATGATCCGAACCTCGCTCTTTTTTACCGGAAAGAGCGGGCGGACAGAAGGGATTCTGTCCATTGGCATCGACTACAGGGAGGTAGTGAGATGATAGCCGTAAATACAAATGTGTACGCTATGTACACAAGAAACTATTCAAGACTCAACCAACTTGAGTACAACGAAAAAATCGAAAGACTCTCAAGCGGCTACCAGATTAACAAAGCGGCTGACGACCCCTCCGGACTCGCAATTTCCTCAGGAATGACTGCTCAGATCAGAGGCACCAATGTGGCAATCAGTAATGCCGAGGATACCATTCAGCTTCTTCAGTTAACAGACGATTTCATGGATGGTATTTCCGACAAGCTGCTGCGCATGCGCGATCTTTCTCTCAGGCTGGCAAACATCGCAACCATCAACAATCACGAGGGCGCCGACGCTTCCGATCTCCAGTTCCACGATTGCATGAACCTCCAGCGCGAAATCGAGGTTCTGAAAGACGACATCTATATGAGCGTCACTCTCCTGAATCCGTACGATGGTCTCGCAAGCAATGTTAACGATGGTGTGTGGGCGAGAATCAATTACAACCACAAAAACATTTTCACATCCAACGGACCCGGGTTCGCAACAGGCCTCGACGCTCAGGTCGGCGCCAACAACGACGCTTCCAACAGGATCGCCATCATCATCGACGATCTTGTGATCGGCGAATTCAACAACTTCGCCACTCCCTATGCGCCGCCGGACCCCCCGGGCGATGCAACCCTGAACTGGTACCAGGGCTATGCCTACGACAAAATCGAGGACATCACCAGCAAGCTCGATAAGCTGAACGATCTCAGAAACGAGCTCGGTACTCAGGTGAACAGGCTCGAACACACGATAGACGACCTGTACGCGGAATCGACATGGACATCCGATTCGAGATCAAGAATACTCGACGCGAATATGGCAGAGGAAATAACCGCTTTCACCAAAAACCAGATCAAACAGCAGACCACAAACATCACCTACTCCCAGGCCAACGCACAGCCGCTCATAACCGTCGAACTGCTCGACGCGATCTACGACGGCCTCAACCCGAGCATGGTAGGCAATACTGCAATAGGTTCTTAAAACCATTATTAATAAAGTCGCTTTGCGGCAACTAAAAATTATTTTTAACCGAACACGAAAGCCCGGCTCCGCCGGGCTTTTAGGTTTAGCCCGCATTTCTCACCAGCGCAGGTTAAAAATCGTGAGAACGCATGTAGAGTCTATCCAAAAACCCGCGCACGAACCGATTTTTGCTGATTCATGCACAGAGCAAAGCTTGTGCATGCCACCCTGCACAGCAGGACAGATGTTATCACGATCTTCCGGATTTCTCTGTGAGAAATCCGGGATAAGGTGTTTTCACTAAAACAGCCTGTCACGAAGAAAATCCGTAAAAAGACAAAGAGCGGCCTGGGCCGCCGAGCGATGACAGCGACAAAGGATACACCAAGGTGTTTTCGAGTTTGAACTGATCACGAAGTGAGAACGTAAACGGACAAAGAGCAGGCGGTGCCTGCCGGTCCGGGACTTATTTCCGATCGAACACAAATGCGCCGTCGCGGTAATCCGTAAGCACAGTATCGCCCTCGCCGAACCCGCCTTCGAGCACCTTCATCGCGATCGGGTTCTGCAACTCGCGCTGGATGACACGCTTGAGCGGCCTCGCGCCGTACACGGGATCGTAACCCATGTCCGCGAGCTGCCGTTTCGCGGCGTCGGTAACCTCGATGCCGATCTTGCGCCCGGCAAGCCGCTGCCTCAGGTAATCGAGCTGTATATCCACAATCCCCTTCAGGTCGTCGCGGCTCAGCCTGTTGAAGATCACCATCTCGTCGATACGGTTCAGGAACTCCGGCCTGAACTGCGCGCGCAGCGCATCCATCACGCGGTCGCGGATCGACTCCGGATCGCCGTTCTCGTCCATGATCCAGTTGCTGCCGACGTTTGAAGTCATGATCAGGATGGTATTCTTGAAATCCACCGTGCGGCCCTGCCCGTCGGTGAGCCTGCCGTCATCCAGGATCTGGAGCAGCGCGTTGAAAACATCCGGGTGCGCCTTCTCGATCTCGTCGAACAGCACGACCGCGTAAGGCCTGCGCCGGACCGCCTCGGTCAGGTACCCGCCCTCGTCATAGCCGACATACCCCGGAGGCGCGCCTATCAGCCGCGACACGGAATGCTTCTCCATGAACTCGGACATATCCAGCCGCACCATCGCCCGCTCGTCGTCGAACAGGAACTCCGCAAGCGCCCGCGCAAGCTCGGTTTTCCCCACACCCGTCGGGCCGAGAAAGATAAACGAACCGATCGGGCGGTTCGGGTCCTGCAGCCCCGCGCGCGCGCGCCGCACAGCGTCCGCAACCACAACCAGCGCATGCTCCTGCCCG
>DAOSYA010000090.1:0-10445 GCA_035380865.1 bacterium
AGTAGGATTGGCCTTATCGCGGTTTTCCGGATTTCTCACAGAGAAATCCGGGCTAAACGATTTCGCTGTGTACGAACTTCCTTGCATCGGCTATGAACCGCAGGTTGAAGACGAAAGTGTTGATGTGGCCGGTCGGATACTTCTTCAGCCACGGCAGCCCGCCCCATTTTTCGGCGGTTCTCTCGATCGACGCGGGCGTCACAAGATGATCGAACAGCCCCTCGCCGATAAAAATGTTGCGGAGCGGAACCCGCGGCGTCATGTCGCACATGTTGAATATCTTCGCCACCCGCGGGTCGGTCAGCATCGTGACCTCGCCGCGCGATTCCCGCTCGCGCAGTTTATCGGCGAAATCCCAGCCGCCCAGCACCTCCACGAAATCCACCGGCGGCATCCCCATGATCGTGAAATCCGCGTTGTCCGCCTGACATATGTAGATCCCCGACATCAGCGCACCGTAAGATACGCCGAACGTTCCGACCGGCCCGAACCCCTCCGACTTCAGCCAGTTGACCAGCATGTGCAGGTCCATGAACGCCTGCCGGTGTACCATCAGCGTCCACATCGTATCCGGCAGCATCGTCATCTGGCCGCCGTATGAATTCTCAGGCACGCGCTCGAACGCATACGGCATCGTGATCAGAACGCTGTCCATTCCCCATGCCGCGAACCGCCAGCACCACCAGTCGAAATAAAAATTCGTGTCCACGTACAGCCCGTTTATCATCACCACGACCGGCCTGCCGGGTTTGCCGTTGCGCAGCCTGTAGTGCTGGAAGTAGACGTTTCTGTTGCAATCGTGGACCGGCTCGACGGGCGACTCGAATTTTCCCCTGACGATATCCAGCAGCGGCAGCCGCTGCGTGCCGGTGAACTTTACCTCCGGGACATCCCCGGGACACGCATAAAACGCCTCCGGGCTTGCGATGTCGGACTCCGTTATCGACCGGCTCAGGTCCATGCCCGACACATCCGGCGGCGGCGCGCTGTCTTTCTTCCACATGTCTCCGATATTTCTCGCGAAGAAGTCAAATATGTCCGTCATTGTTCTGTTGATATCCATTGAACGCAGCTCCCTGCCCGAGGCCGTTTTTAAAAAAGCATTACGATGATAAGTCCTGCCGATACTCACATGCTCCGTCAGGTTTACTCATCAGGATGACATATTTTACGGTTTTTCGAAAGACTCGCGGCAACAAAACCGAGCTTCTCGCGGTATTTTTCCTGCTGCATAATTCGGGATAAAAAAAAGATCCACGGCCCGCAAACCCGAACCGTGGATTTTCTGATATCTATAAAACACACCCAAAGAGTTCCTGCCCGGCCTGTTAACATAAGGGGGTGCGACAGGCCGGAGCTGAGCCGGATTTCTCATAAAGAAACCCGGAAAACGAGATAAGGCCGGGCATCCGCCCCGACCCTGAGACTTCATAAAATTATTGCCCGGACCCGCAGCCGAAACGGCGCTCCGCCGCGCCGAGTATCGCCTCAAGCATCTCGGAATAATTCATCCCGGCAAACTTCGCCATCTTCGCAAGATGACCGTCCCAGCACCAGCCGGGATTCGGGTTCGCTTCGAGCAGTTTCGGCACGCCTTGCGCATCGAGCCGCCAGTCGAATCTCGCGTAATCCCTGCATTCGAGCCGCTCGAACAGCTTCAGGCAATCCTCTTCGAGCCGCTTCTGCACCTCTTCGTTCAAATCCGCCGCAACCGTTTTGATCCCCCAGTACGGCGAATCGGGCATCCATTTCGCCTCGTATCCGCACAGCCTCGGCAGGTTCGCCGGCAGCGCCGAGTAATCTTCTTCGGTTATCGGGAATATATTATACGTATCATCGCGGTTTCCTATTAAACCGACGGTGATATCCTTGCCCGTCAGAAATTCCTCGATCAGGATCATGTTGTTGTAGCCGAACTTCCGGCGTATTCTCGAAACCGCGTCGACAAGCTCCTCGCCGGTATGACAGACGGATTCTTTCGTTATTCCGAAACTCGAATCGCCGAAATTCGGTTTGACTATAACCGGAAAACCGAAAGGAATGTCGAATGTCGTGTCTTCGGGCTTGATCAGGAACGCTTCCGGAACCTCTATTTCCATTTCCTTCGCGATACCCCTGACAAGCGATTTATCGTAGCAGAAAGAAAGGCACTGCGGCCCGCCGCCGGTGTAAGGAATGTCCAGCATTTCAAGAATCGCGGGCACATGCGCCTCTTTTCTCGGATCGTTATGGAACCCCTCGTCGCAGAGGTTGAAAACGAAATCGATTTTGTTTTTACAGAAGACCAGGTCGTGGATCAGCGTGGCGTGGTTGTTCATATAGGTGAAGTTGAAGCCTTCGAGCAACCTGAGCGCATCCTTCATCTGGTCGATCGTATAGATATCGTCGTCGTCGAACACGCAGTTCGGCTTCAGCGAGTCGGTCAGGCACGGGTCCCCCATTATAACCACTACTTCCTTGATCGCCTTGCGCGTGCGGCGCTTCACGGTTGTCCATTCCTTCCGGACCTGCCCGGTCGTGATGATCCGCTTTTCCATCATCCCGAGATCCTGATTGCGCTCCGACTCGGTGACGACCTCGCCCGCGAAACTTATCTCTGTGAAACCCGCGCGCGACATGATATTCAGAATGCTCTCGTGTGAGTACAGCCTTTCGGCGTAGTACTGGTCCTGAACCACTCCCTTTTCGATATGCGTGATCACCTCGCGGGATATCAGCCGCATGGAGTCCGCGGACAGCGAGCGCTCCCTGCACACGAACATCTTTTTGTCTATCCACTCCCATGAACGGGGCTGGAAGCTTTTTCTCAGGAACTCCCCGTCCGCGATGTCGATGATTATTCGTCCCCACGGCTTGAGCACCCTGAAAACTTCCTTGAGCACCAGCAGGTCGTCTTCCGCCGACTCGAAGTAACCGAAGCTGTTGCCGAGCATCATCACCACGTCGAACGTGTCGCCCGCATAAGGGAGTTTCCTCGCGTCGCCCTCGCGGAACTTGACGTTCAGATACTCCTTCTTCGCGCTCGATTTCGCTTTCTGGATCAGGTATGAGGAGCGGTCGAGCCCCTCGACGTTCTTGAACCCTCTGCGTGCCATCTCCAGCACGTGTCTTCCCTGGCCGCAGCAGAGATCCAGCACGCGGCTTTCCTGCGATACGCCCGGAATCTCCAGCAGCATGTCTATCTCGCGCCGGGTTATCCTCGGATCGTTCACAACGTCAGAATCTGTTTTGAGATACAGAGAATTGAAAATCTTCCGCCACCAGTCCGGCTGAACGCATTCCTCCATGTTCTCGACCGGCCCGGCTTTTACGGCAGCGCTCTTTTTCAAAGCGCGCCCGTTTCCCGTGACTTTTGTCACGGAATCATTTCTCCCGCTGTCCGGTGTGTCGGGAGCAATGATATTTGTTTTTTTCTCCATTTTTCTCTCCATGAAGTAGTAGATTCCCGCAAGCGCAAACTGCGCCTGTCTTTCCGTGCATATGCTATTGTTGTCGTGAAATTGGTTGTATCGGGAAGGGATCCCCTGAACCTTGTCCCCTGTTTCCTCCTGCCTTTCGGCTGTAAGGGCACCGGCGTTTTTTTGTTTCAACGCCGCAAATATTACTGCATTTATTGTAGCCCTCTGTGATCGAATTAAAATACTTTATTTAAATATTTTTTCGGCCCGGAAAGCGGCCCGGTTTTCGGCGCCGCAACGTGGGGCCGGAAGCCCGCTTCGGACGCCCCTCTTTCACAAATCCGGCTCTTTGCCCTATACTTCCACATAGCGATATTTCTGAGAGGTTCAGAACCATGAGAAAAAAGATTTATGCGTTTATCATACTCGTGTCGGTCGCGCTTCTGCCGTGCGCGGCCCTTGCCGGCCCGGTCGCGTCGGTCGGCGATGTTACAGGCACGGTCGAACTGCGATCCGATGAAGCCGGTCAGTGGTCGAGGATCGAGAAACAGGCGGAGGCTGCCGAGGGCGCGGCGGTGCGCACGCTCAAAGATTCCGGGGCCGTTCTGCGCTGGTTCAGCGGCAACACCATCAAGATCTCGCAGCTCACCGCGATCACGATCTCGAAGCTGCTCGCCGGCGGCGGGGTCGAGAAAACGAGCATCGACATCGAGAAGGGCCGTGCGCTCGTCGCCGCGCGCAAGCTCGAAGGCAGGGAGTCCGTGTTCGAAATCCGCACACCCTACGGCACCGCCGCGGTGCGCGGCACCCGCTTCGTTGTCGAGGTGGACGAGACGGAGTCCCGCATTATCGTCATCGACGGCATAGTCGAAGTCATCACCGACGACCTTTCGGTCACGCTCGACGCAGGCAGCATGAGCACGGTCCCGAAAGACGGCGCGCCTGAACAGCCCCGGCCCGTGCCGCAGGAGCAGAAAGAAGATATCAACAAAGAGTTCGATCCCATTGTCGAAAGCGCCGCAGCCGCCGACGATGCCGCGCAGCAGGCGGAGCAGGCCGTTATCGAAGACACGATTCAGGAAATCCTCGAAGAACAGCAGACCCAGCAGGAGATTCTCGACAACGTCTCGCGGCCCGAAGAAGTGTACGAGCAGTGGTGAGCCGCGCAGCGGGCGGCCATCGGCCGCTTCTTGTCCTTTCACTGATTCACTTCGTGAAAAGTTTGTTTTAGTGAATATACCTTAATGTGTCTTTTGGCCTGTCATTGCGAGGCAGGCACCGCCTGCTTCTTGTCCTTTTACGTTCTCACTTCGTGGATAGCTCTCGTTACGATGCTCTGCGTCGTAACGATGAATGTTGCATCAGGCGTATTTAATTTGGAGTGCGAAAATTCATTTTCGCTTTCGCCGCCGGGAATTTATTACCGGCTCATAATAAAACAACGCTGCGATGAATCGCCGCACTCCAAAAAAGGCTTCTTACTTCATACTCACTTCATGGAACAGCTTGTCTTCGTGAACATACTTTAATGTGCTTTTTGTCTTTTCACGTACTTTCTTCGTGAACGGTTACTATTCAAGGTATACGATAGTGTAAAGTCTCGATTTGTGCCATGTACAAAGCGCCGTTCTTTGTGCATGCTGTTTTTGTGTTTTTCAACCCGTCCCAAAAAGCTCAACCCCCGGCCGTCCTGGCCCCCTGGATTCCCGATCTCCGTCGAGAATGACGACAAGCGACCACCGGTCGTTCTTTGTCTTTCTACTAATATGTTTCGTTAAACGTTGCTTAATCATAAATACACCATAGTGTGTCTTTTGCTGTGTCATTGCTCGGCAGGCACCGCCTGGCGACCACCGGTCGTTCTTTGTTCGTTTACGTTCTCACTTCGTGAAAAATCTGTTTTAGTGAATATACCTTAGTGTATCTTTTGTTCTGTCATTGCTCGGCGGCCCAGGCCGCTTTTTGTCCTATTATTTATTTTGCTTCGTGAAGAGCGTCTTGTTAAAAAAACACCTTAATGTATCTTTTGTCGTGTCATTGCGAGGAGTGAGACATGCCTGTCGCATGTCGAGCGACGCGGCAATCCCGACTGTGCGGACTGTCGGTCCGCATGTATATTATCATCACCTTTCACCGGGGAAATATCTTCTCCTTGATCCCGGCCGGCTGTATGTTGGAATGACCGAACGTGGGGCACAGAAATGCAGGCGTGAAGGCACGCATTGATCAATTATTTTGTGATGGTCAGGTTGCAGGCGCCGGCCATATATACCAGGTATCCCGTCCACGGCACGATGTCGCTGCCCGCGTTCGGCGCTATCTCGGCATAGGCGCCGCCCTCGTAACTGTATATCACCGGCAGCGCGCCGCAATCGAGCGCGGCGTTGGAATCCGCCCACGGCAACTTCTCGCTGTACGGGTTGGAAAAGGCGTTCCAGCCCGCGCCCAGAGCGATTGTGTAGTCGGCAGCCGTGTATTCATTAAAATAAAAAGCGTTAATAGATACTCCGTCTCTACCCGAGTAAATCCAGTAGCTTGAAGCTAAATCCAGTCCGACCGTTCCCGGAACAGAAAGATAATCATAACCTGAATTTTGATCCACAATCTCGTAGTTAGTTTCCAATTCCACAACCATTCCTTGGAGCGATACACCCACAAGATTCCAGCCTCTCACTATGGGCAAAGTAATCTGCGTAACCCCCACCGACACAGTAATACCATCCGAGACCGTTGCATCTGAGAGGAGCCCGATTCCGTTCTGCACCCTGACAGAGAAGTAATAAGTCTGTTTGTCGATCAGCGACAGCCCGGAGACCGTCACCGAGGTTTCAAGCGAGTTGTCCGTCCAGTCCACGACATCCGTACCTCCCGGCGTTGTTCCGATCGCGTACTGATATGCGCTGATGCCGGATTCCGCGTCCGAAGCCGCCGCCCAGTTTGCCGAAAGCTGCTCACTGGATGCCGTGATGTCAATATCCGCGCCCGTCCCGTCGTACACATACGCGGGCCGCTCCGGAGGGGTCGTATCAGGAATCCCAGAGTCGAATTCCAGCACAACCAATCCGAATTCCCTATCAGCAACATAGATATTATCGCCTACTACATAAACGCTCTGGGCATATCCCGGCGTGTCGTAATATCCAACTTCCACCGGTGAAGCCGGGTTGGAGACATCTATTACCCGCAATCCTCTACGACCATCCGCGACATACGCATAACTGCCCGATATATAAATATCTCTTGCCTCTCCCGGCGTAGCGTAATACCCGACTTCCACCGGCGATGCCGGGGCGGAAACATCTATCACGAACATGTCTTCATGATCCGATAGATATGCATAACCGTCCGACACATACACTTCATATGCCAATCGCGATGTTTCATAATATTCAACGATCACCGGCGATGCCGGGTCGGAGATGTCTAATATGAGCAGTGCTTTATAATCCGCGATATACGCATAACGGCCAGATACATATACACCATATGCCAATCGCGGTGTTTCGCAAAATCCAACGTACCCAAACGATGCCGGGTCAGAGATATCTATTACCCTCAATCCAAAGCTCTTATCCGTCACATATGCATAATCGCCTTCTATGCTATACCTTTCTACGCTATTCATTGAAACTAAATCAAATCCAACTTCCACCGGCGATGCCGGGTCAGAAATATCAACAATATGAAGAAATATGTCTTGACCAACATAAGCATAACCGCCCGACACATATACACCATATGCATATTTAGGAGTTTCAGAACTGCCGATTTCCACCGGCGATGCAGGGTTCGAGACGTCTATCACCCGCAAGCCTCTATTTTTTTCTACGACATAAGCATAACCACCCGACACGTATATATCCTGCGCATCCCCCAGAGCATAATAATTTACGATTTCCGCAGGCGAAGCCGGGTCCGAGATATCTATCACTCGCAGGCCGACATTATAAGCAGCAACATAAGCATAACCGCCCGATACGCATACCCCATATGTATCCCCCTGCTTTTGATAATATCCTACTTCCACCGGTGATGCCGGGTCCGAGATATCTATCACTCGCAGACCGTCATCTAGATTCGCAACATACGCATAACTGCCCGTCACATATACACTCTGTGCATCCCCCGGCGTGTCGTAATACCCAACCTCCACCGGCGATGTAGGGGCTGAAATGTCTATCACTCGCAGACCGTAATAACCATCCGCGACATACGCATAACTGCCCGTCACATACACACTCCGTGCATCCCCCGGCGTGTCGTAATACCCAACCTCCACCGGCGATGTAGGGGCTGAAATGTCTATCACCAACAGGCCTGAATAACCATCCGCGACATACGCATATCTGCCTTTTACATAGACATCATTTGCATATTTCCTTGTGTCGTAATATCCAACTTCCACCGGTGATGCCGGGTCGGAGATATCTATTACCCGCAGGCCTTCTCTATAATCTGCGACATACGCATAACTGCCTGTCACATACACACCATTTGCTTCTCCCAGCGTGTCGTAATACCCAACCTCCACCGGTGATGCCGGGTCGGAGATATCTATTACCCGCAGGCCATAATAACCATCCGCAACATATGCATAACTGCCCGCCACATAGACTCCATTCGCGCTTCCCGGTGTTTCATAATGTCTAAACTTCACCGGCGATGTCGGATCTGAAATATTGAAAATCGAAAGGACGCTGCTTGCTGCCACATACGCATAATCATCGGAGATGAAAACATCCTTCGGGCTGCCGCAACCAAGCTCACCGATAAGTTCTACATTTTTGTTCTTTTCCTCAATAGGAGGTTTCAGAGACAGGCTGATAGAATAATCCAAATGTTGATTTGTTTCTGCTGAATCCTCATTGCCGGACAAATCACGGCAGGCTGTATATACAGTATTTGCTCCCGTAGTCATACCCGACACATCGCATCTCTGTTTTAAAGACCCATCCCCTATGCAATCTCCTTCCATTTCCGAGTAATCAATGTCTGTTAAAGCCCACCTGCACCATGCTCTCTCTTCCGTATCGAAACTTACCGAATATGTCGTGTTGGTGAGCACGGAGCCATTCGCCGGGCTCCACCCGCTCTGCACCGGGCGCGTCGTATCAGGATTCCCTGCATCGAATTCCAGTATGATCAATCCGAATCCATTATCAGCAACATAGACATTATCGCCGACTACATATACGTCACGGGCATAACCCGGTGTGTCGTAATATCCAACTTCCACCGGCGATGCCGGGTCCGATATATCTATCACCCGGAGCCCTTCTCTATAATCCGCGACATACGCATAATCTCCCGACACATAGACATCGAGTGAATAACCCGGCGTGTCGTAATATCCAACTTCCATCGGCGATGACGGGTTCGAGATATCTATCACATGTAAGCTTTTTTCGTCTTCCGTCACATATGCGTAATTACCGGAAACATAAACACCATATACATCTCCCGGCATGTCATAATATCCAACTTCCACAGGCAATGCCGGGTTCGAGATATCTATCATACGCAGACCTTCCCATGCATCCGCGACATACGCAT
This sequence comes from bacterium, assembly GCA_035380865.1. GTDB lineage: Bacteria > UBP15 > UBA6099 > UBA6099 > UBA6099 > DAOSYA01. The sequence goes on from DAOSYA010000090.1 coordinate 8,952, forward strand.
AACTACCTGATACATGGACATCGTTAGCGTGGCCCGGTTTGTCATAATATCCAACTTCCACCGGCGATGTTGGGTCGGATATATCTATCACCCGGAGCCCTTCTTCATAATCCGCGACATACGCATAATCTCCCGACACATAGACATCTTTGGCATAACCCGGCGTGTCGTAATACCCAACTTCCACCGGCGATGCCGGGGCAGATATATCTATCACCCGCAGGCCGTTCTGTCTATCCGCAACATACGCATAATCTCCCGACACATAGACATCCTTGGCATAACCCGGCGTGTCGTAATACCCAACTTCCACCGGCGATGCCGGGTCGGAAACATCTATCACCCGCAGGCCTTCTTCGTCTTCCGTCACATATGCATAATCACCGGAAACATAAACACCATATGCGTCTCCCGGCGTGTCGTAAAAACCAATCTGAAAAGCATGTATTGGATTTGAAATATTTATAGTGTTTACACCGCCGCTATCATCCGCGACATACGCATAATCTCCCGACACATAGACGCCGAGCGCAGACCCCGGTGTCTCGTAACATCTAATCATTCTCGGTGATGTAGGGTCTGATATATTTATCAGCCGCAGCCCATATGCATTATCCGCGACATACGCATAACTGCCTGAAACATAGATACCATAAGCAATTCCTGGAGAATAGCAAGATCCAACTTCCACCGGCGAAGCCGGGTTCGAGATATCTATCACACGCAGACCGTTAACCCCATCCGCGACATATGCATAACTACCGGAAACAAACACATCGAATCCCTTAGATTCTTCTATGCAGCCGATTTCCATCGGAGATATCGGATCGGAGATATCAATTACAACAAACCCATCGGTCATACTGACCAGATACGCATAACTTCCATCAATATATATACCCATTAATGTTGCAGAAGATTTATAAATCCCGATTTCCACAGGTGACGTAGGGTCGGAGATATCAATTACAACAAACCCCTTGTAAAAATCAGCTATAAATGCATAGTTACCGGAAATATGTATCTGTATACAGTATGATGAATTTTCAATACCATCATAATAATCATAAAAACCGATCTCCGATGGTGATGCAGGATCTGTTACATCAATCACCAGGAGACCTTTAGTACCATCCACGACATACGCATATATACCGGACACATATACGTCTTTTGCAGCTCCCGGTGTATCATAGTATCCCACCTGAACAGGCATCGCCGGATTCGAGATATCAATAATTGACAATATTCCTGATGCTGCAACATATGCATAATTGCCGGAAACAAAAATTCTCTGCGGCGCTCCCCCGGCAAGTTCTCCAAGAAACTCTACATTCCAGCTTGTTTCGGCGACCGCAGATGCCCGCAGAAGGACGACCGCGACGAGCAGCAGCATTAAAAACTTTATCCTTGACGGTATAAACAAAAAGACCTTCCCGGTGAGAATTTGCTTTTTCTTTATATATATCTTCCCACATAATTCCAAAAAGAAAC
>DAOSYA010000091.1:0-10366 GCA_035380865.1 bacterium
CGGGTATCGTGCCGCATGCAGGCTGGGTGTTCTCGGGGGCGACCGCGGGCCAGGTTTTCGCTTTCCTGAAAAAGCATTCCAGCCCTTCGACTTTTATTTTTTACGGCGCGGTTCATCACTTCATGGGCAACGCCGGGGTGATCATGGACAGCGGGACCTGGGTTACGCCGCTCGGCGATGTGCAGATCGATGAGCAGCTCGCCGCAGAGATGATGTCGGGCGTGGAAGGCTTGAGCGCAAGTATTTACTCGCATGAGGGGGAACATTCCATCGAGGTTAATGTCCCATTTATAAGGAGCCTGTTTCCGGAGGCGAAGCTTGTGCCGGTGCTGGTTCCGCCGACGGAGGACGCGGCGCGGATCGGGAGAGAGATCGGAAGGATTATCGCCGGGAGGGAAGACATCGTGGCTCTCGGCAGCACGGACCTGACCCATTACGGGCCGAGGTACGGATTTGCGCCGAAAGGCACCGGGCAGGCCGCGCACGACTGGGTGAAGAACGTGAACGACAGGCGGGTGATCGACCTTGCCGTCGGCATGAAAGCCGAGCAGGTTGTCGAGGATGCCGCTCTATATCAAAATACATGCGGCGCGGGCGCGATTGCCGCAACCGTAGCCACCGCGCGCGAGTGCGGAAAAGAAAAAGGGATACTGCTCGATTACACCACGAGCCATGAAGTTATGCCGCAGGGTGCTCCTTCGATGTTCGTGGGTTATGCGGGAATAGTTTTTTAGATGTTTATTAAACAAGCTGATATAGAAAAAACCGACGCTGAGTACGGGCCTGCGAAAAGAGTTCGGTTCGAACCGATAAGGATGCAGGATTTCGAGTTCAGGATGCTGACGGGCAGCATGAAGGACGGTCGCCATCACGATGTGACAATGTTCATAGAGCGCGACGGCGGTTATGTCGGGATACAGAAACCGATGTACAGGGACTCGGGGATATTCCGCGCGCCGAGCGGCGGGCTGAACCCGGGAGAGACCCTGATCGAAGGGCTCAGGCGCGAGATGCTCGAAGAGACCGGGCTCGAAGTAGCTGTTAAAAAGATGTTGCTGATAATTGAAACTGTTTTCGAGGGGCCGGACGCGGGAAGCGAGCCGTGGACTTCGTTTGTTTTCTGCGGCTGCGCGGAAGACGGCGAGATGGCGCCGAAAGATCTCGAGGAGATCAGCGATATCAGGATCGTCACGCGCGGCGAGATGACCGGGCCGATGGCGGATAAAATGCTCGAATCCGGATGGGGCGGGTTCGAGTACAGGGCAAAGCTCACTATGGAAACTTTTAAGACAATTGATGAAATGATGCTGGTAAAATGACATGAACTATTACTATAACAGACCGCAGGTGAGATTCGGACCGGGACAGATCAGCCCTGTCGTGAAAACACTGATTATCGCCAATGTGGCCGTGTTCCTGCTTCAAAGCGTTCTCAAGATGTTCTCCGCCGAGACATTGCTGATAACACATTTCGGGCTTGTGCCGAAAATGTTTTTCACGCGGCTCCACATCTGGCAGCCTGTGACTTATCTTTTCCTGCACGGCAACCTCATGCACGTGCTGTTCAACATGCTGTTCCTGTGGATGTTCGGCACAGAAGTCGAACAGAGGATGGGCAGCAGGGTTTTCACGATTTATTATTTCTTCTGCGGCATCGGGGCCGGGTTGCTCACGCTTGTCATTAATTCAACAATTCTGCTGAATCACACTTCAGCACTGGTTCCCTATGGCAACTTGATCACGTCCTGGGTGATCCCGACCATCGGGGCGTCGGGGGCCGTTTTCGGCGTCATGCTCGCTTACGGGATGCTGTTCCCGAACAGAATGATCCTGTTGTTCTTCATCATACCGGTGAAAGCGATCTTCTTTGTCATGCTCATCGCCTGCATCGAGATGTACTACCTCGTGTTTCAGACACAGGGCGGGATATCGAACGCCGCGCATATCGGCGGCATGCTTTTCGGTTTTCTCTTCATGAGATACCACTCGAAGATCATGTCTGTCATCGATAACCTCGTGTTCAAAAACCGGCAGGCGCGTGAAAAGAAAGTTCTCATAAACAAACAGGAAGATATTGTGAGATTAAATGCTATTCTGGATAAGATCAACAGGGACGGCATTCACACGCTCACCCCGGCGGAAAGAGAATTCCTGAGAAATCATGCGAGAAGAAACAGGGAATAGCCCGGATTTCTCACAGAGAAATCCGAAAGATCGCGATAACACTCGCCGCTCAATCGCAACACGAATCTGTTTCCGCCTCTAATTCGGCGATACCTTCCAGCGGCCTGCCCGCCTGTTCCACACGTTTACCGTAATTCCTCAGCGCATGAGCGGCATGGGTCAGCTCCCATGTCTTGTCATAAAGCTGATATCTGTTTCTCATAACAGTATCGGAAAGCGCGGCAACAGTTTTTTTCACCCATGGGTCATTCAGGTTTTCGTCGGGAAGCGCGGCATCGAGAAAATCGAGAACATGACCGGTATATGTAACAAGTTCCTCGGCACTTTCGGGCGGCTCTTTGGATTTATACCACGACGCTGAAAAAGAACCGTCCTCGTTCTGGTTTTTCTTCAGTATCTCGATGACATTTTTAACGTGCGTATCAACTTCAACCCACATGCCCTTGAGATCGACGCCCTGCAGGTCCGGCCTGGGTTTTTTGATCTTCGGGCTTTTCTTCTTCATCGCCTCGAATCTTGCCATGTCCTCTATAAGCAAATCTCTCCGGTACTCTCTCAGGGCCACGGCGATTCCAAGCTGCTCTATCAAGCCCTCGTATGAACCCCAGTTTACCGGCCTTTTCAAGGCAATATATAAAAGATCCTCGACGGCAATTTCGTAGCCATTTTCATTCACCCACGCCATCATCAACATGTCGGCATGAGCAAGCGCAATCAAAGTCCAGCCCAGCTCGTTTCCCTCCGGCCCCGTGATGAGATCGTCCTGCGCAAGCATGTCCGTGTCCAGCTTCACCGTCGCCCTTCTGAAAAACTCGCTTATCTGTGAATCCGCCTTCTGATCATTCACGAAAGCCTTTGCCGGATCGACGCCCGCGGAAACCATGTCCGCAAGAAAATTATTCCTGTGAAGCTCCACTTTCTTATCGCCCACGCTGTCTACAAAATACGCCCCGTAGGCATCTGTCTTCACCATGCCCCTGATCGCGCCCGACGCCAGGAAAGCAATTGCCTGTGTTCTTTTCTGCGTTATGGGATCAACAGCCACAGTCCTCGGGCCGAACGCATAAACCGCCTCCATAAGCTTCCACGGCTCATCCTCCGTCGTCAGCCTGATCCTGTTGGCGACAGCCCATGCTTTATCACTCTTCTTGACAGTTCTGTTCGCGCAGGAAGGAGCCAGAACCACTCCGATTACTGCGGCTATCAGTAAAATGTATCTGGCAGATCTCATTGGATCCCCCCATCGCCCCGGTTTGATTGCTTTATTTATTTAAGATCGTATTCATCAAGTTTGTAGTACAGAGCACGCTCACTCACACCCAGCCGCCGGGCCGTCTCTTTTCTGTTCCCGCCGGCCTCTTCCAGAACCCTCGAAATAATCTCTTTTTCAACCCGGTCGAGCATCTTCTTCAGTGTATTTTCTCCGAGCAGCTCGGCAACCGAAAAGTCGCAGGACTCCGATGAAGACAGCGACGGCAGATGCCCGGCGCCAACCGGGTCGCTTTCGGCAAGCAGGACAGCCTGCTCCATCACATTTATAATTTCCCTCACGTTGCCCTGCCACTGATGCGACAGCATCAGCGTTACAGCCTCGGGGTTGAGCCGGGTCAGCGACTTGCCGTGCTCCCTTGAAATCTTCTGCAGATAAAATTCCGCGACTGCTATTATATCTTCCTTTCTCTCTCTCACAGGCGGAATCGCAATCTCCACAACCTTGATCCTGTGATAAAGATCCAGCCTGAAATTCTTTTTCTCGATCTCTTCCTCAAGCCTCTTATTCGTGCAGCAGATCAATCGAACATCAACCGGAATATTTTTATTGTCGCCCACTCTTCTGACAGAGCCCTCATCCAGAACCCGCAGTAGCTTCGCCTGCAAACTCATGTGCAGCTCCCCTATCTCATCCAGAAGGAGCGTTCCCCCGTCGGCTTCCTCGAATATACCGTTTTTATTGCTTATCGCCCCCGTGAAAGCGCCTTTCACATGCCCGAACAGCTCGCTCTCCAGAAGATGCTCGGGGATAGCCGCGCAATTCAACGCCACAAAATCTTTCCGCGCCCGCGGGCTGTTGTAGTGTATCGCCTTTGCGACAAGCTCTTTTCCCACGCCGGTTTCCCCGGAAATCAATACCGAGGTATTCGTCGGCGCCACCCTTTTTATCTTCTCGAAAACTTCCTGCATCTGCTTGCTTTTTCCGATTATGCCCGAGAAATCATACTTCTGTTTCAACTCGGCTCTCAGCTTTGCATTCTCCCGCAGAAGCTTAACATTCCCGAGAACCTTCCTGACCACCGCCCTAAGTTCATCGAGATTGAACGGCTTCGTTATATAATCATCGGCACCCAGCTTCATGCACTCGATCGCGTTTTCGATCGAGCCGTATGCCGTTATCATAATCACCGCCGGCCCTTCTTCCCTCGATACCGCATATTCCAGAATTTTCATCCCGTCGATATCCGGCAACCTGATATCGCATAAAAGGAGTTCGTAAGATTCCTCTTCAAGCTTCTTAATCGCTTCTTCTCCGCGAAACGCCGAAGATACAGCATAACCGTCTTCCCTGAGCACCGTTTCCAGTATCTCAACAATCGACTGCTTATCATCTACTACAAGAATTCTATCTGGCATGAATTCCTCGCCTGCAATTTTTTTCATGTTATTATAACACACATTGCGAGCTAATCAAATCTGAGTTGTTTACAATCAGCTCTGTTAATCGGAATTTTCTGAATTATAAGATCGCGCTGCGGCAACAACCTGAGTGGAAGCCGAAATAACGGAATTAAAATCACGATTATTCAGCCATTCCTGCCTCGCAATATCTTCGCCGACAACAACCATTGATGCGCCGTTGTCCAGATAATCACAGAAATCTTTTATCTCCACTCCCCCGGAAGCTATGAAATCGACCTCCGGAAAGTTGCTTTTCAATCTCGACAGGTATACCGGGCCGCCCGAGTTTGCGGCGGGAAATATTTCAACTATATCTGCGCCGGCATCCATTGCCTGATAAACCTCGGTGGGGGTGAACGCGCCGACTATCGACATGACTTTCTCGTTCTTTATAGCCCTTATCAAATTCGGGATAACACCCGGGGTCGATATGAATCTCGCTCCCTTTTCAACTGCGGCATAAGCCTGCTTTACATTTGTCACGGCTCCCGCGCCGACCACTATTTCGGTATCGGTCTGGAGCCTTTTGAATATCTCAGCCCAGCCGGATATCGAAAGCGAAACCTCGAAAACCTTTATCCCGCCTGTGAGCATCGCTCCCGCAACCTGCTTGGCCGTGAAAAAATCAGACGTCCTGACGGAACCGATCACCCGATGCTGCTTCATATATGCCACTAATTTCTTTTCCATAGCTCTCATCCAAATAAAAGTTGATCTAATTCTATTCTAATTTCAAGCAACTTCGCAACACTCCAGGCCTGAGAAAAACATCCTTCGGGATTGTGCGGCGCATCACCATCGAAAATCTCCGATACCGTATTCAACCCCGCGCTTGAAAGATGCTGTTCCAGCAGCATTACTTTTTCAGAAACAAACTCCGCGGTCTCCCTGCTTTTGCCCCTGACATTCCACACCGCCGAAACATATGGACCGATCAGCCACGACCACACCGTACCCTGATGATACGCCCCATCCCTCGACCAGACATCACCGCCGTAGCGCCCCCTGTACGCGGGATCATCCGGCGAAAGGCTTCTCAACCCGTACGGAGTCAGCAGTTTTTCTTCTATCACCTTCAGAATGCTTTCCATCTTTCGAACCGGCAGCAGTTTCCCGGGCAAAGAAATCGCAAAAACCTGGTTCGGCCTGATCGCCGGGTCTGAGCCGTTCGAGTTGATGACATCGAAAAGACATTGCTTTTCGGCATTCCAGAACTTTTTTTCAAAACTCTTTTTTACGCCGGCAGCAAGTCCGGCATATTGCCCGGCATCGTTTCCGAGCCCCTTCTCAAGGCTCTCGATAGCTTTAAGACAATTGAACCACAGCGCGTTGATCTCGACAGCTTTGCCGTGTCTCGGCGTGACAACCCAGTCGCCTACCCTGGCGTCCATCCATGTCAACTGAGTCGTTTCATTCCCTGCCGATATCAGGTAGTCCCCATCCATGAAGATATCGTTTATCGTTCCGTCTCTGTAGGAATGAATAATCTCTCTCAGGGATGATATTATCGTTCCGGCGAATTCGAGGTCGCCGGTTTTTTTAACATATGAATCAACCGCCATAACAAACCACAACGGAGCATCGACGGTGTTGTACGCCGGGGGCTCGTCTCCGTCCGGGAACCTGTTGGGTATCAGCCCGTGATCCACATGTTCTGAAAACGTCGCAAGTATATTCCGGGCTATATCGTATCTTTTCGAGGACAAAGCGAGTCCCGGCAGAGAGATCATCGTGTCCCTGCCCCAGTCCGTGAACCACGGGTATCCCGCGATAACAGTAGTGCCGCTTGCGCCTCTTTTCACAAGGAACGAATCCGCGCTCAGCAAAAGCCTGCGCGTCACTTCACTGTTGTTTTCAAAACCTTCAAGGAGAGATTCTTTTCTCTGAATATACTGCGCCCTTGCCGGGCCGAAAGTTCTTTGCGCGCCGCCGCATGTCCCCTGTGCTTCACTCTCCGACATCGAGAACTTCAGAACCATCTCGCTCCTGCCCGCCGCGACAATATAGCCCGGCGACATGAGATCCTCATTGAAATCGAGCCCCCTCTTTTTCTCGGCATCGTATTCAAAAGAATAATACCAGTCCGGAGAACTTACGAAATCCGCGCCGCCGGTGTCAATCTCGACTGGAGACAAGCCGTCGTAAGGACGGAACGCCAGCCGCCCTCCACAATCCTCCACAGTCATGTCACAATAATCATTTTTCCGGGTAAGATGATGGTAATCCCTGAACGCGAAAAGAGGTCTTGCGACAATAGACATTTCAGGCGGTATCGATTCGAGCCCGACGCCCTCGCCGGTCAGCCACTTATATTTCAGCCATACAGTATTTTCACCGTACTCAAGCACAAGCTCCTTTTTCAACAGGTATTCCCCTGCCCGATAAATCCATACCGGATTGGGGCTCAGCTCGAAAGACACGAGCCTCTTATACCCCTCGGGATACACGCACCCGGCGTACCTGTTGGTCGACAGCTCGATGCTCTTCCCGCCGATCGCAACCGTTTCTTCGATTTTCGAAAGGGCGACAATCCTCCCGGTGGGAGGCTGAACAGCCGCGACAAGCAAACCGTGATATCTTCTCGTATTGGCCCCGGTTACCGTGGAAGATGAAAAGCCGCCAATCCCGTTGGTTTCTATCCACTCGATAGCTGAAGCTTTATCAATGTCGGACAATATGGAGGAATCCAGCTTGATTTCGGGGATAAGAGGCGATTTAATATTTCTAAACAAAGACATACCAACCCCTGTTCCTATAAATACTTGCTATTAAGAGAACTGACTATGGATTAATAAAAAGCCGGCGGTCGAAATTCATGGCCGCCGGCTGCTCAATCAATTACCTGAGATTGTAAAAAGCGTCTTTCCCTTTATACAGAGCACAGTCACCGAGTTCCTCTTCGATCCTGAGGAGCTGGTTGTATTTGCAGATCCTGTCCGTTCTCGAAGCCGAACCCGTCTTGATCTGGCCGGCATTGGTCGCAACCACGATATCCGCGATAGTGCTGTCTTCCGTCTCGCCCGACCTGTGGGAAACAACCGCCGTGTAACCCGCTGTCTTCGCCATCTCTATGGCTTCAAGCGTTTCCGTAAGAGTCCCGATCTGGTTGACTTTGATCAGAATCGCATTTGCGATTCCCTTCTCGATTCCCTGCGCCAGGATCTTCGTGTTGGTAACGAAAAGGTCGTCTCCGACGATCTGGATTTTTTTGCCGAGTTTTTCGGTCATGAGCTTGAAACCGTCCCAGTCGCCTTCCGCAAGCCCGTCTTCGATCGAAATAATCGGATAATTGCTTACCCACTTCTCCCAGTAATCAACCATCTCTTCCGATGTCTTCTCCGCGCCTTCCGCTTCGAGAACATACTTGCCGTCACGATAGAACTCGCTTGCCGCGGGATCGAGAGCGATCATGATATCATCTCCCGGTTTGAAACCCGCCTTCTCGATACCGGCGATAAGAACTTCGAGCGCTTCTTCATTGGATTTGAGGTTCGGAGCGAAACCGCCCTCGTCACCCACGCTCGTTACATAACCTTTTCCCTTGAGTACGCTTTTCAGCGCATGGAACGTTTCGGCGCCCATCCTGAGCGCTTCCCTGAACGAAGGAGCCCCGACCGGCATAATCATGAATTCCTGGACATCGACGTTATTGTCCGCGTGCTGTCCGCCGTTCAGAACATTCATCATCGGCACGGGCAGAACTTTCGGATTTGTTCCGCCGATATACCTGTACAGTGGAATCTGAAGAGCGTCAGCCGACGCCCTTGCGACTGCCAGCGAAACGCCAAGAATCGCATTCGCGCCGAGCTTCGCCTTATTATCCGTTCCATCCAGTTCGATCATCGCACGGTCAATCTGGATCTGGTCCAGAGCATCCATGCCTATGATCTCGTTCGCAATATCGTTATTTACGTTGTCAACAGCTTTAAGCGTGCCTTTACCGAGATAACGAGTCTTGTCTCCGTCCCTGAGCTCAACCGCTTCACGTGTTCCTGTCGAAGCTCCGGAGGGAACCGCCGCTCTTCCTGATGCGCCGCTTGCGAGAGTTACCTCGACCTCAACTGTCGGGTTACCCCTCGAATCCAGAATTTCCCTTCCCCAGATATCTACTATTTCTGTCATATCTTTTCTCCCCCAACTCATTTTTATTGCAAGCATTGATTCTAACGCCACTGCCTTTGAGCGTCAATTTAATAGTACACAAATCATTGATAAATGATTATCTGATATTCTATCTGCTAACCTGCATTTCTCACCAGTGCAGGTTAAAAAATTGTGATAAGGCTGATAATACAAGGAACAGCAAGTGAGTGGTGAGGAAGCATACTACTGCGTATGTGACCGAGCCCGAATCGCCGCTGCGACGCAGTAGGATTGGCCTTATCGCGGTTTTTCGGATTTCGTTGTGAGAAATCCGGGCTAAATCCCTTTTTTAGAGCGCCTGCTGAAAATATATGATAAAAACTGGATTCCCGCTCCAAACCAGTACATTGCGTCATCAAACGACCTGATCCCGGACAATCGTCTCAAAATATACCCGGGCCTCAGGAAAAAACCTCTCAGCATTCGTGATTGCAACCTCTTCAGATCTTCCGGCGACAGGGTTTTTGTTCTTGTAACCGGTTCTCCCTGAAACGATTTCCCGAAACGGCTCCACGGCAGATCGCCGATCAAATCCTGTTCCTTCATTATTTCATTCAGAGCCGTGCCGGGATACGGCACTGCGATGGCCACAGTTATCAGGTCCGGATCGATCGTTTTTATCAGTCTTTCGCTTTCCCTGATATCCTCGATCGTTTCATCCGGATGGTTCCCGATCATGAAAAAAGCGCAGGACAGCATCCCCGTTTCTCGCGCCCACCCGAACGCCTGCTTCACATGGTCAATCGTGATGCCTTTCTTTATCCACCCGAGAACACGGGGACTGCCTGACTCCACTCCGAATGCAACTTTCTTGCACCCCGAATCAGCCATGATCCGGAGCATCTCGCGGTCAACCCTGTCCACCCGCGTATCACAGTCCCACGACACACCGAGCTTCGATATTTCCCCGCAGAAGCTCAGCACGTGGTCCCTGTTGTACGTGAACGTATCGTTGTCTATCGTAAAATGCCTGAACCCAAACCTGTCGATACAGTCACGAACTTCGTTCATAATGTGAGGGACAGACCTCGCCCTCACCTTCCTTCCGAATATCAGGCTCGAACAGCAGAATATGCACTTCCCCGGGCACCCCCTGTTCGTGAACAACTGTGTGGCACGAAAAATCCTTTGAGGAAGCCCGGGCGTTGGAGCACCGGTATATTTCTCAAGCTCCAGCAGTTCTCTCGCCGGGATCGGCAGATCGTCAAGATCCATCGGAGGCATGAGGTTATCGGGACTTCCGATATATCCTCCCCCGCTCCTGTAAATCACCGACGGTATTTCCTCTTCTCCGAGCCCTCCCTTGTTTATAACCGTGCATAACCTCTCGAAAGCCGCTTCACCCTCCCCCACGATAACCGCATCC
>DAOSYA010000092.1:0-10066 GCA_035380865.1 bacterium
GATCCTTCGCTACGCTCAGGATGACAAACTCTCTACAATACATTTTTCAACAGCCTCAGAGGCCCGGAATCCAGGGGACAGGATATCAGGGAGTTTTCATAGAAGCGGGAGGGTTTTATCTCATGTGACCGGTATTGAGATTAATCGAACCGCATCGAATGACAGTTGTTATGCCGGCCCGAAAAACCTGCCGAGGAACAGGATCAGGCCTGTCGAGTTATCGCGTATCAGGAAAATAAACGGTCGGTCAATAGTAAGAACCGCATCTACTTCAGGAACACCGAAAGCTACATCCCCGATATAAGTTGCTGCTGCCGCTTCTGTTCCTTCCTCATCAATTTTCACGTAGCTCTTGTGTTTTGCCGCTCCAATGTATAATTCACGACTCCCATCGATTCCTGAAAAATCAGCAGATCCGCCGAAAGAACCCGTCATTCCCATGTCCTGCAATGCATCCTTGAGATCAACTTCCGAGCTGAATTCGAATTTCGGCATTATCAACTGAACATATTTTGCATTCGTATATGAATCATCTTCTTCCAGATGCAATTCACTTATAATATTTTGGATAACCGTTTCATCCATCGAGGTTTCGAATCCTGTGAAATTCCCTTTGTCCGGCACAAGAACAATCATTGAAAGAAGCCTTCTTTCGTAAAATAGTTCTATTGCTTTGAACCCGGAGCCATCAATATATAAAAAATGTGATTCTTGATACATCATATCGGTCTGCACCGTTCTGCCATCCAAAAAATAGAAATTCTTTTTTTGAGTCATTTCTGGAAGAAATGTGTCATCCCATGATGCTTTGAAATATATCGAATTAACAAGCACGAGCTTTGTCAAAACATCTATTTGTGCTGGAGATAAGAGATTTTCTATTATTCCGTTTGTCTGTTCTTTTACCCGGTTATTGATTGTATAACATGCGTCTTCAGGTGAGTTTTGGAAATCCACAGAATTCAACCCTGCTTCATAATTTTCACCTATTGTGTTGATAAAATCACTGAGGAACGGATATCCGGTCTGGCCCCATAGGGAATTCGATATTTCGAGCGTGTAGCCATAGTAATAAGTGACATATTCTTTTGTGTCGAAATCATATCCCGTGTAAGCTATTTCCTTAAAACCGTCCAGTTTGATGTCCAGTGCATTAAAAGCGTTATGCAGCCTGTCCTGTTCCAGCGTGTAGTGCATCGTGGATGCTATTTCCGACTCGGTCTCCCCTCTTGCCCCGGCATATTGCATGGCAAACCCGGAATAGATACTGTATGGAGACATAAATATATTTCCGTTCTGCCTGTGGATCGCCATATATAAATCGAACGCGAATTCGTTGTTCCCGTCGATCAGTTCATCGAGTTCCGCTTCCGTTGCATCCGGGGCTGTTTCCCTTTCGACGTCCGCGCCATAAGATTCGTATCCCAGCAGCTCTCCGACATAATTGTCCTCCGGCTCTTCCTCGCTGGCGTAATAATATCCTGCTCCACCGTTATCGTACAAGCCGCCCATTCCGCCGCCGCAGCCGATGTGAGAAAAAGATATCCCCAGTATTAATGCTACGATTAAAAACAGTAATTTCTTCACAAAACCCACCTCTTCCCTAACTAATTTCTGTTTCCAAAAGCATCAATATTATCCATTAGCAAATAATCAATGCTGCCCATTCAAAAAAGCATACGCATTTCATCCGGCAAGAACTTTTTGAGGCCATCAAAAACATTCGAACGGATACATATTGTTCTGGTGATTGTTTTTATTTTATCACGATTAATTGTAGCTTAACAGGGTTTTTACTTAAATTCCGTTTCATGAGCAGTTTGATATAATTTTCTTAATGAAGCTCGCCCGCATGAACGCATCCCATCTTTCCTCACGGCTCATTTATGATATGGTTATTTTTCTACTGTTGAAGAATCCAGTTTCAACTATCGACAACTCCCGTTTTGTTATATAATTATGAAAATTAATTTTTCAGTACTGGTTTTTACTTGATTCTGTTGGGGTGCCGTCGCGTTGCGGCAACTTCCAACAAACAACTTGCGGGTAATCAATTATGCCGGATATGCCGGAAGAAATATTGCAGGAACTGAAAAAGCTTACCTCGGAGATAGCAGACCTTAAGGCCAGGATAAGCCGTCTCGAATCCGCCGGCAGCGAATCTGCCGTATCGAAAGAGCGGCTCGATAAACCGGCGGAAGACATGCCCGGCGATACGCCGGCGCCGGTCGCGAAGGAAAGTGATACAGGCGGAAAAACATGCCCCGGCTGCGGGAGCCTGATCGAGCAGGACACAATATTCTGCGCGGATTGCGGCAAAAAGATCATCGACGAAAAAGTTGCGGCGGAGAGCATTACTACACACAAGAAAAGCCCGCGCGACAGATCGCCCGCCGGAGAACCCGCGGACGCAACAACGGAAAAACAGTTGAATCGAAAGCCGGAAAAGAAATCCCCGGCACCGATTCCTCGAAATGCGAATCCGGTCAGCGAAGCCGATATCGGCATGAAATGGTTCGGGCTCGCCGGGATCACGCTCGTTGTCGTGGCGTTCGCGTTCTTCGTCAAATACGCAATCGACAACCAGTGGATCGGCCCGACAACCCGGATCATCGGCGGACTCACGCTCGGAATAGCCCTCATAATGATTGGCCGGGCATTCAACAGCAGGAAACGATACCAGGGCTATGACCGGACACTGATCGGCGGCGGATTCGCTCTCCTGTATTTCACAATCTACGCGGCGTATCACTTCTACGGCGATTTCACCGGGATTCCGCTGGAAATCGACCTCGCTTTCCTTTCGATAGTGGTGGCGGCGGCCATCCTGTTTTCCGTCGCGCTCGACTCGCCGCTGCTCGCAGGCGAAGCATTCCTGCTGGGATACGCAACGGCCTACCTCTGCGGAGCCATCACAACATACACGCTTTTCTACAACATCGTTCTGGCCGTGGGCCTGATATATCTCGTCGGGAAAAAAGGCTGGCTTTCGATCGGTGCAGCCGGTTTGATCGCAACTTACGCATTCCACATCATCTGGCTCGAAGCAAACGCAGATAAATCCGTGACGAATCTCCTTTTTCTTTTCTTTTACTCCATCCTCTTCATCGCGCTCGGGTTCGCGGAGAAAAAATACCTTTCCACGCACAACGTGGAATTGAAACTGAAACAGAAAGAACTGCCGGCGCAGAGCCTGTACATCATCTATATCATTGCCGGGTTGAGCCTCGTTATCCCGATTGCCGGTATCCTCATGGCAGAAGGCGCCGAAGTTTCATATCTGCCCTACTTCATCACCATCGACATTGTTTTTCTCCTGCTTGCGGCAATGTACTCGCTCGCCGGGATGGGCGTCATGGCGCTCATCGCCAACTACGCCGCGTTTGTCGTGTGGAACAACAACTCTCTCGATGTGAAAACGATCTACGCTGTGGCGTTCCTGGTCTGCATTTATGTCTTTTTTTCGATATACGCATTTCTGTTAAAGAATTTTGCAAAAAGGCTGTCCTACGAAGAAGTTATCGTCGCGCTGATCAACACCTTCTGCTTTTTCGGGTTCCTGTTCTCGAAGATCTACTCGGATTACCATGAATACGCCGGGCTGTTCACCGCGGGCACAGCCGTGTTATCACTCGCGCAATGCGCGGTCGCATCAAAGAAAAAACACGATTCCCTGTTCCAGGCATACCTCGTGCTGACCGTCGTTTTCATCACGCTGGCAATCCCCGTTCAGCTCACGAAACACTGGTTCCCCGTCTCGTGGGCGGCGGAAGCACTCGCGCTGCTGTATCTCTCTTTCGCGCTGGACAATAAAACACTGCGGATACTCAGCAAAGGCATCGCTTTGATCGCCCTCTTTTCGGTCCTTTATTTCATGGGCGATTCCAGGCTGCGAACCGCCTCGCTACTGGTTACATCAATCTGCTTTTTCGCGTCCGCCGGCCTGAATCATCTCCACCTGTTGAAACCGCAGAAACCCGGCCCCGTGTTCACCGAAACCGTCCTGTACGGGTTTGCCGGCTCCGGGTTTTTCCTGTTGCTGTTGACCTACACGCTTCAGGCCCCAGCATACAAAGTCGCTGCGCTCTGCACATGGGGCGTTGCTCTGCTGCTGGCGTCGAAACTTCTCCGGTTGCACTGGCTGCCTGCCGCAGGGTTCTTCGCCCACATTGCGGCTCTTTTCGTGGCGCTTCTTCACCTCATCCCGGACCACGGGCTCGCAACGGCTGTCCTGCTTCCGCAAATCATCTCATGCCTGGCATGTTATGCGATACTCAGAAACACGGATGCGCCGGAACCGTTCTCGAAACTGCGAATCGCGGGCGGTTATTATCTTTCCGCCGCGGTCATAATTACCACGGCGCTGCTCGCGTTCCTGTTCAAAGCCCACTGGCTTTCCATCGCCTGGGGCATCGAAGCCATAGTCATCCTCATAGCAGGCGTTTTCGCGAAATCCAGGCATGTGAGATTCACCGGCATAGGCCTGCTGGTGATTACCCTTGGCAAAGTCGTGTTCGCGGACATGGCGTTTTTGAGCATGTCATACCGGGTGATCTCACTGTTCGGAATAGGCATCGTATTTCTGATCGCTTCGTTCCTCTACTACAGGTACAGGGAACGTATTGAAGAATTTCTATAATCCATAATTCCGGAAGGGAAAAACCTTGAAACCAAAAACTTTGATCCTGAGCATTCTTCTTCTGATCGTCCCCGGCGCCGTTGCTTCCGCGCAGGACGGCTTCCCGCAGTACCCATACAGGAGCGGGATCAGCGTGCCGGAAAACGTATCCGGTCCCGTTCTGCTCGTTCCGGGTGAGAACACATTGATGAAAATGCGGCCGGATCAGTTCGATCTGAGGATATCCGAAAACGGGATCGAAGTACCATACATAATAAAGAAGATCGAGGTCCGGGACTACGCCCCCGATGCGGAGAAAATAACCGCATCATCGGAGCGTCCGCCGTTCAGAGGGGCCTCCTTCGGCGCGGACAGGCTCGTGGACGGCGACAGTTCCGGCGCGGATAATACCTATTATCAGAGCGACCCCGCATCGGATATAAAATACACAACCATCGAGTTTGATTTCGGGCGACCGGTTCTCACGGGTTCGGCGCGCGTGGAATGCCCGTTCAAAGAATTCCGTTTTGTAAAAGCAAGAGTCAGCGCGAGCAACGACGGTGTGAACTGGACTAATCTCGACCTGAAGAAAAACGCGGCTTACAGATCTTCCGAAGACCGGATAACGTATCCCCCCTCGCTTTCCCGGTTCATCCGCTTCAATTTCGAACACAGGGGCAGTCTCGCGATAAGCGAGATGAACGTATACGGTCCATCCGAAATCAGTGTTATTTTCGAAGCTCGCCCGGGAGCGACGTATTATATGTACTACGGCGCTCCCCATGCGGCAAAGCCCGTCTATGAAACAGGTAATCTGTACGAGTACAAAGGCATACCCGCAGCTTCCACCGGCGCCGCGGAACTGAACGAATTCTATAACGACGATCCCGACGGAGATACAATCGGCGGCGGCGACAACTGCCCCCTGCTGAACAACCCCGGGCAGGAAGATTCCGACAAAGACGGCATCGGTGACAAATGCGACAACTGCCCCGGCATACCCAACATAAACCAGGAAGATCATGATGAAGACGGAGTCGGCGACGCCTGCGATAACTGCCCGAACATCCCGAACCCCGACCAGATTGACTATGACCTGAACGGCAAGGGTTACCCGTGCGACGACAGCGACAACGACAGACGGATCAACAGCAAAGACAACTGCCCGGCGGTGAGGAATCCCAACCAGCGGGACTCTGATAGAAACGGGGTCGGCGACGCCTGCGAAGACTCCGACGGCGACGGTGTGCCGACCGGCAAAGACAACTGCATCAACACGAAGAACCCGGACCAGGCGGACTCCGACAGGGACAACATCGGGGACATCTGCGACAACTGCGTCGATGGTTTCAATCCCTCGCAGGAGGACACCAATCTCGACGGCACAGGCGACGCTTGCGAAGACAACGACGGCGACGGCCTGCGGAACTTCGAGGACAACTGCGTCGATGTTGCCAATAAGGATCAGTCCGACATCGACCGCGACCGTGTCGGCGACGCTTGCGACAACTGCCCGGATATGAATAACCCTTCCCAGAAGGACTCGGATGAAGACGGCACAGGAAATATCTGCGAAGATACAGACAGCGATGGAATCCTCGATGTGAATGACAACTGCCCGTCGATCGGCAACAGTGACCAGAAGGACCGCAATAACGACGGCACAGGCGACGCATGCGAGGACTGGGACGGCGATTGGGTGCCGAACGCGCTCGATAACTGCATCATGGTCAGGAACCCGAAAGAGGATGTCTACGGAAAACACATCCAGCCGGATAAAGACGGCGACGGCATCGGCGACGCATGCGACGATACGGACGACCGCTCGATGCAGAAAAGCATCTTCATCTGGATCGCCCTCATCGCGGCGGTTCTGATAGTTGTTATCCTGACGGTCAGAATGATGCTGTCACAGAACAAACCCGGTCGTTAATACAAGGACTGTTCATGAAAAGCGACAGAATATTTATCATGTCATTGCTCGCCTGCGCTGTGCTTGTTCAGATACCCGAAACAGCTTCTGCATGCGGGGTATGCACAACGATGAGCGCGGATTATTATTTCCCCTTTCTGAAATTCTGGATACCTCTGTTTCTTGTCTGGGTTTTCCTTCTTTTCAAAATCCATGACAATAATCCCGAAGACAGATCCCGCGAAAGATTCAAATCATTCAACAGGCTTATGAGTATCGGCAGCATTATTTTTCTGACAACTTTCCTGTTTTCTCTCGGGAGCCCCCTTGTTCCATTTATTTTCATCTTCTTCTGCTGGGTTCTGTTATCTTTGAAAATCATACTGTTTGACAGAACTTCGGCCGTCAATCCCGAATGGTGGAAAACCACCAGTGCAGTCATGTTGATCGTTGTGGTCTGTTTCGCCGCCTTCACATACAAATTCCAGTATAACAACATCGACAGACTGAGAAAATTCATCGTCTACCCGGGCGGTCCTCATGAAACTGCGATCAACCGGCTCAAATCACACGGAGACGAGGCCATTCCCGTCATCATGGAAGAGATGGTAAATTATGAAGGCCGGGCCGGCAGGAAAGAAAGACTGCAATCCGAAGGCGTGTTGCTGGTCGAAGAAATAACAGGAAAAGATTTCGGCCATGATGCGGCAAAGGTTATCGAATGGTGGAAAACAAAAAAGAATCCCGGCACGGAGCATTCCAGCCGTCCGCCCGATAAAGAAAAGAATCCGTGAAACTATTGAGCCACTTCGCCGACGGGATTACGATACCCGCCGCTCATGCCGGTAATATGTCAATTGTCATCTGTTTCACCGGCTGACGTATTGTCCATCCTGCCGATCTCGTCGATTGCAGACCCGCAATCACAGCCTTCTTTTACAAATATTCCGACTTCGTGTATTTTGCTTTCTTCCATCAACTGAACCGCCCGGGAAAAACCGGGATACATCGTGAATTCAATATTGTTGTGATACAGGACATTTTGAGCGGCTTTAGCCTTTTCCGCATCAGCCGTTTCAAATACCTTTTTCATCCGCGGCGGACCTTCCGTAAAAGGATTCCATCTGCAGTCGAGCAGAATGTATAAAGTAACAACATTTATAATAATCCCCAGCAGACCATTAATTACATATACAAAAGCTGTAACTATAAATACTACGAACGATGAGTTTTTCAGGAGAACACTCAACAACGACGAGAGACCCGTTGCGATTACCAACAAAGAAACCGGCATCAGCGACTTTTTAATGTTTTCCCTGAAAAACTTCAAACCAGCCACAGTCCATCCCTTCGCATATAAATAATCGCTGAGCGGATGACACTTTGAAATAACAATCATAGGAAACATATAGAGACAGAGGACAACGACCGCTATCTCTGTCACAACAAATAATGTCGGGTTCATGATTGTGCTCATGCTTAACTCTTTATGAGTCACCAGCATAAATATTGACTGTGGAATCGAATAGATAATTAGCGATACGACAATCAGAAACAAACCAAATAATATAGACTGTGGCAATATTCGCGTGCCGCTCCTCCAGAATCCCTGCCTGATGTCCGTGTTGGTCATGGACAAAAACAACCGGATCAAAATACACAGGTAAAAATATCCATTCAGGATTAATAATAAAAAGGATAAAAACCTGATTCCGGAAAGCATTGTTATGCCGGACGACTTGAGAGCGTTGCTGCCGCACACCGGCATCGCGAAAAATCCTATAACGATATATATCCCGATAAGAACGCCGTGTTTCAATAACACAGCCCGCGGGGTGTTCACAGGTGTCAGGAATACTTGATCGTTTTCAGATGGCATGACAAACAGAATCCCCTTCCCGGCGGAAATCGGTTTTTTCAATAGAAAGTTGCTGAAACTACATTATATCCGTCTCCGATATATGTCAATTATAATATTCAGAGGAATTCTTCCCGACGAGGCTGTTGAAAAATCCCCATTCTGTCATTCTGAGGAAGTGCAGCGACCGAAGAATCTCAATTATAAGCTCCAAAAGCGAGATCCTTCACTGCGCTCAGGATGACAAACTCTCTACGGCAAAATTTTTCAACAGCCTCCGAGACACTCCACCAATCAAGTTAACCGTCATGAGCATGACTCTGTCATATTTCCCGGTCGGTTTTATTCCCTGACTGATTAATCCTGACAATGAAAATAAAATCAGTGAGCCGGAATTCACGGAGTTCACACGCTGGAGGCTATTACGATGGATAAAAAACGATATTGTAAAAATTGATAACAGCGGTGAAACAAAACAGGAAAACATCAGTCTAAAAAAGCAAATGTCGGCAAACACGAGTACGCGGGACAGTCAGGATCCTGTCCGGCTGCTCTCAGGGCGCTTGCAGGAAATAAAGACTGAAGCACATCGGGCGGCAACCGGGAACCAGCCGGCCGGGAAGGAGAAATAATGAACAAAAGAACACATTTTGCCGCTGTTTGCATGGCGGTTACAGCTATTCTGCTATCATCCGCGGTTGCAATGGCCGGCGGGCCGGGCGGCCCGGGCGGACCCGGTGGACACCATGAAAAACGGCCACCGAACTATCATCATGAACACATCGACAGGCCGCTCGCCACGCTCGCCCTATGTGTTCTCTATCCTAAAAGATGCACCCCCCACCCCGTGATCGTGGAAACACAGCCGGTTGTCATCGTCAAACACCCGGTTATCGTGAAATCGCCCGAGACGGGCAAATCGGTCGATATCGAAATCGACGATCTTTCGGAATACTCCGGCGGCTGGTGGGGCGGATTATCCGAATACAACAAACTTCAGTTCGTGAAAGTATATGTGCAGTTGCACAAGGGCTCCAACGCATCCCTGTTCGAGGGTAAAAGCTATTCGGACTTCGTCAAAAAACTGAATGTCTTCTACAGCTCAGCCGGAAACCAGCCTCTTTCCGTAGACATGGCGCTCGACGTCGTGACCCTCAGGATGAACGGATACCTCGAATACGGCAACTGCATGAACGGATATTACATAATGACAGCCTCCGACGACCTGTTCGATGCCGACATGATCAACGCCAAGTACGACGAATGCTCGACCTACGATCAGCCGGAAATCGAATAGACAATTGAACCTGCGCGGTCCGGGATTTCCTGTGCCGGAACGGATATCACCGTTCCGGTAACCATTTCGGGAAATCCCGGTAGGATCGGCCGGAAACATCGCAATGCCGGAAGAAAACAGCAAGTCCGGGCAGCCCATCTCATAAAAGCCACCGGAAACCAAAAAGCCCGGCTTTCACCGGGCTTTTTCCCTATGGAACCAGGGGGGCTCGCCCCCCCGGCCTTTCTGACTGCCAATACGGCCATTCCTAAAAAAACAGTGTTTATATTGATTATCAAAATAAAAATAGAATAACCAAACGGAGTTTCCTGGATTCCTGCTTACTACATGCAGGAATGATATGATGAAAAAAGCTGTACCATAGAAAGAAACAGGAGGTAC
>DAOSYA010000093.1:0-9877 GCA_035380865.1 bacterium
TTAAAGACCATTTGTTTTACGCTCTTGACAGCTTTTTTCATAGGTGACGGCAGGCGCTTCGCGCCGTATTCCATATTATTTATGATAAACAGTATTGCCCGGATTTCTCACAAAGAAATCCGGAAAACCGCGACAAGGCAAATCCTGCTGAGTCACATTGGGTTAGAATACATCGCCGCAGAAGTTGCGATACTCGCAGGATACGCATTTACGGTTCTTTTCTGGACGCGGGGGCATTAACTGTGTTTCCACGCACATCCTGATTTCCAGGATGATTTTTTTTACATCCGCGAAAATGGATTCAGTGAATTTGACATGTTCTATTTTTTTCTGGTCCTGGTAGCAGAGAAAACCATCGTTGCATGGGATATCGAAAACAGACTGCGCGAGGAGAGAGTAGGCTGCGAGTTGCAGATAATGACCCCGCCATGCCGGAGTGTCGCCTGCCTTGAATTCCACTACAGCGCAACGGTCCCGGGTTTCGAGAAGCAGGTCGATCTCGCCGGCGAGGTGGATGTTTTCTGCCGTTGCATGAAAGCGGAACCTGCGTTCGGCGGTTTCAAGTCCGTACTTTTTCAGTGTCCGACGTGGTTCCAGTATTTCGAATCGCTCCTGTAAAGAGATACCTCTCTTCATAGAGTAGGTCATGGGGGGATCAACGGGCATGACATATCTGAAAAACAATATGCGGGGGCAGAAAACGTATTGCCTCAGTTCCGATGCGTTTACAGTGAAAGCCGCCGGTTCAATCATTATCAAATCTCAGTATAGTGGGTATCGGCTCTCCCGGAGTTTTTATTTCAGGTTTTCTCCGTTTCTTCTTCTCTCCATCATGTTTTTCTTCCTCCGGGTCTTCTGTCTTTTCGTTCTGTACGATAAGCATTCGCCGAAAGCTCTGTTCGGAGACCGGCATTACGAGAATGCTACCTGGAGATACGTCGAGTTCGTCGCTCAGTATATGGAATAATTCTTTTCTTCCGGCTTTTGTGAGAGCCCCCCAGAATACACTGTATTGTATTCTTTCAAGGCCGAAGTCCTTGCAGGCGCAGCTTATTCTGTTCCGCCGTTTGTCGCATTCCACGTCGTAGATTACGATGCAATGGGTTTTCTGTTTATCCGGCAAGTCGAGTCACCATTTAAAACTGAAGGTTTTGAATGAATCGGCCCGGCAGGAGAGAAAAGCGGCAGCATTCCGGGTGGAAATCTGGATGATGGAGCGCATCATGTAGCGGCCTCCCCTGAAAGGCTCCTTTGCGTCGAGCCGTGCCAATACTGTTTCCGCGAGTTTCGCACGCAGTTCTTCACCGAGAGGATTGGCCGCGGAAGCGGGTTGAAGGTGACCGGTGCGAATTCCTGATATTACTGCACGGTCCGCGACGGGCGCTCGAAATGGTTCAATTATGTCGAGTACCATAGATGGCTTACCGGGACGATCTGTATGCAGAAATCCTGCAAAAGGCTCCAGCCCGGCGTTGAGTACAGCGCCCCATATGTGACCGTAGAGTATTCCGTATGAATAATTAAGGCAGGCGTTCACAAAATCGCGGGCGCCCCGGGTGGAACGTCCGTCGAATGTGGCATGGCCCGACAGAAGTATGCCAACCGCGTTCCAGTACAGACGTGCAGCGGTTCCTTCAATCCCCATTATAGCGGGTCGCGCTTTCGAGAGAGATTTCCATTTATGCCGGCGAAGTTCTTTTCTGAGGTCAAGCATGGAATCCGATATGCCGCGCACAGCGGAACTGGATTCGTCATTCTTGTCAGCGGATTTCGAGAAATAACGGAGAAGGTACGCCTGATTGCGGATTTTTGCCTCACATACGGAGCGGGCGAATTCGAGCCCGCGTTCGTTTTCGAGCGCCCGCAGTTGAGCGCGGCGTATTTCGACTGTGGCGCTGAGGACCGGAGAGGATATTACTGCCCGGGGCCTCGAGTCGGGCCCCGCGAGCACAACGCGTATTCCGCGGTCGGCGCATTGCAGGAGGGTTTCGCAGGAAACAGAGACCCCGCCGGAACGGATGAATACTTCCTGCACCCGGTCGAAAGGGATATGCCAGAGGGTTTTGCCCTTACGGGATTTCAGAACGATACGTCCGGATTGCTTTCCCAGACGGGTTCCGTAGCCGGATACCTCGACACTCAAGCCTTCCGGACTTTGTACGACGGCGATACCTTCGTCAAGCTCGAATGAGATTTCCTCGGGCAACACAACGTCCAGGTCTATATCAATGGTATCCGGTTCTTCCTCGAAGAGTGAAAGCTGTTCGGGTAATTGCGGAATAAGGTTTAAAACAGCAAGATGCGAATCCGCGCCCGGCAGGGTGTCACCCTTTCTTGCGTTTCCGTTTTTCCGCTCTTCGCTTTTCAAAATACTCCGCCAGTTCCGTTTTGCCGATGGAACGCTCGGCAGCCTGTTTCAGAGGTTTTTCTTTTTTTCCCTTCTTGTCCTGGTTGATCTCTTTCAGATACTCCTTATCTTTTTCGGAAAGAACATCAATCGGATAGTAATGTTCCGGGAAAGTAACCACTCCTGATTTCCCGAATTCCTTGACTATATACCAGCCGGCTCGAGCATCCCCCTTTTCGTCAAGATGAATGATCTGGTATTTATGAAGAGAACCGAGGATTTCAGATCCGGGTTCCAGAGGCGGATCTATGGCATTAATCCCAAGCGATTTGAGCGGACTGGAATATATTCTGGACATTTCAATCGCTCCCTTGCGGCCATCTTTCTTTTTCCACAGGATGCAGCCTTCGGATACACCTTTGAACTGGACTATGCGGTTGGGCCCATCGGATGGTTTTACAAAGCTGAGAACAGGCCCCCCTTTAGGCTTGAATGTAGTTACGTGGCGGGGCCGCCGGCCTTCCGGACCGAGAATGTCGAGTTTGTCTTCCGGAATACTTCCTCCGTCCTTGATACCCTCCAGATGCGCTGTTTTATTGATACGGGTTTCCATGCTTTTGTCTGCAAGCGAGTTCTTTCCCACCACGTACCTGCCGATCGGGATTCTCTGTTTGAGATTTTTATATTCCATCGGTTCCGGACCATCCAACTGCACGAAGTTAAGGTCTGAGAATCCACGTTTCCATGAACCACCGTAATTGCCCAGGACTTGCAGGATTGGGCCTGTGCGGTTGTCCATGAAAACATTCCAGTCTGGGGCGAGAACACGGGGCACTTCGTGGATTCTTATGAATTCGCCGGTTTCCTCGTTAATGATTTCTCTTCGACTGCGCCATATACGGGCGCGCCAGGTATGAGGGGGCAAAGCTGCGGCAAGTGCGGCATCCTGTGCATGATTGAAAAGATCGAGCCTGTCTTTTTCAGGAAAATTCTCCGTTCCGTCTTTGTGATTGCTCCATGACCGGCGGAGTCGCTGAGTGTCCCAGCCCTCCACGCGCTGAATGTGCGGCTTGCCAAGCTGATAATTGGGAACAGGCGGTTCCACTCCGTATTTGTCAAAAAGCAACTGAATATCGCGAACAAACTGGCGGTAGCGGGAGCTCGTTCTTGCCAGGGGGGTTGGATTGTCGGGATAATCATCTTCCTCGTTCAAGAGAATCTGTTTCTTTCGATCGGAGATTTGCGCGTTGTTGACCCTTTCGACGAAATTACTCCATTTTTTTTGATCCTTACCGAACCACATGAAGGGAGTCCGGTTTGCTTTTTCCTTATTTGCCTGAACAGATGTGACGGTGAAGTTCTCCTGCAGGTCCGGTCCGCCCATGCTCCGGGGATGGATATGCTCTATTTCAACAGTTTCCACAGACAATTCTTTGCCTGTGTAAAGACATTTTCCACCGATTTCTTTAATCAGTCGTTCTTTTAATGTGTCGGTTTTTCGTTCCGGGACTTCCCCTTTTTCTTTTTTCTTTCCTCTCCCTTTTTTCTTCTTCTTGTCCTGTCCGGGAAGCGGGGCTTCAACGGAAATGAACCTGACAGGTCCGTACCGCCATGCTTCTTCACCTTTTTCCCCGGAAATAAAAAGTATGTTTTCAAGGCGTCTGATTATGCGCTCGTCGTGCTGTTCCCGGCATGGATTGTGCATTGTGCGTGTTTTCATCGTCTGCCAATCCACACCGGCATCATACATATTCTTCCCCTCGGCCGCCATTTCCAGATGTTTCCTGCAAAGCCTGGCCCGCCCGTCCATGTTGTGCCCCCTGAGCAAGTCGTACAACTGGCGCGCCATTTCTTCATCGGCATTGAGTTTCTTGAGCGTATTTTTAATACCTGTTTCCCCGATTCTCCGCTTGTCCGTATCGTCTTTTTCTTTCCACCATTGAAAGAATATTTTCTTTTCTTCATCAGAGAGCGGACGCTTCTGTCCGGATGCTTCCTGCACACGCACGTTTCCGACAGCAGCGAGATAGGAGAGTTCTTTTACCTTTTTCTTTCTTGGAGTGGGGTTGTCGCACCAGGCGCAGGTGGTTTTTATACGGTTGTTAAAGCGGGTCTTTCTTACCGGTTTGTCCAGAATCTGTTTGAGTTCTTTTTTCCATTTATCTGTTGTCTCGCCCGGGATTCTGAAGCTGCGGGCGGCACCGTCTATTACTCCGTCCAGATCGGCTTTTCGAATGTCCCTGTGTTCGGCTTTCCTGGGCTGTTTTTCTCTTTCCGTTGCTTCTTTGAGAAGTAACAGCAGATTATCCGGGGTAACTTTCTTTTTCCCGCGCTCGGGAGTATCGGGGTTTTCTTTCCTGAAAGATATAATAGCCTCTATTTCAGAGGCGGCATCCGGGGGGATTCGGGAGTTTTCGAGGAAATCTTTCAGCTCTGCATCGGATTTCTTTTCCATTTCAGCTCCGTCCCACATGTAGCCCCGCTTGCGGAATATCAGAGCTAACGCCCGGACGAATCCGGATGGGTCGATATTCCCATTTTTTGCTTTCTGTATCCAGTCAGGGGCTGCAACCGGGTCGATGCCTTTCTTCCCGAATATTTCCGGTTTTACCATGAACTTTTTGTCGTGCATGACGACATATGGGTCCGGCAATCTGGTTCCATCCGGCAGTTTCTGCCTGAGAACCCACGACCGAAGGCGAGCGAGGCGCTTTTTCTTCGCATGTCGGGTACGCCGCCCCCTTCGTATGTTTCTCCGTCCTTCAATCGTCATACCGTGAAAATCAACATAGGACTCAGCGTGCAGGATTTCGTTTCCTCGCACTACGGCAATTCCACCTGTCCATTCTCCCAGGTCAAGGCCTATTCTTACCGAATCAATAAAATCACTGGTTGTCTGAGCGGGGAGGTAATAGTTACGAAAATAATAGTCTCGTTCCATGTATAGCCTCATAAATTGTATAATTATGAAATGTTTTTATTGTACAAAAAATATGAAATCCCCGCGCGAAGCCGGCCACGGGGTTTCTGTGCCCTTGCCCTGGGACAGCGCCGAAACCGCCCCTTGTCGAGCCTCTCCTGGTGCATTGTCCCGAACCGGGCTATCCGGGAGTGCAAGCAGATCGGGTCTGGGCTTCTTACATTCTCGCAATCCTATTAAATCACAATTTAATTAATCAGGTCAAGCAAAAAACCAACATCAATGTTGACAATGAGCCTCGTCGCTGTTTGCGATAGGCATGACGGGATTGTGAATATGTATTCACGCTTATTTAATTAGAGTTTTTCGCCCCTTTACATTGCGCGACCTCGCATCTATAGATTAATATTAAATATTGACATCAACCGGAAACGGTGGCCGGGATCGGGATATCCCGGACAAAAAACTATCTGATCATCCGTTGCGTGGGGAGGCGACAGCGGCGATGCGAGGGACATTTCATGGTGAATAAAGCCGGAGAATTCATAAAAGGCGACAGGATGGAGCGCGAGGTTATCGACCTGCGCGAGAAAAAGCGGATAGCGTTCGTGGGAAGCGGCGGCGCGGCCAAGGCGCTGTGGTATCACCTCGGCGTTCTGAAAGCGCTCAACGAGGAAGGTATCGGCGTGCGCGGCTACGGGCAGCCCCACGAGATCGTCGAAATCGTCGGCTCCAGCGCGGGTTCGCTGTTCGGCGCTTTTATTTCAAATAATTTTTCATACGACACCATAGAGCGGTTCCTCGATGAGAAACATTTCGTCGAATACATCTACTCGGTGAAACGGCGCGAAAAAGGCAAGATGTACGGGCTGTCGTACGCGGATATCCTGCCGCCGAACGTGCCGACCTTCGACGAGTTTTTCCAGAAAGCGAAAGACACGCTGGACCTCAAGCGCTACAAATCACTCATGAACGACATGTCGGAATACGCGCGGGCGTTCGTGCCGGAGTTCATGCGCACCGGCAGCCTGGAGGCGAGCATCGAGCGGATTGTCACGGACTACGGCGACGTCGATTACTTCGGGCTGGAAAACATCATGCGCGAGTTCGTTAAAATAAGCGCGCTGTCGAACACGGACGGGATTGAAAAGTACCTTTCGGAAACGCTGGAGATCGACGATTTCACACGGCTGCAGCGAGAGCGCGGGCTGGATCTTTACGTCATCGCCACCGAGCTGGACAGGCCGCGAAAAGCGATCTTCGGGCCGAAAAAATCACCGTTCACGGATGACCCGTGGGCGGACCGCTGGATCGACGGAGTGCCGATCTCGACCGCATGCTCGGCTTCCTGCGCGCTGCCGTTTATCTACCGACCCAAGCGCATCACCGTCGAGGGCGAACGCCTGTACTTCACCGACGGCGAGGTCAAAAAAACACTCAGCACCCATGTGCCGCGCGAGAACGGCGCGGACCTGATCATTATCTCGCACACGCTCGAACCCTACCAGTACGAGGAACGCTGGGGCTCGCTGACACGCTCCGGCATCGTGAGCATCCTCATCCAGTCCATCTACACCATGGTCGCTCAGAAAATCCGTTCCGCGTGGCAGGCCTACTCCATCAGAAGGCAGGTGTTCGATTTCATTTCTACCCCCCAGTTCCAGAAAGAGCTGGAGAGCGTGCTGAAAGATATCGACTCGAAAGACAGGAAGAAAATCCGCAAAAGCGTAACAGAATTTCTCAAAGATAAGGTCTGCGACGTGCTTCAGCTCGACCTGAACCTCCAGTACCTTTACTTCCCGTCGTCGTCGGAGATTTTCTGGATGGACCACTTTAACATTTTTCCGCACTATATGCGCAAACTGGTCAACAGCGGTTACACGAGGGCGAAAAAACTGCTCGAAGAAAACTATGTTCTTATAAAATAACGAGAGGCGCGTCCCGGAACGAACAGGACATACATGAAAAAAGGGTTTAACAGGTTGTTGGCGGTTGCGGTATTCCTGGGCATGGTGTTTGCCTGCGTGGCAGCGGCAGCCGGCAAGCTGCCCACCGGCGTCGTGGAGTTCGAAACAACAGGCAACAGGGAGAAAGATCCATACCTGTTCGATTCCGGATACCCGACCACCGCAGCAGCCGTGCAGGGCGATTACCTGTGGCTCGGTCGAAACAACGGGCTGAGAAGATATCACCGCGAGACGGGCGAGTGGACCTTCTTCGCGTATCCCGGCACAAAATGCCCCGGAAAAGGGACAATAAACGTGGTGTCGGAACCGCCGTATATCTGGGCCCGCCTCACAAACACCGGCACACTGTGCAGGCTCGATCCACGGGACGGAACATGGTATACGCCGGGAGACTGGACAGTCATCAGCCACCGCGGACAGGGGCGCGAGCTTTTTATAACCGAAGAGACCTTCACATACGCGGCTAACGGAAGCCCCGACTGGCAGGGAGTCAATATCATCGACCGAAAGCTGAACAAGTGGGTCGAACTGCATTCCACAAAACCGATCTCATCGATGCTGCCGACAAAACGCTATTTCTGGCTCGGCGTGCCGGAGGGCATTCTCAGGATCAACCGCGTCACCGAGGAATATACCTATTACCAGCCGGAGGAAATCGGGTTCGGCGCGCTCGTCAAAGACATCGAGCAGATTCCCGGCGGGCTGGCATTCGCAACCATGGGCAACAGGATCGGGGTTCTCGGCGACAAAGTGCGGGTTTTCAAGGACTATATCCGCGTATACAATAAAGATCAGGATAGCTGGCAGCAATACGATAAAAACGAGCGCGAACGGTTGATTCGGGATATCGAATCAGGAAAAACCTCTGTTAATTACATAAAAACAACGCCCGGCGTATTAATTCTGAAAGACGAAATATGGACTCTGATAGGCGAAGATCAGGGTCTTGACCACCCTGATACCATAGAACTGGAAAAGGATGACTCATTCCTGTATATCTGCACGAGCAAGGGAATCAACGTGCGTGATATAGAAACGTTCGAACCAGTGGATATCAATCCGCATATCTACCTGTCGCTGCTGCACACGTGGCGCCTGCTGCCGGACGGCGAATACTACTGGGCATTCAACAAACGCGGCCTGTTCCGCGTTGATCGAAAAAGCCTGTTTTCCTCTCCGCGATAACAGCGGTCAGCCGGCTCTGGCTTGTGAAATCGCACGATAACCCGGACCGGACTTCTACAGATGGACTCTGAACAGCCTGAGCAACGGCGCTGCGGCGTAGTGAATCGCGTAATACTTCATTCCCATCGCGCGCTTGAAATCCTCGATATACTGTTCCATGGTGTGGTTCTGGAAATTCAGCACCCTCTGCGCCTCTGTCGTGTCGTACCAGTCGAGAGCGAACGGCTCATGCGTGAACTTTTTCCAGTTCGGCTCCGGGAACCCGAACAAATCGAATATCATCTTCAACTGATCACGGTACAGCATCTGGCAGCGTTTCCCTCCGCCGAGCGGAAATATCCCGCCGACCGCCTCCGGGTTGCCGATCGTGTTCAGCAGCGCGGTGCAGACATCATAAAGATGCGCGAACTCGGCCCGGCAATCCGCAGGAATCTTCTTCATCGTGCCGAAATCGCCGGTTCTTATCTCGAGGTAAACCGTCGCGGCGAACCGGTAAATCGTCCAGTCCAGCCCGGAGTTGCGTATCAGCTCTTCACCCTTAATCTTCGTCTCGGTGTAAACATTCGTCGGCGTCAGCGGATGATCAACCCTGATCGGCGGTTCGAGGTGGCTTGTTATGCCATGAACTGTGACCGATGACGAGAAACGTATCGGGACCGGAGTGCCGCGTTTTTCGCTTTCTTCTGCCACGGCATTGATTACGTTCTGTGTTCCGTCCACATTCACCCGGCGGGCAATCTCCGGCACAGGCTCGGTCGCGGGAAAAACCAGGGCTGCTAGGTGAAACACTTCGTCCATTCCCCGGGCCGCTTCTCGCACGCACGCGGCGTCCGTGATATCGCCCCAGAACAGTTCGATCCCCGGCTCTTTGCCGGTGAACCTTTTTTTGTTGGCCGGCGTCGGCAGATCGAACACCCTCACCGTGTGACCCGCTTCGACGAACCTCGGCGCGAATATACGCCCGAGCCCGCCCGCTCCGCCTGTCAGTAATATTTTTTTACCGCCGTTGTCAGCTTCGCTCATAATCCTGTCTCCCGTTCTTCGAGTACGTTATTATAAAACGCTTCGCGCCGGGCGCACAAGCCGGCAGGCCTCCGCCTGGCGGCCTCCGGCAGCTCAAGGAAACCTTTTGAAAAAGGTTTCCTTGAGAATCCTTCCAAAACTTTTTGAACGCGAATCACTCGCTCGGCGACCGCCGCGCGTGTGATTCGCTCGACCTTTACGGGGAATCCATAAGGAACGTTGCCCGCTGAAGTGGAAATATTTTTTCTGGATTCCGGCTGACAATATGCCGGAATGACGGCGGCCCAGGCCGCTCTTTGCCCTTTTACGTTCTCACTTTCGTGGATGGCTCAAATTTTAAAACACCTTAATGTATTCTTTGTCCTGTCATTGCGAGGAGGGAGCAAGGCCTGTCGCCTTGCGACCGACGCGGCAATCTCGACTTTTTCAACAGCC
>DAOSYA010000094.1:0-9632 GCA_035380865.1 bacterium
CTGGTGAGAAATGCAGGCTAAGAGTCTATCCCAAAACTCTCTCCGTCGGCCCGAGACCGAAACCCCGGAAACCCTGATGCGGAGCCGGGGTATCTCCGATTCACACGCATCGTTCAAGGACAACTGAATCCGGTTTTAAACCAGATCAGTCTGTCATTGCTGAAGACATAGACTCCTTCATAGCCCTCGACATTTTTGTTTTCCTCGACAGGCCCGTCGTAATTGTAAGGAACCTCATATATATAAACTTCATTATTGCCTGTCGTGACCTTTTTATGTGGGCTGCCGAGAGCGGCCAGCAGGGTTTCTGACGTAATTCCCGGTTTAATTCCTCTGTCGGAGCCGAAATAATCCAACTCTAAAGGGGGGATGTCGCTGTCGGTCGAAGTCAGATCATTCCAGTTACGAATTTCCCATAAATAGTGTTGTTTTGTTTCCCTGTCGAGATTTTTCAAAAAGCCTTCGTAATCATCAATCAGGCTGCTGATGGGCTGGTTGTACCAGACATACATCTCGTCTGCATAGTGTCCGACCATACCTCCAGGATATTTAATCAGCAGAAGGCACTGGCTGTGGTCTTTGTTGAGGTATGCTGGAGCATAGTCGAAGATCATTTTCTCGTCTTGATAAATAACACCGCCCACACCGTGCTTCATTAAGAAGTATCGACCACTCAGTTCATCTCCCAATTTGATTCCCGATATGTCATCCATGTAGAAATCGGGATAATCTTCTGTTTTAATATCCGGTTCCTCAAGCATATCCTCTTCATGATCAAATATCGGATAAAACTCAATCGATTCAATCGAAAGATTCTTATGAGTTGTTCCAGGATAAATATCTGTTATTAAAAGTAATATGTCTTTCCCCGCTACCGGTTTCCACAATGCGTTTTTTCCGACAGCACGGTGATTGATGGTTCTCCAATCCTGTGAATATATATCCATATCTCCGATTGAATTATATGTTTCACCATCGACCTCAATACTCAGAGTCTTGATTCTGGAATATATTTTGTCGTATTCATAATCAAAATTGATCCAGCAGAAATTTATGGGGGCATTGCATCTAATATGTATCCATTCACCGGTTCCCTCATCATTATTGCCTATCCAGGATATTCTTTTGTCGTCGAAAGCATTATCCACGCTGTGCTTTGAATCGATTTGTGAAGAGGCCATGGCCTTGCAGGTTGTATTATTGTCAATTCTGACACTTGTCCATCCTTCTTTTTCTGTTTCGGCTATAGCTGTCGATTCCTTGAATGCCTCCTGATACTCGGTGTCGAACGGATATTCTTTATCCATGATGCGTGTCAATCTTTCGAGTCTTTTCCTGTATCTATGATAATCGATTGTGTCTCCGTAAATATCTTTAATAATGGCGAGGCTGCTTTTTTCGGCAGGCTTATCTTTAAAATGTTCATCGTAGTGATTGTTCTCGATACCCCATGACAGCGCGCTCAGAATAACAAACTGTTGATTCCGGTTGAATGCCTTCATGCTTTTTAAGAAATTGTCGGGGTCTTTTTTAAAAATATCTTCAAGTACGAACTTTCTGTATTCGTCGGATGTGCCGTCAATTGAGATGAATGCCATATAGTCTGTTGTTATATCTTCGTCCAGGCGATACTTGATGAATCTGTCAACAACCTCATCAGGAATTAAACCCTGATCACAATTAACAACGGAATAATTATCCTTCTTTTTTTGGGATAATAAGCAATCGGTATCTGATGCCGTCTCAACCATAAGCTTGAGATCGAAACATTCGCTTGATCTGTTTTCCTTTAGAAGCCTGTCGGCTTCAAAAAAGTAGTCTTTGTAAAAAGCGCTTTTTTTGTTGGGGTAATCGGTTTGCTCTGCGTTTTCGATTTTCCTGTAGATTTCACAAAGTTTGTCCGGCCCGGTGTATTTTGAATACGCCGGCACCGGAGTAGTTGATAAGCCTGCGATCAAAAAAAGCATGGCAAAAACAGCGAATGTTATTCCTGAAGTTCTCAAGAAGCCGCCCCCCGAAATCTTGCCGAATAATCTTTTCATAGAAATAATTCTCTATCAGTACTCCGGATATTATACATGGCGCAGCCGATTGGTGACAATGTGTTCATGGCAACCCGGGTTGTTTATAATCATTTGAAAAATTCTCCGACCGGCATTCATTCACCTGTAAACCAGCTCAGGCTCAGTCCCTGCGATTTCATTCTTTCCGCGTCGATAATCGCGGGGAAGGGCAGGGCGCCTTCTTCCTGCATTTTTTTGAAAAACTCTTCGGCGTACCTGTGCGCAAAAGCCTCTTTTTCCTCCGGCGGGCTGTTCCGGTAAATGTCTTTAAGCCGCTTAATTTCATCTTCGTCTCCGGCGTTTGCCGCAGGCGCGATAACGCGGTTCAGGTAGTCCAGATAATGCCCTGTTTCATGCGGCAGTGTGCGGTAGAGCTGCGTGTTCCTGATCGCCGCGCGCGGGGATTCGATGATGTATCGCCTTTTATCGGAGGCAACCCTGTGACCGTCTTTTTTCAGCCTTTCGAGCTCGCTGCAGTCGGGCGGTGTCAGCGACCTGTCCCATATCGTCTTCATTTCCGCGCGCTGTGCTTCGAGGTGTATCGACGGGCCGGAGTACCTGCCGAAATTCGCCTGGTACGCTATCCGGCCCCAGACGGGTCTCAGCCGTTCCTCTTTCTTTTTCGGTTGCCTGAGCACGACGGTTCTGATATCCCGGATATCATTTTCGGGAATAAGCGAGATCAGTTTTACCACATCGTCTACGGTGCAGGCGTGGGAGTATCCCGGCTTTGTCGGCTCGACCAGAACGGCGAGCGGGTGGCTGCCGGTTTCGCATTCGACGCAGACCGCGCCGGGCAGGTTTTCCCAGAAAACGCGGCCGTCCGGCCATCCGTCCGGGACCACCATTCGGTTGTCTCGTCCGCGGCCCTGTTTCGCCGTTCCGATGTTCCGGTTTCTGCGGACCGGGTTCCTGTAGCGGTTGTCCGTCAAGCTGCTGTGCTCCTTCGCTTAATTCTCACCCGTCGACCTGAAATATTGCTGAAGCATTTCCACCGGCACCTCATTTTTATTCTTTCTCCGTCGGCCCGGATTCTTTTTTGCATTGCCGCCAGCTTTCGGGCGAGATGCCGGTCGGGGTTACTGTTATCAGGCACCTGTATTCGTCACGGGGATATCCTGTGACCCGGTAATTATTGCTGTCGTTGTCCACCGAGATGGAGACTTCTTCGCACGCTCTGCCGGCTTCGCGTTCGAACGCCTGTCCGCACTGCTCAGGGGTCCCGCATTCAGAATCCATATAGCTGCCGAGCAGGCTGTGGTCGGCTGTGAGCAGCCCGCTTTTTTCCCGGTGCGTTTCGATCGCAATCTTAACATCGTGCAGCTTTTCAACACATTGAGTGAATCTCGCCCTGTGAAGATCGCCGCTGATATGAGGCCTGAAAAAAAGAATAAGCAACAGAGAGCAGGCGGCGATTAACCCGGCTGTGACAATTCCCTGCCACCGGCCTGAAATCACAATGCGCCTCTGTTTTTCCTCGTGCTTTTTCATATTATTGCAGGCCTGCGTTTTGAAATTCAGATGCGTGCTTTTTATTACTCAAGCCGTTGTCTCCAGGTCTCCAGCGGGCAAACCCCGCGATTCTTCGACAGGCAATGATGTGTATCCGTGATTTTCAGTTCCTATTTTACATCACATTACTCTTTGTCAACAATAGTTTTTCGCGACCGGAGTTTGTGATATAATCCGGGAAAGAATCAGCAACAGATATAAAACATGGCAGGAAGAAAAAGTTGTGAGAGTTACGTGTGCGGGCTGCTGCTCGATACCGGATGAGTGGCGCGGGCGGCGCGGAAAGCATGAATACGCCCCTGCCGCGACGGTAATTCCTGTTCAGGCGCGGAGGCGGCAACGATGAAGCAGGCCGGTAATCGGGTTTCTTTGATAATCCGTATGTGTGCGATGCTTCCGGTTCTGGTTATGGTGGCGGCGGTGTCGTTCGCGGCGGCTGACGGGCCCGGCGAGGCGAAAAAACTTTCTGAAATGTTTCCCAACCAGATAGGCGCATTTATCAGCGGGTCAGCGGAAATCAGCGACATCATAGACAATTCGTTTTTCACACCGGAGCTGCACTCGATCGTGCTGGACCCTGAAATCCCTGCCGAAGGCATGCCGACGCGCATCACGGTCGAGGTCTACAACGATCCGTCGCTGACCGATGACGAAACGGTAGCGGTCTACGTCATCTACACAATCGATGATGCCGCGACGTGGAACTATTTCGAGCTGGACACGGAAGATTCGAGAACGTGGCGCGGGCAGTTCCCGCGGTTCGAGGGCGGAACGGATGTGATCTACGCGGTTCGCGCGGTCGATTCGGCGTATAACGTTTTTACGGATGTGCCGTGCCGCGTTGTTCCCGGGGACGGGTTGTTGTCGGCAAGATATGCAAAAAAGGACTGCGTGCGCAGCGAAGACGACCCGGCGTGCGCCGGCGTGCTCCCGCGCGGCTGCATGATGAAAATGGCTTTCTCAAGGAACTGGAATTTGCCGCAACAACTTGAAACGGAACCGGCGGCGGAAACAGTCGCGGGAAAAATAACCATGGACGATATCAGGCGGGGATATGAGGAGGGGCTGGATCCGGAGTATGCCGAAAGCAAAAGAAAATCTGATATTGAAAATAGTGTCAGCCCACCGAAAGGATTCAAATTTTTTGATTTGCGGGTTGGATATGACGAAGATTATATCTATCTGGATCAGGCATATAAAGAAAATTTAACTGGAATCGGAGCATTTCTTACGCTGTCCTTCAACCCGGACCGGGTCGAGAAGCAATATTTGCAGAACCCGGATAAAAATCCGTACCTGGACGCAGTCGGGACGCTGTTTTACTCACCCGGATTGGCGCAAGCGATTGTTTATGAAACAGCACCCTGCCACTACGGGTACAACCGTGGGATCGACTACGAGCAGGATGCCGGCTCGATCGAGTGTCACCTCGAAACGAATCATCGGATATTCAGGGTAGAGAGGGCCGCGTTCGGCGCCAACCCCGGCGGCGAGCTTCAATTCATCGTTTCAATGGGATTGATAACAGGGACCTATCCTTTTGAATGGGAAATCCTCGACAACACACCCGTAACCACCATCAGAATGACCGGCGACAACCATTTCAGAGTAGCGGAAAAGCAAACCATCCCCGATTGAGCGCGGCGCAGCGAATCCCACCCACGAAAGCATGACGAGAGGGTAAGCACAGTACCTGAAAGACGATTCCCTGCAAACCACAGCGCGCGAGCAGGCCGATCGCGTTGAGAGCCGATTGTACCTGAAAGACGATTCCCTGCAAACCACAGCCCGCATTCGGATACCGCTACACCGGACCCCATTGTACCTGAAAGACGATTCCCTGCAAACCACAGCGGATATCTCGGGAGTAAAGTTCTGTCGAATACTGTTCACTCAGGCGAAAACCGCTCCCACAAAGCTGTCCTGACATCCTGTGCCCTGGATTTCGGTCCGAGACCGAGCGAATAAGATGAGGGCAAGGCGGGCGAAGCAGGCGATGCCGGAGACATCGGCTATGCAGAACAACGCAGGCATCATCTTTTGCAGCCGGTATATAGAGCGGACGATGGGAGCGATCAACAAAGAGCTATATAATCACGAAGAGAATACATAAAAGGACAAAAAGCAGGCTGGCCTGCCGGCCTGGGCAGTCAGGCGGTGCCTGCCGTTATTCCGCATCCCCGCGCTCGTCATTCCGGCATGTTGTCAGCCGGAATCCAGATAAGATATTTCCACTTCAGAGAAAACATCCCATGTAGATCACCCGTAAAAGTCGGGATTGCCGCGTCGCTCGCCGGGCGACCGGCCCGGCGCACTCCTCGCAATGACACCAGAAATAACACTAATGTTTTCATGCACAAAGAACGACACTTTGTACATGGCACACTAAAGAATATTTTTTACATTAAGGAGTGGGTACCTGCCTTCGTAGGGATTACAAATGGGAAAGGCTCACTTTGGCGGGCAACGTTTCTTAAGGAACACTCGTAAAAGTCGGGATTGCCGCGTCGCTCGCCGGGCGACCGGCCCGGCGCACTCCTCGCAATGACACCAGAAATAACACTAATGTTTTCATGCACAAAGAACGACACTTTGTACATGGCACACTAAAGAATATTTTTTACATTAAGGAGTGGGTACCTGCCTTCGTAGGAATGACGGGCGCGCGTGCCGGAAAGCCATTCATGCAGGATTCAATGTTATTTATGATAATCGGTATAAGTTAACGGTATTGGGGTTAGCCTGGATTTCTCATAGAGAAATGCAGGCTGGGACTGTCGGTGTTGAACGGCAATATTGTGGAGAGAAGCGCACTTCTCGTCTAGAAGTTTTGAAAGAGTGTGAGAAAACTTTACTGTTTTCTCACGTATTTTGATACCCCGTCCGCTTGCGGCGGGGTAGTTTATTTCTGTTCGGCTTCCCATTTGTCGTAGTCGCGAATCCAGCCGGTATCGAGCGCGTGGAGGTAGGTGTCGCACATGGGTTTGTAGGCGGCTGCGTTGATGTTGTTGAAGCGTGCGTTTGTGGCGATGAAGAGGAAGTGGAATTCTTTGAAGTCGGGGTCGCGGTGGATTTTTTTTAGGCTGGCGGTGAACCTCTTTATCAGGTCTGCGGGGAGTTTGCTGTTGAAAACAACGGGGCGTGTGGGGAATTCGCCGATGCAGTCGAGTTTGCGGATATTTTTGAAGCGTTTGTCTGTTTTTGATGCCATGGAGAAGCTGAGCCCGTCCATGACGACGGCGTCGAATTTTTTGAAGACGAGCGCCATGAGAGCTGATTGGTCGCTGTGGCTTTTGAGCACCTTGTCGAAGTAGTCGCGTGTTTTGTCGGAGGAGCCGGAGTCTGAGATGTATTGCTGGAGGAATATCCAGTCGAAGAATGAGTTGAGGCCAATTTTAGAGTTACGGAGCGATTCGGGGTTGCCGGGCTGGAATTTCTCGTCGATAGCGTAGATGCAGATGGTGTCGTTCTGGGTGCCGTGGAACTCGACGTTTGCGATGGGGACGAGGTTCGCGCCCTGATGGAGAGCTTTGGCGTAGGTGGTCTGGATGATGAAAGCCATATTTGCGCTGCCGTTGACGAGCATTTCGATGACCTGGTCTTCGGTTTCGGTGATAATGACCTCGCAGCCGTAGCCGCTTTTTTCCTGGAAGATTTCGCAGGCGTGTATCATGAGCGCTTCGATGCGGGAAGCGGAGTAGCCGCCTTCCGTGATTTTGAGGTTGACGGCGAACCTGAGTGTTATGTTTTGCGGTTCGGCGACGGAGCCGGAGAGGGGGAGCAGTGCGGTCGAGAGCGCGAAGCAGATTATAATGGTTGCTTTTCTCATAGGTGTCTCCATGCGAGAGTTCAGGCGAGGCCGGTGAGTTCGTAGATTGTTGCGGGTTCGGTTTTTCCTTTGACGGTTACCTCGCCGAGTTCTCGCGCGATTATTCCGGATTTAACTTTATCATAGGTTGAGCCGCTGATGATGATGGGGCAGTTGTAATTTTTTGTGAGGCCCTCGATGCGGGAGGCCAGGTTGACGGTGTCGCCGATGACGGTGTATTCCATGCGGCGGACGTCGCCGATGTTGCCGACGATTACGTCGCCGGTGTTGATGCCGATGCCTATTCTGAGAGATTCGCCGCCGCGCGCGTTCCATTCGTTGTTCAGCAGATCAAGACGTTGTTGCATTTCGATCGCGGTCAGGACGGCGCGCATCGGGTCGTCGTCGTGTTCGAGTGGTGCGCCGAACACGGACATGATGGCGTCGCCGATGAATTTGTCGAGAGTGCCTTCGTATTTGAAGATAACGTCGATCATGCTGGAGAAGTAGGTGTTCAGGTATGAGATGACTTCTTCGGGCGGGTGTTTCTCGGAGAAGGTGGTGAAGCCGCGGATGTCGGAGAAGAGGATGGTTACCTCTTTGCGGACTCCGCCGGGCGCGACGAGGTCGGGGTTGTTGAGAATTTCGTCGGCTACCTGTTTGGTTACGTATCGTGAGAAGGTTTCCTTGATGGTTTCGCGTTCTTTGAGGCCTTTGACCATGTTGTTGAACGAGTCGGCGAGCAGCTGGATTTCTTTGCCGGTTGTGGCGATGTGAACGCGGGTGTCGAGATCGCCGCGGCCAACTCTCCCGGAAGCTTCGGTGAGTTCGAGTATGGGTTTTGCTATGCGCTTTGCGAGCACGAGTGATGCTGTTATGCATATCGCGAGCAGCGCGAGAATTGCGGCAATGGTTGTGTTGCGCGCGCGCGCGGTCCGCTCGTCTAACCGCCGCATGGAGTAGCCGATCCTGAGCACTCCCGTCTTCGTGCCGTTGCTTTCGATCAGGAATGAGAGGTCGGAAATTCTTTCGCCTGATGGGTCGGTGTATTGCTGCATGACAACCGGTTTGTGGTTGTTCACCTGTTGAGAGTAAGCTGTGATATCACCGTCGAGGACCGAGCCTTCGATTTCTGAGTCGGGGTGTATCATGACCGTGTTGTCGGGGGCAATAATGTAACAGAATTTAACGTCGCGGTTCTTGTTAAGGAGTTCGATCAGAACGCTTTTTGCTTCGGAAAAGAGGAATTCGTCGATCATGTTTTTGACGGTCTGGGATGTTGTGGAGCCGAGAATTGCAATTTGTCTGGTACGCTCGACTTCCAGTACGGATCGCGGCTGGTATGTTAGAGCGACGTAGCCGGTTGTGATCGTGGTTTTCCCTTCTTCGTCAATTTTCGTGGTTATGGCCGAGCCTATGAGGGTGTAAGGCTCGCTGTCGATGATGAAGTTTTTTACAACAAGCAGTTCGCCGTGGTTGTCCGAAGCGGAAAGCGTGTTGAATATGCTTTCGAGCAGTGGTTGTGAAAGCCCGTTGTGGTGGATGGCATTGCCTTTGCTTTTGAAAATGGCGATATGTTTAATCTCGGGTTCATCGTTGAGCACTTTCCTGGTGATTTCCGCAAGCCGTTCGTTTTTGTTTGCGGCGATGGCGTTGCGTGATGAAGACGAAATGACCAGGGCGCGGGCTTTCATCTGGTCGAGCTTTTCCTCGGAGTAGAAGCGGGACTGGAACCCGGTGGTTATGATGCAGGACAGCGAAACGGAAAGGATGATAATTGTTCCGGCAAGAACCGCGAGAAGAAGAACGATGCTGAATTTTTTACCGGTCATGCAAATACTCCCGGAATATTGGGATGCTGTTTGTTCAAATAATAATAACATATTAATGAATACAGTAGATTATCAGAGAGATCAATTTTTATGAAGAGCATGTAGCAGATCGCAAAAGCTGGTATAATTACCGGATAG
This sequence comes from bacterium, assembly GCA_035380865.1. Classification (GTDB taxonomy): domain Bacteria; phylum UBP15; class UBA6099; order UBA6099; family UBA6099; genus DAOSYA01. The sequence goes on from DAOSYA010000094.1 coordinate 9,354, forward strand.
AAATTCACCCATCATGGTTATAGCTCACGCAGGGAAGTTTGATGTTGGATATGCTGCTGAGGTGTTATTGCCGGGAACATAAAGTTTTGTATCCCGGTTTAGTTATCGTTTTTTAAATTTCTGCGGTATATCTGAAAACGAAAGGAGCTGATGATGCGAAGATTAATTCTTTTCCTTGTGTTGTTGGGGGTGGTTCTGTTTGCAGGGGGCCGGGTGTCGGAGGCAAAGCAGATGAAGGATATGGACGTGGATGTCTCGGGGGTGTTGCAGGCTGGTTAC
>DAOSYA010000095.1:0-9564 GCA_035380865.1 bacterium
AGCAGGACAGGTGTTATCGCGATTTTCCGGATTTCTCTGTGAGAAATCCGGGTTAAGATGAATCAGGAACGGGGTGGCTGCCGCCTGCGCGTGTCCGCCTGCGCTCTCATTATCTCGTTTGCGACAAAGTCCATGAAATGAAGCGCTCCGCAGAAACCGAGGTATGGAGCGTCGGCTAATGCGTGTCTGTGATAATTCGTGAACCCGAACGGCACGGAGGCGAAAACGCCCGGTGGATTGTTGATATAATTCCTGATAAGATCTCCGGCAACAATAATGTCACATCCGTCACGAAAAGCCTCTGAAGTTATTTGCGCTATCTCGCCGGGGCAAAGATTGAAACGACAGGGAATCCTATCCTGCACCAGTGATTTCGGCAGAGGGGTGAGATGTTTCTCCTGAGCTACGGCGATCATCGCCGACGGGCTACATCCCAGCTCATTAAAGAAATTCCGCACAGGTTCCATCATGTGCGGGTCGCCGCCGAAAAAGAAACGCCGTCCCAGAAAGCCCCTGTTTATAATCCACTTTATGCCGGGCAGAACACGACCGAGTTCAGATTCCGAATATGACGCTGCCTGCTCTTCAAGCCCCAGCGCCGATCCGATCTGTTCAAGCCACCGGACCGTTCCGTTCAAACCGAAAGGGATACCCGTTTCAACAAGTTTCGCCCCGGTTCTTGAGGCTATGATTCTCGCAGCCTCTCTTCCGTGCGGGAGAGATATGACCACGCCTGCCCGCCCCGCGCGCTCGAGATGAGAAAGAGGCCGCCCGCTGAGCCAGATCGATACAGGATCAAGTGACAGGCCCCTCAACATGTTCTCAAGCTGATCAACATTCGACGTATGGTCTTTCTCGTTGCGATCCATCATGTAACCGATAACCGCAACACATGCAGGATCAGGATCGCCTTCCAGATTCAGCCCCTTTGCAAGCGATTTCATTGCCTGCGAATAACCATCAATCCAGTCCGAACTCAGCGAAAGAGATGGTATCTCAAAAATCGGTTTCGACAACTCCGGAGCGCCGTCTCTTATAATCGAATCATACTGTGTGCCGGTTATTGTAGCCATGGGCATGGAGGCATACATAAGACCGCCGGCTTCCGGCAGCATACAGGTTTCGTGCAGAATCTTCTTTATGTCCGCCGTCCTGTCGTGTACTATGCTGGTCACGTCCAGATTGCGCGGCCTCACTATCCTGTCGGAACCTGAACAGTTCAGCAATGTGGAGTTGAGATCGTGCCGACCGTATATGTATTCGGCTTTGTAAGTGGAACAATCCGGGCCGTCCATATAAAGGAAAAGGTCCGGAATTGCATTCACTGCAAGATACAGACCGATGATATAAGAATAGTTTACCGGCAGAGTTGCTTCTTCCATATTACTGATAAAATCCCATCCAGAATATTCTTAGCTTTTCACAAAAAGAAAACTGCTTTCTTCCTGAAACCTGTATGATAATCATTTTTCTATTGCAGAAATTTCATATAACGGCTGAAAAACGGAACGGAACATGCCGATATAAGCCTTCTCAGAGTACGCACAGCGCCCTCGAAGCCCATCTCGAAAAACTGTAGCGAGAACTGCCCTTTCCCGGCTTTCACGATGCGCCGGTCGAAATAGAAATCCGAATAGAAACAACACGCCGGAGAATCCAGCATAAGTTTTTCAAGCTCACCGGGATTCGAAAAAGAGCCGATATCCTTTTTAATTACTTTGCCCCCGCGCCGCGATCCCCCCGGCGATTCCGGATAATAATTCAGGAACTGAGTTTTGAAACCGATCTCGTTAATAACATCCAGAATCGGAACTCCGCCCGCAAGCCCCGCGTTGGAAATCATTTCCAGGCTGTCTCCTTCAAACACAAACCCCAGAGTATGCTTGCCCGCTTCATCTTTGAGTCGATTCCATTCTTCAAGCCATTTCTCTTCCGTTCTCCTGATTGTTTCAAGCCGATTGCCGGGAGCTTCAAGTTCTCCAATCACTGTTTCCAGCCATTTCATTGCGCCGTTCATGCCATACGGAGCCGGAGGCGTAATTGATTTCACCGGCACATCTCCGAACACCTGTTCGTATAACTCCGAAAACGCATTGTCGGGATAAAAAACGGTGAGCGCCGCAGCACGGTAATTATCAAAGATACCCGGATCGATTTTCGGTATAAAAATCGCGTTAACAGTTATCCCGGCCTCGCCGAGAATCCTTATTATTTCATTCAGTCCCTTGTTTTCAGGAAAGCCGATCAGGTTAACCGCGCCGGGATTCACTTCCTTTTCAGCGAAACCTTTCTTCGCCTTCAAACTCATGAAGAATTCGTTATAAGGATTGATGCTGATCGAATTTTCAGGCCCCTCGTAGAACATGGGCACTGAACATTTTTTACTTGCCGATCGCACAAGCGAAGGGACATCTTCCCCGTAAACCACCGGCACGCACGTATTATTGACAACCAGGAGTTCGCTTTCTCCTATTTCATCGATCACGTTCGACAGCAGGGATGATATTTTCCCGCCCGATCCCATGATGACATCCATCTCCCTGATGTCGGTTGCGTAACTTTTCGAGGCTTTATGGAAAAACTCGATATTCGGCGACAGCTCGGGCGAAATCCACGGGTAGTTGTAAGGAACAAACTCACTACTCTTAATATGCGGGGTTGCAAAAGCGCATTCGACATCTCCATGCATTATGCGGGTAACCGGGATGTTATAAGAAAGCACCTGGCCTTTGTTCCTTGAGAACTGCCAGTGAGCAAAAAAACGTGCCCATTTATCAGCGGGAGCGCCTTCGTTGGAAACAAAACCGTGCGGCTCGCTTTTCAAATTGTTCCTGTCAGGCTCCAGGCATTTCCTCCGGATATTATCTATTTCTCCAAGCTGAAAATCTCCCAGCCTGTGCGAAATCGTATGCAGGAGCCTTACAAATGGAGCGGTAATTCTGCCTTCATCGAGAAATATATCGAAATGAGCAGCAGCAATATCCGGGTTCGAGTTCCTGTCTTTCGGCCTGAGAGAAACCACTGCTTTTCCTATAATCGGCCCTGAAAAACCTATTACCACCCCGCCCCCGGACAGCTCATCGACAAAAGCAACGCCTATCCCCCGATTTACAGCGCCGGGGCCACCCATGCCCAGAAGCTGAGTGAATACATCATTGAGCTTTTCCTCTTCCCGCCGAAGATACCGGGCCGGCGCCGAATGCTCTTCGGTTTTCTTGACCTCCACCGGCTCGCCGGTTTTCCTGAGGTTGTGTATGCTCCGAAGATCATCGGGGTTGATAAGGTACTTCATGAATGCATTCTGATCCAGAGGAGACGGCAGAGATGTTTCCGACAGATCAATTTCGAGAAGCTCTTCGGCAATAGCGGTTACCTGCATTGAAAACTCGCTCGTCGGATCGTACTCGATAGCCGTAATCCCTTCAAGTCTTGCAAGAGCTGGTACTTTCGATTGCGACAGTCTTCCCAGCACCCGGGTTTTTATCAGTGAAGCAAATTCGCCGGACTTCAATTTCGGGCCGCCGCCGCCCCTTTCATTCACCACTATTCCCGCAAGCGCGACTCCATTCACGCTGTATCTCAATACCGCTTTCGCTATGTTGTTCGCCGCGTAATACGACATCTCGTCTTCGGCTATCACTATGACTACTTTGTTGCCCAGTCCCTTCCTGAGCGGCGCGGCGAAACCGCCACACACCACGTCTCCAAGAACATCGAAAACGACGACGTCGAATCTGCCCCTCTCCATGACATTCCACTTTTCGAGGTATTCCATTACCCTTGCGATACCTCTGCCGCCACATCCTATCCCGGCTTCAGGGCCTCCCGCCTCGATGCACTTGATCCCAAGCCGGCCCGCATTGAACACCGAACCCACTTCGCGGTCGTTGTCTTCATTGGATATCCAGCTCATCACCGTGCTGAATTCATCCATGTTTTCAAGCAGAATAAGCGTGGAATCGCTCTTTGGATCACACCCGACATGAAGAACTTTCAAACCCTTCGAGGCATAATACGCGCTCAGGTTGGCAGCCAGCGTTGATTTCCCGACTCCGCCTTTCCCGAATACTACTATATGGTTCTGTTCGGTTCTTTTCACTGTTATCCGTTATTCATTCCGGCTTTGAACAATTCAATGATAATTAAAGAATGAAATGCTGTCCAATTTAAAACACTCCTGCGAACACGCCCCGTCCGTCCGCCGATAAATACAAAACTTTTCCGGCATGAAACATATATCATTCGTGTGAAGCTACGCATGAACACGGACCCGCGATCTCTGAAAAACCGAAGCTCCTTATATAATTGATATGAAGTCCGGGACACTGATCGTAATACCTGCATCCTTCACACCGTGAACTCTTGTAGTAACAACCATACTCCAGGAAATAATCCGTCATTGCTTCGACACCGAAGCCCTCCCCGGGAATAAACAACCCCGGCGGAATCCTGTTCAGCGGGTGGAATCCGTTCGTTCGACTGACGCACGGCGGAACGTTCCCTGCCACAACCGGAGCCCTGTCGACCGGGATTTCCAGGTTTTTGAAAAATATTCTTACTGATACGGAATCCGCCTGACATTCTTTCACTGAAGCGTAATTGCGGAGCGCCAAATTAACAGGTACGCCTTCGATCTCCGGGACACCATGGGCGAGAAGCAAAGGCGCTGTCTTTTTGTTGATCGATATTTCTATTTCTTCGACAGGAAATGCTCCGGGGACAAACTCTTCAGGAATTTCCCTGTAAAGATATATCACCCTGACACCGGCATCCGATGAAAACCTGCGCAGGGCGGCATGATCTTTAAGCGCGGGCGGATCGAGCACCAGTGCTTCTATCAGGCCGGCATCAACCGATTCGATAGCGCTTATATTTTCACCTGTAAGCACATAAGTTCTCTTATTGTCTACAGCGGCGCGTTCCGATTCGAGCATGCCGCAGAAATTTTTCATATTGCAGAAATCGCACCTTTCACCCCTGCAGGGAAACGGCGTGCCGTGTTCGAGAAAATCCGAATATATAGCGGAACGGCCATATACTTCGTCATGAAGCTTCTCCGGCGGCTGTATGAATCTCTCGAACCCTTCCAACGCTGAAACAGGAAACCTGTTCGTCCAGAAAGTGATACCATGAGAATCCGCAAGAGGCAGAACCTGCCGCACCGCAGAAACAGCGCTCTCCAGGCCGAACAACACTTCATCCCTGTTCGTCCATGCATTGCCGAACGGCACCGGATACAGCAGGTCGAACTCCCTGACCCCGAGAGCATAATAGAACAGCACGGTGTCCTTCAGGAAAGGAGCGTTTTCGCCACAAACGACGATATCAACGCTCACGACAAGGCCTTTTGTCGAAAGGGCATTCCTTAATCCGGTCAGCGCCTGTTTGAACCCATCCGCCACACCGGTCATCTTCTCGAACAGCTCAGGCGTATGGCCGTGAAGCGAAAAAGTCACCTCTCGAAGCCCGGCGGCCACTGCTTTTTTAAGAAAATCGCCGTAATAAAACATTCGACCGTTGGTAATAGTCTGAACCCAGTTGTAGCCCATTTCCGTCGCACACGCGATAATATCAATGAAACGGGGATGAATAGTCGGCTCGCCACCTGAAATGATCGCCCGTTTCGCGCCTCGCTCCAGCCCCAGTTTCAGGTCGGATTCCACGTCCTCATATGAACGGATCGATCCATCCAGCGTATCTCTGTCCAGGCAGAACAGACACCTGTTGTTACATGTGTTGGTGATGCGAACCCAGTGCTTTTTTTCAGTTGGAGAATGATCGTCCATTGAACTCATATTATAACGATAATAATTTTATCAGCCTTTCTTCATCAACCAGTATATTCCGATATTTTGTCCATATCAACAGCAACCCGCCCGGGACAACTTTAACCTGCATTTCTCACCAGTGCAGGTTAAGATCGTGAGAATGCCTGTAATACAAGGCGCGGCGAGTGAGTGGTGAGGGAGCATACTGTGCCGTATGTGACCGATCCCGAACCGACGCCGCAACGCAGCAGGACAGGTGTTATCGCGATTTTCCGGATTTCTCTGTGAGAAATCCGGGTTAAGCAGCGCAAAATCTGCCCCTTGCGTTTGAAGCCGTTTGAATTCCAGCTCTGAAACATGGTTCATTTCGAGCAAAAGCGACGTTGCGGTTTTTTACTGATTCCGTATTTGCATTTCTATTGCTTCTGCTTTTGAAGAACAGGCCGGGGATATGGTTTTCATGCGATACGTTTTCTGCATAACAGCCCTTGAAGCCCCGCGCGCCCGGAGGATATCCACCGCGAGTTCCTGCAACCCGCAGTCGCCGGGATTTGTTTCTACAGCCTTCGCAACAAAGAAAAGTGCCGTGTCGGGATCATTGCCGTAAAGCGCGTTTTCCGCCATGGAAACAGCTTCATCCGCCGTTAATACTTTTTGCTCTTCCTGCATTCCGACGCTATGCCCCGAATCTCTTCGGGCAGGCTTGAGAAGATTTTCTTTTATTATGAAATCCGCCGCCGCCGCCGCCGCAATCCGGTGCCCCTCGCTGTTCGGGTGATGATCCGTTCTGCTCACCCACAGCATCCCGGGAGAAATCCCGCTGTAAAACGGCAGAAGGTCCAGGCCATACATTCCGGCATCCCGCGCCATTCCGTTCACCCGATCATGTGAAGCCGCGAACGGGTAACCCCCGTCAAGATCGACGAGTATAGGATATATCATCAGAACAACCGGGATCCCCTTTGCAGAATAGTAATCCGAAATCAAAGAAAAATCTCTTTCGAGCTCTGTCAAACCATCAGGGTTATATTCTTTTTCGTAGCTCTTCGAGTACATGTCGAGCACAAGCCTGTTCAGCAAACGGTCCTCTAATCTTCCGATCAGAAAATGATAAATCCTCATGTGCCTGCGAAGTCCGCCGAGATCATGGCGTTTCAATATCTGTTGAAGACTGTCCGGCCTGATTCCGATTCCATCATAGTATGCTCTTTTATCGAGAAAGCCGCCGAGTTCAATATCGTTGAGGACATAGCCGTAAATTATGATGTCCGGCATCGCCGCCGCAGCCTCGGTAAGCAGTATGGACGAAACATCCGACGCTGAACTTCCGGGTATGCCGAAATTCAGGATTTCCACCTGTCCCGCGCCCGGTTTTTCAGAAAGCTCTCTTTTCAGAGCAGCCGGGAAAGTCCATTCCGAACCCACGCCGATGCCGAACATGAAAGAATCTCCGGCGCACACTATCCGCACTGTTCCGGGCTGTTTTTCCGTATCATGCCCCTCTCCCCGGTATCCCAATGCATTAATTTCCCTGCTCGCATCTGCCGCGTCCGGCCCGGTCCTTTCGAGTCTTCGGAACCCGCCGTTAAGAATAACCTGGTCCCGCACTTTATCCATAAAAGCCATCATTCCGGAATCTTCGTAAGTTATGTCAAAACCACGGAAACCCAATTCGACAAAGGAAATAATGAACAGGAATGAAGCGAGAAAAACCTGTATGTTCACATGCAGCCCCGAACGGCCTCGTTTCACGCATTTCGCCAGCGTGGTGATCCACACAACCGAGATGACCATGAGCACCGCGATAACCGCCCATGCAACTCTGTCCCGGCACCGCCATCGCGACTCCCATTTCTCGACACCTGCCGAAAGCTCTTTTTTCAGCGCCATCACTTCCGGCGGGAACGCGCTCTCGTCGCCTTTTCCATCCACATATATCTTAAAATCTTCTCCCTCTACCCGGCTTCCTCTTTTGACGCCCGCCAGATTCAGCGCAAGCGTCAACTCCCCGCCCATCTTTTCGAATCTGTAGTAATAGACACCTGTCTCCGAGCATTCCGAACTCTTTAAAAGCCAGCCTCCCGCGAACGTGTCCCCTGTTTTCTTCGGCGCCGTCATATCAAGTGCCGTTTCGCACTGCCACGTTGCCGCGTTCACCCTCGCTGAGAAACCGAAAAGTAAAAACAATGATATTAATAATGGAATAATTGAAACCATTGAAACCGCCGGGGATTCGGAAAAACGAATAATCACTGCTGTTATTCCCGATAATAATTTTATGCCGCCCGATACCTCCACCGTATCATAGTAACTTTCACGCAATACCCTGTCGCGGCTCGCTTGTTTCCCGATCAGCCCGGGAATCCCGGTTCTCTGAAAAGATTCCTTTTTCATATATCTGAATACTTCAGGCAAAATTCTCATTTTTGAAAAATTACTCAATATTAAAAAGCATTTTTTTATAAATCAAGAATATCATTCCGGCCCTGTTTTGACAACCGGCCGGATTTCGAGTCGAGCCGTATTGCTACACGGGACAACATGGAAAACGCATGCGCTTCCCACGGCGAACCACAGCGCCCGCTTATCTTATTCCTGTTTGTTTTTGCATTCTTACAATATATAATATTATCCAGTTTATTGTGACGATGAAACTTTCTTTAACATTCAACATTTATGATGTATTTTGCCCGGGGGATTTAGTTGGAACACGCGATTTTCATTTCTGATATACCGGCTCTCAAATATTTTATGCTGTCGGATTTCAAACGGATTTACTATGGAAACGAGTTCTGTGAGCATCTTCTGCCGACCCCTGAACAACTGGCGTCCGTGCTCGAATTTGCGAGTGAAAACAATGTTTCATTTACCCTTGTCACTCCAATTCTGTACGAAGCAGGCATCGCAAAAGTGAAAAAACTTTTGAAGAGACTGCCGGGTGGCACGGAAGTGGTAATCAATGATATCGGGTTGATAGATATTATTAAAGATACCGACCTTGTTCCGGTTCACGGCAGAATGCTCCTGGCCTCCATAAAAGATCCGCGAATCGACTGCGGCACGCCGTTCCAGAAACTGTTCACAGCACACAATCTCCAGGAACCATACCTGGAAATACTCAGGGAACACGGCATCGAAAGAGTGGAGATCGACAATGCCGGACAGGGATACGACCTGAAAACCATAAAGGGTATGGCGATATCGCTATATTACCCTTATGTCAACTGCACAGTGACCAGGAAATGCATATATGTGAACCGGGCCGGCAAATCCACCGGCAAGGCCGGCGGCGGTTTTGTCGTCAAATGCAAAAGGCAGTGCGGAGGCCGCATTATCAAAGCTGATATTGACGGCAGCCCGGTTTCGATTATGGGGAACGCACAGTATTACAGAAACGACTCTCCGCCGGAGAATCTTGAATCGACCGGGATCGACCGATTGGTTTATATGCCGGTTTTCACGAACAGCAATTCGGGAATCAGCGATACTGAATCCCTCCACTGGTCTTTTCCATACAGAACAGGTGAACATGAAAACAGTTGGGGAACCCGGCCTGACGAAACACTGGATAAGCTTCTGAAATCCATCGATCTGCCGGAAGGGACAAAAGTTCTCGATATCGGATGCGGCGCCGGGAGAAATGCGCCGATCATGATCGGGAATAAATTCAATTACACCGGAATCGACGTTTCGGGCGAAGCGATAGAGCTGGCACGCAACAAATTACCGGACGGTAATTTCATTGGCCTGCCCCCAAGTTTAGTACAAGTTAAAATGTAGGGGCAGGTTCCTTTCT
>DAOSYA010000096.1:0-9281 GCA_035380865.1 bacterium
TGAAAAATCCCCGCCCTGTCATTCTGAGGAAGCGTAGCGACCGAAGAATCTCAATTATATGCTCCAAAAGCGAGATCCTTCGCTGCGCTCAGGATGACAAACTATCGACGATACATTTTTTCAACAGCCTCGTGCAATAGAATACGACAGGCTGCGATTTCTTTCCGGGTTCTTTCTATGGTTTGCTATATTTGAGATTTTCCGATTAATGAATTTTTTTGATTATGTTTTTTTTCGAACAAACAACATTTTTCACAAATATTTTTGGTAATATAGCTGAAAGTTGTATGGTGGAGCGGTTGCTTTGCATTAACCTGCATTTCTCACCAGCGCGGGCTAAAGAAAGCGTCCTGAAAAACCATCTGAGACAGGCGCGTTTTGCAATTGCCGCTCACTGAATAAAAGTAAATTGAAATTGCAAATGAACATGCGGAGTTAAAAATCAAAATTATTTTCCATTTCATTTTTTTCAAAGGCGCAAGATGATTTCATTATCAAATATTGTTTTGTATAAAGCAGGAGCCGCAGGAGTGAAAGAATCATCGGTGGCGGATTCCAGTCGGTTCCCTTTTCCAGCTTCTTGCAGGACTCAGGAAAGTCGTTTTCTTCGACGATGTGCCGACCGGCAAAGTGAACGAACTGGTTTCTGAACTGGAGGGCATTAATCTCTATGCGAAAGTACTCCCTTTCAGTTTTAAGTTAGACGAAACAGAAGAAAAATATCTGCCGGCGCCTGTCTCGAATGACGCATTCTCTTCCATTGTGATCACCGGTGACAAAGAAACATCAAAACACGCGAACTTTATTTTCGAGCAGGTTATGGCTGAAAGCATACCGAATGCCCTTCGGGAGAATTACTGCAAAGAGGCCGGGATGCTTTTAGGCTATCCGGATTGCTGCGTCAATAAATTTTTGTCGATAGTCAACAATTTCGAAGGCAACACGCAGGCCTTTTCGTATGTTTATAATAACGCTCCGGGGGAACACAGCATTTTTCTCGCAAGCCCTTTCAGGCTTATAGAACATCTCCCATGCAGCTATTCGTGCGAAAATTCCATACATAAAGCGCAACAAACATTTTCTCTTATCAAAGACGAGAAACGGTCTTTTCGCCCTTTTGTCGACTTGTTCGAGGAAATCGATAGTTTACTGTATTTGTTCTGGAGCTTCTGGCAGTTCATCGGTTTCATTAATCCCGACAAAAAAGACGATGTTGTCGAATATGATTCCTTTTTCATCTTCCAGGGGCCTGCAAAAAAATCTTTTTCCGCAATCAAACGAATCGCAGATATCGCAAAAACGGCGAATGCCTTCACTATAAAAAACGGAACGGTCGAGTTTTTCAATACTCGCAGCGGGCGAACGAAGTCTTCCGGAACCTTCGCGCCTGACGACAGCCGCCCCGCAACCCCGGAACTGTTATCATGGAGCCGCAAATAATTATGCGCCGTGAGCTCCGGCATGTTTTCGGTTCGCTCCCGCCACAGCTTCGAAAATTATTCCGCCGCATTTATAATCATGTATGAAACCATATCCTGTTCTGGTATTATATGAACCGATGAACAAGCAAAAAAGCAAATCAATGTCAGGCAATGCGTCCGGGTGTTTTTATGATCCTTTCGCTGAAAACATCGAAGTGAGCGGGAAGTGCAATCAGAACTGTTTTTTCTGCTCTGAAAAATCAACCGGCGGAACCGCGGATGAAGCGCCCGAAACAATCTCCGAAAAATTGAGGGCGGCAAGGAAAACCACCGACGCCGTCATTTTCACCGGAGGCGAACCGACGATCGACCGGCACCTGGCGGGGTACATCGAGGAAGCCGCCGGGCTTGCTTACAGGACGATCTGCCTCGAAACCAACGGGCTTATGATGTCCTACCCCGCATATACGGAAAAAATACTCGCCTCCGGCCTGACACACATCGTGTTTCTGCATATCAGCCACCGGCCCGGCGTTTCAGATGCGGCAACGAAGTACCCGGGCGGCTGGGAACTATCCCGCAGGGGCATCGAGCTGACCGCCGGCACCGGGGTTGAAACTGCAATCCGCATCCCCCTGCTGAAACAGACGATTGCCGGCCTGGATCAACACGTGCAGTTCATAGGAAAGAATTTCCCACACGCGAAACACATCTTTCTTGATATTTTAAACGGCGACGACGGGGCATCCATCGCGGAGATGGAAACGATTCTGCCCGGGGCCATTGACGAGGCCGGAAAAGCGGGAACGGAACTCCATTTCAAACCGGGCGGGAACCCCGCGCCTTGTTTGTTCCAGTCGCTGGACGCAATCGGTTCCCTGTTTATCTTCCCACCCGTAACAGGCGAAAACGAAACGTCCGTTTTTCGCAGGCCGCGACTGTGCGAAGACTGCTACCTGAGATTTTTCTGCAAAGGAATCCACCCCCGGTTCGACACGCATAACGACAGTTCGCTGGCCGCGCCTTCCGCAGGGTTCGCCGGCTCGGTTTTAAAACAATGGCCGGGGGGAAACGAACCGGCCCGTACACTTGCAGGCGTCGAGAACGAGTTTGTAATACCCGGGTTCATTGAAAAAGACGGAAAAAAATACGTTGAAGAAGTGCTGCTCAGGATAAACTACACATGCAACCAGCGCTGCCTTTTCTGCTGGATCGATCCGTGTTTCGTCAATCCGCAGCCATCGAAAGTTAAATCATATATCAAAGAACTCCGCAATTACGAAGTCGGCTCCGTATGCATTTCAGGAGGCGAACCGACACTTAACAAAAATCTGGTCGAATATGTGAAGATGCTGAAAACCGGGAATATCAGGAAAGTCGGCCTCCAGACAAACGCCGTTCTTCTGCACCGGGAAAGCAATGCGCTTGCACTCCGCGAGGCGGGTCTTGATTTCGCGCTTGTCTCCCTGCATTCTCACTCCCCGGAAGTGTCCGACATGCTGACCGGGCTCCCGGGCTCTTTCAGCAAGACCGTGCGAGGCATCTCCAATCTCAGGAAGAACGGCATAATGGTTTTAATCAGCCACGTGATAAACTCGTTCAATTTCGCATCGCTGTCCCGCTTCGTCGAATTCTCAGCATCCGCTCTCGACAGGACGCCGATAGTTTTTTCCGTGGCAGCCCCTATCTACGGCGCGATGATAACCAGGGGAATGATGCCGAGAATGAGCGAACTGAAAAGCCACCTGTCAGAAGCCCTCGATCTATGCTACGAACTCCGGGTTCCGTTCTCAGGGCTCACCGCCATGTGCGGCATCCCACTGTGCATTCTCGACGGGAACCCGCGATATTTTCCCGACGCGAGGGTTATCGACTCCGGGTCCGAAAACCGGGACATGCTCAAAACAGAGGCCTGCTCGAACTGCGGGCTTACCGGCTATTGTTTCGGAGTGCGAAAAAACTACGCCGCGTTTTACGGAACCGGCGAACTCCACCCGATAAATGCGGAGGGCTTCAAACCGCGCGAGATGGACGTATGGAACACCGACTTTTTCAAAGTGTACCTGGACGAAAAATTCGGCTTCTGAAAAAACAGCACCCCGCGCCGCAAGCGGACGGGGTATCAAAAATACGTGAGAGACCAGTGAAGTTTTCTCACACTCTTTCAAAACTTCTCGACGAGAAGCGCGATAAGCGCGCTTCTCTCCACAACATCGCCATACAACACCGGCAATCCTTACCCCGGTGCAAGCACCGGCGTATTCTTCTCGAATATAGTACACCGATTATCATAAATAACATTGAATCCTGCATGAATGGTTTCCGGCCCACGCGCCCGTCATTCCTGCATGCAGTCGGCAGGAATCCAGGAAACTCCGTTTATTTATTCTATTTTTATTCTGATAGTCAATATATTCCTCATGATAAAAACAGATTCACAACTCGATCAGAAATCACAAATACAAAGATAGTGTGCCATGCACAAAGCTATTTCCTTTGTGCATGTATTCAAGTTTATTTTTGAGAATCACTATAAACCAGAGTTTGCTTACTTCGCTTCCAGCTCCTCATAGATTGCATTGAACTGATCCAGGGCTGATTCGAGGTTTTCGATTATTTCTTTTGCAAGGACATCCGGTTCGGGAAGGTTTTCGGTGTCTTCGAGTGATTCATCCTTGAGCCAGAAGATGTCGAGGGACAGCTTGTCACGCTTCATCAGTTCATCGCGGGTAAACTTATGGAACCGATCCGTTTCTTTACGGTCGTGTCTGTTTTTCGGGTTGTAGCATTTGATGAAGTCGGTGAGGTCTCCGGGTGAAAGCGGGTTTGTTTTAAGGGTGAAATGTTTGTTGGTTCGCAGGTCGTATATCCACAGTTCTTTTGTCCATGGAGTCTCGCCGGCAGGCTTGCGGTCAAAGAACAGGACGTTTGCTTTCACTCCCTGCGCGTAGAAGACTCCGGTGGGCAGGCGCAGCAGTGTATGGACATCGCATTCATGCAGGAGCTTCTTGCGGACGGTTTCGCCTGCGCCACCCTCGAACAGCACGTTGTCGGGCACGACAACCGCTGCGCCGCCGTTGATCCTGAGCAGGGTTTTAACATGCTGCACGAAGTTCAGTTGTTTGTTTGATGTAGTAGCCCAGAAGTCTTCACGCTCGTAAGTGATCGAGTCTTTAGCCGCTTTGCCGTTTTCGTTGACGATGGTGATGCTGCTCTTTTTCCCGAATGGTGGATTGGTGAGAACCATGTCAAACCTGTCACCGGGGTCGGCGACCAGTGTATCCATCACGATAATGGGGCTTTCATCACCGCCTATGCCGTGCAGATACAGGTTCATTGCGCAGAGCCGCGCCGTGGCGTCCACGATCTCCCATCCCTTGAGAGCCGAGAACCTGAGGTGCTTTTTCTGCGCTTTATCCAGTTTGAAGTTATTGGATATGTAATCGTGGGCAGCGAGAAGGAATCCGCCGGTCCCACATGCCGGGTCGCATACAGTCATGTCCGGCGAGGGCCTCATAGCCTCCACAATCGCTCTTATGAGAGGTCGAGGCGTGAAGTATTGCCCCGCGCCGCTCTTCACGTCCTCGGCGTTCTTCTGCAGCAGTCCTTCATATATGTCGCCCTTGATATCTATATCCATGCCCAGCCATGTTTCGTCATTGATCAGTTCTATCAGGCGTTTCAGCTTGGCGGGATCCTGGACCCTGTTCTGGGATTTTCGGAAGATGATACCCAGCATTCCTTTTTCTTTGCTCAGGCTGTCCAGCGTCTTCCGGTACTGCTTTTCAAGGGCATCGCCGTCTTTTTTCGAAAGAGCATTCCAGTCATAATCTGATGGAATCACGGATGGTTTATTGAAAGGCGGTTTCGTCTGCTCGTCTGCCATCTTCAGGAAAAGAAGATATGTAAGCTGCTCCACGTAGTCGCCGTAGCTCAAACCGTCATCCCTGAGCACGGTGCAGTAATTCCACAGCCGTTGTACTATAGTTGAAGATTCGTTAGTCATAAATTACCTCGAATGCTATTCATTGAAAATATCTTTCTTAATTGCAGCGTATACTTTTGTTCCGGGAATGATCAAAGGACACAGAATGTCTTTACAGAAGGCTTCTTGTGTGCTTCCACTACTTTCCAAACTCAATAGCTTTCTTAATGAAACACTTAACTCTCCAGATGAAGATTTCATATCATCTGATTCTTTGCCTCTTCCAATACTTCTACTTATAGCATCAGCCTTGGCCTGAAGTGCTTCTGCTTCTTTTCCTGGTTGACCGGATTTAGCACAAAGAGCTTTGATTATTTCATCATCGAATAAATATGCTTCGAGATGTCTTTGATTTAATACTTGAATTCCTCTTCCTTTTAGTTCTTCAACCTCTGATGTGCTCATAATATCTCTGTCCACAAGACGAACTATCTCAATTCCCGTTACAAACTTCTCGAAATGTGATAGAAGTAAGTTTGATTTTTCCACCACATCTGTTGAGTTTCCTATGGAAATGAATTCAGTGTCGGGATATTCCTGCTGAAATATTTTCGTATAGCACTTTGCATCAAACTCTTTGTTCTTTGTGCCTGTTGGATCGCCTTCACATACTACGATTCTTTTTGGGGCAACAAGGTTTGCCATTTCATCTAAAGCAATATCAAGGTTCTTTCTCCAGAGTTCTTTACTAACATTGGCAGGCTCCATTACAACGGTCTGGTCAAAGTCATGGTCTGAAAAATCAAGAAAACATACCTTGCTATTATCTTCTTTATAAAGTTCAAACGCTTTGTTCATTATCCCAATAGAATGTGATGCAAGCCAGAGTTGGCAGTTGTTTGGTATGAGATCGTACAATTCCTTGAGCAATGCACCTTGTAGTTTTGAATTCAAGTGAAGTGCTGGTTCATCAATACAAAACACCGTATCATTGAATACCTTTTTCTTGACTACAATGTCTAATATCATGTCGAAGACTGCTTTTTCACCACCTGAAAGATTCATATATGGGAAGTTCTCGCTGTCCCCTTTTGTAAAGTAAAATGATCCATCAACTAATGGATTTCCAAGCCCTGTTAGTTCGAGGTCGGGAAAGATAGAGTTTAATGGTGTGTTAATGCTACCAATCATCCTTTCCTTTCCTTCTTTGTTTGTTTCAATATCTCTATCTGTTCCATAGTAATCTTCGAAATTAGTAGAAACTAATATTTGGTAGTTCCTAGATACACGAGTATCATTGTCTATTAGTTTTTCTAAAACAACATTGTCATCTTCAGTGGTTTGCATTCGTTGTAATTGGCACAATGTAAAACTTGGTTCATTACGATATGCAGAACGAATATAAAAAACCCTGTTTTTATTTTTATTATCCAAATGGTAAAAATCTACTTGAGTATCTTCCTGTGGTCTATGTTTATCTTTGCCTTTAAAACAGCTCTTGCAATGATAATTAATATCAAATCTTCCATGCCCTTTATTGAATCTTTGCCATGTATCAAAAACATCAAAAAGAGAGCTTTTTCCACACCCATTAGGACCAACTATAAGCACAAGCTTTGCAGTCTCTGGTATGTTTTGGATAGTTAGATCAGTGAAACGCCTAAATTTCGCTGCTCTGATATTCTTGATTTTCATGTTTTGCCTTTCGTTTTCTTCCTACGTATTTGCTTCGCTGACTTTTCCTTCTCCGCCTTTATCCGTTGAAGCAGTTTCTCTGCTGATTCATCTGTCGGGTCTTGGGGAACGAGCTTGCCAGAGAAGGCTTTCTTTAAAATGCTTTGCCGTAGTTTCTCCGAATTGATTAGCTCTGTATCCAAGCTTTCTTCAATTTTGTCTGTTATTGAGAAGAACCTATCAATCTGTTTAATTATTTCTTTCTGTTCTTCTATAGAAGGAATCGCTACGGGGGTACTTGCCATTGAGGGCTGACTGACCGTATTCTGTCCCGCAGTAGTAACCATCATCTTTTCAATATTTTGTCTGGCTGTCTGTGTTTGAAAATAGAAAAAAAGATATTCCGGTAAGACAACTTCACTTACTATGAAAAATCTAATCAAGTGATCGCAAAAAGCCCATTTGTCATTTCTATCAAAATGGATTATCTGTCCAGTTAGGTTACGGCTCCCATTTACTCTGATACAGAGAATATCGGATTTATTTAAGCCATATTTATTAAACTCTTCTTCAGTTAGCTGTATCGTTCTTGAGTTGTCATCTATTACTTTGTTGTCCTTAATATCCGCAAGTCTAAGAACTTTATAAGGAATACCATTGTTTGATTTTCTTTTCGACAGACCGTTTTGTGCTGCGTGATATAGATGTTCGAAGTAAACCCAATTCCAATCATCAGGAATGTCACTCAAATCGTTTGTATCCGGCGGCTCAGGTTCTTTATATTTCTTTTTCCATTTGTCGTCTTTTGGGGTTTTGCCGTTTGCTTTGAACCGGGCGAGTTGGTCGGTTTCCCATGCTTTGCGGCGTTCGGCGAGGATGCGTTTCAGAAGTTCGGATGCTGGTTCGAGTTCGGATTTGTGTTGCTCTCGCCAGTCGGCGGTAAGCCGGCCTTCCACCGCTGCTTTCAACACAGACTGACGATAGAGTTTAAGCTGTGCCCGTACCTTCTCCAGCGCTTCCACCCCGGCATCCAGCCGGGAAAACAGTTCTTCAATCTTGGTTACGATGCGGCGTTGTTCAGGAAGTGGGGCAAGTCTAAGGTTGAGTTCCTTCAACTTGGTCGTAGAAACATTGGAAATATTTGTTGTTGTAGATGCCATGCTTCTTATTGAGGACTGTATTTCATATGTTGATAACATATAAAAAGCAAACTTCGGGTTAATCGCCTTAGGCGTTCTAATAATTGAGATGAATGCTCCCAGAGTTGATTCATAAGGGAGTTCTCTGACTAGAGCTACCTTCCCAACTAAGTATAAGCTATTTGCAGTCGATATTAGAATGTCATATTGTCTGACATATTGTTCATCCCTTTTTATGTGTTCTTTAGGCACGAACCATAAATCATCCCATTCAACCTCACGTTGCACATTGGCTGTTCTAAGGCAAGCAACTAGTCCATCAGAATATGATGTGGACTTTGCGTTTTTGGGAAAGGAAACACCTCTTATTACATCAAGAATATCATCGAATTTGCATGATAACCAACCGTTAGGTATCTCTGTATAGTGAGTACTCAAGCTGCTAATACCTCATTCAGTTCTTCAAGTATCGTATTCAGTTTGTCTCCGAATATCTTATAAGCTTTAACGGCACCGCCCTTTTCGTGGAAGGGTGCGTATTCGAAGTCATCCATTTCTATTCCGAGGCTGGTGGCAATGTGGTCTTTAATCATGGTTAGCCATTCGATCTGTTCGGGGGTGAATTCAAGTCCCGATTTCTGTTGATCGGCTAACCAGTTGTTGAACTTCTGATTGATTGTTTCGGCGAAGGGTTCGAGTACGTCTACTTCGCCGATGGAGTAGCGGAGAATGGCTATGATGTCGGTGAGCAGTTTTTGAACACCGGCGCCACGGACTTTCGACTTATCAAGCTGTTCGTATGCTTTCCAGAGCAGTTCGGGTGTAAGGTTGTAAGGCGGTTTTTCAATGGCATCGGCAAGCCGGCGTATCTGCTCGAAGGTCAGGTGTCGTTGTCCATAGGGCTTGTTGTAGATGATCTGGAGAGCGGTTATTTCGTCTTTATTGTCATCGATGAACTGCTTGAAAGTGCCGATTATGGTTCGGGCTCTTTCACGGGCTGCTTCATCGAAACCCGCGAGCAGAACCTCATCCTGACTCACGATGTCTATAGTCTGTTCGTTCTTTCTTTTCACGTCAATGAGCCTGTTGCGAAAGTCCGGGCTGTCGAACGGAGCGCAGGCT
>DAOSYA010000097.1:0-9237 GCA_035380865.1 bacterium
CCTGCCGATAAATATATTGAACACCAGCGCAATTAAAGCCACGGCTGTTGCGGCAAGCAGAATTTTTGCTGAAGAAGTCTTCAAATAAACCGTCCCTGCGCAATGTTATGGACGATTAAATTATATAGCCTGCTGATAATCGGGCAACTTTATGCGGAAAAATGCTTTCAGCCGCCGCCTGCGGGCGAGAGAACGTGAAGCACATCTCCGTCTTTGAGCTTTGTCTTCACGCCTTTCAGGAAAGCGAGATTATCTTTGTTAAGATAGATATGACAGGACTTCTGCAACCTGTAGATTTCGGGGCCGTGCTCTTTTTTGAGTTTTTTTAAAGCCTCTTTAACGTCCGATGCTTCACATTCGAATTCATCGACTCCTGTTTTGGATCGCAAAAGGCCATAGAATTTTATTTTGACTCTCGCCATATATCAGTCGCCGATTATCGAGGCATATTGTTCGAGACCCAGGTTTTTAAGCTTTTTCAGCGTCGGGATGCCGTTTTTGTCCCATCCACGTACTTTGTAGAACCTCGGGAGCATTTTGTCCAGTGGCACCGTCGAGTTTTTCCTGTCGGGATCGATGTCTTCGTGCAGCATCCTGCCGGGCAGCGTGTCGGCTTTCCCGGCAATATCCTCGCGAATGTTGAAAAGTCTTTCAATATTGAAGCAGCGCTCTCCCGCGTGGAGAAATTTCCCCATGGTTATATTCATGCCAGTCAGTTTGCTTATCACAAGTGAATGCGGGATCATAATCGGAAGCTGGAAATTCATGCCCCAGGGCAGCAGCGCGCCCGACATGTCCATCACCGGCCCGGAAAATCCAAGCACTTTCTGGGTGATCTTCGCGATTGTGCCTCTCTTGTTGATTTTATGCAGCGATTTGTGGAGAACCGGGTACGTGGTAAATATGCAGTTCCCGGAAGAGCTTACCGCCTCGAAAAGGTTCTGCTGGAAAATCGCCCAGCCGGCTTTTGCCGCGGGGCTGTACGGGTCCATGTTAACCGGCCCGAGGTGCTCCATGAACATCATGTATCCGGCGTTCAGGTGGCATCCGCCACGGTTTGCCGTTGCGTATCCAAGACCAAGCCCGACCGAGCTTCTCGGGTCGTAAGAGGCTATCTCCAACCCGCGCGCATGTATCGCGAAGTCACTGCCTCCGTATTTCTCTGACATGGCTTTTACGCCCTCCGCCATGTCGTCGCCTATTCCGCGCCTGTAGGCGATATCATCTATCGTTTTTTCTATATTATCGAATTTTCCGAATTCCAGATCACATTCCAGC
This sequence comes from bacterium, assembly GCA_035380865.1. Lineage (GTDB taxonomy): Bacteria > UBP15 > UBA6099 > UBA6099 > UBA6099 > DAOSYA01. The sequence goes on from DAOSYA010000097.1 coordinate 1,279, forward strand.
ATCCCTTTTTCTTTCAGCTCCATGGTGAACCCGAGCGTGTTGCCGAGGCTGATCGTGTCCATGCCCAGAAGGTCCATCTGGCGGTTCCACTTGTTTATCAGGCCGAGATCGTTGTTCTCGATATTCGATCCGAACAGGCCGACGGTTTCGAATTCAGGCCCTTTTACGTTTTTCCCATCAACCTCTACAACTCTTCCGCACCTGATCGGGCAGGAAACACAGCCCATATTCTTGACAAGATAATCCTCGGCAAGTTTCTCACCGCTGATTTTCTCCGCGTCTTCATACTGACCTCGCTTGAAGTTATGAGTCGGGAACGCATTTGCCGAGTTGATCAGGTTGACCATGTTTGCCGTTCCCAGTTTCGGAAGCAGTTCACCGGTGGTCGGGTGTTCTTTAATAAGCTTTGTCCAGTATTGAATCGCCTGTTTGAATCCTTCCGGGTCGGCAGCCTCGATCTTCTTTTTTCCTTTTGCCTGTAGCGCCTTGAGGTTTTTGCTGCCCATCACAGCGCCGAGTCCGCATCGGCCCGCAGCCCGTTCCTGGGAAATCATACATGCGTATTTGACAAGATTCTCTCCCGCAGGACCAATGACGAGCTTTCCCGCCTTTTTGTCCATCGCTTCCTGGGTTTCTTCCGTGTTTTTTCCCCAGAGGTGGGCCGCGTCTTTAACTTCGGCGCGGTCGTCGGTTATATCGATATAAACCGGTTTGTCTGCTTTGCCTGAAATTACGATGCCGTCATATCCGCACTTTTTCATATTCAGGCCGAAGTTGCCGCCGCAGTTCGAGGTTCCTATTGCGCCGGTGAGAGGGCTCTTCGCCGCAGCGTTGAACCTGCTGGTGCAAGGGCCCATGCTTCCTGTCAACGGCCCGGTGTTGACTATCAACAGCGCTTCCGGCGATAAAGGGTCAATGCCCGGTTTCTGGTAATCCAGCAGTATTTTTGTTGCCATGGCTTTGTTGCCGAAAAAAAGTTCTCTGTCCCGGTCCGATACATCAAATTCTTTTACTTCGTTATTGCTGAGATCGACCCAGAGCCACTTTCCCATGAAGCCTTTATATTCCGTTGCCATATACGACCCCCTCGAACTTCTATTTTGCTAAGTAACGTTCATATTAATTGTCATTGCAAAATAATGTCAATAAATTTAATTTTTCTCAAAATACCTGTCAAAATAGACATAAAATCGAGATTTTTATTAAATCGACATCACTATAATGTTTAGTATAATAATTCTGAGAAATGTGTCATGGAGAATTAATATGCCGACCGTTGCGCAATATCTTGATGGCCTGCTTGTCGGCAATGCCGCTGTGTATCAGGGATTGTGGATTTTCCCTGTCTGTCTTGTTTCCGCTGAGTTTGAAAAAACAAATGAAGAGTTCGCTTCAATTTCAGAATCATTGAAAAAGGGCAAGGCTTTTGTTTATGAAACCGGCGAGATGGACAGGGTGAGAATAATCAACAGGGGCTCCGCACGGCTCGCGGGCATAGAGAGCGAAACCCTGATAGGCGGCGCGCAAAACAGAATCCTGAACGGCGGGATGGTGATCTCTCCGGGTATCGAGGCCGACCTGCCTTCAAGCTGTGTGGAAGTTAAGCGCTGGGACTGCGTTGCGGGAGCGGAAAACCCCGTTCCGGCAGATAAAGCCGGTTTTAAAAATACGGATTTCGGGTTTGCAAGCCTTCGCAGGCTGAAGATCGGAGAGGCGATCCATTCGCTTCGAGTGGAAAGAAAGATCAAAATTGATCAACAGAAGGTATGGGAACATATTGTAAAGCAGTTCGGGTTGACCGGCGCGAAATCCGGCACACTCGATCTGCATGATCTTTATGAATTTTATGATTCTCCATTAAAGATGTTTTCATACAGGTTCACAGTTGTTCGAAATCAGGTAGGCATGATCGCTTTTCATGACAAAAGAACATGGTTCATGGACATATTTGCAAACAGGGATCTGCTGTTCAGGAATTTCAAGAAACTCGTTAGAAGCCATTCATTCGATGCGCTTGTAAAGCTGGAGAGCAAGACCGGGATTCCGTCAAGAATGTATCCCGGGCTGGAAGAAGCGCGTGACGTGTTCAAAAAAGTGAAGACGGCGCAGTCTCATGAATTTAAATCGGGAGATTCGAGGCACATGTTTTTTTCGACATCGAAATTCAGCGGAATGGCAATGCTCGATGAATCTCACCTGATCCATCTTGCAGCCTGTTCGGAATAAAAACCGTTTTATATATAGCTTATTGCCGGATATTTGTTATGAATAAGGATTGAGTATCAGCATAAATCTTTTTTCAGTTTGAGCCAGCGACGGTAGCCGAAATGTTTTTCGGATTGCTGAGAAACAAAACCTTTCTCGAAAGAAAAATTCTCGGATTCGTAAAGGGCTATCGCAGGTTTGTTCGACTCGGAAACCCATAGTACAAGGCTTTTTTTGTCTTTTTCGGCGGCAAACGATTCGGCTTTTGCCAGTAAAGATCTTGCCACGCCGCGCCTTTTGTGATTTTCATCGACCGCGAGGTGTGTTATACAGGCCTCGGTTTTGTCGATTGCCCGGCCCAGCAGGGATAATAAATATATTGCTCTCAATCCCTCGCTCAGTCCGAGGTGTTTCAGGTATATGGAAAGAGTCACACCGTCGGGAACTCCAGGGATATCGGTTGATAAAATTTCCACGGCACCGACGATGTAACCGTCGCATACCGCTTCGAAGAGGTTTCCCGACCTGCCTCTCCATTTCATCTCTTCTGTGAGAATGCCGATCGCTTTGTCGCGGTTCTTTCCGCAAAGAACCGAGTATTTGTCATTGAACGCAATGCTTAAAAGCTCTGCGAGCCTTTTTTCATCACCGGGAGCTTTTGTTTCTATTATCCATTGTGTATTCATTAAATTCAAAAAAGAAAGTCATTCCCAGCCGCCGAATTTGAGAGACCACCATTTTGCTCTGGATGCATATTTTCCCATCTCGCCGTAATCCAGGTCCGAATCCCGGTGTGTCTCATTAAGAAACTTATATTTAGAAGGATTATTTTGCTTTAATTCGCTGAATAATTCATCCACCACATCACAGACTTCCCTTATCGAGAGTGCTGTCGCCACAGAAAAAATCTCCGGGTATTCTTCTCGGTTGCAGCCCTTCGCGGTCGGTTTGTCCATATTGCATTCTTCATGGCATGTCGGGCCTTTATCGGGTATGGATTGAAATGAGAACAGTTTCGGCAGACATTCATCGTGTATCGTTTTAAAACGGCTTTCTTTAAGGATTTTTCCCAGGGTCGGCCCGTTTTCTGCAAGAAATTCATGTATTGGTTTTCCGGAGTCGTTCATTTCTGAGACGGCTTCGGGATTGGTCCTGTAAAAATCATACAGCATCGGCACCAGGTTTGTGTGCGACGCGATATCCGTAAGTGAGTGCGATGACCTTCCCATTACCCTGAAGATTTTACCGGGTTTTGATATCGGGAAACGTGAATCATCGGCGAGTTCCAGTATCCAGTTTTTGTGCAGTTCGTATGTTTCAATCAGCTCTTCGCTGTCCATCTGATCGAAATGATCGAGCCTTTTGTACCAGTGTCTGCCAAGCGGCATGAGCGGCAATACATTGTGTTCCTGGATTTTCCAGCCGACCGCGCCATAGAAATCGGTGTTGAAGTTATACCTGATTATGATATCGACAGCGGAAGGAGACATGTATTTTTCGAAAGCTGCTCTAACTGCATTGATGTGGTAGATAGTGTTCATAGAAACTCCCGAATTATTTTGATGGTTGGTATCACAAACCGATCGCAGATCAGTATATCATGATTATAATCATTATGACAAAATAGAAACCTTTTTCAAAATTTTGTTAAAAGAGCATCGACAGGCAGTATTCGGAGCTGTTCGCGAGAGCCGGGCGAATGTTGAACAATGTTAAAGTTAACTTATACAAAACATGCTGAATTTCCAAATATTATGTCGATAATGTCGGTTTATACAACTTTTGATCGGGTAAAGTTTACTGCTTAGCTGCACAATTGTTTTGCCTGTTCGAGATCTTCGGGCGAGTTTATATTGAAGAACATTTTGCGCCAGCAGTTTTCTATTCCAAGGTCGCTGATGGTGATTTTCCTGACATTTAGATCTGCCAGGCTTTTCAAAATTCTGAACTCTCGCCTGATTATGGCAGACTCCAGTTTTTCGCGAGCCCTGGTTGTGAAACAGGAGAAAAGGGGCTGCGGGCCGTCCGGGGTTTTGAGCAGCCCGGCGTCCGAATTTACGGTCAGTTCGGTTATTGCGTTAACGGTTTTCCCGTCGATGAAGGGTGTGTCGCAGGGAACGAACTGATAAAGATCGGCCTCAAAGGAATTAATCACGGAAAAGATGCCGCCGATCGGACCGCATCCATGAACTTCATCCGGAATGCATGGAAATCCCAGATACCGGTATTTTTCGGGCCGGTTGGTCGATAAAACAATATTTTCATAGTAGGGCTCGACTTCTTTTATTATGTGCTGGAGCAGGGGCATGCCGTCAAAATGAAGATCCCATTTTTCGCAGCCCATGCGGGTGTTTTTCCCGCCCATCATTATGACAAGTACGTTATCCATGGCTAATAATTGAGATATTAATCCATAACGGTGAAAATGTAAATATATTATGACAAATTCGACACATTAAGATTCCTGTTTTGATATTAACCAAAAAAGGATTATTTTAATTATGTATTTGTTGTTGTTTTGATTTTGAGCTTAATAATGCTTTGAGTGAAAACTAATCATATTAATGGCAATAATGGTAATAATAAAGCATAATAAAGATATTTAAAATATTAGCCCCAAACAGGCATAATATCAAAAATATACTTAAAACACTTGAGAAAATTTTCACATTATATTATCCTATCGGTTAGATAGGTAGCGGCTATATAACTTATATGCTTTATCTGCAGAGCTTAATCTTTAAAAATATTATAAATTGATTCAGGAGGCAGCCTATGAAAAACGGCATTAAGGCTGAGTTGACCCGGAGAGAGTTTTTAACATGGGCCGGGTTGTTTTGTGCAGCGTTCAGCGTGCCGACGATGGGTGTGAGTGAAGTCGCAAAGGCGCTTGAAAGCGGGCTTGCTATGCACCCTGTTCTCTGGATTCAGGGAGGCAGTTGTTCCGGTTGTTCGGTTTCGTTGTTGAATTGCGTTGACCCGGACATAAAGAAAATACTTCTTGATCCGGTTGTTCCCAGCCATCAGCTTTCGGTTCAGTTTCATCAGACGATAATGGCGGCTGAAGGAGATGTGGCGATTTCAGCGCTGAGGGAAGGGCATAAGAAAAACAAAGGTAAATATGTTCTTGTAGTAGAGGGAAACATAGCAACTGCGGATCATGGCGCATACTGTGATTTCGGGCTGAAAGACGGCAAACCGGTGTCGATGGTCGAGTGGACGGAAACGCTTGCGCGTGATGCGATGGCGGTTATTGCGCTGGGATCGTGCGCGGCTTATGGCGGGATTCCGTCGGGTGCGCCCAATCCAACGGAAGGAATGGGAGTAATTGATTTTTTAAAGGATAAAAAAATAAAGACCCCGGTCATCAATATACCGGGTTGCCCGACGCACCCGGACTGGCTGGTGCTGGCTATTGCTCATGTCCTTGTCAAAGGGCTTCCCAAGGCATCCGACCTGGATGAAAAGTCAAGAATGAAGCAGTTTTTCGGTGAAACAGTCCATGACCGATGTCCCCGGCTGAAATATTTCGAAGAGGGTGTTTTTGCTGAAAAATTCGGCGATGAGGGTTGCCTGGTTATGCTCGGCTGCAAGGGTCCGATGGCTATGGCTGATTGCCCGACACGGAAATGGAACAACGGAGTGAGTTTCTGCATAGATGCGGGTGCGCCATGTCTGGCTTGCGTGGAGCCGGGGTTCCCGGATGAATCAGGCCCGTTTTATGGAGCGATATCCGAGGAGACGATGATTCGTCTCGGAATCAGGCCGGCAGGCAGGGAGGTGAAACGTAATGCCTAAGACACTTGTAATAGATCCTGTAACACGGCTCGAAGGCCATATGAAGATCGAAGTGAAAGTCGATGGTGGCAAGGTTGTTGAAGCGAAGTCGTCCGGCACTATGTTTCGCGGTTTCGAGATTATCCTGAGGGGCAGAGATCCAAGGGATGCGCAACAAATAACCCAGAGAATATGCGGCGTTTGCCCGACTTCTCACGGGACGGCCTCTGCGCTCAGCCTCGACAGCGCTTTCGGGGCAATGCCCCCGAAAAACGGGCTTATGCTCAGAAACCTGATTTTCGGCGCCAACTATCTTCAGTCGCATATTCTGCATTTTTATCACCTTGCAGCGCTCGATTTTGTGAAAGGTCCGGCTGCACCTCCTTTTATTCCGACATACGAGGGTGATTACAGGCTGGATAAAAAGACTAACGACGAGCTTGTGGCGCATTATGTAAAAGCGCTTGATATCCGCAAAAAAGCGCATGAAATGTCGGCTATTTTTTCAGGCAAGATGCCTCATCCGGCAAGTGTTATCACTGGCGGCGTGACATGTGTGCCAACGGCTGAAGGCATGAAAAGGTTTTCCGACTATCTGACCGAGATACGCTCTTTTATCGATAATGTTTACATCCCGGACGTGCTTGCGGCAGCCGGTGCGTACAGCGATTATTTCTCGATTGGAAAAGGCTGCGGCAATATGCTTGCTTACGGTGTTTTTGATATGGACGCCGATCCGGACTATTCGAAGAGGAAAAGGTTTATCCCCATGGGGCTTACCGAGAAAGGCAGACTCGGCGATGTGGACCCCATGAAAATCACCGAGGATGTGAAATATTCGAAGTTCAGTTCGGCTTCCGGCAAGTATCCGGGCAGCGGAGAGACGGTTCCCGCGCCGGAAAAACCGGGCGCTTACACATGGTTGAAGGCGCCGAGATACGATGGAAAGGTTTTTGAAGTAGGACCGCTTGCGCGGATGATCGTTGCGCATGTGAAAGGCACAATGCCCGCCGCTTCAAAGCTTATCGGGGAAGTGCTCTCGAAGTTCAGCGCGGACGAGACTGCGCTGTATTCGGTTCTTGGCAGGCATGCCGCCCGGGCGATCGAGACGAAGATTGTCGCGGACGAGATGGTGAAATGGATCGAACAGGTCGTGCCGGGAGAGTCCGCGTATGAGCCGACCACGACGCCGGACGTGGGTTCGGGAATGGGGCTCACTGAAGCGCCGCGTGGAGCGCTCGGTCACTGGATAAATATCAGGGACGGAGTGATCGAGAACTACCAGTGCGTGGTTCCCACGACATGGAACGCTTCGCCTATGGATGATAATGATCAGGCCGGCCCGATCGAGCAGGCGCTCATCGGATGCCCGGTTAAGGATATCAATAACCCGATCGAGCCGGGCAGGATCGTGAGATCGTTCGATCCCTGCCTTGCCTGCGCGATTCACACTGTAAACCCGAAAGGTGACGAGATTTCACGATTCAGGATTGTATAGATACCAGTTTTTGTTGTTTGCATAAATATGGGGGAAGAAATTATCTTCTTCCCCCACTTTTTTTGTCTCTGTGCCGCGGAGTCTGTTGAAAAATACCCATTCTGTCATTCTGAGGAAGTGCAGCGACCGAAGAATCTCAATCATACGCTCCAAAAGCGAGATCCTTCGCTACGCTCAGGATGACAAATTCTCGAAGATACATTTTTTCAACAGCCTCAGTCGGCAGGAATCCAGAAAACTCCGTTTAGCCCGGATTTCTCACAGAGAAATCCGGAAAACCGCGATAAGGCCAATCCTACTGCGTCACAGCGGCGATTCGGGATCGGTCACATACGCAACAGTATGCTCCCTCACCACTCACTTGCTGTTCCTTGTATTATCAGCCTTATCACGATTTTTAACCTGCGCTGGTGAGAAATGCAGGCTAACCCGGATTTCTCACAGAGAAATCCGGAAAACCGCGATAAGGCCAATCCTAC
>DAOSYA010000098.1:0-9064 GCA_035380865.1 bacterium
GGCCATCCGTTGGTCCGGGCTCTTTTTTCAGGCTTTTTTCGATAGCATCTGAAGTTTCTTTGGCGAGTTCCTGTTCGGCGATGGAAAAATCTTTTACGAGCTCCGAGAGTTCATCTTCCGGCTCTGTTTCCTTTTCCGGCTGCAGATCGTCAAATTCTTCCGATGAAGCTTCGAGTTCGTCTTCCAGCTCGATGTCTGATATGACAATATCTTCCGGTTCCGGAAAATCCTCTTCTTTCTCCTGTAGAACAGGCTCGATATCCGAATCATCGAAAATGGTTTCCTCATCTGTCTCCTGTGGATCAGTGTCTTTTATGGGGTCAGGAGGAATGTCTTCCGAGATCTGTTCTTCAGGTTCTTGAGAAATCTCAGGCGGTTCTTCTAAATCGTCAATATCTGTTATGGCATCTGTTACATCGAATGTATCTTCAAGCTCCGGGTCTTCAGCGAATAAGTCATCGTCTTCAGCCGGTGTCAAAGGTTCATCCGGGAACTCGTCCGTTGTTATTTTTGGCTCGGATTTGCGCGCAATGTTCTGTTGAACAAGATCCTGCAGTGTTCCAACCGCACTCAAATCGAGTTCCGGGGGCAATAACAGTGCTTCAATAGTCTCAAGCCTGTCTCTTATATTCCGGAATAAAGTTTCGAATGAAGCTCTTATGGTTTCATCTATCGAGGGGTCCGGCTCCATCAAAAATTCTCTTGGATAAAGAGAGAGCGCCTCGCGAAGCATGCTCTCGGCAGCTTCGAGTTCTCCCCGGTCCATAAGTCCCGCCGCCCTGTTGTAAGCGGTGAGGCTTTTCTCGAATCTTTGAATTATATCCATACTCGACCCGGTTTGCCCCGGGTGAAAACTGTTGTCCGAAAGGGATGTTTTTATTTCGGACCGGCACCCGGCGGGAGAAAAATACATTCCCCCAGTTTGACAAAATATAATAACACACCATGTATTTTATGCAAGTAATATTACTTCATATTACATAAATACATAATCTTAAAATGTAAAAAAACCGTCTCGAAAGCTTCTCGGGGCGGTTTTTTATTCTTTTTTGATACAAAACTGTCTTTTAAGTGTTTTTGAGCCATACATGTTTCGGATCGTCGTAAGGATGTATGACTCTTTCTTTTCCGGCAAGAATCCAGAGGTAATATCCCTTGTAACCGGGGCCGGCCGCCACGGGATGGTAGCCCTGCGTGATGATTACCGTATCGTTGGATTCCACAGTATAGGTTTCATTGAGCGAAAGATCATCTGTGTAAAGCCTGATTACCTGGAAACCTGTTTCGGCGGGTTTGCATTTGAAGAGATAAATTTCCTCGTGGTCGGTTTCTTCCGGGGGATTGTCGTTGTCGTGCCTGTGAGGCGGCGCGCTTGACCAGTTGCCCGCCGGACTGAACGTTTCTCCGACCAGCATTGCTGTTGCGGGGATATCCTTGTCCACTATGTCATGCACATACCTGGTCCAGTTGTCTTTTCCGCGCTCCACGATTTTAACCATGTCCGGCGAGATGAAAACAGGTGCTCCGCCGTCGGACTTGGACGGCACTCTCAGGATTGCGATTTCGACGGGATTTTCGTCTGTGGCCTCGACTTTAAAGCTGTTGTTGGCGGGTACGAATAGGGATGCCGCAGAGCCGCCGAAGACGTCCTCGCGCTCGCCGACATTCTCCCAGCGTTTTCCTCCGGCTTCGAACGTGCATTTCCCGCCGAGTATCACAAGACATACTTCGAGGCTTCCGGTATCTTCTGAATATTCATCGCCTTTTTCGAAGAAAAGCATGTCGAAAGATATCATTTTGAGGCCGCCGTCGCCGGGTTTGACTACCGGCACATGGCCTTTCTGCCCATTGTATTTAATCAGGTAATCCATATTTTGTCCTTTCCTGCAATTGTGTTGAATCTAACCCGGATTTCTCGCAGAGAAATCCGGAAAATCGCGATAAGGCCAATCCTGCTGCGTCACAGCGGCGATTCGGGATCGGTCACATACGTAACAGTATGCTCGCTCACCACTCACTTGCTGTTCCTTGTATTATCAGCCTTATCACAGTTTTTAACCTGCACCGGTGAAAAATGCAGGCTAAGTTTGACTCAGGTATTTATTATAATAATTATTGGCGGAGTTTTAACAATCTATTGACAAAAGTCATGAATGGTAATTACGTTAAATAATCAAAATGACGGGGGAGGACCGGATGAGACGATTTTTATTTCTATCGATAGCAGTGGCATTCTCACTGACTCTTTTATTGAGCGCTGAAGCGACCGCGAAAAAAGAGGTCAAGTATGCGCTTGCGGTTCTGCATTACAATTTGCAGTATGTTGCCGGCGACACGGAGATCGAAAATAAGATAATTGTGGAGAGCCTTGATCCTGTACTCGATTTTTTCATCGAGCATCCCGAGTGGAATTCGGATATCGAGATGCAGGGCTACATGGTTGAGGAAACTCAGAAAAGGTATCCGGAGACGTTCGAGAAACTGAAAAAGCTGGTCAATAGCGGACGGCTCGACCTGAATAGTTTTCACTATTGCGATGAGTTGTTTCTGGCTTATCCCCGCCTGGACGCCGACTGGAGCGACAGGCTGAACAAGCGTATTTACAAGAAGCTTGGAATCAGGCAGTCGGGGTCTGTGTTCGCGCAGGAAGGACAGTTCGGCGAGGGGATGGCAAAGTTCATGGCGGATTTCGGATTCAAGGCCATCATCCTTCCGAAAAATCTGCACAGGCATGTTCACGGTGATGTTGAGGCGATGCCTTACTACGCGCTCAACGGCGTCGATATGGTTCTCGGCGGAAGGGCCGTGGATTATGAAGATGAAAACGCTGTGGTGAAATTGCAATGGACCTATCTGAACGATGCCGAGTTGCTTCCCACCGCCGCAACGCCGTATTCGCAGTATTTCAAGTATAAACCCGAGACGATGATGAAGTATGGGCAGAAGTTGCAGGATCTCGCGGATCAGGGATACAGGATCGGAACGCTCGCGGAGTATCTTGCCGATGTGAAAGAGGCGGGCGTGCAGCCTTCGGAGCCGGACCCGATGATAGACGGAGTGTGGCAGCCGATTGATACCGATAATATTTATCGCTGGATGGGCGATTATCTCGGCCAGCACGAGAGAGATATGCAGGTTCTGACGGGCAATGTGAAGGTCCGGCACAAGCTTGCCGCGGTTGAGGTGCTTGTCAATATGCCGGAGCTCGGCAAATCAAAAGACGAGCTTACGGACAAACTCTATGAAGCGTGGAGAAGACAGTCACACGCGGAAGTTAGCGACTCGACGGGATGGACCCCGCTGCCGCTGGAAATCGAATACAGTCGCAGCAACGCCGCAGCCGCGGAAAAGATTGCCGACGAGATTGCTGAATACGCGAAGAAGGAACTTGGCGCGGCTGCGCTTGTAGTCGATGTTGCGAGCGGAAGCGTCGAAAAACTCGATGCTGCTCCGGCTGATCCGAAGTATCCCGAAGTGGATTGCCCTGCGGGGTACACATTTGAAGGCGAAATAAAGAACAAGAGGATAACCTGCTACAAAATTTCGGACCAGGCAATCGAGATGGAGTTGCTTTTCAAAACGGGTTCATGGCTGCACAATCACACAAAGCTTACATTCGAGAGAAAAGCCGACTACATGCTTTTTTCACCGTCGCTCTGGGAAACTCATTATGTGAAATACCCGGTTTCGGGCTTCAAAACAGAGTTGCCTGCCGTGACGATTCCCTGTTCCAACGGTCTTATAGCGCTCGACGACAATCTTTTCCTTATAAAGGAAACCGATACAGTTCACTCCGCATACAGGTTCGGCATAGAAGAGAAATTCGTGTCGCTGGAGATACGCAAGCCGCCGGCCAAAAAGTACAAATGGATTGTCTTCCTGTTCACCGGGACACCTGAAGAAGCGGTGGAGTTCGCGAACAGCCGGAACGTTTTCCCGAAAGTTGTTTTCTGATTCTGATACGAAGAAATTAGCCCGGATTTCTCACAGAGAAATCCGGAAAATCGTGATAACACCTGTCCTGCTGCGTTGCGGCGTCGATTCGGGCTCGGTTACATACGGCACAGTATGCTTCTTCACCACTTACTCGCCGCGCCTTCGAAAAACGAAGGATTGGGGTCTCGGGAGACCTCGCCCCGCCGGAAGACATTCTCCTCAGGAGAATCCGGCTTAACGATTTTTAACCTGCACCGGTGAGAAATGCAGGTTAGTGAAAATAAAAAAAGCGCGGGAGTTGAATCCCGCGCTTTTTGTTTGCTCGATTTGCGGTGTCTACGCCACCTGTTTCTTCATTCTTTCTTCAAGTCTTTTGAGATCGTCCGGCACATAGTGTCCGGCGACAAAGAATCCGATCATAGCCAGAATAAAGAATACCGGAATTATCATCAGCGCATATTGCAGGTCGTGTTTGTCCGAAAGGTAGCCGATGATCATCGGGGAAATCGCATCTCCGAGAACGTGGATCAGGAGAATATGAATTGCGTTCAGAGTGGCCCGCAGTTTCGGCTCGACAATAGACATCAGCAGGGCGTTCTGTGGACCCTGTATCATCGACATGAAAAACATGCAGCCTGATATTGAAGCGACCATCACCAGGTAATTATGGCTGCCGATGAAAATGTACAGGAACGGGATCGCCAGAAGAAGCGAGCCGCCTATGATAATGTTGTTTCCTTTTTTTGTTCTCTTGAAAAGCCAGTCCGCCAGCAGTCCGCTTATTATCACGCCGAGCACGGCAAAAACAATGACGATGGGGCCCATTTTTATTGCGGCGGTCGATGAGTCGATGCCTTTGAAACGCTCGACGTATGGGAAAAGCCACGTCATGAGCCCGCCGGCGCAGAATGTCGCGAGAATGTTCGAAATCACCATGATCACGAGCGAGGGCGTTTTGTACAGTGTCCTGATGTCCGGTTTGGCTTCGGAGTCCAGTTTTTTCGCTTCCGCTTCCGAAAGGTAATTTTCAGTTCCGCCTTTTACCGGTTCCCTGAGGAAGAATGCCATTGCCGCGAAGATAAGGCCTGGAGGTCCCAGCAGCCAGAATATCCAGCGCCAGTTGTCCGATGCGCGGAAATTGTACTCGGAGTTCACGTAAATCTCATGGAGAGAGTTGATGTATTTCGATTCCTTGGAAAATTCGGACAGCGCTTTCTTGTCCTCATTTGTCATTATCCCTTTGAATACGAGCTCTTTTTTCGCCGCGTCATAGGAAATCCTGTCCTTGTATTCGTCCGTGAAGACTATTCCCTCGGGCATTTTCTCCAGAGGAGCCCTTGTTTCTTCCAGCCCGGCGCCTTCGTTTTCCCTGATCATGCCGACGATGCTTTTTGCGAAACCAAGGTCCGATTCGCTGAGCTGTGCGGCCTGGTCGCCGGATGTCTTTGAGAAGTGAATGTTGAAAAGTTTTGTGTATTCGTCCGCTTCTTTTTCGGGTTTCGGCCAGTCGAGTTTGACGGTGAGCAGTTCGTCCGAGCCGCTGCTTTTGAAATCAAACGCCGCCCTGCGGTCTTTCGTTTCGTAAGCTCCTTTATAAATCCAGTTTTCCGCTTTCTGCTCGATTTGATAAGGAACGAGAGTTCCGACTTTTTCAATATCGAAGTGGTCTGTCTTGGTCAGTATTATTCCCGCAACAACAAGTGAAATCGCGCCTCCAACAATCATTGCGGCCATGAAAATCGATATCGCCAGATTTCTCTTGCTCTGGGGAAAATAATCTGAGATAAGAGCGGTTCCGCTTGGCGCGTACAGGCCTTCGCCGGTTCCTACAATAGCTCTCATTGTAAAGAACGACCAGAACCCTTTCATGAATCCCGAGACCGTGGTCGCTATGCTCCAGACAAAAGCGCCGAGCGCGATGACTTTGGTTCTGCTGCCTCTGTCCGACACGAACCCCATGGGCAGTGACACAACGGCGTACACCAACATGAATGCGCTTACAATTAATCCCATCTGAAAATCTGAAGCGATGAAGTCACGCTTGATGTGCTCCATAGCGGGACCAATGCTCTGGCGGTCAATGTAGTTGAATACATTGATCATGAACATTACGCCCAGGGCGTACCAGGCGTATCCCATTGTTATCGGTTTCTTTTTGCTGTCCATCGGTAAAGCATCCCCCCCGGATAGTTTTGCCGGTGTCGATTAAATCGCAACGATGTTAACAAGCTTATCGGGGACAACAATAATCTTTTTGATGTCTTTTCCCTCGAGCTGTTGCTTGATTTTATCTATCGACATAGCTGTTTTTTCAAGTTCCTCTTTTGATGCCCCAACCGGAGCCTCGAACTTCGCGCGCACTTTTCCCTTGATTTGAACAACTATCGTAAGCGTGTCTTCTTTTGTCAGTTCCTCGTCGAACCCCGGCCATTTCTGCTTGAAAACAGTTTCTTTGTTGCCGATTTCCTGCCACAACTCTTCGGCAAAATGCGGGGCAAGCGGTGAAATCAGAATAAGGAACGTCTCCACGGTTTCTTTAGAAACCGGTTTTTGAGAATTCTTTTCTTCAGACACGTAATTTATGAATTCCATCAGCCCGCTGATGATTGTGTTGAATTTGAATGTTTCGAGGCGCTCAGTACAGTTTTTAATCAATACGTGTCGCTGTCTGAGAATATCCTCGTCGTCGGTGCCGCCCATTTTTTCGCCGGCTTCAAGAACCCATCGCCATGCGCGTTTCAGAAACCTGAAGATTCCCTCGATGCTTCGGTCGCTCCATTCCGATTCCGATTCGGGCGGCCCTACGAACAGCTCGTACAGCCTCAGCGTGTCGGTTCCGTACTGCTCGACTATCTCATCCGGGCTGACCACGTTACCCTTCGATTTCGACATCTTTTCGACCTTGTCCGTCTTTTCGCTGTGACGGCAGATCATTCCCTGGTTAAAGAGTTTATTGAACGGCTCGTCGAATTTCGTGACACCGATATCGAAAAGGAATTTGGTGAAAAACCTCGCGTACAGGAGATGAAGAATCGCGTGTTCGATGCCGCCGACGTAAAGATCCACAGGCATCCATTCGTCAAGAAGCTCGGGCTTTGCGATCGCGGTATCACATTTCGGATCGGGGTATCTCAGGAAGTACCACGATGAGCCGGCCCACTGCGGCATTGTGTCGGTTTCTCTTTCAGCCGGGCCGCCGCATTCCGGGCAGGTTGTGTTCACCCATTCGGATATGGCCGCAAGAGGCGATTCACCGGTTCCGGTCGGCTCGTATGATTCGACTTCGGGCAGCGTGACCGGGAGCTGGTCTTCAGGGACGGCGACCCAGCCGCATTTCTCGCAATGCACAACCGGTATCGGCTCGCCCCAGTATCTCTGCCTGGAGAAAATCCAGTCGCGCATTTTATAGTTGATGGCTTTTTTCCCTTTGTTTTTCTCTTCGAGCATTTTGACGATTTTGTTCTTGGCGTCTTCCCAGTCCATCCCGTTGAAGCCGCCCGAATTGATCAGTTTCCCGTCATCGATGTGAGCTTCTTTCAGAGTTCCGTCTTCGTTGCGAATGGCTTTATCGCTGTGGATTACCTCGATTATGGGGATTTCGAATTTTGTAGCGAAATCGAAATCGCGTTCATCATGTGCCGGAACCGCCATTATCGCGCCTGTCCCGTATCCCATCAGCACGTAGTCGGAAATCCAGATCGGGACTTTCTCTTCGTTTACCGGGTTGATCGCATAAGCGCCGGTGAACACGCCCGTCTTGTCTTTCTTCGCGTTCGTGCGGTCGATGTCGGTCTGCCGGGCGGCCCATTCAATATAATCTTTGATTTCCTGTTCTTTTTCAGGTGCGCAGATTTCGAGCACCATCGGGTGTTCGGGAGAAAACACAACATAGGTTGCCCCGAACAGGGTGTCGGGACGGGTCGTATATACCGTGAAATCCTGCTCTGAACCGTCTTTGGCGCTTATTGCCGTGAATACGATATCGCCGCCTTCGCTTTTGCCGATCCAGTTGCGTTGCAGCAGTTTCACCTGTTCCGGCCAGTCAAGCTTATCAAGATCGCTGAGCAGCCGGTCGGCGTACTCGGTGATTTTCAGCATCCACTGGCTCAGGCTTCGCTTGTCTACCTCCGCGCCGCATCTCTCGCAGCCGCCGTTGATAACCTCTTCGTTCGCCAGCCCGGTCTTGCACGAAGGACACCAGTTGATGGGCATTTCCTTTTTGTAGGCAAGCCCTTTTTTGAACATCTGCACGAATATCCATTGTGTCCATTTGTAATAATCCGGATCGGTCGTGCTGAACTCGCGGTCCCAGTTGTACATCGCGCCGATCTCTTTCAACTGGCGCTTGATGTTGTCGATGTTCTTGAGCGTGTTAACACGCGGATGTATTTTTTTCTTTATCGCGTCATTTTCTGCCGGTAGCCCGAACGCATCCCATCCCATCGGGTGCAGCACATTGTATCCCTGCAGGGTTTTGTATCTCGTGCATACGTCGGAAAGGACATAGCCGCGCCAGTGGCCTACATGCAGACCGGTACCCGATGGGTAAGGGAACATATCAAGGCAATAATACTTCTGTCTCGGATCGTTGTCGTCACATGTGTGGAGTCCCTGAGCTTCCCATTTCTGACGCCATTCAGCTTCGAACTTCTCAAAATTGTATTCTCTCATAATTGATCAACACCTGTCATACAGTAATAAATATAACTCCTGAAGAGTTATAACAGGATAATTTAACACATAGGAAGAGTGTTTTCAATTTTTAAAAGTCATATGTCAAAAGTATTATGGGTTTGTTGAAAAATCCCCGCTCTGTCATTCTGAGGAAGTGCAGCGACCGAAGAATCTCTGACTGATTGCTCCCATCGTCTCGGCGGGAGCGCCGAGATCCTTCGCTGCACTCAGGATGACACCTGTGAAAAAGGCTGTCAACAGCCTCATTATCCTGTGTTATAATAATTCTCATAATAAAAACAGGTTCACAACTCGATCAGAAATCACAAATACAAAGATAGTGTGCCCTGCACAAAGCTATTTCCTTTGTGCATGTATTCAAAATCACTATACAAGACGGGCGAGTGCAATGGCGAGGAAGCATAATTCATGCACAGAGCAAAGCTTGTGCATG
>DAOSYA010000099.1:0-8930 GCA_035380865.1 bacterium
CATGATACTGACCAGCGCAGGTTTTTTTGCATTCCATGAAGCTTTTATTTCATCCGATATAGATGATATCTGATCGGGCTTCACACCGATAAACACCACATCGCAACCGGACACGAGATCCTGAATGCTTTCAGCGGACAGCACACCATACCTGCCCACAAAATCTTCAACTCGCGCGCTGTCCACATCAAATACCCTTACATTGTCTCCGGTCAGCAATCCTGATTCGAGAGCGCCTTCAACCAGAATACCACCCATTTTACCGGTTCCAATAAAACCGGCTGTTCCTTCGAAGCTCATTATTTTCCTTCCCGTCCAGGCTTACGGAAAGCCTGCTTAAATTTCATCGAACCCGAGACTGTTCTGGGTTGCGTGCTTGTCCTGAATGTCATCGAGAAGCGAAACGGCAACATTGTCAGGCGTAAACAGGAATATCTCGTTTCCGACCTTCTTGTATTCTCCGCCGAGCGCATACGATGTGCCACTCAGAAAATAGACGATCTCTTTCGCAAGATCTTTCTCTACGCCCGAGAGATTCATTATCACGACACGTCCCTCTCTCAGTTCATCCGCGCCGTCTCTTGCATCATTAATCGATCTCGGCTTCTTGATATTAATCGCCGATGTTCTCACGTTGCCCTTAATCGGAATAACTTTCGAACGTCTTGCCTGATGGCGTGAGAATTCATCCATCTCTTCTTCCTCACTCTCGAACGAGAAAAAAGACCTTACCATTTTTACTACCGAATTGTTTGAAAATGAATCGATCACAACTGCCCCCTTTGATATCCGGCGTATCCTTAACTTTTTCGACCGTGCCGGTAATATTTAACTTTCTTTGATGCACATTTTCCTTTTTCCAGGCATCACCTCGCTTCGAAAATCGCCCTTCCTATCCGAACCATGTTCGAGCCTTTTTTAATCGCAAGCTCGAAGTCGTCCGTCATTCCCATAGAAAGTGTTTCGAAACCACTTCTTCCTTCCCTAATCTTTTCAAATATTTCACGAGTCATATCAAATGACTTTTCAATCTCGTTCTCATCACTCGATAGAGGCCCTATAGTCATAATGCCCCTGATATCGAGCGCCGGTAAATCGGATATTCTGTCCACGGCTTCGACCATTTCGCCGGGACTGAAGCCGAACTTCGATTCCTCGCCGGAACTGTTAACCTGAACCAGAACCGGAACAACCACTCCCGCTTTTTCCGCCTCTTCCGAAACCTTCACTGCCAGTCGAATCGAATCAATAGAATCAATCGCATCGAATGTTTTTATTACATCCGCCACCTTGTTTCTCTGAAGATGCCCGATCATTCTGAACGTATAATCGCCAACCAGCGCGGGCTTCTTTTCCATTGCATCCTGAACCCTGTTCTCACCAATGTTTTTAATGCCCGAATCAATCACTTCTCTGATCTCTTCGATGGGCCTGTATTTCGAAACCACAACGAGTGTGATTTCATCGCAGCTTCGCCCCGACACAACAGCGGCATCCGCTATTCTCTGTTTGATTTCTTCAATGTTGCTTTTTATCACCGATGTTTCCATATCATTTCTCCGCCGCTTTCATCGCGAGGCAATACTGTCCATACAAAGCCGTCTTCTCAACGCCGTGATCAATAACATCCCACGGAAAAACTTCCTCCGGGCCTCTTTCCCTGTAAGCATATTCATCCGCCTCCGGCCCCCTTGCGGAAAACCATGATTCCCAGGATGGGGATTCCAACCCCTGAGCCACCGTCATCGCTTTTTCCAGAATCATTCCGCCCAACCGCCTGTCACCTCTTGCGATAACCGCCTGAACAACCGACTCCCTCGGGCTTTCAAACTTCACCTGAACTCCTTTTTCTCCTGCAAGTTGCCGCCGTATTATCTTCGTTCTTCGCTGTATCTTTTTTATATCAGCCATTCCGGCCCACTGCATCGGAGTAAAAGGCTTGGGAATCATCGGTGTAACACTCAGCGTTATCATCCATCCCGTTTCCTTCCTGATTTCCAGAGCCTTCTCCGCTATAGCGGCGGCGTCATCGTCGTTTTCGCCCGGCACGCCGATCAGAAAATAGAGCCTCAATTTTCGCAACCTGTCTATCGGTCTCGTCCTCACGAACACATCGAGGTCATTCAAAACATTTTTCCCTACAACCCCGGCGAGCCTCGACGTCGCCACTTCGGGAGCCACCGCGATAGATTCAAGATCAAGCGCCGAACCCAGATCACTTATAGTCTCAAGCGTTCCGGGATCCATCCTTATTGATGAGAAAGAAACGTTTGCGCCTCTTTTCCCTATCAATCCGCACGCTTCTGAAATATCGGAGTTCTTCGTAAACGCCGTCCCGATAAGGCCGATTCTGTCAGTTACTTCGAGCCCGCTCTCTATCGTTTCGACAAGATTCTCCGCGCCCCTGAAATCTCCGCCCGTATGAGAAGCGAGGCAGAATCTGCACCTGAAAGGGCATCCCCTGCTTGCTTCCACCAGAAACCGGTTCGAAAACGCGGATTCGCCTGTTACAACCGTCGAATAAGCGGCCTGCTCGATTCGGTCGATCCTGACAGCAGACACTTTTTCGCGCGCGCCGTTATCCGGCTCGATCGAAATCAACCCGCCGCTGTCCGAGTACCTGTGCGTGTAGTCGGATGGAATATAAATCCCATCTATTTTACGCAATTCGTCCCTGACGAGATTCAGCGTAAGCGGCGCTCTGTTTCCCAGTTTCGCCTCGATCATTGTTCCGATCAGAGAATCAGCCATGGATTCCGCATCACCGATCGCAACAGCATCGACGAAATCCGCAACCGGTTCCGGATTGGCACTTGCGGCAGGCCCTCCCGCGATGATCAGCGGGCCATGAATGCGCTTCCCGGAGAGCGGCTCGACCCCTCCCGCCATGAGCATCCCGGGCAGGAGCGCAAGCCCCCCCTCATAAGGCATCGTCAGAGCTATCACATCGTAATCGCAGACAGGCCTTCCGGTTTCGATTGTCGAAAGACGCTCTTTATATTTAAGTTGCCGGTTCGATTCGAAGAACCGGTCGCACCTCACCTCCGAATGTCTGTTAAAAAGATGCTGAACCCATAACAGACCAAGATTTGCCATTCCTGTTCGGTAATCTCCCGGAAATCCTATAGCAATCTTCAGCACATACCCGTGCCAGTCTGTTCCTTTTCCGGGATCGATTACCCATTTTTCCTGCATCCAGCCTCCTGATCTTCAATCATCTTCCTGTCTCTTTTTTCGTTCGAAAGAAGGGACATCAAGATCTTCCATTATGTCCGACACAGCCGGCTTGCCGTCCTTCTGTTTTGGAGTAGAAAACGGAAGCTCCCTTTCATCAGGTTTTTTACGCTCCGGCTGCGAGGAGCTGCCTGAACTCAGAAATGACGGGACATACGCATCGGCGCCGCCCGTCTGCGGAGCCTGTGAGGGCTGCGCCGGCGCGGCCGGAGTCTGCTGCTGTTGCGGCTGCGCTTTCTGAACCGGCTTGGCTTTCATGGCGCCCGGAGTAAAAGCGGTAGCGATGACCGTAACCCTGATCATGTCGCGCATGCTCTCGTCGATTACTGTTCCGAATATTATGTTTGCATCTTCCGCGGCAGCCTGTCTCGCTATCTCAGCAGCGGTATTGACTTCACTCAGGCTGAGGTCGGGGCCACCCGTCACATTGAGAAGAATCCCCTTTGCTCCCTCGATGGAATATTCCAGCAACGGGCATGATATCGCTTCTTCCGCCGCCCGCCGCGCTCGATCGTCGCCGCCGTTCACCCCTATTCCTATCAACGCCGTTCCAGCATCCTTCATCACGGCTTTGACATCTGCAAAATCAACATTTATTGTTCCGGGAATCATTATCAGATCGGAAATTCCCTGGACGCCCTGCCTCAGAACATCATCTGCACGTTTGAACGCATCTTCCAGCGATGTATTGGCATTTATGATTTCAAGCAGCCTGTCATTGGGAATCACTATCAGGGTATCGACTTCATTTTTCAGTTCCTCGATCCCCGCTTCGGCATGCTTCATTCTCCGCCTGCCTTCAAAAGCAAACGGCTTGGTGACCACGCCGACCGTCAGCGCGCCCAGTGATCTGGCAACACGCGCGACAATAGGAGCCGCGCCGGTTCCCGTTCCGCCACCCATTCCTGCGGTAACGAACACCATGTCGGCACCCTCGACCATTGTTTCAATCTCAGAAATGCTCTGCTCCGCGGCCCTTCTGCCCACATCGGGATCAGCACCTGCGCCCAGCCCGCGGGTCAGTTTCCCGCCTATCTGAAGCTTCTGATCAGCGCGGCTCGTGTCAAGAACCTGGCTATCGGTGTTCATCACTATAAAATCGACTCCGGCTATACCGACTTCGATCATTCTGCCAACAGCGTTACAGCCTCCGCCGCCTACACCGGCGACCTTCAGCCTCGCATGTTTCTGTACTTTTGGCTCGAAAATCAATTTGGCACCTCCAATGCCTTCGGTTCACTTGAACATTCCGCGAAAAATGTTCGCGACTGAATCATACCAGGACCTCAATGGCGAACTGTCGCCTGAAGCCGAAAAGCTACCCAGCGTTATCTGTCTTGCCGCACATCTCAAAATACCAAAAGCGGCGGCATACTCAGGCCCCTGAAGCTTTTCCGACATCTCGCCACTGTAAATAGGCTCCCCTATTCTCGCGCTCATATTTAATACTTCCTCGACAACACTGCCGAACCCCGAGAGTTTTGATCCGCCTCCCGTTATCACAATACCCGCCGGCACAACGGAAATCGGCAGGTCCGTTTCAAGATCATGACGAACCATTTTTATCAACTCATAAACTCTCGCGCTGATAACTTCGCACAGCATCGCCCGGGTTATCTTTGTCTGTTTTTCACCACTGACGTGTTCTATTTCAACAGGCTCACTGCCTACCTGCTCATCCACATAGGCTTTCCCGTATTCCAGCTTCAGCCTTTCAGCCTCCTTGG
Source organism: bacterium (assembly GCA_035380865.1). Classification (GTDB taxonomy): domain Bacteria; phylum UBP15; class UBA6099; order UBA6099; family UBA6099; genus DAOSYA01. The sequence goes on from DAOSYA010000099.1 coordinate 4,962, forward strand.
GAGATGTCCCGAGAACTATTGCTATATCATTATTGATGTGGTTGCTTCCCACCGGAAAAACTCTTGCTTTTCTAATCCTGTTACCATGGAAAACAGCCACTTCAGTTGTCCCCGCGCCAAAATCTATGAGTATCGTTCCAATTTCTTTTTCGTCATCATTCAGCACAGCCATTCCGGACGCCAGCGGCGAGAGAATCATCGAATCTATGGATATATCAAGTTTCATTATACAACGGGTCAGATTCTGAGCCATAGCCGTCGATCCGGTAACAATCAGCGTATCTACCTCAAGCCTGTTTCCCGACATCCCTTCCGGATCATCTATCCCGCCGTGCCCGTCTACGAGATAGCCCTGTTGAATAACATCCATCATCTGTTTCTGCGGCGGCAGCAAAAGGCATTTGGATGCCGCAACCGCTCGTTTCATATCATCCCTCGTAACACCTCGTTCAGGGTCGTTGATATTTGTCATTCCTCTCTGTTCACTTGTGCCTATATGATCTCCGCTGATACCGACATAGGCTGAAACAATCATTCTGTCCGCCATCTTTTCAGCCGCATCAACAGAACTGTGTATCGACTGTGTTACCTTGTCGAGGTCTATTACAAGCCCCTTTTTCATGCCATTTGTCGGAGCAACACCAACCCCGCAAATCTTTATTCCGCCATCTTCGCCGAACTCGGATATCAGGGTCGTCACCTTCGAGGTGCCGACGTCAATAGCTGATAATGTTCTGTTTTTTTCCTTTTTCACCATGCCCCCTAATCAGCAAAAACCGAACTGCTCTTCGCTCCGAAAACCAGATGCATGAAGAGCGAAGCAATCAGAATAAGCACCAGGAACGGCGCAAGAGGCGCTCCCGCGACTCGCTCTATCCACAATATCAAAACGCAGAATATCATTTTTAACAAAAGGCCTTTCACGGGTTTTCTTCCTGTATCGCGAACTGAAGCGACAAGCTCATCGGCAACAGCCAGAAAAACCACAATCGCAATCAACCCGTTGCTTACGGGTATTCCAAATCCAAATATTCGCCCTGCAAACCAGCCGATTATCAGCCCGAGCAAACACTCAATCATCAGCCCGCACCTCTTCCGATGCCTCTACGCACCCTGTTTGATATGCCGCTATCGCAAGGGCATCAACCTGTTCGACATTAACCTTCAATCTCTCCATAGACAGCAGATCCACCACCCCGCCCATCATCATCACGGATTTCTTCAGAACCACCGGCTCCCCAACAGCCTCGATCACGTAAGGGGGAACCGTATTTTCTTTATTAATCTGTATCGACGGACCAACGCATCTGATAACCGAATTCGCGACCATCCGCTGCCCGTTGATCGACACGGCTTCCGCTCCCGCCGCAAAGAGTTCGTTGCGCACCCTCATTAAATCGCGCTCATGAACAATCAGCCTTTCCACAGGCACCGTCCTGTTTTTTCTTACAGACGCGTCCTCAATCGTTATCCTCACGCCCGGCCCTTCCACGGTCGTAAGCCCCGCCATCACCTCCGCATCGCCGGGAACGACCGATTCCGCTTTCTGCTCTATCCACGTCATCCCGCGCCATTCAACAACCGGCCACTCACCTCTCGACATCGCCGCGAGAGACAAACCGACCGAGACCGCCATAATGAAAACTACTATCCTTCTAACCAAATCATTCTCCGGTACTTACGATTTCTTTATATATGACGGAACGGCAAGCGATGAAAGGTTAAGCCCTTCGAACGGCTCGTTCCTCTCTCGCAGTTCCCTAATAATCACTGGTATCAGCATTATCTTCTTTTCGATTTCGCTCCCGTCTCCCATCAGCACATACGTGCCATCGTTGAGATACAGCTTTACCCCCCTGTGATTGAACAACAGGTGTTCGTATTTGCCGTCGAGCGCCTTTTTCAGGGAGGTTGCTATTGTTCCGAACTGTCCATCCATCGGAAACTCGATTTTTTCTCCGATATTGGCATGCTGCAAACCATCCGTCGTAATTCTGAACAGCCCGGTATCCGGTATTCCGTTCGGAGTTTCGAGAACAACCCTTTCCTCATCAATCATGTAGTATCTCTCGCCATCTGTGACATAGGCGAACGGTTCTCTTTCATGTATTTTGATTTGTATCCGTGACGGCAGAACCCTGTGTACATCGGCATTTTTCACAAGCGGCTGATTCAGAATAATGCTGTCACGGATAAAGCTCGCGGGAATCGTCAGCAGGTTTTCGCCGATCGAAATATTTGTTTCTTCATATATCTCTTCAGCGGAAACACGGTTAACGCCGGAAACCTCGATGATCTTAACCCTGAAAGCATCCGCATTCAGGACAAAGGCGCTGGACATGACCAGAAGGAAAATCACAAAGAAAATTATCCGCGCGAGCATTTTTTTCTTTTTCTTATGTTTCTTCCTGAGTGAAGTCTCCATAGTATTTTCCTCACGTCCTTTCAATTTGCGTATCCCGATTATTGAAAATGAACCTTCAGTTCGTTAGCCATTCTTTCGGCAACACCATCCCTGTAAAGTTTCCTCGACTTTTCGGACATTGCCGACAGGGCTTCCGGATCCATGATCAAATCGTCGATTATAAGCGCCAGCTTTTCAGCACTTAAATCACTGTCCCTGATCATCAAAGCAGCGCCGGCATCGACAACGCCCCGCGCGTTGATTTCCTGGTGATTTCCCGTCGCGAACGGATACGGGACAAATACAGCCGGAACTCCCAGCGAAGTGAGCTCCGTAATCGTCGATGCCCCGGCACGGCAAAGCACAAGATCGGCGGCTTTATAAGCCAATTCCATCTCTTTTAAATAATCCTTAACATCCACCCTTATAGCCGCATCATCGCCGAGAACTTCTTTATACGCCTGCTGAACCTCATCGAAATTTTTTCTGCCCGTCAGGTGAATCAACTGCAAATCTTCCCTGTGCCTGTTTTTCGAAACCCATCCGCATACCGAATTATTCAGGGATCTAGCTCCCTGACTGCCACCCGTCACAAAAAGAGTTTTCCTGCCCGGGTACAGCCCCAGCCTGCTCCTGGAAGTCTCCATGTCCGGCAGCTCACGGCCTTCGTATCGCGACGGGTTTCCCGTGAAGAGGGATTTCCCGGCAGGCGCTCCTTCCGTGTTTTCGAAGCTCAACAAAACACTTTTCGAGAACCTCGCCATCAGCCTGTTAACCGTTCCCATCAATGAATTCTGTTCATGAAGGTAAACAGGTATTCCCCTGAGCCTTGCCGCGAATACGGTAGGAAACGAAACGAATCCGCCAAAGCCAACGACTGCAACCGGTCTAAGTTCACCAAGAACTTTCCAGCCACTTACAACCGCGCGTGCAAGATTGAGCACGAAGCTGACAGTTTCCAGCGATAATTTTCTTGCAGGTCTCTTCACAACACTCACAGCCTTAAACGCTATTCCATAGTCCTGCGCTATCCGCTCTTCCTGCCCGTTATGCTTGCCTGCTATCCAGACCTTCACATCGGGCTCATGCCGTTGTATGTACTCCGCCAGGGCGACTGCCGGGTATACGTGCCCGCCTGTCCCGCCCACGGCTTCCACTAAATTCTTCATATCTTCTCCGGCTTCGCGCCATCTTATTTCCTGAGATATTCATCAGTATTCCGATCCCTGCGTATGTAGTTATCAGCGATGATCCGCCATAGCTTATGAATGGGAGAGTCAGTCCTGTAACGGGAAGAATTCCAAGAGCAACGCCCATGTTTATCCCCGCCTGAATCGAAATCATAAAAACAATTCCAAAAGACATATATATCGCAAGAGGATCGTCACATTTATTGGCTATCTGAATGCCTCTCATTATCAACGCCGTGAAGAGCAATAATATTATGATAAGCCCGATAATGCCGGTCTCCTCCATCGTCACGCTCAAAATAAAATCAGAATGCTGCTGTGGCAAAAATGTTATCTTCTGTGTGCTTTCGCCGATCCCGCGCCCGAGAACCCCGC
>DAOSYA010000100.1:0-8783 GCA_035380865.1 bacterium
AAAAACAAACTTGAATACATGCACAAAGGAAATAGCTTTGTGCATGGCACACTATCTTTGTATTTGTGATTTCTGATCGAGTTGTGAATCTGTTTTTATTATGAGAATTACTATAAAAGATGCTTCGGGGTGAACGCATTCACGCACGATGTTATGTCGGGCAGAAAAAACACCGGGCGGAAATTGTGTGGGTATTACGTGGCTTACTTGAAATATGATCCGCATTCGCACAGAATAAAAATGTATGAAGGCGGAGGGTCGAAATGAAGACAGGAAAGATTGCCGTATTTGTTGTAATGGTCATGGTGGTGCTCTGCGCGGCTGCGCGGGGCGAAGATGCGGATAAGCCCGGAAGGCTCAAAATGGCGCACCGGTGCGGGAGCGGGCTCGCCGACGAGAACACGCTTCGCGCATGCGAGTATGCGGCGTACTACGGGATGGACTTCGTCGAGTGCGATCCCCGGTTGACGAAAGACGGCGTGTTCGTCATCATGCACGACGAGGCTGTGGACCGCACCACCGACGGCAGCGGCAAAGTCGCCGACATGACGCTGGAGCAGATTAAGAAACTGAAAACAGCCAACGGTGAAAGCGTGCCGACGCTCGATGAGTTGCTCGATCTCGCGTCCGATCTGGGGATCGGCGTTTACATGGACACCAAGTTCCACGACAACGAGACTCTTCAGAAGATGATCGATCTTGTTTACAGCAAGGGCATGGGGCGCGATGTTGTGGTCGGCATCTGGAAGCAGGAACAGCAGGAGTGGATAGAGAAGAACCATCCGGTGATCAGGACATGTGTGTCGTGGCCGTCGCCGGTGTCTTCGTTGAAAAAGATAAAGGAACTGGGCGCGGAGTGGGTCGGGCTTATCGTGGAGACCGGCAATCGGAAGAATGTCGACAAGGTCCACCGGCTCGGGATGCTGGCAAAGACCACGCCCGTGAACGGCGTTGCGGCTCTGAAGAAAAAATACGATCTCGGTGTGGACATTCTGCAGTCGGACGATCCGGTTCTGCTCGACACGATAGCAAGCGTGATGGAACATTCCGGCAACAGAACGGATAAGGAAAAATCGCTGCTGCCGTACGAGATAAAAAACGAGAGGCTCCCGGACGGAGATCTGAAAAGTATCCGGGAGAATCTGCCGGAGGGAAGCCGGCTTGTGCTGCGGCTGGTGTACATGACCGGCTACTGCGCCGCTTCGAACGAACCGGCGGGTTCGGGCCGGACTTCCGTGCCGCCGCATGAGGCCAGGCTCGGGGACGGCTCGTATGCGAACCCTGTCACGATAGCCGTGAACCCGGTCGGACCGGCCCATCAGGTCGGGTACGGAACCATGGTTTACGTGCCGCAGGTGGGATGGACGGAGGCGGCAGATTACTGCGGCGCGTGCGTCCGCGACGCCGATATGAACTACAGGATAGACCTGTGGCTCGGCAAAGAAGCCACCGCGGGCGACGAGGAACGGGTAACGGGCTGGTACTGGACGTACTTCGAGGAGAAGGCGGCAGAAAAGTAATCCGCGTGCCGAACTAGAAGTCTTTATAATAATCTTCACATTTATCCTGGAGAAGCTGATTCCCGTCGATTCCGGAGAATCCGAATCCGTTCCACTCGTATAAAGCCACTCTTGTTTTTTCAGTCTGTGGATCTGGTATTAAAAATGAGTCGCCTCTGTGCAGAGCGCAGACATAGCATTTATCATCACAAAGCACGGTAGCGTCTTTAATGGGCCAGGCAAGTGCCGAACCACGCCAGAGTGCAGCGAGCCCCCTGTCGGTTATCCGGTAGACATATGGCCTGGGAGCGTATTCATGGTCGATGTCCGAGAAATGTTTTTCTAATGTGAAGAGATACTCGTCTTCTCCTTGTCCAAACCGTCCTTTCGAAATCTCAATCAGATTAGTTGGAGAGGTTTCCCACAGAAGTTTATCATTCTGCCATCCTTCCAGAATAATCCTGCCGTCATAATTATCCGGCTCACTTCTGGCCCTAACGGATATATCCTGTATCGTTATCGGTCGGTTGAAATCAAGGATGCAATCTTGGAGTGTATTTTTGTCATAAGGTGATCTTTCAGCCAACTCCGGAATATAGCTTTCTTCGCTCCTTTGAATTGCCGAATAAGCACACTCAAGCTGCTTTTCCTCCGAAAAAACATCACATTCTACAATATGCCCCCTTTGTGTCTGGAGATACTTTTGATCGAACAGGAAATTCCCAAGGGAATAAAAAACCGGCTTCCCGTTCACACACCCGGGTTCAATTACTACATGAGGATGGCTTCCAACGATAAGATCGGCACCATTGCGAGTGAGCCAGTCAGTATGTTCCAACATCGAAGCGGAACCCCAGTCCTGCAACTCTTTTCCCCAGTGCACATAAACAACTACTAAATCGGATAGCGCTCTCGCTTTCTGGAGTCGCCTTAGAAGCTGAGTCGATGGGATATTAACGAATTCTCCCGAGGCATCGGGGATCAGAGAAAACGGGATAATCCCGATTGTTAAATAATTGATTTTTATGAACACTGGAGACTTGTCATATTCAAGCGGAACGATTTTTTCATTAATAAGAGATTCTCTTGTCGCTCTTCTTCCGTCAATCCCGGTATCCATGGAATGATTATTTTCCATTCCCATCGCCTTGAAGCCGCTTCGGGATAGAAATTTTATCCTCGCCGGATCGGTATAAAAGCAAAGATTTGACGAAACGCGGTCGGGACAATCCGCTATTTCTCCGACAGAACCTTCAAGATTGCCTATCACCCAGGAGGCGGAGGTGAACATTTCTCTCAGCTCGGCGCTCAACGCCACGTTATTATTATCCCGAAATTCTTTGTCTACCAGTCGGGACAACATAACATCTCCAACGAAAAAAAACTTATCAGACGCTGAAGTTTCTGCTGTGGTCGCTCGTACAAGAACAGCCAGGCATGCAAGCAGAAAAATCAGTCTTTTCAGAAAGGTTGTTTTGCCGGGCATGGGAGCCTTTTTTCTGAATAATAAGGTAGTGTCCAGGATATGGGAGCTTTCTCGTTAACGATGTTTCTCCAGTCCTGATCGTTTAATATTTCTTTTTCGACAAACTGGTTGAATGTATATACAACACCTTTGACAATTTGTTTTTTCCCGAAATGAGGAACAATCAGATCCCACTCTGCAGGATTGCCGACGGCGGCATGAAGATAAGGGGTCTGTAATATTCCGCCCCCGGCTATATCAACTATTTTCTGAACAGGATCCGGGTTGGACAGCCCGAGATCCTCATTGGCGAGGCTCTTGAATACGAGAAAGTTGTACTCTGCCGCACGACCGGTATAAAAAATATTCTTGTACTCCCCTGGTGTTAATGGCTCACCCGCTATCTGCTTCAGGGCCATTTGTCTGTATTCAAGGATATTGTTTCTGCTCTCTTCGAGTCTTCTGATGACTCCGGTTCTCAGGCTTTCGTTGTTTCCATATACATCCGATGGCACATATCCTTTGAAATACAAATGCTTCTCGACCATTTCTATTTCAATGTCAAACAGGTCTGCTATAGCTTTAAATGTATCAGGGTCCGGTTCCACAGCGCCCAGTGGAGGCTCGAGTATTATTTCCTCGAAACCGCCTTCACCGCATTCTGCAGAGGCTCTTTCATTAACTAAAACTGTGACATGTCTCAATGTTGCCCAGCTCGCAAGACCTGTCTGAAGTCGCTTTGCTTTCCAGAAGTTAATGTCAACCGAATCGTCTGTTGGCATTACATCTTCGGCCCACTGTGTTCCTATCGCTTCAATCCATTTTGAGTACAACTGGCTTTTCGGGGGCGTATATGATTTCCACCTTTCTTCCAGATCTTTCAACACGCTCCTCAGATTCGGGTCGGCATCAAAAGCCCCCTGATCGGCCAGGAGTTCTTTTGCAAATGAGCTGCCCGCGACAACTGCTATTTCAAGCGAATCCGGAAGAAGTTTGTTGATTTGTTCATTCTCCGGCCAGTCCGGGTGGTATATAGTCGAGTTAAGTATCTCGTTGTCTATGCCCCATGACAATGGGAACAATCTGTATCCCTGTGGCGGATGCTTCAAATAAGGCGGCTTTTCAAAGTTGGTGAAATCGATAGCCAGGTCTTGTCTTGATGTGGCAATGAAATATAAATATGGTTTAATGAAAGCTAAAGCGTCACGCTTCAAATCTGTTGGCATATTACGAAATGCCTGTACTTCATCATCATTGAAACTGATCATTGACAGATATCTGAAGGCCCTGAAATAGAGGCTCAGTTCCGTATTTTCTGCATAGTGTCCCCTCGGCTTCAAGTCCTCATATTCGAACCGGGCTCCCAATACATCAGAAAAGTGATATCCATCCGCTTCTAAGATTCGTTTCATCTCGGGGGTGATCGGACCCGAGACTTCTTTTATCTTATTCAAGGTAGAGAAGATTTTACATAATCTGTCATCGCATTTTTCTTTGGAGAATTGACGATCTGCATTTTCTACGAACTTCCAGAATGCCGGCATAGCACTGTTTCTCTCGAATAATTGAAAAAGGCCCTGGAATGACGCTGCAAATAATTCCCAGAAAATATCTGTTGTAACAAGGTAAGGACGAGCGGGCAAAGAACTCTCATAAGAGTATCCACAGTAATAATTTTCTGATTCGTAAAGCCTGTAAAGCTGATCGTATTCCGTTGTCCGGAATAATCCACCGTATTTTTCGAACAATTCCCGATCTTTGGTATCCTGTACGAACATCCATGCGTTTGAGACATCTGCAAGCGGTATGTCTACAGGTATACTAACAAGTTTCTGTTCACCGGCATCGAATATTATTCCTATCAGACATTTCCCATCCGTCGTCCACTTGGGACTTGTTGTAAAAAGGTGTTTTTCCGCAATTTTATAGATCGTGTTGTCAACCCCCAGATGAATCCTTATTCCTGTTTTGCCTTTTTCCCATAATGCCAAACCGCTTCCATTGGGGGTGAAGACCATGCTGTCTACACATACGTCGGGAAGATTGATATCGTCTGATTTTGATTCGTACCATGAGGTGGCTCCATATGAAGCAGTGTGAAAACAACCATTATTATCCTTCCATGATATCTTTTTCCCGGATGGATGAAAGTCAAAAGGCAAAGCCCATGGCACGTTTATGGATTTTGCCTTGGCAACTTTTTTGAATTTTCTCGGAGCAATTGCATTATAAGGAAGTTCCCCATTCTCGCTTACAGTTCTGATTCCGTAGATATCTTTATCCATTTCAACACCAAAATAAATCCTGTGCTGCTCTTGTTTTCCAGTCTTCGGTTTTTCGTAAAGAACAAATGTTGTTGGGCTGATAATTAAATTCTTGATTTTACCGGCATCAGTATAAATGACTTTCCACTCTGGATTATCCTGATTCAGGCCTTTCCAGATCGTGCTTTTTCCATTCCAGGAACCATGTATATATATGTCTTCACCATTTGGATGCCATGTGATTCCTTCGAAGCCGTCTGATTCCGGCAGCTGCATATAAACCTGGCCGGTCAAGTTTAAGAAATCTACTTTTATCAACTGATATCCTGCACGGGTCTCGTTTTGGGATTTTAAGATCACCAGCGCCGAAGGACCTAAAGGGGAAACATCATAATCAATAATTTCATATCCTTTCTCTACAGGATAAGATAACGAAGTTGCAGGGGATCCGGTGATCTTTTTTGTGCTGTAATCGAACTCTTTTGCCGACACACTATTTGATAAAACAATTACAATCGCAACGATAATAAAGAGTATTGCGATTTCAGGTATTCTCACCCGAGTCATTTCAGAAATCTCCGTTTATGGAAGTTTTATTAATGTCATTTATTATATTGTCCCGACATATTTATTCTATAATAAGCACCATATCACGAACAACATATTCCGGAAAGATGTGACCTGTGATATTTTATAGTTTCCTTTACGAAATCTCTTTCACCGGGCCGCATGTGAACCGGGTGATCTCCGGGCGGCAGAAGAATCGCAGCGGCGGCGTTACCATTCCTATCCCGCGGTTCACATACAGCCTCGAATTGCCTTCCGCGTACCAGCCTTTAAGGTGCTCGCAGCCCAGCATGCCGCGAATATATTTCCGGGTGACGAAAGGTATGGTGCATTGCCCGCCGTGAGTGTGTCCCACCATCGCAAATACGTTCATGTCCCGGATTTCGGCGAATGTTTTCGGGCTGTGTGTCATCACAATTCTCGCCGCATTTTCCGGGACTCCTTCGAACGCCTTCGGTATGTCGGGTTTCCCCGCCCATTCGTCGTCTATGCCGATCAGCCAGACATTCTCTTTCAGTTCAACGTTCCCGTTTTTGATCATCCTGATCCCGCCGGCACCGAGATCCTTGAAAACATTTTCTTTTCCGACCGCCCAGTAATCGTGATTACCCATGACTCCGAAGATGCCAATGCGGCTTGTCAGACCCGAAAGCGCCTCGACGCAGGAAGCGGCGTATTCTGTTTTTCTGCTGACGAAGTCGCCGGTGATAACGACGATATCGGGTGACAGTTTGTTGCATAATGGGACAAGCTTTCTGATGTGCTCCTCGCTGACGAAATGGCCGCGGTGGAGATCGGATAACTGTACGATGTCCAGCGGTTCCGCGTCTGCCGGATACCCGGGAATCTCCACATCGTACTTCGTGACAGCCGGCCAGTTCGGTTCGATGTGAGAAGACTCATACAGGACAGCGACCGGGGAAAGCAGGACTCCGACATAGCCGAGGAAACCGGAACTGATAAATTTTCTTCGGTCCATTTTCGATTTGCTGTTGTCCGCTTGCTCTTGTTCCATTTCAGACCTGACCCTTTTTCAATCCTTGAAATTGTGTCTGCTCTTACTATATCACTGCGTGTCCCCAAAAAATGACGATGCGCTAAAAAGGTCGGCGGGAAACAGGCGGGACAACTTCAGCCGGAGAATCGAATGTAATCTAAAATGCGCGCGACAGTATTCTGCAGGAATGGATTTTTCGGTATCCTTGATTTCACTTCCCCGCTTTTGTTTATTACGGCATATTCCCTGAACGATACAAAGCTTCTTCCGGCAATTTCCAGTACGAAATCATCGTCGTCGGCCAACCTCAACGACAGGTAGTTGGGCGAATCCCCGGCTTTTCCTTCATAGACAATTGTTTCGCTTACAATATTACCGTTAACATCGATTCCACGAATGAATATTTTTTGCCGACCGGCATCTTTGTCTGTGCTGACAAATAATGCGTATACGTTTCCGGATTCGGAATATACAATATCGAGAATCATGGACTTTCCGGATTCATATTTGAAAACATCCAGTGTTTCTCCGCCTGGATTCACTTTCTTTATTATGCCGCTGCTAAAGGCGACGAAATAGTTGCCTTCTTTATCTATCGTGAAGGCTGTTATCATCAAAGGGGAGCGTATATTTTCTTCTGGTGATACCCGGGTTTCCATGTCTTCGGATTCGATCAAAAACGCGGACTTTTTTTCGCCGTCTATGGAGTATCTCTGCATTTCTCCGCTGTAGCAGCCCATGGTGAAATCCCCATTGCCGCCGAAAACAAAATTATTGCCGATCAATTGATAACGGCTTTCGCAGCCATGAGTTTCGTTATCTATGCTGAAAACAGGCGTGCCGGATTTTTTGTATTCATACACAGTTATATTATCGGCCTGGTTGACCAGGTATAAGTTCCCTTTCGAGTCGGCGGTGAGATCCGTAATTCCATCTATTTCGAATTTCTTTGTTATCCCGCATTTCCATTTTGTCAAATCGCATTCCGCTACCCGAAGCCCGTCAGTTATGGACGAGAAATAGATCGTGTCGCCGATAACATAATAATCACAAGCAAGGTTGACCGGATTATTCAAAGTTTCTGTAACATAGAAAATCATTGTCCAGTTACAGATGTTCATCAGAAGCAGGATGCTGCCGAGCGACATCGCCGCTGATTTCAGAATCCGGTTCGGGATGAAATCTACTATTAGCGACACGACCATAAGCGCAAAAATTAATGCAATAGCGACATAGGCCGAAAAAATATAGGGTCGGAAATAACTCTGGAAGCTTATTGAGCTATCAGGATACAGGTTCAGGATTTGAAACACGTATAAGAATAAAGTGTTCAGCAGCAGAAGGAAAGAGTAGAAAGACAGTGCTCTGAAAAAGCCGGTGTTATTAACGGCGCTGATTGCGACCGGCAGAATATAAATAAACAACAATATTTTCGGCACAAACAACAGAAGTTCCGTTCCCGATGCTTTTATCAGCAATTCGAACAGGCACGGAAATAGAAAAGCATATACCATGCAGATAAAAATATTCTTCAGCCCGGCGCTGCTCTTGAATACAACTGCAATCACATGAATTGACAGCGCGGAGAAAAACAGGCGGCCGATCGTCGCCAGAAAAATCAACGGAACGACGGCAGCCCGGGGAATGCCCTGTGCGCTGAATGCTTCCCAATGAAGAAAGCAGCCGGCAATACAGAGCGCCAGCAGCGGCGGCACCGCAGACCCGATCGTTGTGTCTTTCATGATTTCACTGCATATGCGGCGCGGAAAGACCGGCATGAGAAAGATTGTTCTTAATTGTGAAGTTATGCTTGATCGCGTTTTCATACGTTTCTGCCTCTGTTCTAACCCGGATTTCTCTGTGAGAAATCCGGAAAATCGTGATAACACCTGTCCTGCTGCGTTGGGGCATCGGTTCGGGATCGGTCACATACCGCACAGTATGCTCCCTCACCACTCCCTCGCCGCGCCTTGTATTACAGGCATTATCAC
>DAOSYA010000101.1:0-8771 GCA_035380865.1 bacterium
GAACAAGAAGGAAGCATACTCTCAGGGGTACTCATCCGGTGAGGAAGAGGGCTATAAAAAGGGCTACGATGACGGGTACGGCAAGGGAAAGCAATCCGGACTACAGGAAACTATTAATGCAGTCAGCATGATGAATGAAGTAATAGAGCAGCTTAAGGCTTATCATACTCAGATTCTCGAAGATTCTCAGAAAGATATTCTGAAAATGGCTATAGCTGTTGCAGAAAAAGTGCTGCACAAAGAGATAATGACTGATCCGGAAACTGTTCTCGGCGTGGTGAAAGACGCTTTGAGAAGAGTGAGCTTTAAAAAACATTTTATTATACATGTGAATCCCCTTGATCTTGAGATTCTGAAAAGTGCGAGCGATCAGATAATATCTGTTCTCGATAATCATGAATCGGTTAAATTCAAAGCATCGGCCCAGGTTGAGCCGGGTGGATGTGTTGTTCAGACCGAGAGCGGCACTGTGGATGCACAGGTTGACAGGCAATTCAATGAAGTAAAAGAAACAGTATTAAAATCAATAGAAGAATAACAAGGTAGTTATATATAGATATATGGATATGATTGATACATCACAAAGAGTTGCCGATTTCACGAAAATGATCGGTAACCTCGACCTTGTGAGGCAGATAGGGCGGGTGACGGATGTGATCGGAGTGATCATAGAGTCGCTGGGCCCCGAAGCCGCCATGGGCGAGTTCTGCACGATATATCCAAGAAATGGCAGTGACCCGATCCCCAGCGAGGTGGTCGGCTTTAAAGGTGACAAATTGTTACTTATGCCTTTCGGCGAGATGCACGGGATAAGCCCGGGAAGTGAAGTACACGCGTCAGGCAGGCCGCTTTCCGTAAATATATCCGAAAATATTGTCGGCAGGATTATTGACGGACTGGGGAACCCGATAGACGGCAAAGGCAGGATAGTTAACTCCGAGCCATATCCGATATATGCCAAACCTCCGTTGCCTCTGGACAGAAAAAGAATTACAGAACCTCTGCCGCTCGGGATCAGGGCGATTGATGGTCTTCTCACGGTAGGGAAAGGCCAGAGGGTCGGAATATTTTCAGGTTCGGGCGTGGGGAAAAGCTCGGTAATGGGAATGATAGCAAGGTTCACGAAAGCGGACCTCAACGTTATAGGGCTGATCGGTGAGCGTGGCCGTGAAGTCAGGGAGTTCATTGAAAGAGATCTTGGAGAAGAGGGTCTTGCGAGATCTATAGTGATAGTTGCTACTTCGGACCAGTCGCCGTTGATGAGGGTTAAAGGCGCTTATCTCGCCACGACGATAGCTGAGTTTTTCCGTGACAGGGGCCGTGATGTCGTGCTGATGGTGGATTCGATCACAAGATTTGCGTATGCCCAGAGAGAGATAGGGCTTGCAACGGGAGAGCCTCCGGCTACGCGAGGTTATCCGCCTTCTATCTTCACGATATTGCCTAAATTGCTTGAAAGAAGCGGGATGTCCGACAAAGGCTCGATTACCGGGCTGTACAATGTTCTGGTGGAAGCGGACGACATGAACGAGCCGGTTGCCGATATAGTCAGATCGATTCTCGACGGCCATGTTGTTCTGTCTCGTGATCTGGCGGCAAGGAATATATATCCGGCGGTCGATGTTATGCAGAGCATAAGCCGCGTTATGCCTGAAATCACATCTGAAGAGCACCTCCAGTTGTCCAGAAGGTTTGTCGAGGTTATGTCGACATACAGGGATTCTGAAGACCTGATAAATATCGGCGCGTATGTGAAAGACAGTAATCCGAAAATAGATTTTGCAATATCTAAAATAGATAGAATGAACGATTTTATTAAGCAGGGCTTGTTTGAAAAAGTAGAATATGAGGATGCAAGAAGCAGCCTCAAGGGGATATATAATTGATATTTAAATTCAGGCTCGAGCCGGTATTGAAATACCGTGAGTTCCTCGAGGATCAGAAAAAAATGGAATTTGCTGAAAAGCAGAAGACCTATCTCGAGAACAAGAGAAGGGGCGAAATGCTGCGGGAGATGAGGACGAGCTATCACGAGGCCATGAGAAAGGAAGCTGCGTCGGAGGATGTTTCGGTAACGCGGCTCTCGTTTTACCAGTCCTATATATTCGTAATCGAGAGGCAGATAGAGCAGCAGGATAAAAAGACAAAAGCTGCTAAAAAAATAATGATAAAGTCGCAGGAAGAATTGAACGAAACGAGAAAAAACAAAGAGGTAATGATAAGGGCAAGAGAGAAGTCGTATCAAAAATATTTATATAAAGAGCAGCTTGAGACACAAAAAGTGCTTGATGATATGGCAAACAACAAGTTTATCAGGATTAACAATGGACTGGATTCAAGCGCAACTGCTACAAGGATAGACCTCCGATAAACTTGATGGAGTAAAAAGTGAGAGATAATTTATTTGAAATAACAACAAGACCGGGCGAGTGGGGCATCGTGAAGATGATGGACCGGATCGAACAGATCCGAAAAAGGTTCAAGATGCCTGAAATCCCTGAGAGTTCGAGTTTCAAAGCCGAGATGGACAAGCAAATGTCATCAGGCACGAACAAAGGCGTTGTGGGTTCCAGCGATGCCCGGGAACTGTTTATGCCGGGCACATTCAGTTCAGTGAACATGAACAACAAAGTGTCGTATGACAATCTTATCTCAAAGGCATCGAAGGATTATGGAGTAAAAGAGGATTTGTTAAGGGCTGTAATTAACGCTGAATCGGGATTTAATCCCAGTGCGATATCTGAAAAAGGAGCAATGGGGTTGATGCAGTTGATGCCGAATACGGCAAAAGAATTGAATGTGACAAATCCTTTTGATCCCGGACAGAATATCGATGGCGGTGCAAGGTATTTAAAGGCAATGCTTGACCGGTTCGGTGGCGATGAGAAACTGGCGCTTTCAGCGTATAATGCAGGGCCGAAGGCAGTTGAGACTTATAATGGAATACCACCATATAAAGAGACGGAAAATTATGTTAAACGCATCCTTGAGATGCTTTCTGAAGGGTAATATTAAAAATTACGAAGGCAGGAATTTGTTATGGCAAAAAGAGCTGTGGTAGCAGAAGAACTTGTTCAAGAGCCGTCAAAGCGCAGTTTTTTGTGGTTATGGATTCTTCTGGCAGTTATCGGTGTCATTTTGCTGATATCGGTTTTGCATCTCTCTGGAGCACTGACGGGACCGGAGCAGGCACTTTATAGATCCACAAAAGATGTTCCTGTTGTGAGTTTCTTCACAGGCGCGCTGTACCAGGAAGACTGGGAAGAAGTCCTTTCGCAGGATCAGATAATAGATGTAAAGCAGCTCAGGATTAAACTGGAGCAACAGACAACAGAGATAGCTTCTTTGAAAAAAGCGGCGGAACAGTTGCCGGCGATAGCGGGTGATTTGTCTGCAATACAGGAAAATCTTGAAAAGATAAATAAAGATATCAAGGACATGAAAGAAGGCGATTTTGAAGTAACCGCAACAGTAGCAAGCCCGGCGGCAGCTGTGGCGGCTGCCGGAACTTCAGTGACATCGGCGGCTGTTACCACAACTGCTTCACAGGGTGATAATTTCAGACTTCTATCGAAAGTATTCGAGAAATTGCCCGCGGATACAGCCGTAGATATTATGAATAATCTTTCAGATGATGAAAAAGTGAAAATACTTTCGGGAATGAAAGAGGGAACAATGGCTGATCTTCTGGGAGCGTTTGATCCCGCAAAATCAGCGCAACTGGCAAGAATGTTGGCAAGTGGAAAATAGAGATTAAAAATATAAAGAAGATAATTAAGGGGGTGGTTTAACCTAAAACTGAATAGAAAGGAGGTGATGGTAGATGAATGCGAATGACGTGATGCTGGGCATACTTGCCAGTCAAAGCAAATTCGCCAGTGGACCGTTGTCTCTAAAGGCCGAAAGCTTCACAGTGATGGACAAAAGCTTTCAGAGCATGTTCAATCAGGCTCTGAGCGGTTCGGAACGAGTCGGCAGTAGCAGCAAAGATACTGCGGCTAAAGCTGAGAGCACAGTTGCATCAACCGGGGTTTCAGGACAGGAGAAAAGTCCTCAGGCTGTTGATGAAAGGCCGGTATCAAATGATGAAGCGGTAAGAGAACCCGAAGCATATAAGGCTGAGGGCGAAAACAAGACTGCTGAAGTCAGAGAGAAAACCGGCGAGCAGATTGATGCTAATGAGAAACTCGAAGCGATAGTTGACAGGCTCGAAGAAGAGATCGCAAAAGGTGAAGAGGCCGCAGACGAGGAGATCATCGGGTTGCTTACGCAGATACTCGCGCTTCTTATGGAAGGCGCGCAGCAGGCACTCGAAGGAACGCAGGACGCTGAATCGAATCTTACAGTTACTCTGAATCTGGACCGTGACAGCAAAATCTATGAAATACTGGATATGCTGATGAACGGACAGCAGGGGTTGAACGCTGAAGATCTTGAAAACGTCAATGTTCTCCTGAAGCTTTCCGATGAGAAAGGATTGATGATCCCGCTCTCGGAGCTTGTGTCGTCGATGAAGGCGGAATCTGATGAAGAGGCCGGCGCTATGAAGCTGACTCTTGAATTGTCGGATTCTACCGATGCGGCAAAAGTAGTGAAGCTTGATCTCATGATCAGCGCACAGGATATGAAGGACGCGCAGATTGTGGATCTTGCGGATCCGGCATTGAAGGATTCAGACCTGGTCATGATGATTCCGCTCGAAAGACTCGCCGCTGAAAATGCGGTCGAAACGAGCAGTGAAGACCTGGACGCCCTGATGGCGAGGGTTATGCAGGAATCATCTGCAAACGACAGGGTTATTCTTCAGGATTTAGAGACAAAAGTTGCTTCTCAAAAATCGATCTCCGATAATTCTCAGGAAACTTCAGATAGTAAAATTATTATACCTCTGAAGACATCTGAGAATAATGCGAATGCTGAATTGAAGGTAACAACTTCGGACCCGATGTATTTGAGTTCCGATGAGTACCTGAAAGGCCTGGACATGGAAGCTCTTGCAAAAGAGCTTGCGACTGCCGGCAAAAAGAGGCAGGACATTTATAACAGGCTGCAGCAGATGATTATGAATCGGGGAACGGCATCCACCAGTCTCGACATGAGCCTGATGCAGAAGGTTGAAGCTTCGTTGCTTGAAAGCGGAGATCTTCTACAGGATCTTTCACAACAGATTGGCCAGGATGAAAACAAGTGGGCAAGCAGTTTAATTGGCGACGAAGTTCTTACTGCCAGATCGGAATCGACTAATTCTTCGGATAGGATTCCGTTCATGGGCAGACCGGCGGCAACTGAGACCACACTGAATGAAGTGCTGGAATCGAAAGCTACAGCCAGATCATTTTCCGGACGCGGCATGAGTGACAGTGTAATGAACCAGCTTATGCAAAAGGCTGCATACACTTTCACAAGTGGAACCGATGGAGAAGTCCGTGTGATTCTCAGTCCGGCAAAGCTCGGCGATATCCATCTGAAAGTCAGAGTTGACCAGGATATTGTGACTGCGAAGTTCACAGCCGCAAGCCAGGAAGTCAAGGCAATTATCGAGAGCAACATGGGACAACTCAAGCAGGCTCTCGATGAGATGGGTGTAAAGGTCGGAAGTTTCGAAGTTGAAGTCAACACCGGAACGAATGATCAGCCGCAGAATGGCGAGAACGACAGAACGGCAGATTCATACTCTAACGAGTACAGTATGACCGGCGAAGGAAGCGATAGTTCTCTAGAAATAGAATTCGATGGACTATCGACTTACAGCGTAAGAGGAATGGCACTCGCAGGTCAGGGTCATCATAGCTACCTCGCCTGAAAAAGCGTAAATCGAAGGAGGATGCAATGTTAGTAGATCTGATTGATCAATACTCCGCGACTCAATTAGGTTCTGCTTCAACTACATCCAATGATACTCTCGGAAAAGACGCTTTCCTGAATCTCCTGGTTGCAGAGATGAAGTATCAGGATCCTCTGGATCCCATGCAGAATGAAGACTTCATAGCTGAACTGGCGCAGTTCAACTCTCTTGAGCAGATGATGCAGCTCAACGACAGTTTTGAACAGATGCTGATAATGCAGAATCTCACCCAGGCGAATACGTTTATCGGACTGGAAGTATCCTGGTTCGATAGCGAAGGAAACGCGCAGAGTGGAGTCGTTGATGCGGTAGAAGTTATAAGTTCTGAACCGATGTTGATTGTTGGAAACGAAATCGTCAGTACCTCCGACATTTTCGCCATTTCAAAGCCGTCTGAGTAATACTGTTGATTAGGATAGTTTGAAGGGAGGTGACACAGTGGTTTCAAAGATATATGGTCCTCAAGTACCAAAACCGAGCCAGGTTAGCAATATCGGCGCGTCTATATCAGCGCCTCAAAGCAAGCCGGTTGCGGGTGTTAAGTCTGAGTTCCAGCGAATATTGCAGCAGAAAACCAGTAGTGTGGAGTTTTCTGCTCATGCGACAAAGCGGCTCGCTCAACGTGGGATAGAACTCACGGAGCAGGATGTAAGCAGGCTGTCGAGCGCAATGGATATGGCTGACAACAAAGGATCAAAGGAATCGCTGGTTCTCCTCAATGGCCAGGCATTTGTGGTCAGTGTACCTAATCGTACGGTAATAACGGCCATTGATATGGAGAGCATGAAGGAAAACGTAATTACTAACATCGACAGCGCAGTGATTGCGTGATCGATGGTTAGGGGCTGGACCTCTCTGAGGAAGCCCCCGAAGCCGCTGAATGATTGAGGCGGCAAAAAATTCGACAAAAAGTTGGAAGAACAGGAAACCGGTTAAATAATAATGGTTTGTTGGCTCTAGGGTAACAAACCCATTACTCAACCAAATTTTCAACTCAATCGGTTTCCAGTTGACAGCCAGAAATATGGACCCTGCGGGTGTATTTAACGCATGGGTGGTTTTTGGCAACTTACTTCCACTATTGTTTGTCATGAGAGGTGAAAGTAGAAATGAATTCATCCCTATACACAGGGGTTCTAGGGTTAAAAAACCATCAGACCAAGATGGACGTAATCGGTAACAATATTGCAAATATAAGCACTTACGGATTTAAAAAAGGACGCGCAACTTTCGCGGACCTTCTCAGCAGAACCTACACGGCAGCTGCTGCACCGAGTGAAAACAGAGGCGGTATCAACCCGCTCCAGGTAGGGCTCGGAATGTCCACAACTGCTGTCACGAATTTGATGATGCAGGGACAGTTAGAATCAACCGGAAGGCTCACCGATGTGGCAGTAGACGGTAACGGCTGGTTCGTTTTGAGCGAACAGTCGGGAAATACCGTTTATACTCGCGACGGAGCGTTCGGGCTGGATGAAGAAGGAAACCTTGTCAATGCTAATGGTCTTTATGTACAGGGCTGGACAAGGGTCGAGGTCGATAACGACCACAATTTCTCAGTTGACACGCAGAGACCGGTAGACGATATTAATTTCGCTATCGGCGAAAAACTTGAAGCGGCGGCGACGACTCAGGTCGGTTTGAAATGCAACCTCGACGAAGAATCACGCTCGCTTATTGCAGACGGTGTGGATCCTAAAGAAGGATATGCAACTAAAAACGATCTTCTCGTAGACCTTTATGATAACGATCAGGTCGATCCCGAATGGCTCGGAATCCGCGAGGGAGACTGGATCGAGATAAAGGTGGATGTATCAGGGCCGGATCCAACATCATATCCGACTGCTTCAATGCTGGGAAAAACATACACCATTCTGGCTACTGATGGTGTGGATGTTTATGGAGATGGAACGCTTTACAGGTACAGCGGACTCATAGATGATGCCGACCTCCCGATGGAGAATATTACTTTCACAGCCGGCCCGCTTGCAGGTATGACTCAGGTTTACCAGAGCGCGGATCAGATTCGCGGAAATGCTCTCGGTAATTTCACGATCGATCCGGACACAGGCATGATTTATTCGGCTGTAGATCTGACGACATCGACAATTCAGTATGATATTGACGCTGTTGCGGAAAATACTGTTCCATATCAGGATGAGAAGTACCTTTATTTCCAGGTTACAAACGACACCACAATCGGTGATCTTGAATCCTCGATACAAAATGCACTTGATGCCATCGACGTGAATGGAACTATCAATGCAACTGTTACATACGATAATGATGAAGCGAAATTCACCATTTACAACAATTGCGTATCAGGATCGAGGGATGTCAATGACATCCATGTGGAGATCAACGCGGTGTCTGGTTCCGCAATCAGGCAGGGTTTCCTTTTAAGGGATTCGACATATCCGATGACTGGAACGAGGCTAGGGCTGGTAACGGGCGGTCTCGGCGGAGCAATGACCAGGGAAGATGTTGCAAACCTGGATTACCAGACATCGACAGCATATCTGGATTATGGAAATGTGGATATGTCAACGAGACTTTTCGGGCAGGTAGTAAGGGCAAGGCTCGAAACGACTTATGCAGCGGCCAATCACAATGATGGAGTTACTCTGGCAGAGTGGACAGGTTACACAGGAACGGCAAACGATCTCGCGATGATAGCCGACACTGCGGAACTTTCTGTTAACGGTACGGTATGGAGAAATGTGGAAGTATTCACAGGCGCGGCCAACGAGTATCACATTGAAACGGCTGGTGGCGTGCCCACAGTATACTTCAACACTGCAGATGGAGTAGAACCGTCAGCCGGAGACGAATTAGTGTTCTCATACAGGACCGATGGGGCGCCGGTTGTCGAACTGATGGCAGGGGTCGGGAACGACTACACCATAGATTCAACAACCGGCCAGAT
>DAOSYA010000102.1:0-7443 GCA_035380865.1 bacterium
CGGACGCGACACCAGGACAAGCGGCGAGATGGTTCAGCATGCCGTGCTCGCGGGACTCGCTTCCGCCGGATGCAAGGTAATAACCCTTGATATATGCCCCGTCCCCACAATTCAACTCGCAGTCCGGCAAACCGGGGCATCTGGCGGAATAGCGATAACTGCAAGCCATAACCCCGTCGAGTGGAACGCGCTTAAGTTCATCCGCGGCGACGGCTGTTTCCTGAACTATTACCAGGCACGTGAACTGCTGGATATCTATCATCAGGGCGATTACGCCAAAGTTTACAGCAACGACATGAGAATCCCGCGCCGCAATAATAAAGCTGTTGAAAATCATATTAAGGCTATTATCGACAATCTCGACAAGCTGCCCGCTTCGAAAGGCGCAATCAGGGTTGTCGTGGACTGCGTGAACGGGGCCGGCTCGGTGATGTCGGCTAAACTGCTGAGAAGGCTGGGATGCACCGTTTTCACGATAAATGATACCCCGGACGGCATATTTCCCAGGCCGCCCGAACCGCTTCCCGAGAATCTCGGCGCATTATGCGACGCTGTGAGAAGGCACGATGCTCATATCGGCTTCGCTCAGGACGCCGACGCAGACAGGCTGGCGATCGTATCCGAGAAAGGACTTCCTATCGGCGAAGATTACACTCTCGCGATAGCAGTGGACCACATCTTGTCAAAAAAACATGGGAACGTTGTTGTTAATCTTTCGACAACCAGCGCGGTTGACGATATCGTGGAAAAACACGGCTGCAGGATCATCAAAAGCAAAATCGGTGAAATAAATGTAACGGAAACGATGAAAGCCGAAAAAGCGGTTATCGGCGGCGAAGGCAACGGCGGAGTCATATACCCCGAAGTAAATTTCTGCCGTGACAGTTTCACCGCAATGGCGATAGCCCTGCATTATATATGCGATAAAAACATGCCGGTTTCAAAACTTGTTTCTAAAATGCCTTACTATTCGATGATAAAGAAAACGGTTCCCTGCCCTCCGCAAAAGGCCCAGGAACTTACCGAGATGCTTTATAACAAGCACAAAGGCAAAAACATAGATATGACAGACGGCATAAAAATAAGCAGCGGCAAAAACTGGGTGCTTATCAGGCCCTCCAACACAGAGCCGATTCTACGTGTGATAACAGAAGCTCCAACCATCCAGGAATCATCAAAATTGAACGAAAAATATGCGGCCGAAGTTAATAATTTCTTATCCTCTATTTAATCAATCGTTTGATTGATGTGACAAAAATCACTTTTAATAATGGCTAATTATTATTTTCATCGGTTTGACAAAACATGAATTGACCCTTATTATAAATATCTAATAATTGCGATATAAAGAAATTTTTTCAATGGGGGAAATCATGTCATCAGTATCGAGCATGACTTCAGGAATGGGAGGCCCTTCGGCTCACGGTGGCCCCGGTGGAGCAAAAAGCATTATCGAGGGAACTCTTGCCAAAAATGCCGAATGGCAGGCAAAAGCACAGGCCCCGCTCAAAGTGCCTGATGCGCGCGAAATGTTTGCCATAGGAAAAGAAATCAATATTGTTGCTTGAAAGAATATATTGAATTTTGAAACTTTTTTGTCAAACTTGATGTTGTTAAGGATTGACGGAATTTAATATTAATTATAAACAAACGGGTATGATTTTGCGCCCGTAGCTCAGCTGGATAGAGCGCGAGATTCCGGATCTCGAGGCCAGGCGTTCGAACCGCCTCGGGCGTGTTCGGGGAGTTTTCTCCCCAAGAATTAATATTAGCCCATAAGGGCAAATCTAAAGATTGAGGGTGAACTAATATGGACCTCGGCGCATTCCTAAAGAAGCAAAGGTTAAAAGCGGGACTGACAATTCGCGACGTTGTTGCCATGACCGGCGACGAATTGGACAAGACTACTGTATCCCGTATCGAAAGGAGCGAAAGGAAACTTTCGTTCAAAGCGGCTTTCTATTTCTCGAAGATTTATGACATTCCGATGGAAGAACTCGCAAAGAAAGCCCTCGGAGCTAAAGCCCGCATCAAAAAGATCAAAATTACTAAAAAGAAACGCGGTCGCAAAAAAGGCTCCACCAACAAAAAGGCATAGACGATCTGTTTCTGCTTCGTTTAACCTTTTAAGTTAATTACCATCTTGATGTTAATCGATCCCATGTTTATGCATGGGATCGTTTTAATTTTTATCTTCAGCCCCGCTTAACTTATCCAATTTCTAATTTCTATTATTTGATACCGGGATTTGATAATCTTATGTGCTATAATCACTTCAATGATATTTGCTATGGAGAATTAAATTGAACAGAGATTTATTGATTGACATCATGCGGCAAAGCTGCTCCAATGCGGTGAAATCCGGCGCGGGTAACGTCGATATGCTGGTCCTTGACAAAAGAGATGTTTCCCTTGAAGTGGAGAACAACAGCATAAAGTTCTGTGATGTTGAATATGATGCCGGATACAGCGTAAGGGCCATTACAGACGGTGGAACAGGATATGTTCGCGGTCGGGGGCTGGAAAGAAACGATCTTCTGAACGCGGGTGGGGAAGCCGCTTTGCTCTCGAAGGAATCCGAGCCCGACCCGGATTTCAAATCGCTCCCGAAACCGCAACAGACAACTGAAATAGAAGATCTCTTTGATAACAGCGTTGCGGAATTCGAGCCGTCCGCCGCTATAAAATGGGGATTATCGAGCATTGAAGCTGCAAAGAATATCGATCCCGAAGTTATTGTCAAATGCGGGATCAGCGCCGGGTCTGTAGAATCGGCAATCGTCAACTCCAACGGCGTGAACGTTTTCGAAGCCGGGACATATATATCAATGTATGTGTTCTCGGTCGTTCGAAGGGAAGAGGGAATAGGGTCATACTACGAATATTCGAGCGCAAGATGCCTGAAAGACCTCGAAAGCCCCGAAGAGCTTGCCCGGAAAGCGACTGAAAGAGCCGTTGCATTCGCGGGGGCGAAGAAAATCGAAAGCGGCAGATACCCCGTTCTGCTCGGGCCTCTTGCTGCGCGCAGCCTGACATCAAGCGTAATCGGGGCGGCAAGCGCGGAGGAAATCCAGCGCGAAAGGTCTTACCTCGCCGGCAAGCTCAACAAAAAGATCGCTCCCGATCTGCTCACAATCGAGGAGGACCCTTTCTTCCCCGGCGGCATAAGTTCATCACCTTTCGACGGCGAGGGCGTTCCGAGAGAGAAAAGGCTTTTAATCGACAGAGGTGTTCTTACCACATATCTGCACAACTCTTATACGGCGAACAAGGCCGGCGTGAAAAACACGGGTCACGCATCGCGGGAATACTACACGTCAAATGTCGGGATTTCCGCCTCTAACCTGAGCACGACGCCCGGCGGCAGACCCGAGGCGGACATCATCAAAGACATAAAAAACGGTATTTATATTTATATGGGCTCCGTTTCTCCCAGCAGCGTTTCCGGCCAGATTTCGGGGACCGTGGACTACGGATTCAGAATTATCGACGGCGAACTCGCCTACCCTGTTCAGAACGTTATGATCGGAGGCGATGTTTTCGAGTTTCTTAATTCCATCGAAGAAATATCTTCTGATTATCGCGATGAAAAAGCGAACAGAATGCCGTCTATTCTTATAGGGCAAGTCCAGCTTTCTGGCGGAGCGTAAATGATAAAATTAGGCTTTAAATTATTCGGCCTTTTCACCGTTATATTCTTCCTTACCGGATTCGCGATCTATCTCGCCGTCGATACCGTTCCCCCTGTTTACAATGTACGCGACGAAGTTAAACAAATTGTTTATCCTACCGCCAGGGAAAATCTCAAGACCAAGTTCAACGCGCTGCTCGAAGGCGTGCGGAACGGTGATGATGTTCGGGAATTCAAAATATCGGAAATTGAGGCCAACTCATACCTTTACTACATGCTGTGCGAGAAAATTGCCGAATTCACTACCCCTTTTATCGAAAATCCATATCTGTTCATCGACGAAAACCGATTGCGGCTCAGGCTGGATATCCCGGTCGAAAGCCTGATCCAGATCGTGAACAACAAGAATTTGAACATCGACGAAAATATAAAATCTCTCGTGGAAGCAAAACGCACCGATTTCACTATTGCGCTCACGTTCATCATCAATATCAACTGGGTTAACAAAACCCAGCGGCCTTTCATATACCTCGAACGGGTGTACATAGGCGTTATGCCTGTTCCTATATCCATTCTTTTCTTCGATTATCAGAATCAGTTCAATTATTATCTCTGGAGGAGCCTGGAAAATTTCTTCAAACATCTTCCGGCATACATAACAAAGATTGAGCTCAAAAACAAAGAAGTTGTTTTCACGACCGAAGCGGCGGTTACCGACAGAGTCGCATCGGCCCGGAAATACAAACGTTTCCAGGATACAAATCCCGAACTCTATACTGCGCTTCAGAGCAAGAATTGCCTGTATGGATGCACAGCCGAAGAAGCGGCGGCGCTTGAAAAGTTTTACTCGGAAATGACGGGTTTCGGCGCGGCGGACATCGAGATGTCACAAATCCTGAGAGCGGAAATCATGTTGAACAAGATGGAAGAAAGAAGAAATGAAAAAATATTCAAACCAATGCCGGGGCGTGAATCACCTTACGAG
Source organism: bacterium (assembly GCA_035380865.1). Classification (GTDB taxonomy): domain Bacteria; phylum UBP15; class UBA6099; order UBA6099; family UBA6099; genus DAOSYA01. The sequence continues at coordinate 4,617 of DAOSYA010000102.1, forward strand.
CCTATGGATGTCATAAGACAGCATAATAAACAGTGACTGTTGAACTGAACCCGTAAACATGTATACTTCCTTTTCGAGCATGGAAACAAGACATTATGAAAACGGCGACATCTGCCTGACATACAACATTGCCGGCGAAGGCGAACTCATCCACCTCGCGCATGCCAACGGGTTTTCCTCGGGTGTCTACAAACCGATATTCGATGATCTGCGCAAAGATTTCACAATAGCCGGGATGAACATCTGCGGGCAATGCCACTGCTCTGCAAATAAATGCGACGGCAAAAAAATGCTGAAAAGCTGGCACGCGCTCGCGCATGAATTGGGTGATCTCATAGCCGCCGTCTCGGGCGGCAAAAGAATAGTTGCCGCAGGCCATTCCATAGGCGGCATAGCGACAATGCTGTGCGCTGTTGAGAGACCCGAGCTTTTCAAGAAAATAATTCTGCTCGATCCGGTTTTAGTCGATTTGAAATCGATTCGTCTCTTCAGGCTGGCAAAACTGTTCGGGATGATGAACAATTCCCCGCTTGCCGTGAGAGCGAGAAAGCGGAAAAACGGATGGGACTCAAGAGAAGAAGCTGTCGAGTATTTCCGCGCAAGGCCATTGTTCGCGGGATGGGCGGATGAATCGCTTCAGGCATACGGAGAATACGGCCTGTTCGAGAACAGTGAAGGCAGGTTCGAGCTGTCATGCCCGCCTGAGGTGGAAGCCCGTGGATTTTCAACTTACCCGACCAGCGTGTGGAACAGGCTCAGGAAACTGAGAGTGCCTGTGCTGCTGGTCAGGGGCGGGAGTTCGGACACTTTCAGCACTGCTTCAAGAGACCTGTTTCTTAAAATCCTTCCGGGCGCCGATTATCTCGAACTCGACGGGCTCGGACACCTGTTCCCGATGCAGGCTCCGCAACGGACCGCCTCGATTATAAGAAATTATACACTTGGGAAAAAATTCGATTTTCGTTGATACAACTCTTCAGCCGTTGATGGCTTTCAGGAAATCTTCGCCTTCCCGCATCCCCGATTCCATTATTTCCGAATACGATTGCGGGAAATCTTCATCCAGCTTAAGAACCCTTTTCGCTTCCTCGTCTATATGAATTGTCCTGTAAAGGTCCTCGTCGCCTATCCCGCCGAGGCCGAGTATTTTAACTCCGATATTCGCGGCGTGGACGGTTGAAACTATCGGGAAATAATCCTTCGTCGGATCGGGGTGATGATGATAATTTATCGTGTACAGGAGAGGATCGGGAAGATTCCATTTAATCGCAAGCATCCGGCCCACATCGCAATGCGTTATGCCCAGTTCCTGCTTTTCGGCGTCGTAAAGATGAATCCGATCCGTCTTCATCTTCTCGTATGCTTTCTGAAACTCGTCCGGGATGAACTGATCGAGGATGAGTATTCCAATATCATGAAGCAATCCGGAAACAAAAGCTTCCTCGGCCATCTGGGGGAACACCTTCTTGGCAATCGCGCGCGCCATTATCGAAGTGGCTATGGAATGCCGCCAGTATTCATTGTAATCGAGCCGTTTTTTGCCCCTGCGCCGCGTAAAAAAATCTATCATCGAAATACTCAGCGCCAGGCTCCGCACAGTGTTAAATCCCAGTATCACTATAGCCTGCGTCAGCGTTTCGATCTTCTTGGGAAACCCATAGAATGCGGAGTTGACAAGTTTAAGCACCTTCGCGGAAAGCGCCTGATCCAACGATATCGCTTTGTTGAGATCACTCGCCGAAGTATGAGGGCTGTCCACGATCTCGATTATTTTCTGAATGACAGAAGGAAGCGTCGGCACATCCTTCAGTCGATCTACTACTTTTTGAGCGACTTCACGGTCCATCTAATCATGCTTTCTTGAAGCTTCTATTTCTTCCCGTACCCTCTTCGCTTCGTCTACTCCTGCCGTTATTGACTGAAACAATCGCTCGATCTGAAATCTGGCTGTTTTCGCATAAGCTGTATACAGAGCCACTTTCACCATGCTGAGTCCCGATTCGCCGGATTTCTTTACGGATGCGCTTTTTGCGTCAACCGATGCTTCCGGGCCGGCCGGCCTGTATAATACCGCCACTACGGTGCCCGCGACGGCTCCCAGTCCTATCGCGGTCCAGAGCTTCCAGCTTCCGAACTTTGTTCCCGTCCCTTTCTCTGTGTCATTCATGTCAGTTAACACCGCTTTCCTTGGAATCGCCGGCTTTTGCCTGTTCACCTATTTCGTTCCAGGTCTCAAACGCCTTTTTCGCTCCGGCCACCACAGCATGCACATTCGCCAGTATCGGCACAACCGTGTTGTTTACCATGTTAATGGTCTCGCGCGCGTCGCTGGTAATGTGCGATACGTCATCCGTTATGCTGGATACGTCGCTCACCAGTCCCTCGACCCGCTCGGATTGCTTGCTCGCTTCTTCGGTTATCTTGTTTACGTCGGATACCGACTGCTGAAGCTTGTCCACGGTTGCCTGCACATTGTAGTCCACCGTCTCAAGCAGCTTCGTCAACGAGTTGCTTCCGCTGATGAGATTCTTTGCGATCCAGTAAATTACTGCGGTTAATACAACTGCGCAAATCGCAATGACAACAATTGCAAAGCTCAAATATGGGGATATCTGTTCCATGACAAATAATTTTACTTACAAACTTCCTTTTTTTCAATGTGATATTAAGCAATTATGGAAATTATTTCTTAATAGAACGGCTTCGCGCTTCATTTTTATTAAATTTATTAATTTTTAGCCTGCATTTCTCACCAGCGCAGGTTAAAAACCGCGATAAGGCTGATAATACAAGGAACAGCAAGTGAGTGGTGAGGGAGCATACTGTT
>DAOSYA010000103.1:0-7212 GCA_035380865.1 bacterium
TGAAAAATCCCCGCCCTGTCATTCTGAGGAAGCGTAGCGACCGAAGAATCTCAATAATAAGCTCCAAAAACGAGATCCATCGCTGCGCTCAGGATGACAAGCTCGAAACGATACATTATTCAACAGCCTAACCCGTTGTCATTACCTCGCAGGCGGGAATCCATTCCTTAATGTGCCATTAAGCAATCACCCACAACAGGGTTGTGGGTGGCACCCGGATGGCCGCCGCCTGATATTTGACCTTTTACTGATTTTCTTCGAGAATAGTCCGTTTTCATGATATGCCTTAGTGTGTTTTTCCCTCGTTACGATGCTCTGCGTCGTAACGCGATAGCCGGGCGCTCTGCGCCCGATGTTGAACGGCAATCTGTGACCGGCAGGTGGATTTATTGAACGCAGAGCGTTCAGGTCTGCATTCCAACGCGGAGCATTGGAACGAGAACTATTGCTAAAAGTCACATTAATGAGTGGATTCCTGCTGCTTCATGCACAGAGCAAAGCTTGTGCATGCCACCCCGGAGATATGCCTTTAATCCACGGCAACTTCCTTTCTAATAACGGCATTCACTTGCTATTTGTCACGCATTATGTCGTCATTCCGGGCCGAGACCCGGAATCCAGAGGGGGCCAGGACGGCCGGGGCAGAAGTTTTACGGGGTCAGTTTGGTTTTAATCAATCACCCACAACAGGGTTGTGGGTGGCACCCAACTATATGTGTATTTAAATTGGAGTGCGAAAAGTCATTTTCGCTTTCAGAGCCGGGAATTCATTCCCGGCACACGCTTAACCAACGCGGCGATGGGTGAATCGCCGTAATACACGCTCCCATCGTCTCTGGGAAGAGAACTGAAAGTCGCTGCCAGGGGCAATTCACTCTTCGGAAAAAGTTAAAACATCTATTTTTTCAGATGCGCACGCGACAAATTTTTCATAACCTGAATCAAGGAGATGGTAATAATCAAAAAAATCATCCGGTGTTAGTTCTTTGCTCAGATGGTCCTGAATGTCTATTAGATTAACATGAGTGTCCGCGGCAATTTTCCGAATACGATCATTTATTTTTATTTCGTTTGGAGAAATAAAATCTTTGTAATAAGCTTTTTTATCTGCGTCCATCTCATTGAATATCTTCTCTTTATATGAATTAAAAAGGTCTGCCTGACTGATCAGGGTACACAGGTATATTTCCGTGTCTTCTGCTTCCGCCATGCGGATGATGTTTTTAATGTTTTGTTCATAATCATCCAGTGCTCGATTCAGGAAAACTTCATTGCCTCCGATAATAATTCCTGCGTTTTTATTCGCTGTGTTTTTTTGTAAGAAAACGCAGAGAATCCTCCTTAAGCCGCGAACAAAAACAGATTTGTAAAGGATGTCTTCAAGAATGCTTTTATTGCTGCTTCCGTTCATTAAATACGAACAGTTTTCTCCTTCGAGTTGTAGTACGTAACCGGATTCCCATTTTTCATTATTAGAAACGACTATGTCGTTCCACCCCATGTAAATTATTATTATGTCCGGTTTAAGATAGATCAGTTCCTTGGCGTAATAGATCAAAGTCTGAAGTGAAACATGACCCGGAACACCCGCGTTTACGACCTGGTATTTTTTACCTCTTGAGACAAGTGTTTTTTGCAATTGCTCGGGATAACCTTTGTCTGTCCCTATGCCGAAAGTTCCGGAGTCTCCCATGCAGACAATGAGTTTCTTTTCAGTATCCCGGACAAAATCTTCTCCCCGGAATCCCCTGGAATTAATAAGCCTGTTCTCGGCGTCCGGAGTTTCGCTCGGATAGTTGGGCCTGATTCTGAATTGTAAATAGGGGTCTTTTATAAGAAATGAAAGAGCAGGCCTGGCAGGTGGCTGTACGATAGAATCATATGCGAAATGAATAACCCTGGAACCTGCTTCTATGAAACACAGAAAAAGAAACAAAGATAACAATGTGAATAATATATTTTTTCGATTCTTCAAAAAGTAGTACCTTCACATCAACAATGGAAAGTATTATCGCAAAATATTGATACTTCGCATGAAAGCATCTATTAGTTGCTGAATATATATTATGTTTCGTAGTAATGTCAATAAGAATTATAATAAATAGCGCAATGACAACAATGTCGAAAGTGTCCGTTTTTGCGTTTTTGCGAATTGGAAGGTTTATGCTGATCATCATGAATAATATGGAATCCGGCATCTATGGCCGGCTCGACCCGAAAAGCTCTTCCTTCGCTTCCCGCACAGGGTTCACGATCTTCCGTCGAGAATGACGGCAGGCATCGCCTGGCGGCCCAGGCCGCTCTTTGTCCTTTCACGCTCTCACTTCGTGGACAGTCTGTTTTCAGGAATACACCTTGGTGCATTTTTTGTTCTGTTATTGCGAGCGACGCGGCAATCCCGACGGTTCTTTTCACATGCACAGTATAATACAGAACATTCTTTTGTGTGCCATGTACAAAGCGCTGTTCTTTGTGCATGAAGCGTTACCCGCTGAAGTGGAAATGTCTTTTCTGGATTCCGGCTGACTACATGACGGAATGACGAATGTGAGGTACAGAAATGCAGGCAGGCATAGAGAAAAAATCAGTCCTTGAGCGGAATGATGTTGATGCGGCCCGGAACGGAGTCGATTTTCGAGCTGTCGTAACGCATGTTGTTAAGCAGTATCTCGCCGATGGGGGTTGATTTTTTTGTTGCAGGCTCGCCCGCGCGGAGAGCTTTCAGCCCGCCGCCGCCCGTGCTCAGGAAATCAGTTGTTGCCACAAGATATTTTTTTGCCGGGTCGATGCTTTTGCCGGAGATTTTAACATTGCCGACCCTTTTTCCTTCCGGCTGATTCTCATCGACGGAAAAACTGATGCCGGACACTTGCAGGAACGAAGATGATCTGCGGGGCAGGAGCCTGTAGCTCTGTTCGAGCGTTTCGAGGACGCTGCTTCCGGAAATTTTCAGGAGAACCACGGCTTCGTTGCTGAAAGGCACTATTTTAGATACGGTTTGTTTGTTGAGAGCCTGCGGCAGATCGTTGTATCCGATCGAGCTTCCGTTAATGAACGCCGCATCCGCGCCCAGCGCCGCCCTCATTGCGTCCGCTACAGAACTTCCCACGTATGTTTCGCGGATTTCGGAAGGATTGACCCTGTTGTCGGCACACTGAACCACCGGTGATACGAATGCCATGATTGCCGCGATGATGATTATCAGCCGTGATATTTTCATATCTGTTTCCCCGAATAAGATTCAAACCGGCACGCATCGCAGACCGCCGGTCCGTTTCTATCCTTTCAGTTTAACATTGTACCCTTTTCCCATCTTAATTATACATGATCCCGCAAAGTAATACCTTACATGAGCACATATTGATTGATCGGGCCTGAAATTGGATTATTTGTAAACATAACAAAAACCCCGGTATACTCCGGGGTTTACTCTCTTCTTGCCGGAAAACAGATACCGGTCATAAATGCTCGTTCAGGATTTCCTGAAGCGATTCCCCGAACTCCTTCATCCCTTCCTCAGGTATGAATATGAAGCTCCTTTTTTCCCCATTACTCTCTGTGATTTTAAGGAACTTTCCGTTGGGATTTTCCTTGAAATCAAGAAAGAACGCTTTGTTACGAGTGATAATTTTCTTGGTGTAGAGCGTTTTCTCCTCCATCCGTCACCTCACATGCCGCAGCAAATTCCCGAACTCTCCACTTTTATCCTGCGATAGCATACTATACACGCCGAAACGTCGAAATGTCAATCAAAAACAGCCTTAACAGGGCTTTGATTTATGTGATTTTCGTCAATGAACCGAGGCTGTTTCAACAGGATAAACACAAAAAAGAGTGTGTTTAAGAGTCGTTTCTTTTTGTAATTTCCTGGCTCTGCCTGATTTTTACCACAGAGTCGCGGGGTATGAATCCGCTTATCACCGCGCAGGGATAAACCAGCGACCGTGGTCCCACTAGCGTTCCCGGCATTGTCACAGAGTTGCACCCCAGCTCGACGCCGTCGCCCAGGATTGCGCCCAGCTTGCGTCGACCGGTGTTGATTTTTGTTTCTCCGCAGCGCACCACTATCGTCCTGTCGCCGGTGTTCATTTTGAAGTTCGCCAGTTTTGTGCCCGCGCCAAGGTTGACTCCCGCGCCGAGTATGCTGTCGCCGAGATACGCGAAATGCGCCGCTTTCGCCCCGTCGAGCAGAATCGCTGTTTTTGCCTCGCTTGCATGCCCGATTATGCAGCCGTCACCGCACAGAACATTGCCGCGCAGGTATGCACCCTGCCTGATAGTGCAGTTCCGCCCGATCACCGCAGGGCCGATTATCGTCGCGCCGGCTTCCACCACTGTTCCTTCACCAATCGCGATCATGTCTCCCTCAAGGTGCGCGCCGGGTGAAACCTCGCCTTCAATTGTGTAATCACCATATTCGCTCAGGTATGTTTTCAGCCTGTCCAGCGCGTCCCACACCCTGCCGGACTCGAACAGATATCCGTGCTTGAATGCATCAAGATCGAAATATGTTTCAGGACTTTCGAATGCTGTCATGGTTGTCTCCTAATGATTTTAACAAAGGTTGCTGAATAATTGCATTTTTGCTGCTCTGAACAGTCGTGGCGCAAAAAATCTCTATGATTATGACGAAAGCAAGATTGTTCACCGAGCCTGTAATAACAGAAATTCCACAATGTATTTTTCCCAACAGCCTCCAGGGTGATTATTATCTTATCAATTATAACAAGTTGTAAAAGATAAATAAAAAAAATATTAAGTCTACTAAATCTTTCGCCGATAACATAACGAACAATTGTAAAAGCTGCATGGCCGGAGAGGCTTGTAGTCGTGGATATGTATAACTCCACGGCTGAGTTTCGGTTAGCGGCAGCTAAAAGTTAATGCTGTATTGCAGGCAGCATGCCGGAGTGTAGGCGCGGCTTAAAGGTCGTGCATACGCGGGTGTTGAAAAATATTGTCTTAGAGAGTTTGTCATCCTGAGCGTAGCGAAGGATCTCGCTTTCGAGCTTATTGTTGAGATTCTTCGGTCGCTACACTTTCTCAGAATGACAAAACGGGGATTTTTCAACAGTCTCATACGCGGGTGGCATGGTGCCTGATCAGACGTATTGTAGCTATGTGCATTCGCTGACAGTGTGCGGTTTCGCATATGTCAAGCGTATGTATATTTTTGACAGGGCCGGAGAGGCTTGTAGTCGTGGATATGTATAACTCCACGGCTGAGTTTCGATTAGCGGCAGCTAAAAGTTAATGCTGTATTGCAGGCAGCATGCCGGAGTGTAGGCGCGGCTTAAAGGTCGTGCATACGCGGGTGTTGAAAAATATTGTCTTAGAGAGTTTGTCATCCTGAGCGTAGCGAAGGATCTCGCTTTCGAGCTTATTGTTGAGATTCTTCGGTCGCTACACTTTCTCAGAATGACAAAACGGGGATTTTTCAACAGTCTCATACGCGGGTGGCATGGTGCCTGATCAGGCGTATTGTAGCTATGTGCATTCGCTGACAGTGTGCGGTTTTGCATATGTTAAGCTTATGCATATTCTCAGCTATATGTTTGTTGGCATATTTATGCTTAAGCAATATTTGATTTGTGGAAAAGGCAATTATTGACCAGGGCAAGGTTTAATTAGATTCATGTCATCGTAGATGGTCAACACTATAAAGGCTGTATCGTTCAAAAAGCCGGAATGGAGTGAAGCGCCAGTGAGAATTTACACGAATGTCGGGGCAATGATGGGATTGAACGCCGCGCGACAGAACAACTGGGTAATGAACCAGAGTACAACGAGGTTATCGTCTGCGAAACAGATAAACTACGCGGCTGATGATCCATCGGGGCTTGGCGTAGCAAAAACGATGGAAGCTAAGGCGAGGGGCTTGCAGGTTGCCACCGAGAATGCGCAGGAGGGGATAAAATACCTTGAACTGCGAGATACCGCGATGGCTGAAGTCGGTGACATGATCCAGAGGATCAGGGATCTCGCGGTGAGGGCGTCCAACGACGCAACGCTTACCGCTGAAGACCGGACAAGGCTTCAGGACGAAGCCGGAAAGCTTGTCGACGAGATCAACAAGATCAATGCGGACAGAAATTTCAACAACATGAAAGTGTTTGATATCGCATTCGACACAGTACCGGGTGGAACCGGGGGACTCAGCCATGCAGGCCAGAAAACAATGTCTATCGATCTGAAGACGTATGCGGATGCGAACGGCGGCGTGGTCAGAGTCACAGGAGCATGGTTCAACGGATCGGCTGCGTTCCCGGATCTCAATATCATATCGCCGGACGGCACGGAGGCGTTCGGGTATCTGTATGATACGTGGAGCAATTTCGGCAATGGTGTGGAGGCATACGCGAATGCGGCGGGCAGCATTACGGTCAACAATGGAGACGGGGATGCATTTGGACTCGGAACCATGGACAGCGCGGCTTCAATCGAGTATAACGGCTGGGATGCGCCGGCATCGCCGAACGGGGCATGGATTGACGAATGGTTCGAGATCACTGATCCGGCACCCGGAATGTGGACTATTGTTATTGATAATGAATCTGCATCCGAGCGTGAATATGGAATCTTTGTCAACCAGACCACGCGCGAACCTGTGAACAACGACAGGGTGCATATAGGAACTGAAAACGATGACACCAGTATTCTGCATCTGGGGGTATTCGAAGTCAACTCGTTGAGTCTCGGCATATCATCCAACTTCAGCAGTGTCGCGAGCGCGCAGGCTGCGATCGATTCTGCGGATACTGCTCTGGAAACGCTTGGAGACCGGCGCGCGGAAGTCGGCGTGATGATCAACCGGCTCCAGAGCATTGTGGACGACAATATGACCGGCTATATAAATATCGAAGCCGGCAGGTCGAACATCGAAGACGCCGACATGGCGGTCGAGGCAACAAAGCTTACGAAATCACAGATAAGAATGCAAAGCAATCTCGTAGCGATAGACCGCATCAATCATAACTCGGATGCGGTGATCGATCTCATAAACCAGTCAACGGTCGTAGGAAAGTAAATAACAGGCAACTAACTTTTAATAATGCGGGACCGCCGTGAAAAGCGGCCCTTTTTTATGCGCGCCCGCAGTGCCTGACGGACCCGCCGGAAGACATTCTCCTCAGGAGAATCCGGCTTCACGATTTTTGCTGATTCATGCACAGAGCAAAGCTTGTGCATGCCACCCGGCGCAGCAGGATTGGC
>DAOSYA010000104.1:0-6831 GCA_035380865.1 bacterium
CAGCGCAGGTTAAAAATCGTGATAAGGCTGATAATACAAGGAACAGCAAGTGAGAGGTGAGGAAGCATACTGTTGCGTATGTGACCGCCTGATTCATGCACAGAGCAATGCCTGTGCATGTCACCCGGCGCAGCAGGATTGGCCTTATCGCGGTTTGCCGGATTTCTCTGTGAGAAGTACAGGCTGAATTAATAACTGTTGATGCCCGGCGGGATTAAGGGTATCATGGTCAAAAACACGGAGAATTAATTTATGAAATCATATAAAAGTTTTTTTCGATACATCCTCATCCTGATTTTGATATTCACGGCATCGGAAACGTACAGCGCCGGATCAGTTGATGATCAACCGTATTTCGGCGGCGGTCTGATATTCGAAGTCACGCCCGGACGGCCCCAGTGCCACGCATCCACGCTGACACAGCTTCCCGACGGAGATATTCTCGCGGCATGGTATGCCGGGGAAGCGGAAAAAGCCAAAGATGTTGCCATTATGCAATCAAGATATTCCGGAAGCTCCGGCGGATGGACCGCGCCGCAGATTCTCAACGACGCTCCCGGCTTATCCGACGGCAACCCCGTTCTGTACACAGATCCTTCAGGCACTGTCTGGTTCATTTACATGGTGATTTACGGCGACACCTGGGACCAGTGTAAAATCCACTACAAAACCTCCGTTGACAGCGCGAAAACATGGAGCGAAGAACAAACTCTCATCAAAAAGAAAGGCTACGCCATCCGCAACCGCCCGATAACTCTCAGGAACGGAACCATGCTGCTCCCCGCCGCAAACGAGATGCTGTACACCCCTCTGTTCGTGCTGACGAGAAACAACTTCAAGACTGTCCGCAAAACCGGCACGAACCTCAGGGACGAGGGAGGGCTCGACCAGCCCGCTGTCGTGCAGCTCTCCGACGACTCGCTGCTTGCTTACTTCAGATCGACCATGGTCAAGGCGATCATCATGAAATCCACTTCCACCGACGGCGGGCTGAACTGGAGCGAACCCGAAGAAACCCAATTTCCCAACCCCGAGGCGGGAATCGATATGCACAGGTTGCAGAACGGCAACCTCGTCCTGGTTTTCAACGATTCCCCGAACAGCCGCCACCCGCTGACAGTCGCCTTGAGCGAAGACGATGGAAAAACATGGCCGTGGAAACGCAACATCGAAACAGACAGTTTCGAATTTTCATACCCCTGCGTGATCCAGTCGAGCGACGGCCTGATCCACGTCAGTTACACATGGAAACGGACGAACATAAAACACGTAGAATTCAATGAAAGCTGGATCAAGCTAAAAGACTGATGTTAGAACAACATAAACTCGATCAATCGAATATAGATGTTAAAGATTCCGCCGACGGCGGGCAGCCGGGAATGTATTGAAGTCCATTCCGATCGGCAAAATGTTTTGTGCAATTGCCAATACAAATCATCTTGCATTTTCTATCTGGAAGAACGTTTTCTTTTCCCATGAAAAGATACATCCGCTGCAACAATATATTATTTAACATTGCAACTGCTCTTTCAGGTAATTTTGGCAACTCGGATAGAGCTGCCATTCCTCTCAATCCCCCCGAAAGGCTTTCAAGGCAACCGGAACATCCAAGCGTGTAATAAACATTCCCGAATCTTAAATACCCGTTGTCTCTTAACGGCATCTCAAACTCTTTCCTGCAACTCTTTATGCTCCTCCCGACCACCCTGATATCCATACGCGGAACATGCATCACACTTTCCGGCGGAATGCCCATCAAGCTGATACAAGCATTGTCAAGTTCTACAACATCCTGTCCGGCAACAATAACCCCCATGAGCTTCTGTTTTGCAATGATTGAGTTCGGGCCGTTGCCCTCAAGCGCAATTATCCCATCCATGATCGTAAGATCCGGGCTGATCACATTTTCTAACTGCCTTATCGCATCATGTATATCCATCCAGTGAAATTTCTTTTTCGTCTTTTCATCAAGCAGCCCCTTCTGGTTTTTCATACCAAGCGTAACAGTGCATAGATTATGAGTTTTCATCTTCGGAAAATTTATATACTCATTTTCAAGCACAAGCTTCGGTATATCTATTTTCCCGTACTTCCAATCCAACGCCACTCTTTCCTCTTTTTCCAGATCCACCAGCTTAACATTCGTATATCTATCCGCAAGCCTGTTGTATCCATTCAAACGTGCTGAATCAAAAAAATTCATGCCTACGGCTGAACCCTCCGCTATTATGTAGTTGCGATCCGGGAATAAGTTAATAAACGCCTCGACCAATTGCGGAGAAGTATAGTCCCCAAGCAGATAATGACCATAAGCCGAAGCGCAGTTGGGTTTAAGCACCAGCGTTTCTTTCTCCGGCCTGTAATCAATAAGCCGGAGTGCTTTCTTCAACCTTTGTTTCAAATTAACATAATTTGCATCTGTCACGCTTACAGCCATTTTTCATCTCTCTTATTCAGTTTTAGACATCCGTTCAGATAACTTTTCTCGTTTCAAACTAAGAGTATTTGATAGAACCAGATCTTCCTCGGCTGAAGATGAGCCTGCCGAAAACTCGTATTCAATATTTTCGATTATCCAGTCCCCGCTTCCCTCGTCAAAATATGCGAGTTCCTGCGGATCGACGGCAATCTCCACGCAACCCCTCTCACCCGGATCAAGCTCTATCCGTTTGAACCCTTTAAGCTCCCTGACCGGTCTCTCGACACCCGAGCCGGGATAAGAAACATATAGCTGCACAACTTCTTCGCCGCTCACTCCGCCCGTGTTTTCGACTTCCACAACCACTTTGATCACGCGCTCACCGCCCGAGCCAATTACTTTGACATCTATCGATAGATATTCGAAATCCGTATAGCTCAATCCGTGCCCGAAGGAAAACATCGGAACAGTTCCGTTCTTATCCATATACCTGTAGCCATGAAGATAATCATAATCGATAGCGGCAGTCCACTTCTCGAACAGCACGCACTGAGACGACAGCCGGGGGAACACCACCGGCAGCCTGCCGCTCGGATTCACATCGCCGAAAAGTATCTCGGCAACAGCCGTCCCTCCCTCCATTCCGGGATACCACGCCATAAGAACAGCCGGCACGGAATCGATCCAGCGGGCCATCGTCACGGCGCTTCCGCCCTCGACCACGACAATACACTTACGATTCTCTTCCGCAACAGCCCTGATCAGCCTTTCCTGCCCCGCCGGCAGGCTCAGGCAACTGCGGTCGCCCACCATGTTCATGACCGGGATATACTCGCCCTCGTGCTCATGCGTGAGGCCGACCACGACAACCACGGCGTCCGCCTCCCTCGCGATTCTCCTCGCATGCCCGGGCCGCCTGCCGTCGCTGAACATGATTTCCATATCTTCGCCTGCCAGCCGTTTCAGCCCTTCGAGAGGCGTCACAGCGTATGGCGGACTCACAATACTGCTCCCCGTGTCTCCGAGATTTGCAACTTTCGCAAGGCGCCCTATAACCGCAAGCTTGCGGATATTATCCCTTTTCAGAGGCAGCGCGCCATGTTCATTTTTCAGCAGCACAACACTCTTGCGCGCGACCTCACGCGCAAGCCCCGTGTGCTCCCTGCAGACTACCACTTTTTCATTGAAAGCATCCGGATCATTTTTACGGGCGAACCCGGCGAGTTTCCTGACGATCCTGATTGCGGCATCATTAATGGCAGATTCGGCGGTTTTGCCCTGCTCGACCCTCGCGCGCAGCAATCTACCAAAAAACAGACGAGTGGGCATCTCGATATCCAGACCCGCGTCAGCCGCATCCGCCCCCCTCAAAGCAAGGTTGAAATCGGAGACAACAATCCCGTCAAAACCCCATTCATCCTTCAGAATATCAGTAAGCAAATGACTGTTATGGCAACAATATTCACCGTTGAGCCTGTTGTACGCGCCCATAACGACATCCGCGCCGTTATCTATACACTTTTTGAAGTGAGGCAGATAAACCTCGCGCAACGTGCGTTCAGTCATCTTAACATCCACGAAAAACCTCGAATTTTCTATGCTGTTCGCCGCGAAATGCTTCACACACGGCATAACATGCTTTCGGAGCCCCCGCGTCAGCGCCGCGCCCATCTCCCCGATGTGGAACTGGTCCTCGCCGAAAGTTTCCTGAGCGCGGCCCCACGCCGGATGCCTCAGCACATTAATGCAAACCGCCCCGGACATGTTCGCACCCTGCGCCGCGGCCTCCTTCCCCATCGCATCGCCTACCCTTTCCTCAAGCTCCGTGTCCCACGTCGCGCCCCTCGCAATGTTAACAGGAAAACAGGTCGAATGATTGAGCATGACACCCCTCGGCCCATCGGTAAACGCTATCGGAGGTATCCCCAGCCGCCTGTTCCCTCCCGCCTCGAACAGTACTGCTCCATACGGCTTGAGCATCTCCCTGAATTCCCCGCCCGCCATCAGATGTATCTTTTCATCCAGCGTCATCGAATCGACAAGCCGGGATATCAGATTCTCTTTATCTTCAATATTTTCACAACACACTACATCTCTGAAAGTTATGGGTTGATTCATGCGTTCCTCCGGTGAATTACTCCAGCATAAATTCCTTGATGTTCACTTCCATTAACTTACGCAAATGACAGCCGGTTACCATCGATTATTTTATCATACCGCCTTCAATATTGTTCAAATATGAAGTTAATCAAAAAAATGATTGATTTTTAAAGATAATTTTTATAATGTAACTTAAGAGTACCCGCTAATTTTGCTTTCCGGCTAACATACCGGAAATATCGGCAAAACACATCATTAATAATCTTTATGGGGAGGATTACATTGAGCGAAGAATTGTTTGACATTTCAAAATCGCTCGAAATGTTCGAGCATGCACAACAGGTTATACCAAACGGGATATTCGGCCCGAGGAATCCGAATTTCATGGTGGGAGGCCAGTACCCCTGTTTTTTCAGGGAAGGCTACATGGGGCACGCAACCGACGTTGACGGAAACGAATACATCGACTTCATGTGCTCGTTTGGCGCAAACCTTCTCGGCTACAGGCATCCCGTGGTAGAAGAAGCAGTTAAGGAGCAGATGACCCGTGGCGGGCTGATGACCATGCCGATGGACAGATGGGTCGAAGCCGCTGACTACATCACACAGAACATACCTCTTGCGGACTGGGTTATCTTTGCGAAGAACGGCTCAGACGTAACAACCTGGTGTACAAGAGTTGCAAGAGTACACACGAAGAGAAAAAAGATATTAATGGCATCGGGAACCTATCACGGATTCCATGACTGGTGCGTTCCAACAACAACCGGAGTCAACCCGGCGCACAGGGCGGATATTCTCGGATTCGAATTCAACAATGTCGAAAGCCTCAAAAAAGCGGTAGAAAACAATAAGGATGAAATAGCCGGCATTATTCTAACGCCCATGCGTCACGAAGCTTTCAGCAACGTTGAGCTTCCGAAAGAAGGATTCTTCGACGCGGTTCGCGAAGTATGCGATGAGAACGGAATCGTTTTCATAATGGACGACATCCGTTGCTGCTTCAGGCTGAAATTCGAGGGATCGCACGAGTACTTCGGCGCGAAACCGGACCTGGTGACAATCGGCAAAGGCATCACAAACGGATACCCGCTTTCCGTCGCGTATGGAAAAGAAGATCTCAAGCGCGCAGCCTGCAACGTATTCTTCTCCGGTACTCATTTTTACAGCGGCATCCCGATGGCGGCCGCTGTCGCCGCACTTAAATACATCAAGGAAGAAAACGTGCTTGCCCACATTAACAAAATCGGCGAGATGTTCAAGAACGGCATCATTGAACTTGCTGAAAAACACTCCGTGGACATTACCTACTCCGGACCGCCGGCAATCCCGTTCGTCAACTTCAATTCGCCCAACACATTCCAGATGCGAAGCACCTTCTGCTCGAACGCGGTAAGACGCGGCGTGTTCCTTCATCCTCATCACAACTGGTTTATCTGCGGCGGACACACCGAAGACGACATAGCAAAAACGATGGAAGTCCTGGACATCTGCTTCGAAAAAGTCAAAGAACTTCAGTGAAGGAGACCCTTGATATGAAATTTACTCACTTCGGAATAAAGTGCTCGGATATCGAAGCCTCTTTGAAGTATTACACCGAAGTCATAGGGCTGAAAAAACTGTACGCGCTCGAAGTGATGGGCGCGCCCTGTTTTTTTCTCGGTAACGATACATTCGAAGTAGAACTTGAGAAAGCCAATTCCAAAGACGAGCCGCCGACAAACGGACCGGTTTTCGGTTTATCTCATTTTGCGTTCGAGGTTGATGACATCGACGGGCTTGCGGAAGACCTGAAACAGCGCGGAGCGGAATTCATGCTGCCTCCCATCCAGATCAGGCCGACCCGCAAAATCGCTTTCATCAAAGCGCCGGACGGGGTTCTCATTCAGTTGATTCAGGATTTCCCCGAAGCCTGACAACCATTTTTAATTGCTGAATAATTAAAAGCGCGGTGTAACAACCGCGCTTTTTTTGTTTTATATTGATTATCAGAATAACTAACCCGGATTTCTCACAGAGAAATCCGGAAAATCGCGATAACACCTGTCCTGCTGCGTTGCGGCGTCGGTTCGGGCTCGGTTACATACGGCACAGTATGCTTCCTCACCACTCACTCGCCGCGCCTTGTATTACAGGCATTCTCACGATTTTTGTCCTGCACTGGTGATAAATGCATGCTAAACGGAGTTTTCTGGATTCCTGCCGACTGCATGCAGGAATGACGGCAGGCACTTCGTGCCGTATTACATATTATTTATGATATAGTAATTCTCATAATAAAAACAGATTCACAACTCGATCAGAAATCACAA
>DAOSYA010000105.1:0-6744 GCA_035380865.1 bacterium
TAGGATTGGCCTTATCGCGGTTTTCCGGATTTCTCTGTGAGAAATCCGGGTTAGTATATAAATGGCTGTAGCGTGGCAGCGGGGAGGGGAACAAGAAAATCTGGACGTGGTGGCGAGTGCGTATATAATAAATGACTATTAGAATTTTGGAGATTACGACATGAATAAAAAGATATTGATGGTTTTAACGGCGTGCTTGATGGTGTTTACGGTGGTTGTAGCGGAAGCGCAGGTCATGTTGCCGCAGCGCCCTTTGCGCGAGGAGATAGCCCGGCTTGGCAATGGACCGGCGGACGGTGATTTCTCGTTTGTGGTGATGGGAGACACGCGCGACGGGCACGCGATGTTCGCGTACATGATAGAGCTTGCGAATATGATGAATCCGAAATTCATAATAAACGTGGGAGACCTCGTTCACTCGGGCGCAACCGATGAACAGTATGTGAAATATCACCGGGCGATATCGAAAAGCAGGGTGCCATTTTTCTCCGTGATAGGGAACCACGAGTCGGCGGCCCCGGGCGGGCTCGACAGATACAAGACGGTTTTCGGGGAGCCGGATTTTTATTTCGATTTCGGGGGCGCGCGGTTCATCGCGCTGGATAATGCCGCCGAGACGAGGTACACGCTGACGGACAAACAGTTCGAATGGCTGGAGAAGCTTCTCAAGACGGACAAAATCAAATTCATTTTCATGCACGCGCCGCCGAAGACCCACATGTGGAGCGCGTCGATGGACCAGGGTTCTTCCACAAGGTTCATGAATATGGTGGAAAAATACGGAGTTCGCAAGGTGTACTTCGGGCATGTGCATGCGTATGACCGGCTTAGACGGGGAGAGACTGATTATGTGATGACGGGCTGCGCCGGCGCGGAGCCGGACCCGGTGTCGGAGTTTTATCACAAGCTGTCGGGGGGGTATTATCATTTTCTCGTGGTGCAGGTGCGCAAAGGACGGGTGATAGATGTGCTGGTGGAGCCGGAGACGGCGGGGCTGTACAATTTTCCGAACGCGGACGGGATAGCGGTCGAGACGCCGTATGTGGCATACAGGCATTTCAATACCCCGGTGATAAGGGCGTTTGACGTTGACACGAGCGTCGGCGCGGGCACGCCGCTGCCGGTGATGGTTGAAGCGGCGCATCATCCGGAATCGCTGGAGTCCGGGCTGAGGCGCGTGGAGGTTGTATGCGAGACGCAGGACGGCAGAAAAGTCGGCCCGGTGTCGCTGAAAGCGGAGCCGTTCGACGAGCGGTTCTGGCGGGGCGAGCTGCCGGCGATAAAAGCGAGGCCGCTCAACTGTTCGGTCAAAGCACAGGATTCGGTGCTGAGCACGACGATGAACCTGTTCCCGGTGAACGACAGGTACAGGGACAAGGACGGCAGTGTGTCGATGCGGAAATTGGAGTTCACGAGGATCGATACGGACAGGGACGAGGCACAGGAGATTCTTGAAAACGAGCTGGATATAAGAGCGTTGTCGATGGCTTATGATGAAAAATATTTTTATGTAAAGATGGATCTGGACGCTCCGCCCGAAAAGGGTGACAGGCAGCAACGAATATATAATATGGTAGGCCTTGGGCTGATGGATGAGAACATAGATGTGGTGCCGGATGTGTCGGCGATGCTCAAGGCGGTTCCGCTGGTGGTGTACGCGCCGCTTGCGACGGCGATGGGAATGCCGAAATGCGCGATTTACGATGTGTCGGGCTTCAGGGACGGTCAGCTCAAGCCCGACAAGAAGGGCGTGGACTGCAAAGTAGCGGGACAGAGCCTGTATTTCCAGATATCGCGTGAAGCGACCGGGCTGACCGGCTCGAAAGGCGTGAAGGTTCTTGCGGCGACCGGGCAGTTCATCATGCAGCCGGCGATGGACTTCAGGATTGGCGATTCGGCGAATTTCGTGCTGGTGAAGCTCGGCGAGTTCGGCGGCGACCGCAATGTGCCGTGGCCTTACGCGGATTGAAGGATTATTACAGTGGTATAAGGGATATTTCACGTCGATTCGATATTTTATCATAACAATTATGTGATAAATGCAATGCGTGAATGCGTTAAAAAAATCGGATAAATCCACTTGTGGCATATATACAATTTGCTTGGGATATACTATAATAGTCCTAATCGTCTTGCCGAATAAGGCAAGTCGGCGTGTAAGGTGAAGAAAGAGCAATGTCGAATCTGCTATTATTTAGTCCAATTAAAGAGGAGAATGAGTTATGAGAGCAACGATCAGGTATTTCATGATTATTGCGGCCCTGGTCATTTTTGCCGGGAGTGCGTTTTCTGCAACGCTAGACGCGACAGCCGAGAAAGTTACGGGCGGAGCGGAATACAAGAAGACAGACACTGCCGCATGGAAGGTGTTGGAAACGGGAACAGTTGTCCCGACAGGTTCTACCATAAGAACCAAAGCCGATGGGGAATGCATTATTAAATGGAACGGCAATGCCGCGAAGATCGGCAAGCTCACGGTTATGAAAATAAGCGAGATTTCACTTTCCGCAAATGGAACGGAAGTTAATACGCTTGATATTCAGGAAGGCAAGGTGTTTGCGCATGCAAAGAAGCTTGCGACGGCTGATTCGAAGTTCCAGTTGAGGACGCCGACGGCTGTTGCGGGAGTGCGCGGAACCGATCTGTACGGAATGATGAGCGGCGGGCAGGCCAATTTCGGCGTGTCTGAAGGAAGCGTAGTTGTGGAGGCGGGCGGAGTGGAAGTTACGCTGGCCGAGGGGCTTTCCGTAAATGTTGACCCGGCTGGAACGATGTCGGCGCCGATGCCTATTCCGGTTGAAATCAAACAGGAAGTCCAGCAGAATGCCAAAGAGGTGAAAACTGTCGCGCAGCAGGCTGCCCCGAGCGCGGTAGAAGAGAAAAAAGAAGAGAAAAAGGCAGAGGCCGAGGAGAAAAAAGAGACCGCGACAGCTGAAAAAACGGAAGAGAAAACCGAGACAACCGAGCAGGCTGCGCCTGAAGTAGATGTTGAAGAAACGACGGAAGAGGCAACAGAAGAGGTTACTGAGAATATAGACAGAATTCTCGAAGAAGAGACAACAAGTGACATTGTCGATGAAGTCGAGAGGATTTACAAATCAGGAACGGTCGATGTATATATTTATATAAATTCCCCTCAATAATGGGTGTAATAAACAGTGTAACTGAATAATTAATTGGGAAGGGTAAATTCATGAAGAAAATAAGAGGATTTGTTACAGTCTCAGCGATGCTGATAGCTGTTATGGGCCTTGCTTTGTTCAGTGGATGCGGAGGCGGCGGCTCATCGCCGATAGCGGCCTCCGGATCGGCGGGCAGCGCTCTTGTTGATGCCCGGGTGACTTTTACCGGCAGATCGGCGGGCAGGGTCGTTGCGGCTGAAGGCGAAACGGTTGCTGTGGATGTTGCAGTTACCGGTTATTATGACGAGGACGGCTCAGAGTTCGATCCGGTGACGGCCAGTGTGGATATCACGCTCACCGAAGGTGTGGGATATGGCGAGATCATCGGGCTCGAAGTTCCCATCGGAACCAATCACCTGTTGGTTGCGACGGCGGAGTGGAGCACGGGAGCCACGGAAACGCTCAAGTATATCATCGAAGAGGTGATCGAAGGGCAGAGCCAGGAAGCGCTCGTCGATGAAAAGAGCACGGTTGTAGCCGAGGCTTCTATTATTTATGCGGCTGAAAATGATTTGACGCTGAATTATGTGCCCGCCTGGGTTGTGGATGCTTTCCAGGCAACTGTTGATTATCTTGGCGCTCCGTATTCCGCCATTACATCGAGGCAGATGAGCGAATCGCTTGTGCCGGCGCTTGTTTCGGTTTCTCCTGCAACTGCGGTTGTTCCGGAAGGTGACACAGAGCAGTTCACAGCCGCCATCAGCAATTCCTACGAACTGGCTATCGGCTATCCCCCGACGTGGAGCGTAAGCGGGGATATCGGAACGGTCAGTTCAACAGGACTGTTCACAGCAACCGATATCGGTGATGGCGCGGTTATCGCTACAGCCGGAACCGCTTCTGATACGGCGATAATATCGGTAACACCGGGTGGTTCGGTAGCCGGGTTGACATCTTACTTCCCGTCGGCGGTTGGAGACAGATGGGGATATACAAGCACTTATTCCGGCGAGGGATTGGTTGTTGAATCCGGCAGCGAGGATGTTGTGTATATTAACAGGGCCATGGGTTCCAAGACCATTGAAGGCGTCGAAACAACCGAGTTCAGGTACCTGAGTTATCTCCAGCAGCAGTTTTATACGATGGACAGCGAAGGGGTCAAGCTGGTTGGCGAAGGCAGCATGATGTACAACGACGGCGCGAGTACTTTTTCGCCCGCGATACTTATGTATAAAGATAATTTGAGCGCCGGAGACCAGTGGACTTACGAAGGGGCCAGCGTATCTGAATATGATAACATGACGATCACGGCTACAGGAACTTTTGTCGGGGTCGTTGATGTAACAACGGCGGCGGGAACTTTCACCGACTGCCTGAAGTATTACATGGAACTGACTTTCGCATCTGAATACAATACTGAGATTGCATACAAAACCACTTACATAGCGCCGGGAATAGGTGTGGTTAAGATGGTCGAATCTTATGATTACAATTACCCGAGGGTTGCGAGCAAGGAAACCGAAGATCTCGGAAGACTCAAGAGAGCCGCGCTCGGCTCGGCGAGTGAATCGACGATGGATCTGGCATTCTACAATGTCGCCGGAACCTGTGTTCCCTCGGCATCGGCGTTCTGCCAGACGTACGATCTCGGCACGGATTACTGGCCGATGAACGACGGTGATGTCAGGGGATACGATAACACTTACTACTCGAATGGTAATTACCTCGGCGGGATAGATTCAATGGTTCATGTAACCACATATGCCACCGATACATTCACGGGATATAGGTTCGATTACCACATGGATGCCGATCTGTTCTATTCCACGAGCGAAGGCGTTTATTATTACGGTGAGGAAGAATGGGATCCGGAAGAAACGGACTACGACGTAGGTTTGTACAAGTTTTCCGAGCCGGTTCTGATGATACCCAATGGTATGATGCCGGGTGATATCCATTCGGTGTCTTTCACAAGGCTCGACCCGAACGGTAACGTGATTGATACCTCGCAAGCGGAAGCTGTAATTGTGGGTATCAATGATCTTTATGAAACCCCGCGTGTCAGTTACACCGGCGATATTCTGCACATTTATATTCTCAAGGAATCTGAAGGTGAGATCGAGCATTCATGGCTCGCCAACGGAATCGGCGAACTGGCTTACGAAACAGTCTGCATAGATTATGAATCTGAGGATTGCGAGAGCGGGAGCGAGACCATTGAATACTATAAAGTCGGCTCTGCGTGCTCGTCTTCGACGGCGGGCTGGTGTGACACTTACACCACACAGGATTATTTCCCGATGGCTGAAGGCAATGTCTGGGGTTACGGAAATGTAGAGACCCAGGATGCGTTCGATCATACTTTAAGAATCACAGGCACCGAAACCATTGATTCCAATGTGAACTACATAATTGAAGATGGGATGGAAGGATACAATGTTTACGACTATTTCGATGCGACAAGCGGATTAATGCGGAACAAGTTTGTCACCACCAAAGTCAAGGAAGATTTCCCGGTTATCGGAGAGTATGACTTCTCGCCGGATTTCGTGATAGCTCCGCCGACGATCCAGGTAGGTGACAGATGGACTCAGACAGTAAACATTCAGCTGCCCGGCGGCGGCGCTGCAGAACCGTTCGATCTCGAAACCACTTTCTATTCGATAGTGGATACGGTTGAGACACCATCTGGAACATATAACAACGTCCTGGTAATTGTTCTTGATCTGGGCGGCGGCGAACGCGATATCATGTATTATGCGGATGGAGTAGGTAGAGTCATGATTCAGTTGTCTACATACAATATGGCTGTCGGTGAAACGAGAGAAAGCTACCGGCTTTCATACTACGAGTTGGACGGGGTTTGCACAGCGCCGTACAGCGAACTGCTGGAATGTTCGTCCGATACCGATTGTGACGACGGGGATTCGCTTACGCTTGATACGTGTGTGGAGCCCAGAACCTGTCAGTCGATGTGTACACATACCAACCTCGACTGATAAGTTTAAGTTTTATTGAAAAACAACAAGCGCTCCGTGGCAACGCGGGGCGCTTTTTTTATGCTCATGCCGGGTGCTTCCATTGTCTCTGCGCTCACGCCGGGGACAATGTGGCAATTAGCCCGGATTTCTCTGTGAGAAATCCGGAAAACCGCGAGAAGGCCAATCCTGCTGCGCCGGGTGACATGCACAAGCTTTGCTCTGTGCATGATTCAGACCGGCCCGCACGGTCGGGATTGCCGCGTTGTTCGCAATAACATGACAAAAGATATACCCGGGTATTTCCAGGATTGAGCCGTCCACGAAGTGAGTACAAAAGAAGCTTTTTTTGGAGTGCGGCGATTCATCGCCGCGTCGTTTTATTATGAGCCGGGAATGAATTCCCGGCTGAACGCTCCGCGTTCATTAATCCCACCTGTCATTTCCATATAATCTTGGGCGCAGAGCGCCCGGCTATCGCGTTACGACGCGGAGCATCGTAACGAGAACAAGAAACATTGAGGTTTGCACGCACAAAGAATGACGCTTTGTGCATGGCACACCAAAGAATATTTTTACTCATTCCCAGGCTCCTATTTATAGACTCCGCGTGGGAATGCCGCCGGGTGCCACCCACAACCCTG
>DAOSYA010000106.1:0-6692 GCA_035380865.1 bacterium
AGATCCTTCGCTGCGCTCAGGATGACAAACGATCTATGTTAACATTTTTCAACAGACTCTATCGCGATTTTCCGGATTTCTCTGTGAGAAATCCGGGGTAGAGTCAAAAATTCTGATCCGCCTGCGGCTCGGATATGCAAAAGCCTGCCGTTTACAGATTTTCACTTTTTTTCAGGGGCAGTACAGATATTCACATAAAACGAAGCGCTATGATGTGGATTGTGCAGATAAGGCTTATTATACGATCTCGAATACCGCGCCGAGTTTTTTCCGGATTTCGTTGATAGAGAAAGGTTTCTGCAGGAACCCGCAGGCGCCGTTCTGCATGAGTTCCTCCGCCTCGCCGTCGATGCTGAATCCCGAACACAGGAAAATCCGCGCTTTCGGATCGGCTTCTTTCAGGCAGATGAAAGTGTCTTTACCGGAAAGCCCGGGCATGATCATATCCAGTATCACCGCGTCGAATCTCGATGGATCGGCTTCAAACAGGTCTATGGCTTTCATGCCGGAATTGATGCAAACCGGGTTGTATCCTATGAGCCTGAGCATCTGTTCCGCCGTTTTAAGGAATTCCTCGTTGTCGTCTATCAGGAGAATGGTTTCATTGTTGCCGGTTTTAATATTTTCGGCTTCCGGTACCTCGGCCGGTTTTTTGTCCGTCGAGGGGATCAGAATAGTAAACTCGGTGAATTCGCCGGCTTCGGAATCGACGATAATCGAACCGTTGTGCTTTCTGATTATTCCCAGCGTGACGAAGAGGCCAAGGCCTGTCCCATGGCCCTTCTCTTTTGTTGTGAAGAACGGCTCGAAAATCTTTTCAAGCCTGTCCTCCTCAATCCCTGTTCCGTTGTCCCTGATGGCGACCGAGCAATATTCCCCGGGCTTCAAATCCTTGTATTTGCTCAAATCATCGCCGTCGATGTATTTAAGCTTTGTTTCGATTGTGATTTTTCCATTGTCGGGCAGTGCATCCGCCGAGTTGAGCAGGATATTAAGCAGCGCCTGATGTATCTGGTTTGTGTCCACATCCACCAGGGGTAGATAATCATCGAGAGAAAGTTCGACCTGGATATTATGCTTAAGCCCCTTTGTGAACAGATCGGCGGCATCCTTAATAATAGAATTAAGAGAAGCGGGTGCGGATTCGAGCTTGTCTTTTCGGGCGAAATAAAGCAGCTTGAGGGTGAGCGCTTTCGCGCGGAGCGACATGTCATGGATCTTATCGAATTTTTCGAGGATGGGATCCTCGGGCAGCAGCGTTTTCCTGGCGAGTTCCGTGATTCCGATGATGACGGCGAGCACGTTGTTGAAATCGTGCGCGATCCCGCCCGCGAGAGTCCCGACGGCTTCCATTTTCTGAGACTGGAAAAGATTGCGGAGCAGAGCCTGCTTTTCGTGTTCGACTTTTTTGTATTCGCGCATGTCGTGTATGATGGTTGCAAAACACATTGGTTCTTCCGTTCCGGGACTGTTTACAGTGAACATGGAAATGGCGGCGGGTATTGTTTCAAGCGTATCAATATTCTTCAGCGAGCCTTCTCCCTGCCACATGCCGTGTTTGAGAACGTACGGAACGATTTTGTCCTTCAATCTCTGTTCATCGGACACAAAATCATAGATCGTATGGTTATTGGAATTTTTGCTGTTGACGCCGAGCAGCTTTTCTCCGGATGGATTGATATAGATCGGGCCACCGTCGAGCGAAGTCATGGCTATGCAGTCGCCGCTGTTTTCCACAAGCGCCATGAATTTCTGGATATCTTCTTCTCTTTTCTTGCGCTCGCTGATGTCTCGCGACATTCCCATGACCGAGTGGGCGATCCCTTTCTCGTCTTTCAGCGGCACGAGAAGCGTGTCCAGGCTCAGGTCGTGTTCGACCGAGTGGACGTCTCCTTCGAACCTGGCCGGCTTGCCCGTTTTCAGCGCTTCAAGAATATGTTCCGAATAGATCCGGTATTCGTCTGAATCGAAAATTTCCGATAATGGGGTTCCGTCTATATCGGCCTGGTCCGCGTTAAAGAGGTTAAGCGTATTAGTGTTTACATATTTGATAATCAGGTTTTCGTCGATTATGAAAATGATATCTTTGGATGATTCCGTAAGGGTTCTGTATCTCTGCTCGGATTCGGCGATGGTAATGTTTTTCTGCTCGATTTCTTTGCCGATCCTTTCAAGGTCGCTCACCATTTCATTGAAGCCCCTTGCGAGCAGCATGGTTTCGTCCTGCGTATAGACGTCGAGCCTTACGCCGAGGTCTCCGCCGGACACTTTTTCCATACCCGCGATTACTTCCCTGATCGGCCTTTCGATCCTGTTCACGATTAAAATAGTGACAATGATTCCCAGCCCGCTGAGGATCAGCAGGAGCGTAATGTTCCTGAGCAGTGCGGCCCGCTCTTCCATCGCCATTTTCTTGACGAAATAACCGACTTCTATTTCCCCCCTGTACATCCCGTTGACACGCAGCGGCATGCGCAGCCGCTCGACGTTAGCAACGGTTATCGATTCGCCGTCAAACCCCTCCGGCTGACCCTGAATGTCTATTTGCGAGTTGGTTGCCTTGTTGAGTTGAATCCTGTGATTTCTCGATAGGGCATAGTCAATGGATTTTGCCCTGACCGCGCCTTTTTCGTCCCTGACGGTTACATAAAGAAGATCCAGGTAATCGGGCTCGTTTGCGCTCGAATACAGGCTGATAATTGTTTTGATATAATCCTGCGTGAATTCCCACTCGGGAGATTCATTCATGGTGTGTACGGTTGCGATGAGCGAAGAAATTCTTCTCATTTCCGAATTTGCTATTCCGTGCCTTGTAATCAATATGCTCCTGTAGCTTAAAAGCGATAGAAGCGACATGCAGATTACCAGCAGAGAGACAACGAGGATAATTATTTTTGTCCTGAGGCGGATTCTGATGTTTGAGCTGGTATATTCGTTTTTCATGTTTATTGTTTACCCGGAATGAGATTCTCGGATATCAATCGCCGCAGCCGTGACGCCGCTTCCTCCCTGGCTTCTCCCGAAGCATTGCTTTCAAGAATACTCTGCCAGTATTCAGAGGCGCCTTTGAAATTTTTCCTCTTTTCAGCGTTTATGGCAAGTCTTTTCAGCGGGATATCTGTATTGCTTATGAACGTTTCGCAAAGTCTTCTCTGAAAAGAATCTTTTTCATACTTTTCCATGGTATTGTATATCATGTCAAGGTAAGCGATATAACCTTTAACGCTGGAAAAAATGCTCTCGAGGTCGAGAATGAGCAATGGATACTCGATGAGCAGTTCGCGGTAGAGTATGAGAGCGTTTTCAACGTCGCCGCCGAGCTCCATACATTTTGCGATTCTGTATTTGATAATATTATCAAGCGAAGGCGTGCCATGGGCCGGAAGCTTGCTGTATGTTTCAGCGGCTTTGAGGTATTTGCCGTCTTGTTCGAGCTGCCACGCCGCGACAAAGGTTTTTTTGTCGGCAAGCCTGTTGAATCGTATTGTATCGTTGATAAAAAGACCTTCGTCCGTACCGACCAGGATTTTGTTTCCTCCGACCGTTATAGAGAGATAATCCCCCGCTTCGAGACCGGATTCTTTCGAGAATCTTTTCAGCCTGCCGGTCATCCTGTTGTATGTAAAAACGCCTTCCTGTGAAGCTATCCACACAATCGGCCCGTCCACGTAAATCCTGTTGATGCATTTCGGGCTTTCCTGGAATATCCGGTTAAACTGCATCTTGTGACGTGTTCTGAGATTGTAGCTGAAAAACCCGGTGTTGCTTTCACAGGCCGCCCGGCTTCTTTCCCTTGTCCCGATCCAGAGCGTGTCGCCTTCTGAAATCATGCTTTCTATATCAAAAATTCCCGCTTTCACAACGTCGAAATTTTTCTTGTTGTAATTGTATTTGCTTATCCCCATGTCGGAAGCAAGCAAGATCGTGTTCCCGGATTTAACAATATCGGTCAGGCATTTGCTGAGCATGAAATTATCGCCCTTGAAGTATTCCCACTTATTGGTTTTGCGGTCGAGAACCCGCAGGCCTTCTTTCCTGATACCCATCCATGTTTTATCCGGGCTTATCCAGAGCGCTTCTGCGTTGCTGTCCTTTATTTCTTCATGAAGCGGGCTGTCTTTTATCCATTCCTTTTTATCGGTGTCGAATATTCCCCATCTGAAATACCCGGCATGCCAGACCAGGTTTTTTTCCAGCTGGATTTCCATAATCGGCGTGACGAACGGCCTGCTTCCCGAAGTGGATTCCGGGAAATAGCTGGACACCGAAAGGTCTTCCAGGGATATCCGGGTCAGCCCGTAGATTTGCGAACCTATCCACGCTTCTTCAGCGTTTGCGGCAATTGCAAACAGCATGTTGTGCTGCAGATTGTCCTGAACGGTCAGGTGAATCCACTCGTAAGTATCTTCCGCGCTGTGCCCGATGGATTCGGATTCGCTTTTACCGCGATCGCGTTCCCGGGCTATGTAGGCCAGTTGTTCCCATTCATCGGGGCCTGCTATGAAAACACCGCATCCGAATCCGATTATAAGCTTGTCCCGGTATGAATCCATGCTTAAAACAGGGCTTTTGGGTATTCCCGAATTGCGGTCGATGTAAAGCCACTCTTTAGTTTTGGAATCATAGCTTGCTATCCCGGTAAAAGTGCCTGCGAGGTGCCGGTCCCCGAACCTGTAAAGAAATTTTGTTATGAATTGCGGAAAGGATTCAGGCTTGTTTATCGGGGTAAATGTTTTTTTTGCCTTGTCGAAAAGCAAAACTCCGTTAAGGGTGGATATTACCACGGTGTTTTCATCGGCGCTGATGATAGGTAGAGAATAATAACTGTCGCTGATCTGCCATTCTCCGAGATCGTCGCCGGTTTCCATGTCGAACAGCCTCAGGGCGGGCAGCTCACCGGGATGATATCGTATAGCCCATAACTGGTTTTTCCATCTGCTGACACCTCGATGAACCCTGGAATCGATCTGCTCGACCGAATCGTCCGCAATGTTATAAATATAAAGCCCGCCCGAGGACGTATACCAGATTCTGTCTTTGAAATGAGCTATCCCGCTGAGCCTGTTCGCGGCTTTGTTTTTCGGCCGGCTGACAAAACGCGCCCTGCCCGTTTCAGGCTCGAATATAAGCAGCCCCAGTCCCGATGTTGCGCAGTATATGGTTTTCTCCGTCCCGATTATGCTCTTTATTGACAGCTTCTGGCTTGTTTCGACAGGATACAGTGTCCATTTTTCGGGCTCGAAATCATATCTCGCCAGCCCGAAGTCGGTTATCCCCAGCCATGCCTGCCCGCCGATTGTTTTTACCGCCTCCACGGGCTTGTTCCGGATTTCTTCCGGAATGTTCTTTGTGCAGGAGCTTTTAATCCACTCAGGCCTGTTTACATCGTATACGATTTTTTTGATATCAGTGGGTTTATTATATGAGCATCCCGGCTGGAGCAATACAGCAACCATGAGAAGCAAAACATATGTGGCTCCGCATTTTAACTTATCCATTGCTGTAATCGATTCGCCGGCCAGTTCTTTTTTGGATATACCATCCTTTATTATAGCATGTTTTTAATGCATGAAAGATAGGTTGAAGCAAAATAAATAGCTATTTGTTGCGCATCGGTTTTGTCGAATTTGTCGTTTAGAGTATTGCTCAAAACTCATCCACCGGGAATCTCTCTTCATGGATCAGTGTGGAATTTATAATGAGCAGGCGCAGCATAAAAACCGTTAAGCAACACCGTGCCTGTCGAGCAGTGCGAGGAAATTTTCCAGCATTTCGTGTTTCTTGTTGTATTGTTCAAGCGACATATAAGAGCGGCCGATTTCGAGGTTATCCAGGCACTGCTGAACGAGGCCTTTGTAACTGAAACCGGCCTCCGAGTAGATGTTCCGGTAGCCCGGTTCTCCCGGCCCGGTTATTCCGACTGGTGTTCCGTATGCATCATATTTGATGTTTGCGGCTGCCTCGATCGCCATGAACGGTGCCATCGACAGCATTGATTCCATCTCGGTCATACCGGCTGTCAGCTCGGCCCATGCGTCTTTTACGTTTTCAGGTGCGTTCGGGGGCGGGAAAGTCCATGTCAACGCTTTTCCCACGCGCAGGAAACCATCGTTGTTCAGGTCTGCGTAGGAGCCCGGCTGCTGCAACAGGTTGTATGCGCCCTCGGTGTCCAGATTCTCTACAACAGCGGTCTCGGCCAGCCCGTGGATTTTTGACAGAAGCGCAATCTCGTCCGCGACAAGCGAAGACAGAATATCTTTGGAACCGGCTTTTTCATCCATGACGCTTACTTTGTCCAGTATTGCACGGAAAGCGTCTTTCTGTTCCGCGCTGATGCTTCTTCGGTCCATCAGGTCGATGCTTCGCTCGGTCAGCTGTGTTACAAAACCCGTTTCGAAATCAGCCATTACTTTTCTCCATTTTCCGTTTTCGCCCGTTGGAATTTTACTATTTAAACCGGTAATGTTCAATTGTTATATTTTAAGCAAATCATTATTTCCGGGTTTTATCAAGAGAATGGCAGGCAGAAATTGCAGGGTGGCATGCACAAGCTTTGCTATGTGCATGAATCAAAATCGGTTCCGGCATGGTTTCGTTATTGTTGATACTCGGATTTTGTCCTAAAATGTTCATACGGGTTAACCTGCATTTCTCACCAGCGCAGGTTAAAAATCGTGATAAGGCTGATAATA
>DAOSYA010000107.1:0-6557 GCA_035380865.1 bacterium
AACTCGATCAGAAATCACAAATACAAAGATAGTGTGCCATGCACAAAGCTATTCCTTTGTGCATGTATTCAAGTTTATTTTTGAGAATCACTATAGTTATTCTATTTTTATCCTGATAATCAATATATTGAGATTTACGTTACGATTCCTCAAACTGGTTAGGCGCCATACTATATGCGGGAAAACACTTCTAATGTCATAGAAATTTATGGTGCGATTATCTCATTATCATTGCGATTATGCGTTTTTTCAGCAATTCCTTTCAAACGCGAACAGCAGTTCCGCCGCCTTCTCGTGGCCCCCGGCATTAAAATGGCGGTCGAAAAGGAAAACCGTATTCTTATCATTGACATCCAGGCTTGCATCGTCAAAAGCTTCATGCAGGTTCAAAAATGGAATTTCATTACGGCTCATACAATCCACAAACGCATTGCCGCAATACTGAGGAGGATAAACATCAAAAGGCTCCGAGCTGTATTTTCTATCTCCAAGCACATAAGGAATCATTACAACAGCGAAAAGCCCCCCTTTTGCGGTTACATCCTTATTTATCTCGCTTACCATTGAACAAACAGCTTTTTCAGAAGATAAATACATCCCCCTTCAAGTCATTGTTTTCGAAAAGCTTTTTGAAGTCGCGCGCCGGGTGAAAATAGCTCGGTTTGTAATAATACTTTTCGGCTATTCTAAAATACAATTCTTTCCTTGCCTCTATAAGAACATTTCCCAGAACCGTCCAATATGCCGCATAATGAAACAGCATATCGGGCGGCTGCAAGAAAAAGCTGTAAAACAGTGATTTTTTATTCTCAACGCAAGCGTATCGGAATCCGTCGCCGTCCGGCTCGAACAGAGAAGCGAACCCGCAATCGGAGTACTGCCGCCCGAATTCTTCATAATCATTCAGCGGGTAAAACCCAAGTATAACAATATCCGGCTTAAATACGTCATAATATCTATCAATCATCACCTTCGCGAAATCCGTCGATGTGCCTCCCACGGCCAGCGAGTAGTGAGGTTGGCCGGTGCTTTTTTCCAGCAATGACAAAAACCGCTCTTCGTTTGACACCTGTGCGCCTTCGGTCATCGAATCCCCCAGCCAAACAATCCGCTTTTCTCCTTCCTCCTTCTCAGGCGACGGGACGACGTGTTGATCACGCAGCTGGAAAGCTTTCTCGAGATTTACTCCATTCGAATAAAACTCAGCAAGTTTTTCCCTGCCGGGCATCGGTTTATGCAGCATAATGCCGACATCGGTGTTATAGTGCCTGACGAATTTTCTTCCTATTCTGCTGTCGCTTAAATTATCCACATAATAAACCCTTAGAATCAGCTCGGTTACAAACAGCGATAGAAACGAAAATATCAAAATGGCGGCTATTCCGAAATACAACTCGCGCCGACCGGTCTTTCTCGTTTTCCACAAAAAAACCAGTATACACACAACAGATACATCTATCACAATATATCTTCAAACCAGAACGGCTCGAAAACTCCGGCTTTAACCAGACCGGCAACTGCCAGGTATACACATAATCCAAGCGTTGCAATCGCTGATAAAAGCGCATATATCGAGTAGTTCTTTTTCCCGCGCTGCGCTTCACGCACAAAGTCACTGTAGACGTACACCAGGAATATGAGGATAACCAGCAAGTAGTAACTTTTCATGTCCGTATTTCTAAAATTCTTTTTAAAATTCCTCTCCGGAAACCGGTGTCACACCTATACAATGCGAAAAACGCTTTCTTACATTCAGTGCCTGAAAGATGCTGCGTCCATGATGCGCTGCGTCAGCGCTACCGCGCCTTCGAATCCGAGATATGGTGATGGGTAGATCATGTGTTTGTAATATGAGGGTGATCCAAGTTCGACAACGCTGAGTTCGAACATCAGTTGCTGATCCATCTCAATACTCGGGGAAATGATGATAGCAGGCCGGCGTTTGGATTTGTCGCGGTGAAATTCCGGCAGTTCGGACACCGTTTTCCATGAAGGATTCTCCAGTATGTTCAGGTCGTCCGGTATATCCGCCGTGGTCAGCCGGGAAAGCGCGGACAGGAATTCTTTTCTCCCCCCGAGCGAGGAGTCAAGAAGCACAACGTTTTTCAGGTCCAGGCCAAGTTCGAGAATGAGTGCGGCGCAACCTGCCGCGAGTGGCGTCGGCTGGATGATGCATGCCATATTTTCTCCAATGAATCTCTTTGCGATGTCCAACAGGATTTTTGTTCTGTCAGTTTCGTGCTTTATGAAACTTTCTGTTTTTTCCCTGTCGGCGCCCGCGGCATCGGCGATGCTTCGCAGCCATGTTGCGGTTCCGGTTATGCCCATGGGCAGATCAACAGCAACCGAAGGCCGTCCGCTCCTCTTCTCAAGTTTGTCTTTGTACTGATTGAAGTACGGCAATACGGCATTGACGGCACCCCTGTGCGCGGATAGCAGTTTTGCCCCTCTCTGCCCGGAAAAAAACCACGACCCCGCACTAAGACCGATTGTTTCGATGAGCCTTTTCAGTTCCCTGATATTTGCCCCGTGATCCATTTCATATCTTTCGAACGGGTATCCGAAAAGATTTACAGTTCCCGGCTCCGGCTCCTTTGTCCAGTCCACGAACTCCGCAAGCGCCATTGTGAAGTCGGCTATCCCGTCGTACATGTCGCCTTCATAGCCCGATGTCGGCACAAAAACCAGGGGGCAAGCTATTTTCGGTTGAAGCGCTTCGACACTTTCTCTCATGTCAAAACCGGTCAGTTCTATCACGCTGGACGTCGTTATCGCTATTATGCCCGGCTTGCGCCTTTCGTATCCTGTCAGCACCGTGTCTTCTATCATCGCATGGCTGTCGTTCAGAATATCGACGCCCGATACCTCCGTCCAGCAAATCTGGCTGAAGCTTTCGTGGAAAAGATCGGAAATATGTGAGCTGCCTTTCATTTTGCAGCCCGTGCCTTTGTGCAGAACCAGAATCGAATCCGGTATTGAATGGCTCGCCATAAAAACACCGAAATAACGGGCATGGTTCATCATGGGAATTCGAAACTCATTCAGCCTGTCATCGGGTTTTTCGCTCAACTATCCCTCCGCTCGATTCCCCTGCCCGGGTTCAATCGTGCCTGCCTTCAAGTGTTTTTTCAATCAAGCCCAGATTATACAAACAACCGTTGTATCCTGTCCTGAGGCTGCCCAGCGCTATCATTGGAACCTGTGTCGGCCTCACCATCTCCGCCATCGCTCCCACGCAGTACACCAGGTTGTAGTTCTTTTTTTTCAGCGCGGGAGTCATCGATACATTGTCGACAAAGATGTCAAAGTCTGCTGTGATTTTCATTTCGTCCAGCAACCTTGATATAAAAAGAACACGGTCGGGTTCCGGGCTGCCCTGTATGAGAAGAGTGACGTCGAACCCCAGTTCCCTGAAAAAATCGACCTCGCAAAGCCCGTTCCGTGCTGTGATATGCGGAATATAGTTCCGATCCGTGCCTATATTGTAAGCCAGCTTAAGCCCTTTCCAATCCGCCTTTTTGCGGGCCACAGCCTCAAATGCCTCTTTTCTCTTTTCCTCTATTACCGACTTCATTTGAGATTTTCTTTTGAAATGAGCTGCGATCTTCAGAAAAAAACTGTCCGTCCCTTTAACCCCGGCGGGTATTGGAACCTCGATAAGCGGCGTGCCGTGTTCCGCTTTCATTCTTCCCGTCAGGTTTGAATACAACTCTTTGTCAAGAACGACATTCAATGCGCCGGACAGCAGCTTGATCCAATCAGACATCCTGGATTTTTCGTTCAGGTGAACATTCACTCCGATTCCCGCTTCTGCAAGTATCTCCTCAATCTCTCCGTCATCATAAGGCAGCCCGATCAGGTTCACGGTTAACGGCTTCTGTGTTCCGGGGCCGGTTCGGGCCGCACAGTACATCAACTCTGCGTGCCTGTCTATAACCCGCTTCTGCGAAGTGTCATCCAGCCCGGACGATGTTACCGCTATGACCGTGGTTGACAGTTCCCCGGCGGCTGCGGCGGCCACGCTTTCGATGTCGTCTCCTATCAGTTCCGAGAGACAGCTTCCGAACACATAGACGGCATCCGGATTTTCCACTTCCGCCACAAGTTTCACACACTCTTGCAGCCTGTCCATTGTCGTGCCGGACATGACATCGCTCTCGCGCAGATTTGTGCAGAAAAACCGCCCGGGTAATTGTCCGAGCATACCTTTCGGGATAACGTTGGCGCAGTCAGGATAAGAGTGAATTATCACTGCGAAGTTACCGTCTGTCCTCATAAGGCAAATACAGAGTCCTTCAAGCAGACAGGCGCTCTGTGACAGTTTCGCGTGATCGTATTTTCTTCTCATACTTAAAAACGGGGCTGTTTGCCGATTAACAACAGGCCTGATAAAGATGCCGGCGCCCGGTTACCGCCCCATATCATCGTATATAAATATCGCTTATGCATTCTAACTTCAGCATACATAACAGTCAAGAATGACCGCCTCCGCTGAACGGTTATGCCTGTATACTCGTCGTTGATAATCTCCGTGCTTGCAGTTATAATTCATTGACATTGACAGGCCTTTTCATTCGGAGAAACACAGGGAATACTAAATGAGACAGATAGCATTTTATGGCAAAGGCGGCTCCGGAAAATCCACTATCGCATCTAACCTGAGCGTAGTTGCGGCGGCAGCGGGGAAAAAGGTTCTCCAGGTGGGCTGCGACCCGAAGCATGATTCAACCCGCAGTCTTCTTGGCGGTAACCGCCCGGCGACCGCAGTCGAATTGTTGCGGGAAAAGCGGCCTGAAAAAATCAGGGCCGATGAACTCGTATTCAGCGGCTCTTTTGGAATCGACTGCATTGAAGTCGGCGGACCCGAGCCGGGCGCCGGCTGCGCGGGGCTCGGCATCATTAAGACCATGGAACTTATCAAGTCTCTCAAGCTGTTGGACCGGAATTACGACTATATATTCTTCGATGTCCTGGGAGATGTCGTTTGTGGTGGATTTGCCGCGCCGATGAGGCTCAAATTCGCAGACGAGGTTTATGTCGTTATCTCCGGCGAAATGATGTCTCTTTATGCTGCGAACAACATCTGCCGCGGTATACTCAGATACGCCAGAACCGGTAAAGTCAGACTGGGAGGCTTCATCGGCAACCAGAGAAGTTCGGGGATTCAAACGGAAATACTCGCCAGGTTCGCCGACAGGCTCGGATCGCAGACGGTGTTCCTGATGCCCTGGAGCAAAGAAATGATAAACGCCGAGCGAGCCGGCAAAACAGTTGTCGAGTTCTCTCCGGATTCGGATACCGCCGACAGGTTTCGACAGCTTGCAGAAAGAATAGAAAACAATACCGGGCAGTGTATCCCGGAACCGATGAGCGACGAAGAATTCGAAGACTTTTTCAGGAACAATGTGGAACCTGACACCACCTGAGAGTATTTCAGAACATATCTCCCGGCAACCTCGTGAAAGGATCGGAACACCTTCGGGACCATACGACCGGGCCGACGGATAAAAGAAAAGCGGTTGATAACACGTATACACAGCCATGTTATGAAATATCGCGGCAGTTTTTCCGCCCCGGTTTCAACACAAGAGAGAGGTTATAATGAAAAAAAAGCCGGTCTTCAACTTGCTTGCCATTTTGATAGGAATAACTGCCGGACTGGCCATCTCGGAATTCATCGCCAGGATCGAAATGCCGGGACCGCTTTATCTCTCAAAAATTGATCTGAATGAATTTCAATACAGGGAACATAACGGGGTTATTCTATGGAACCAACACAGTGAAGACCTGGAAAATGTTGCGAAGGAAGCCGGAAAGAATGAGGAACGTTTCAGGATAGTCGGGCTGGGTGATTCCATAATGTTCGGCTCGGGCATTGATTCAAAGAACACCTACATGAGCAGGCTTGGAAACGAGCTGGAAAAAATAACAGGAAAAGAAACAGAAGTAGTGGATCTTTCCCAGCCGGGATACGGCATCAGTGAGGAAGATGCCGCGTTTGACTTAATGGGCGTTCATGCAAAACCGGACCTGGTAATAATTCATGCCTGGGAAGACGATCTGGCAGATTATGTTGTAGTCGATAACGTTGTCTACGATGCCGGAGTTTACACGGAAAAAGGCTTTATCAGGTCAATTCCTCTGCCTTTAGCCATAAATAAATTCCTGATTTTGAATTCGCGGCTGTACCAGTATCTGAGCATCCGGGCGATTATAGCCGGGCGAAACCCTAACAATGAAAATCGAAAAGAGCCCTTGAAAAATATAAACTCGATTTATGTAAACGCTGCCGGGTCAAACGCGAAAATATTGATACTTTTTTCCCCCGACCTGTCGGGAGAAAAGATTCAGCCATTCAAGATACAGGAGGATAAAACACAGTTTTATAAAATATTGACCGACTGGGCGGCGGACCGGGACGTGGAGACCCTGGATCTTGGAAAAGAGCTTTCCGGCATCGATGCAACGGAAATCAGGCTGGACCCGATTCATTTCAATGAAAAAGGTCATGACATGATATTGAAAATTCTCGCCGGGCACATCGCCGGCGAATACAT
>DAOSYA010000108.1:0-6523 GCA_035380865.1 bacterium
CGAGACGATGGGAGCGATTAGTCAGAGATTCTTCGGTCGCTATGCTTCCTCAGAATGACAGAACAGGATTTTTCAACAGCCGAGGAGGTGGGAATCCACTCATTAATATGCCGTTCAGAAACCACACGCAACCATGTTTGCTCCTGCCGTCCCCGGCGGCGCGGCAGCGCAGATTACAGCCCGCGGCGATTCCTGATGGCGTAGGCCGATTCATTCGCGATGGTTTCGAGCAAGTGGAGATCCTCTTCGCTGAACGGGACTTCGTTCAGTTTATTCATGACCTCCAGAACCCCGATCATTTTATCCCCGGCGATCATCGGAGCGCAGAGAACCGATCTGGTATGAAAACCGGTCTCTCTGTCTATCGAGCCATCGAAGTTTTCATCCTGCGAAACGTCATTCGAAATAACCGGCGTCCCCGTTCTCGCAACGTAGCCGGCAATCCCGCTCTCGATCGGGATAGTGACTTTTTTCAAATAATCTTTTTTGTCGCCGTCCGCCGCAAAGAACTCGAGGTTTGTTCCGCTTTCGTCCAGCAGCAGCATGGAGGCCGCCTCCGATGCAAGCGCCTTCATCAATGAGCCGACAACCACATCGAATGTCTCGGGCATATCCAGCCCGCTGTTGATTGCCCGGCTGATTTCGAGCAGTTTCCTGTTTATTTCAAGCTCATGGTTCAGCTTCTCAAGAAGTCTTCCATTCTCCAGCGACACCGTGATAAGGCTTGCTATCGTTTCGAAAACATCCGTCAGGCCGACCGGTGATTTTACTTCTTCGTCATCTATGTTTACACCTTCGAGAACCCCGAGAACCCGCTCGCTTGTTTTCAGCGGCACGGCTATGAGCGATTGCGTGTTATAACCGATCGTTTCGTCGATTTCCCTGTAAAACGCCTTGTCTTCATCTGTGTTCTGAACAAGCACGGGCTGGCCGGTTTCTATAACCTTGCCGGCTATCCCTTTCCCGGCATCCATTACCACGCCGGTAAGCTCTTTTTCCTTCTCGCCCCTGACGACAAGGAACTTGAGGCTGCTGCCTTTTTCATCGAGAACGAGGACCGACGCCCCCTCCATTTCCACGAGGGTAAAAATTCGATCCATTATTGTGCTGATGGCGTCCAGCGGGTTGTTCGACTGAACCAGGCTCGCCGCGATTTCCTGAATAATTTCAAGCTTGAAATTGGCAAATCTCAACTCGAACTCAAGTTCCGCCGCCGATTTGTCCATACTGTTCATCAGTACGCTACCCCCCTGATTGGGTTTTATCAATTAGCTCCCTTAGCCGCGCGGCTAATTCTTTTATCACCGGCAGTATCTCTGCTGCCGGCGCCGATTCGTTCTTACCCATAAAGACTTCGCCCTCAACGCCAACCGCGCTTATGTCGTTAAGCCCGGCCAGCCCGGCGCTGCCGCCAACCGTGTGAAAATGGCGCTTTAAATTCCTGATCGTGTCCTCAGTGGCATTGCCTGCTTCCAGAACACCGCACTCCTTAATGATATCTTCGTGAATCTCGCTCATTTCCTCGATGGCTATGCTCATCAGCTTGCTCATGTCGGATTTCGAAAAAAATGATTCTGGCATTGTTCAGTCATCCAATACTGTTTTGATTATTGTAGTTACTCTCGCCGGAACGAAAGGTTTGAGCACATAGTCTTTGGCCCCGTTCATCACACAGTCCAGGACCTTGTTTTTGTCCCTGTTCGACGATATCATCACGACCTTTGCATTGGGATTCAACTTCCTGATTTCTTTCAGCGTTTCAATCCCGTTCATGTTCACCATCGCAATGTCACATGTAACAATGGTGGGTTTATGCTGTTTGTATTTCTCGACCCCGATCTCGCCGTCCTCGGCCTCATCCACAACACTTAGCCCCATCCTCTCGAGGATCATGCCGAGGGTTTTTCTGACCGATTTCGAGTCGTCGATAATCAGCACCGTTCTCGCCTTGGAAGACGAGCCTTTGCGCAGCCCCTGTCCCGTTTCATCGAACGAGGTCAGGTACATGGATTTATCCTCGCTGTCCCACTTGAAGCTCGCGTATTTCGCTTCCTTCTGGACCTGGTACCTGCTGTCCCCTATAAGCACATGAACGCCCTGGTAAAGCGCCTGCTCGATCTCGATCATGCTGAACTGGTTGAAGACCCTTCGCGCCGCGATTTCAGCCAGGTCTTCCTTCATCTGGTCCTGGACCTTTATCAGCTTGATCATCTTCCCGCGCAGCTCACCCAGTTTGTCGAGATCGTTACTGTCCGTCTTGGACACATATTCGTAATTTTTCTGAATCTGCCTGATCTGTTTCTGAACCTGCCGGAACTTTGTGCTCGCTTCAATATATTTTTTCTGAACGTCGTACTTGAAGCCCACCTGCACCACTGTCGTGGGATGCGCCGGCGATCCGAGATTTTTGCATATAATCCTGTCATGGGCGATAAGCTGCCCGCCGATAATCGAACCCTCCTCGGTCATGGCGATTATCCGGCCGTTGCAATACACCCTGCTGTTCATGATCGCGTTTTCCACGACTATGTTGTTTTCCGACTCCACTACCGAGTTCTCTATGAACTTCGCGAAAATATTTCCTTCCGCCGAAACAAGGCCCTTGCCGCGTGTGAGTATTCCTCGTTTGACAACAATATCGCCGCCGGCGACCACCCTGGCGCTCTGGATCGTGTTCTCGACTATTATGTCTCCGCGCGCGTTTACCTCGAAGCCGTCGAGAATGCTGCCCTTGACGGCAATTGTTCCATCAAAAGTGATGTTGCCCGTCGAATAATCGACATCCCCTTCGATGATGTATATCGGGTCAACCCTTATCATCCCGTTCGAGACGATCGGCGCGCCGTCGATCTCAGATATATATTCCATCCCGTTTTTCGAAAGCGACACGTTCGGGCCCGCGCTCAGTATAACGTCCATCCCCCACTCGCCGGGCAGGGTCTGCCCGTATATGGTGATCCCCTCCTCGCCCTGCTCCGCCGGAGTCTTCACCGCGACCACGTCGCCCTTTCTCACGCTCGATATCGTTCCGACCCTCCGGAAATCTATGCTGCTTTCGCCGCCGAGATGCTCGTCGATTTCAGACCTTGAATCCGCCTCGAACCGGAACTCGATCTTCGCGCTGTTACCGTTCGTAAAAGGTTTTCCCGACGCGATTATCAGCGTGTTGTCGTACAGGTCCATGTTGTCCAGAAAAATGCTTACTTTTTCATAATCTTTTATGCCGTAAGTGATTCTTTCGTTTTTGAGTCTCTTCTTAATATCTTCAAGCCCGGGTTCCGCACCCTGTTTCACCCGAAGGTATGCCGTAAAGTGATCACGTGACACATCAATCTCAAGTTTATCGAGGATCGTATCCGGAGAATTCTGGCTCATTTAATTCCCTCTACACATTAGTTAATTTTGCTCAGTGTTATCATGGATGTGTTTATTGTTATATCTCCCAAGGTCAATTACACAAGACCACCAGCGATATATTCCATTGAAATTCTATCACAGGCTGGTTAAAAGTTATTATACAGAATCAAATATTATGTGTAAAATATAAATCGCCCGTGCGCAATCAGTCTGCGTTCGGATCACTCTTTCAATGATGAAGGTGGTTTAAATGAAATACGATCCGATATGCAATTCCTGCGTTAACGAATGCAAGCAGCCTTCCTCTGCACAGATTGTTTCGTGTCCTCATTACAAGCCCGCAAGCAAAAACATGGATATGTTCGACATGCAGGGCAAGCCGCGCAAATCCATTAACCGCAAGAAAAAGAAAACAAACGAGAACAGGGACAACAGATTCCCCGAATGAGCGAGCGACTGAAGGTCATTATCATTGTTGTTGACGCGCTGAAAAGAGACGTATTTTACAACATGCTCGAAGACGGCGAACTGCCCGGGCTTGCCGAAGCATTTAATGACGGAGCTTTCGTAAGATACGGAACCACGATTTACCCTACCGAGACGTTCCCCGCCCAGACATCTATCTTCACCGGTCTCGAGGTCAGGCACCACGGTATCGTCGGCAACGGCTGGATGGACAGGACAGGCGGCAGCCCGCAGATCGTGGACCTTCACAGCATCGACACGGCGGCGAATGTTTACGGCTACAAGCTTTTCGGCTGGCCGACGATGCTGCTGCCGCTGCGCGACAATGTCGGGCTGATCAACCGGGAGATGTACCCGGAAGCGAAAACGATATACCAGCGCGCCGCCGCCGCCGGGCTGAGCAGCACGGTGATTTTCAACCAGATAGGCAAAGGCGCGGGCAGGTGGGTGCGGCCATCCCGGCTGGACATGATATATTTCGCGCTTAGCACGCGGGGCGTGGTGAATTTCCAGCGTATAGACTCTCAGACGTACCACTACGCGGAAAAGGAACTGAAGAAACGAGAGCAGCCGGATATCTTCACGCTGTATCTCGGCGGCCTGGATGCGTGGGGCCACCACACGGGAAACGAAGGGCAGTCTTTTTACCTCAAATCAGCCATCGATCCCTGCATCACTTCGCTGCTCAGGCAGCTCGATGCCGGCGGAACCCGGGATTCAACGCGGCTGGTGCTTTGTTCGGATCACGGACAGGCATGGCTGCGAGACGTTCGGATGATTGATTTGAAAATGCTCACGGAATGGCTGGACGTTCAGGACTTCGATGTTTTCACCGGGAGCGCGATGCAGCATGAAAAGAACTGCTACATAAATCTCATCGGCGGCTGCGCTCAGTTTTACGTGAAAAACAGGAAATCAAACAGTTGGAACGACGCGCCGGACCTCGAACACGACCTCATGCCGCTCGCGGAGTCGCTGCACGGAATCTGCGGGAAAATCAACGAGGGGCTTCCGCCCCCGGAGGGCGGGATCACTTCGATAATACTCGTCCGGCGTTCCCGGGAAGACGGCTACGGCGTTCTGTATAACGGCGAGCTTGTCGATCCCGAGAAATTCTTCTGGGAAAAACTGGACCGTTACCCCCGGGCATTCAACAATATATACGGGCTGAACTGCAGCAGGAGCGGCGACGTGGTTATGCTCTCGAACTTCGAAGAGGGATGTTATATTTCCGAGGAAAGCTATGCACGCAGCCACGGCAGCCTTGCGATGGACGATACGTCCGTTCCGATTGTTTTTTCAGGGCCGGGAATACCTCACCGGGTAATCGAACGGGGCTCGATCCTGGACATAACGCCAACGGTTCTGTCGTTTTTCGGGATAGACGCGACCGGCACCGACGGCAATGTATTGAAATTTGACTGAAGACAACACGACCGGAGATTTGTTTTGGCTGAAAAAGCCGACACGGCAGGCAAAAAGAAACGGCGGGCGCGCGGGTTGCCGCAGTCTTTCGAGTTCGCGGCGATGACGGCGGGGTTCAGGCGCGTTGCGGGCACGGATGAGGCGGGTCGGGGTCCGCTCGCGGGGCCGGTGGTAGCCGCGGCGGTGATACTCGGGCCGGAGTGCGGCGGGCTCGGCCTGAACGATTCAAAAAAAATCTCGCCGAAGCGACGCGAAAAACTTTACGACGCGATACTGGAATCGGCTGTTGCGGCTCGTATAGTTTCAGTCGGTGTTGTGATGGTCGACCGGCTGAACATTCTCAACGCATCGCTGCTCGCCATGAAGACGGCGATAGAAGAACTGGAAGTCAGGCCGGATTTTGTTTACATCGACGGGAACAGAAGAATTGATATACAGATGCCGCAGACAACGCTCGTCGGCGGCGACGCATCCTGCTGCTCGATCGCGGCGGCTTCCATTCTCGCGAAGGTTTCGCGAGACCGCCAGATGAAGGAATACGAAGAGCTCTACCCCGGCTACGGGTTCGCGCAACACAAGGGCTACGGAACGCGCGAGCACATGCAGGCGCTTCGCGAACTCGGGCCGTCGCCCATCCACAGAAGATCTTTCTCCCCGGTCAGAGAATTGCTTTAAAGAAACTTTATCCTTTGCTTTCGCACGCTTCGAGCGTATAATTCAATATATTCGATATTTATTCCGGCGGGATCATGTATGAAATGGCCATGGGCAAAACAAAAACAACCTATCGGTAAGCGGGGAGAAGACCTTGCGGTTAAACACCTGAAAAGCAAGGGCTTTGCGGTGCCCGACCGCAACTGGAGATGCGCCATCGGCGAGATCGATATCGTCGCGCGAAAAGGCGGCCTGCTTGCAATTGTCGAGGTGAAAACACGCAGTTCGGATCGCTACGGCTCACCCCAGAGCAAGGTTACGGCATACAAGCAGAAACGGCTCACGAAACTTGCGCAGGCATACATGAAGGCAAAAAAACCCGGCCCGCTGAAAGTGCGGTTCGACGTGATTGCCGTAACGATTATCGATGGGGAAAAACCTCAAATCGTTCATATTCCTTCGGCTTTTCAGGCAAGGGGCATTTGATTCAGACTCTGCAACAGGAAAACGGCCGGATTCCACAATGGAAATCACCGGATGCGTATCTAGCCTGCATTTCTCACCGGTGCAGGTTAAAAATCGTGATAAGGCTGATAATACAAGGAACAGCAAGTGAGTGGTG
>DAOSYA010000109.1:0-6486 GCA_035380865.1 bacterium
TATGAGAAGTACTATATAATTGAGATTCTTCGGTCGCTGCAATTCCTCAGAATGACAGATCGGGGATTTTTCAACAGCCCCGAAGTTGTCTTCACTGTCCCCATCGCTGTAATCACCGCGAAGGCGCGTGATCCACTCCTTAGTGTAAAAATATTCTTCAGTGTGCCATGTACAAAGCGTCGTTCTTTGTGCATGAAGCCCCTGTTGGCATACCTGCGAATCCGGATTTAAAAATAAAAAACCCCCGTCGGAACTGAGGGGGAGGAGACCGACGGGGGTTTTTTATTATGTAAAAAGGTCTGTCTTAATTACGTTTTTTTCTGAGCCGGCGGTTTGACGACGAAGGTCAGGATCGCGCCGACAACCAGGGCCGCCGCCGCAACATAGAAAGCCGTCGAGTAAGAACCGGTCGCGTCTTTGATCTTTCCGGCGAGAGGAGCCATGATCAGCGCGCCGAAACCCCATGCGCTGAACACGAATCCATAGTTCAGCCCGAAATTCTTCATGCCGTAGAAATCCGCCGTGATCGACGGGAATACCGAGAGACATGATCCGTAGCTGAACCCGATTATCATCGAGCCGACGATGAAACCTGCGTTTGAACTCACGCGGGTGAACAGAACGAGCATGATCGCCTGTACGACGAATACGAGAAGCATGGTGTTCGTTCTGCCGATTTTGTCTGAAAGCACACCGGAGATGACACGTCCGCCCGCGTTGCCGACAGCAAGAAGCGCGACGAATATGAATCCGGCGATCGTAATTGTCTCGATCTCAGCCGAGAGTCCTTTTATAAGAGAAATAACCATCAGGCCTGCGCCTGCGCCGATGCAGTACATCAGCCAGATAAGCCACACCTGTGGGGTTTTGAGCATTTCACCGAATGTGTAATCCTTTGCAGCCGCGGGAGCCGGGCCTTTTTTATCATCATCTTTCTTTGCCGGCGCCGCCGCGACATATCCTTCCGGCGGA
Organism: bacterium; assembly: GCA_035380865.1. Lineage (GTDB taxonomy): Bacteria > UBP15 > UBA6099 > UBA6099 > UBA6099 > DAOSYA01. The sequence continues at coordinate 973 of DAOSYA010000109.1, forward strand.
TTCTTCAGGAACTGCGCGAATATAACCAGCATCAGGAAGAACAGGACAGCGAGAATTTTGAACGCGGAAGCGATTCCGCCGTTGTCGACGAGATAGCGGGTAAGCGGCGCGACATAAACCGATGCGAGTCCGAATCCGCCCACGACGATACCGACGATGAGGCCCTTTTTCTGGGGCGGGAACCATTTGATCGCCGGCGGTGAAGCCGCAGCGTATCCGAGACCGATTCCAGCTCCGCCGAGCACACCGAATCCTACCAGCAGAAGCGTGAGCGCATTTTCAGGTGAGTTCCCTATCATGCTCGAAAGGAAAAATCCCACCCCGAGGCATACGCCGCCTATGGTCGCGACGATTCTCGGGCCCAGCTTGTCCTGCATTCTTCCCGCCGGAATCATCATCAGCGCGAAAACTATGCAGGCGATCGAATATGGAAGTGCAGCCTGTGCGTTCGAAAGGTTATACGGAGCCTGTATCAGCTCAGCCTTGAACATACTCCATGCGTACAGCGCTCCCAGCGCCAGGTTAATGCCTGTTCCGGCCATAACAACTATCCAACCGGCGGCGCTACTTTTTTTCTCCATCCTGTAACCTCCTTGATTTCTGCCAAATCTTTTGTTTGCTGTGCCATCATGCGGTTATGCATGAAACACCTTATTTTTATGCTAAATTTTTCACAAGCGCTATGGCTTCAAACGAGCTGCCCATGTGTGATTTTACACTAATTCAGGGCCGCTCCGTGAAAAAATCATTAACATGCCTTTCGGTGCGGGACGCTTCCGATCAAGCATCGACCCGGATTTCTCTGCGAGAAATGCAGGTTAGTGCTTTTTCAGCCTTTTTATGTACCCGTCACCTCAGGCTCTGCCAGTCAAAATATGTCTGCCAGTGGTTTTGTTGTATGTTTCCGGCCTTTTGTCCCCTGCGGCTTACGATGAAAACAGTGTCCGGGAAAACAAGCCACATGGGGCACTATTTGCGAAATTATATGCAAATGCAAGTGTGTTGTAAAGTGGTTTGTTATATTTTTCACAATATGAAAAACAGCGCGATTTTCTTTGATGCCGGCATGTAGTGTTTTATCTATAACCGTGATGTCGTTTCAAGCATATATACCGATTATCATAAATAACATTGAATCCTGCATGAATGGCTTTCCGGCCCACGCGCCCGTTATTCCTGCATCTTTCCCGCCCGTCACTGTCCCCATCGTTGTCATTCCTGCAAAGGAGGCTGTTGAAAAATCCCCGACCTGTCATACTGAGAAAGTGCAGCTACCGAAGAATCTCAATAATAAGTTCCAAAAGCGAGATCCTTCGCTACGCTCAGGATGACAAACTCAGTACGATACATTCTTCAACAGCCTCGAAGGCAGGAATCCACACCTTAATGTAAACTCAATCGTTCCTCGCTCCCATCGGTCCCCGGTGGTAGCGTTGTGCCACGTACAAAGCTCCGTCCTTTGTGCGTGCTGCTATTTTGTCTTTTCAACCCAACCCGAAAGGCTCAACCTCTGGCCGTCCCGGCCTCCCTGGATTCCCGATCTCCGTCGAGAATGACAACAAATATAGTAATTCTCATAATAAAAACAGATTCAAACTCGATCAGAAATCACAAATACAAAGATAGTGTGCCATGCACAAAGTTATTTCCTTTGTGCATGTATTCAAGTTTATTTTTGAGAATCACTATACATATCAGGAAAAGAGATCCTTCGCTACGCTCAGGATGACAAACTCAGTACGATACATTTTTCAACAGTCTCTATATTATGACAACCCATATACGATCTTAAATAAACGGCATAAAAAAACCGGGCTTTTGCGGCCCGGTTTTGTCTTTTTGTGCGGTATGTGAAATACTCGGAGGTCAGTCGATGATCGATCCGAGGTCCACGTTCTGTTTTACCATCTGTTCGAGCAGTTCGATTTTGCCGGTGTCGCTTTCGGTGATAAGGATTTCCATATCGTCGATTTTCTTGGTTGTGGCAAAAGTGTCGAGCGGGACGAGCAGGAGCGGGATTTTGTGATCTTCGGCGCGCTGGATGATGTTCGGCGGCGGAAGCACGTTGTTGGTGAGGATGACGCAGGCCGCTTTGCATTCGAACGCGGCGAGAATGAGGTCCGTGCGGTCGCCTGCGGTGATCATCATGCTGTTTTCTTCTTTTGCTTCGTCGGAGTGAAGGAAGGTGTTTGCGGACATTGCGCCGACGAAGATGTTTTTGACGATGCCGTCCATGCCGGTGTCGCCGGTGACGATCTTGGCGGCAAGCTGGTCCGAGTAGTACTTGACGGTGGCATGCGTGAGCGAAGCCTCGTAAGGCAGCACGCCGAGCACTTTGATGCCCAGCGCTTCGATCTTCTCTACGTAAGATTGTTTGAAGTCCTCGACATCTTCGACCTTGTTGATGATGACGCCGCCGAAATCGACATCCTGGTGTTCGAGTATTTTTTTGATGATGAAGACATCGTCCATGATGTCGATATCCTCACCGCTGAGCACGAAGATGAGTTTCGCGTCAAGGTAGCCCGTTACGCTGAACGCATCCAGGAACACGGACGAGCCGTAAGCGAGATCGTGGCCTGTCTCGACGAGCACGACTTCTTTGTCGGAACAGACCTGGTTGAGCTTTTCGATCATGCGTTCCTTTGCGGCTTCGGGGCTGTCGATGAAGCTGAGTTTTTTGTGTCTGAGTCCCAGGCACATATCCTCGGGGTCTTCACATAGCCCGAACATTTTAGACATCAGCGCCGCGTCGTAGTCCCACAGTCTCTTCTTGACATAAATGAGTTTTTCGCCGAGCGGTTTGATGTAACCGATCTTTTTTCCGCAAGCCCTGGCGATTCCGACCGACATAGAGGTTTTTCCCGCGAGCTTGCTCCGAGAAGCAATTACCAGTTTGCGCATATCTATCTCCTCATCTTCTTATTGTTGTGGTTTGAGCAGAATCCTGGCATCGAGTGCAATGGCCCCGTCGCCTTCATCATAGGCGATCAGGGGGTTGATTTCAATGTCGGAAATGTCCTTGATCGAGTACAGGATCGCGCCCACTTTAAGGATAGCATCAACCAGCAGGTTGATGTCTTTTCTTTTTTCGCCGCGCACGCCCAGCAACAGGGGGTACGACTTGATTTCGCTGATCATCGCGAGAGCTTCTTTGCGCCCGAGCGGGAACGCCCTGAACGCGACGTCTTTCATGACCTCGACGTAGATTCCGCCGAGCCCGAACATAACGGTTGGCCCGAACGAGTGGTCGATCCTTGCGCCGATGATCGTCTCGGTGCCGGGTTTGACCTGTTCGGCGATCTCGACCCCCTCGATGAGGGCGTCGGATTTGTATTTTTTGCAGTTATACATAATGGCGTCGTAGGCGTCTTCCACCTCTTTGGTGTTCAGGAGGTCGAGAGCCACGCCGCCCGCATCGCTTTTGTGTATGATATCCTTGGAGACAACTTTCATGACTACCGGGTAGCCGATCTGCTCCGCGGCCCTGACCGCTTCTTCGCTGTTGTGGGCAATCGCGTTCTGAGGCATGCGGATTCCGGCTGCGCTCATGAGAGCCGCCGACTCGTAGGACAGCAGGAACAGCCTGTTGTCCGCGCGCACCTTTTTGATGATTTCCTCGATCGCCGGAACATCTACGCCGAGACTTTCGGCGGTAACATTGTCGTCGTCCGGTTCCCGGTGCAGTGTTCGCGAGAATTCGTATAAGACGCCGAGCGCCCCGACAGCTTCGTAAACATCGTAGAAAATAGGCACGCCGCGGGTCATGAGATTCGAGATTGCGTTTTCTATCATCGCGCCGCCGAAGAACGAGAACACGGCGGGCTTGACCTTTCCGTGTTTCCGGTTGAACTTGTCGAGCGAAACGAGCAGGCGTTCCGCGTCCATGGTGGCGGTTTCGCAGCCGAGGCAGATGATGGAGTGGATATCATCGCGCGCGGCGGCCGCTTCCAGCGCGTTTTCATAATCGTCCAGAGTTGCCTGGCCCGTGATGTCCACCGGGTTCTTTGTGGAGCCGAACTCGGGAACAGACATCGCAAACGCTTTTTTCAGGACATCGAGATCATCGTACAACTGGACATTATATTTCTCGCACGCATCGGTTGCGAGAACGCCCATGCCGCCGCCGTTGGTAATGATAACGGCGTTTTTCCCGCAGGGTTCGCTCGATGATGCAAGGTACTTACACCATCGCAATGCTTCGTCTATGCTTTCCGCCCTGATGACGCCGCACTGGGCCATGATATCGGAGAAAACCGCGTCGGAGCCGGCGAGCGAGCCGGTGTGAGACGCCGCAGCAACCGCGCCGCGCTTTGAACTTCCGGATTTGATGACTACTACCGGTTTTTTCCGCGTTGCCCTTTTTAGTACCGGCACGAGCCGGTCGCCGTTTTTCACGCCTTCGATGTACATCATGATGGCGCGTGTGGAGTCGTCGTCGATGAGATATTCGAGCATTTCCGCTTCGTCCACATCGGCCTTGTTGCCGCAGGAAACCAGCGCCGAAAGCCCGATGTTCATCACCTTGGTTTTCCCCATCATCGCGATTCCGAGCGCGCCGCTCTGGGTGATGATGGCGACATTGCCGGTGTTGACGTCGCGCGGGCCGAATGTTGCGTTGAGCGATACGGCGGACGTGTACACGCCTATGATGTTCGGCCCGATCACGCGGGTTCCGCGCTCTGCGCAGTAATCTACAATTTCCTGTTCCTCTTTGATTTTCCCGACTTCGGAAAACCCCGATGTGATGATTGCGAGGTATTTCACGCCTTTATCGGCGCATTCTTTGACAGCATCGAACGTATATTTTGCCGGTATCGAAACAATTCCGAGATCGATTTCATCGTCGATCTCATCGACAGATTTGAAAGCAACTTTGTCGAGTATCATGCCACCACCCGGATTAATCGGGTAGATACGGCCCTGGAATCCTCCGCCGACTATGTTGCGGAGAACTTTGTAGCCTATCTTTTCCTGCTTTGAGGATGCCCCGATCACCGCGACGGAGCGAGGTTCGAACATGAACTTTATATCCGGTTTCTCAGCCATGGTGCGTGATATTGCCTTTCTGACTTCTTTTTTATTTTGTTTTCATAGCAATGTATATTAAAGCTGTTATTACCTTTTTAGTTGCAAAATTATTGCGGCGGGGAACTGTCAGAGAAATTTGCCAGTATATTGTCCATTTTCCAACCTTAGTATATGTATTGATTCAGCTTTCTTCAAGTGTGGTTATCAACCCGGAAAAGAATATCGTTCGTATCTCCCTTGAAATACAATTTCGAAATTTTCTTTGACGGTATTTACCCATAATTATATACATAAATTCCCACTGACAGTCAGCATCCGAACATTTTACATTCCGCAGGTTCAAGCACGCCGAAGGGCGAAAAACGTAGAATTGTGTTTGTAGCCTGCATTTCTCACCAGCGCAGGTTAAAAATCGTGATAATGCCTGTCGGCGAGGGAGTGGTGAGGGAGCATACTGTTGCGTATGTGACCGATCCCGAACCG
>DAOSYA010000110.1:0-6248 GCA_035380865.1 bacterium
TTCCTTATGGAGCTAAGGGGGCTCGAACCCCTGACCTTCTGACTGCCAGTCAGACGCGCTCCCAGCTGCGCCATAGCCCCGAACCGGTAAATTATAGTTTGCGTCTTTTGGGGTGTCAAGAATCTGTTTTACGCCTGCCGGGCCTGCGGCCCCGGTTTACTGCGCCGGCGTTTCGGGCTCTGTTGCTTCCGGCTCCGCGGGCGGCTCTTCAGTGATTTCCGAGACGCGCTTTTCAAGCGCCGAGAACTGGTTTTTGCCGAGCGTGTACAGGTAACTGCTGCCGGCACTCGTTGCGTAGAACTGGTTCAGATCATCTTCGGTGTGGGTTCCGATGAGAAGCTGCTGACTGCTGCCGTCTTTGAATTTGAATGTTGCGGTATATTCCGGATTGTCCAGTCCCGTGTTCTCGATGTTCTGGTCCGGGATGTTCATCGCGCGGAGTGTCGCCATGAGACGCGCCACCCTGTCAAGTTCCGTCTTCTTTCCGGGCTTTTCGACAGGCTCAAGTACTGTCCAGTTTCCGCCGTCGTCGAAAGCGGCGACGATTTTTTCGCGCGCCCCTTCCTGCGCTTTCTCGCCCTGTTCGGGGATCGCGGGCCTTTCGATTGTTATTTCCGTTATATCAGCTATATCGAACTTCAGGAGGATGCGGTTCCGCCAGTCTGCAGGCGATTTGTCGGCCTGGTACTTTTTCAGCCCTTTCTGGGTCATGACTTCGTTCGAGTCCGCAAGCCTGACATAGGCCGCGCCGGGTTCGGCGCTCTGCTGGCCGACTATGAAGTCCGCGAGCAGCCGGTCGCCGGCGGCGAACAGGCGGATTCTCACTCCGCTCTCTTCGTCAACTTCATAGAGCGATCTCTTGTCTGGATTTTCCGAAACCGGTTCCGTGTATTCCATCTCCAGCGCGGTGTTGATTATCGCATCCACGTTCTGAGCGTCGGCGGGGAATTTATCCATCTCGAACACCTGCCAGCCCGAGCCGCTTTTCATGAGAGTCGCCGCGTTGTCTTTACTTCTTATTTCGATCTTCTCGATATCCTGAACTTTCAGGCTGCCATAGATCTTCCCTGTTTTTGCGCTCGATCTTTCATACGGGTTCGAGAAAGGTTTTTCGAACGCGACATACACGGCGACAAGCGCGATAAAAACTATTAAAAGTATAGTTGCTGTTTTTGTCTTCATAATTTTCAAACCTCTACCGGTTGCAGTCAGGCGGTTCTGCCTGATTTGCGCCGCCTCACAAATATTGCCCTGATTATCGCCAACAGCACGATGAGCGCCGGCAGCACGAAAGTGTTGGAATATTTAATGAGCGCTTTTTTGCTCTCGGGCATTTCCTGATCGATGGTTCTCTGCGTGAGCCCCCTCGCGCGGAGGCTGATCAGCTTGTCGCCGAACGTCATTTGATCGATCGAGTTGAGAACGAAAGCGAGCCCGGCGGGCGAGCGTCTCGCGAAATCCTCCGTGATAAACAGAGCATCCGAGATCACGAGCAGCGCGGCGTCTTCGGTGCCGTCGACAATTGTTTCGTTCTGCGGCGGGACCGGCGCCGATGAAACGGCTGAACTGTTGTCCGCCGGTTTCTGCGGAATTTCTTTCGCCTTGTAAAAACTCGTGAACCTGCCGGACACAAGCACTGCGAGCGGGTGAGTCCTGAGCTCGGACTGCTGCGGCATGAACCGCTGCCGGGGATTGAGATCCCACGATGTCTGAATCCAGCTACTGTCGCTCGAACTCATCAGGACCGACGCTTTCTTCTCACCGAGATTCTCTTCTTCGACCCGCAGCGAGCCGGTCCACGGGAAAAGCAGGTTGTCTATCTTATCGAGCGCCGGGTTGCCGGCGTCCATATTCTTTTTGAAAACTTTCACCCAGAACGGGTAAGGCATGTTCATAACCATGCCGTTCCCCATGTTGAACGCGGTGTTGAAATTATACTGATCCACTACGAGCGAATTCTGGTACGACACACCATACGAGGCGAGCATTTCGTTTATGCCTGAATCCACAGGCTCCGCTTCCAGCCTGCCCTTTTTGAGCTTTATCGGATCCTGAAGCATCACAACTCTTCCGCCCGCGACGAGGAACTGGTCGATAAGATACGCATGCCGCGGCGGGATATTCTCCGGCCTCGCGATAATCAGCGTATCGACCCCGTCCGGAACCATGTCTGTCCGGTCCAGATCGACATCAATAACCTGGTACTGTTTCTCCAGGGACGACCTGAGCGAATTGAGTTCGACGAACGGGTCGTACTCGTTGTGCCCCCCGAGGAAACCAACCATTTTAACCTCGGACGTCGATATCTTCAGCAGTGTCGCGGTGAGATCATACTCGAACGTGTCCAGCCTGTTGACGACCGGTATCCCCTCCTCGCGCCCCTCGTATTTGATGGCTATTCCGAAATAGCCCTTTACGGTTTCGACCTTGTCCTTCTGGATAACACGCCACATCGCCTCCTGGATTCCTATCCTTGCGATGTTTCTCTTCAGCTCCTCGTCGTCGCCCGGGTCAACGAACCTGATTTTCACTTTGCCCCGGCTGTACGACCTGTAATCTTCGAGGAGGTCGGTCACGCCGCGCTTGAGAGTCGCGAGATGACTCGGCAGATCTTTTGAAACATAAACGGTTATCAGAAGGGTGTCTTCCAGTTCTTTCACCGCGTCGATGCTCGCGCCGCTGAGGGTGAACTGTTTTTCGTCCGTGAGATCGAGTCTCATGAAATGCCGTTGCGAGAACAGGTTGACCATGACGAGGATTCCCAGCAGGACCATCGCAACCGCGAAAGATGAAAAGTGTTTTTTAGTCTTGGTGCCAGCCATTTTACCTTCTCTGTTGAATATACGCTACAGTGAGCGAGATAAAGAATATTATTACCGAAAGATAGTAGATTATGTCGCGTGAATCTATAACGCCGCGTTCGATATTCTGGAAATGGGCGGCAAGCCCGAGGAACTGGAACAACTGCGCGAGCACCCCCGGCGCGCGCATCACGATGAATGCGTCGCCGACGATGTAAATGAAGAAACACGCGACAACGCCGATAATGAACGCCACTATCTGGTTGTCCGTGATCGACGAGGCGAAAAGCCCGATCGAGATATAAGCGCCGCCGATCAGCAACACGCCGACATAGCCGCCTATCATCGGCCCGGCATCCGGGTTCCCGATGGCCGACAGCGTTATCGGGATCGAGAGCGTGAGCAGAATATTCAGCGTGAGAAACAGAAAACTTGCGATAAACTTCCCGATCACCGCCTCTGAATCGTTCAGCGGCAGCGTGAACAGTATCTCGATAGTGCCGAGCTTTCTCTCCTCCGCCCATAGCCGCATGGTAATCGCCGGGACAATGATAATGAATATTATCGGGAGATAGAAGAACAGCGCCCTGAGGCTCGCCTCGCCTATGAGGAAAAAGTTCTGAAAGTAAAGCCAGTTCGAAACCAGCAGAAAAACGACCAGGAATATATACGCTACCGGCGACCCGAAATAGCTCCTGAATTCCCGTTTTGTAATTGTCCAGATGTTATACATGTCAGCTTTCTGTTTCCCTGTTTATTATGCCCCCGACTCTTCGGACCGGGTAAGTTGAAGGAAGACGTCTTCGAGCGTCACAGCCTCAAGCGAAAGCTCGGTTAGAATCCACTTGTTCGAAACCACCGCGTTGAAAACCTGTTCGCTCAGATCAACCCCGTGCGCGCTTCGGACGATATACCTGCAATGCCCGGGAGCAATCTCTTTTTCAACCGCGGCTGAATCGGCTCCTTCGAGCGCGGAAAGCTTCGTTTCGATTTCAGGAGCGGGGCCTTTTATCGCCGCATGAAGAATCGCTTCGCCCTCCGCCTTCCTGCTGAGATCGTTCGTGCCGCCTTCAATCGCGATTTTGCCTTTGTTGATTATTATCACGCGGTCACACGTCGCCTCCACTTCCGGGAGAATATGCGTGCTCAACATAACCGCTTTTTCTTTACCGATTTCTCTTATGAGGTTCCTGATCTCTATTATCTGGGTCGGATCGAGCCCGGAAGTCGGCTCATCGAGTATCAGGAAACCCGGGTCGTGAAGAAGTGTCTGCGAAAGCCCGACCCGCTGCCTGAAACCCTTGGACAACTCGCCGATCGCCTTGAACCTGACAGCACCCAGTGAACAGATATCAATAACCTCGTCAACCCTGGCCTTTCTCCTGCCGCCGGGGATGCGCCTTACCTCCGCTATGTAATTAAGGTAATCCGTTACATCCATATCCATATAGAGCGGATTGTTCTCGGGCAGGTAGCCGATCAGCTTCCTGACCTCTATGGAATCGAGCTGCGTATCGTGACCATCGACATTGACCGTCCCGGAATCCGGAGTCAGAAAACAGGTAATCATTCTTATGGTAGTGGATTTTCCGGCCCCGTTGGGCCCGAGGAACCCCAGGACTTCGCCGGGTTTCACATCAAATGTCACATCATCAACCGCACGGGTTGCTCCAAAAGTTTTCACCAGCCGGTTTACGTTAATCATGCCTTACACTCAGTACTTTTAAGATTTCAATCTTTTACGACAAACAACTTCTTTAAAAGTTCCAGGAACCATAAAAAATATTTTAGAAAAAAACAGCCCGTGTTTCAAGACGGCATTGCCCATTAAAGGAATTTTTGATCCTTTTTATCTACTTCATGCTTCCGGATCATTTAACAACATTAAAAGAATCGGTGAAAGCTTCGAAATCAGGCATAAGAAGATCGAAATCGTTTTTCAGAGCCCACCATGTGATTATGTAATTGTAATTTTCTCCGAAAACTTCCGTATATGCTATTTTAAGAGGCACAAATATGAATCCCTGAAAAGTTACACGCCGCGCCGGCAGGCCGCCGACCGTTGTTTTTTCTTCACCCAGGAATTTGTACTGCTTCATCTGGCGAGACATGAACTCAACCATTTCCTCGACAGGGTTCTCAACATCATCTCCGTATTTTTCAAATGTAAAAATAGTGAAATTAGAACCCATCTTTTTTCCATTAATGGCAGTGAATTCTGAAATGAACTGGTTTCCCAGATGCAACCTCTGGAACTGCCAGTCCTCCCCGGGCTTAACAACCGTATAACCGTATTTCGCGTTAGTGAACCTGTTGTCATCCTCCTGCCAGCTCTCGCTTCTTCCCGGTCGAACCCCGTTCTCCTTTTTAAACATGCTCAGGAACGCGCTTATATCGCTCTGAATGAATTCCGGCGTCGGCTTTTTGGGAACAGGCGGGCCAACCATAACAGGAGATTTTCCGAATTCCCATATAGATGAAAGAATTTCCGCCGCGCTTTCTCCGCTCTCCTCGAACAAAGCTACAACATCCATTCCAATGAGCTGAATTTCAAATTCCATCCTGCCGGCAAGCGCTTTCCGCGCCGCCCTCTTAAGCACTCCTTCAAACATGCTCGCATCGCCTGCGGAATCCCATGTCGTTATCAAAACACCAACCCTGCCGCCATCGGCTTTTTCATAAACCGCAAACCTGTCTCCACCCCAACCTTCAGCGGCCCTCGCCGCTTCGCCCGCGTTTCCGAGCCAGCCCGACAGCAGAAGTCTTATCCCCCATTCTCCAAGCACGTCCTCATACAGCAACCTGGATTCAGGAACAGCCTTTTCGATCCGCGGCATTACGATCTCAACCGGGTTGTCCCGTTTCTCAAAAAACTTTTCCGGGTGAAGCACCTGTTCGGTACTCAGCGGGACAGACTCATAAGCGCTGTTCAACAGAGGAAACCCGCCCTGCTTTCTCAAATGGATAGCGAAAGAAAGCCCTTTTGCTTCCGGGAATTCAAGCGTCCGGCTGATCGATTCAGGGGCGTTGGCAAACCAATCTCTGTCGATATACGTAACAAGGGGAAGAAACTGGCTCACTATAGCTTCCACATCCGGCAGCATCATGATGCTCACACCGTAATTGCGTACAAGATGCTCAAGCGTCATCAGAACCGCATCGCCATGCGCCATCGCCTGCGCTGCCAGCATCGCGTCACTGTTTCGTGTCCCGCCGGACAGTATTTTTTTTAAGCCGTAATTCTGATCCGCAAGCGCGTAACCCAATTGATGAGCAAGCACAAACTCGATTTCATTCGCTTCCAGAGTCTCCATTGTTTTGAGAACAAGCGGCGAGTTCCACCCGGGAGTCTCCGCATCCCTGTTAAATACTACTTCGCCGCTTTCGATATCATAAAAAGCCCTTGTTCTCGACTTTCTTATCTTTTCAATCTCGGTGTCGATATCG
>DAOSYA010000111.1:0-5988 GCA_035380865.1 bacterium
AGGGCGGCAGGGTGGACAGCTTCATGATGCGGTTCGTGGACATCCTTTACGGGCTGCCCTTCATGTTCCTCGTCATCATCCTGATGGTGATTTTCAATGAAGCGCCGGCGGACAAAAAACTGATATTGCTTTTTGTGGGGCTTGGCGCGGTGCAGTGGCTGACCGTGAGCCGGATCACGCGCGGCCAGACGCTCTCGATCAAAGCCAAGGAATACATAATGGCGGCGCGCACGTCCGGCGCGGGAATGGCCGGCATGATCATCCGGCATATTATCCCCAACCTGCTCGGCCCGGTGATTGTGTATGCGACGCTGACCATTCCCGCCGTCATGCTTGAAGAGGCGTTTCTCAGCTTTCTCGGGCTCGGCGTGCAGGCGCCCATGGCGAGTTGGGGCTCGCTCGCGTCCGACGGCAGGGGCACTATAGATATTTACCCGTGGCAGATAATATTCCCGGGGCTCGCGCTTGCGATCACTCTTTTCTCGCTGAATTTTCTCGGCGACGGTCTGCGCGACGCACTCGACCCGCAGATGAAGGATCAGAAATAGATGACACAGCCGGTTCTGTCAGTAAAAAACCTCCAGACGCAGTTTCACACCGGTGATGGTGTCGTGCGCGCCGTGGACGGTATTTCGTTCGACCTCATGCCCGGCACGACGCTCGGCATCGTCGGTGAGAGCGGCTGCGGAAAGAGCGTCACGCACCTTTCGTTCCTGGGACTGATCCCCACGCCGCCCGGCAGGATAGCCGGCGGCAGTGCGCTGTTCAAAGGCAGAGACCTGATTTCGATGAAAAAGGAAGAACTCCGCAGCGTGCGCGGGAACGATATCGCGGTGATATTCCAGGATCCGATGACATCGCTCAACCCGTTCATGCGCATCAGCAGGCAGATGACGGAAGGACTCGAAATACATAAAGGCATGCAGCGGAAAGAAGCGCTCGCGCGAGCGGTCGAACTTCTCGACAGCGTGGGAATTCCGTCGGCGGAAAAAAGAGTGCATGATTTCCCGCACCAGTTCAGCGGCGGCATGCGGCAGCGTGTCATGATCGCAATGGCGCTCGCTTGCGAGCCGGCGATACTCATCGCGGATGAGCCGACCACCGCGCTCGACGTGACCATTCAGGCGCAGATTCTCGAACTGCTCCAGCGTGTGCAGAACGATACCGGCGCGGCAATCATCATGATTACTCACGATCTCGGCGTCGTCGCGGGAATCTGCGAGAACATAGTCGTCATGTACGCGGGCCGGATCGTGGAAAAGGCGGCAACCGGACCGCTGTTCGAGCGACCGCTGCACCCGTACACGTATAGCCTGCTGCGCTCGATACCGCGGCTCGACTCATCGGAAAAAGAAAAACTTTTCTCGATACCCGGAATGCCGCCGGACCTTATTCGCAATCCCGAAGGCTGCAACTTCAGCCCGCGTTGCCCGTTCGCGATCGACAGGTGTTTCCGGGAAGACCCCGCGCTTGCCGGGGTAGAGCAGGGCAGGGAGATTGCCTGCTGGGTGGACATCGAATCGAAGGAGGCGCGATCATAATAATGGAATCTCCATTGCTCAGCCTCCGCGACGTGAAAGTATATTTCCCGATCAAAAGCGGATTGATAATACAGCAGATTTCCGGCTACATCCGCGCGGTCAACGGCGTGTCGCTTGACATCGCGGCGGGTGAAACCCTCGGGCTCGTCGGCGAGAGCGGCTGCGGCAAAAGCACCACCGCCCGGGCGATCCTGCAACTCAACCCGCCGACCGCCGGCTCGATAAAATTCGAGGGCAAGGAAATAACCGGCCTGCGCGGCGGCGCATTGCGCTCGATATACCGCGACATGCAGATTATCTATCAGGATCCCTACGCATCGCTCAACCCGCGGATGACGATACGCGAAATCGTCACCGAGCCGCTGAGGTGCTTCGGCATGATGGGCGCACGCGATCGCAAAAAACGCGCCGAAGAACTGCTCGAAATCGTCGGACTCGATCCGCGCTATATCAACCGCTACCCGCACGAGTTCAGCGGCGGCCAGCGACAGCGCATCGGCATCGCACGCGCGCTTTCCGTCAACCCGAAAATCATCATCTGCGATGAACCCGTCAGCGCGCTCGACGTTTCGATCCAGGCCCAGATCATCAACCTGCTCGAAGACCTGCAATCCGAATTCGGATTCACTTACCTGTTCATCGCGCACGACCTCAGTGTGGTGAAGCACATCAGCAACCGCATCGCCGTCATGTATCTCGGGCGGATTGTCGAGCTCGCGCCGTCAGGCGTCATATATCATGAGCCGATTCATCCGTACACACGCGCTCTGCTGTCCGCGGTCCCGATCCCGGACCCGAAAGTAGAGCAGCAGAGGCAGCGGATAATTCTCACCGGAGACGTACCCAGCCCCGACGTAGAGAATCCCGGCTGCGACTTCGCATCGCGCTGCCCTCGGGCGTTCGATCGCTGCACGGCGGAAGTTCCGCGGCTCAAAGAAATCAAACCCGGCCACTTCGCAGCCTGCCATCTTTACTGAACCCGCTCCGTCCCTTCCTTCGATACCATTTATCAATAACAATAAAACCCGTGAAGCACAGCGAAAAGTCTCATGCGTACCCGTAAACAAAGCACCGCGAACCGAAAACAGGCGCAAATAAAAATGAAGCTTGAAAAAAAGGGCGGGGCGTGCTATTTTTTTCTGCGGAGAGATGGCCGAGTGGTTGAAGGCACCGGTCTTGAAAACCGGCATGGCAGCAATGTCATCGGGGGTTCGAATCCCTCTCTCTCCGCTAAAAAATCATCGGCATAAAGGTATAGTGATGCAATATCCTGATTGTATATTTTGTGGTGGAGACACCAAGAATGCTACAATCGAACACATTTGGCCAGAATCGTTGGGTGGCACTGAAGAAGTATGCATGCGAAATAAACTCGTTTGTGAGAAATGTAATAACTACTTTGGATCAAATATAGAGAGGCAAGCTCTTAATGATTACCCATTTCTTCATTATAGGTTCTCTTCTTGCATTACTACAAAGCGTGGCAAATATCCAAAAATCAAAACCAGAATTGGAGATTTTATTTCTTCGCCATTTGAAAGAATTATTGGATTAAATCCGCGCAGTGAAGAAATTGAAAGAAGGATAAATAATGGACATATTACACAATTTAGAATTCTTGCTGAAATAACGGACCCTTATGCCATTTGTCGATTCTTGCTGAAAATGGGATTAGAAATCATTGCTGATGATAGACCTTATGAGATTTACAATTCGAAATATGATGCTGCGCGTCGCGTAGCACGATCGCCAAAACTCGGAGATAAATGGTGGTTTTTGTTTATCAGGGATGATATGTCTTGGCTTTCAAATGAATTACCTGTGTCAAAGGGCATTATAGAATTATCAACAAGTATTATTGAGGGGCATGAAATGTTTTGTCTTAAGACAAACTGTTTTAGTTTTATTACCCCAATTGAACAAGAGTTTATTCCAGATCCTTCTTTAAGAAGAATGGATAACTACTATGTTTATGAAATCGTTTTTTAAATAATTAAACTTCAAAGAATAGAAACTGCAATATCAGCATACTTGGGTTTTTTCACAATCCACCCAGAACTTTTACTGCCTTCGCTGTACTTTAGCGATTTTTTAAATGTGAAATGGGTTATGCGACGAGTGTCGCTCTCTCCGTTATCCGTGAAAGATGTATAGAAGAGTTGGATGTCTGTTTACTATTTTACTCCCGGGATTATTCTATTCTGCCGGGGTTTCATTCATGTTGTTCCGGGATTGATTTGTTTTCATTACTCGACATGATTCGATTATTTGTGTAGATGCGGACTCTTATTCTTACATGTTCAAATAGTCACCGTATCGGCGTTTAAGTAATTTCGCGGTGTATGTAAATATTTTGCGGTTGTTAGTTATGCTTATGACCCGGTACAATGAATAACAGGTAAAAGGGCCGGAAAATGATTACTGCTGACAGAAATACAGCACGGAATTCCTGTAGATTGCCCGATTCTGCTTAGAATATCTTTCGCTGATAATATGCCCTGCAGGTCTTTTTATTCGGTGCCGTTTATCATGTTTATTGAATATCGAAAGGGTTTGACGGCTTTTTCATGACTGAACATTTGTTAACATTCAGCGGAGTATCATTCAGTTACGATTCTTCATGGGACTTCCTTATCGATAATTTCACGGGGAGTTTCGGCAAAGGATGGACCGGCATTGTCGGCCCGAATGGGGCGGGCAAAACAACGCTACTTCTTCTTGCCTGCGGGATTCTTTCTCCCGTGAAAGGGATCATTTCACATCCTCAGGATTGCTACTACTGCCATCAGAGAACCGATGATCCTCCTGATGGATTAACGGATTTTCTGTCTTCCTATGAAAGCGATGCTTCGGTATTGAAAAGTATACTGGGTATTGATGACGGCTATGCAGACAAATGGAGGGTCTTGAGCCACGGGGAAAGAAAGCGATCGCAATTGGGCGTCGCGCTATGGAAAGCACCTGAAATGTTTGCGCTCGATGAACCTACAAACCATATCGATTCGGATACAAAATCTATGATCAGAGATGCTTTGTCCAGGTATTCGGGGATAGGCCTTCTTGTGAGTCATGACAGAGAACTTCTGGACGAATTATGCGCGAATACCGTTTATCTTGAACCGCCGGACCTGTATATGAAACCCGGCGGGTATACAAAAGCTTATGCTCAGATTGAGCAGGAGAGGAAAGCGGCAGAAAAAAAACAGGTACACGCAAAAAAAGAGATAGTGAAGCTTAAGAAAGAGCTGCATAAAAGAAGAATGAAAGCGGAAGCCGCCGAAAAGGCAAAATCCAAGAAGGGGCTGACTGCAAATGACAGTGACGCCCGGGAGAAAATTGACCGTGGTAGAGTTACCGGAAAAGATGGGAAAATAAGCAGACAGAGTAAGAGTATCGATTCAAGGCTCAGCCGTACACAGGAAAAATCGGCGGCCATCAGGGTAAAGAAGAACCATACTACAGGTATTGTTTTTGATGGCGTAAAGCTGAAGCGTGACATGATCTACAAAACAACCGGTGGCTCAATAGAACTATCCATGGGAAGACTGCTCATATATCCCGCCCTTGAAATCTCTCCTGCTTCCCGGATCGCTGTTATCGGACCGAACGGATCAGGCAAAAGTACGCTCATAAATAAAATTGTTAATGAACTGTCTCTTGCTGCCGATGATTACATTTATGTCCCTCAGGAGTATTCTATGATAGAGGCCTCCAGTCTTATCGATCAGGTGCGAAAGCTGGGTCACGATTGTCTTGGGAATCTTATGACTATTGTAAGCCGCCTCAACTCCAGGCCGGAACGACTGATTGAATCTCCGACGCCAAGTCCTGGCGAAGCAAGAAAGCTGCTGCTTGCACTTGGCCTGCTGAAGAACCCGAGTTTAATAATCATGGACGAACCGACAAACCATCTTGATATTGTGTCGATTCAATGTATAGAGCAGGCTCTTTCCTCGTGTGATGCAGCTTTACTCCTTGTATCTCATGACAAGAGATTCCTTAAAACCCTGACACATTCGACCTGGAGGTTCATCACAAATCAGGAAACCTTGAATTCAACCGTAATTGTTTAAGCAATATTTTTCAAATGAAAGGAAAAGTAGTGACTGCCCGACAGATGTGCCTGTCGCAGACAGGATGATCATTGAACAAGCAGCGCAATATAATAGGTGTCTCGGTTAAAACCGTTCGACGCCGTATCAGCGACGGTTCAGTCACGGCACAAAAGTTAGCGGCAAGTACCGGTTCATGAGAAGCGATCTGGACATCTGCGGGTAATTCAATCGCTGTAGAGTATCCCCGGCGGCTTCACCGGAAGGAAGCCCGGGCAGTTTCGGATTTGTTGTTCCCAGTTTATAAGGGGCCTGTAAGACCCCACAGTTCTACTGTGGTGGTTATATAGTGATTCTCAAAAATAAACTTGAATACATGCACAAAGGAAATAGCT
>DAOSYA010000112.1:0-5461 GCA_035380865.1 bacterium
ACAAAGCTATTTCCTTTGTGCATGTATTCAAGTTTATTTTTGAGAATCACTATAAGCCGCCTTCGGCACCCGCCGGATTCGCAGCGCTGCCCTGCGCCGCCGGATGATTCCCCGGACTCTCCGGCCCGTCGAAACCAGCCGGACTGGAATTTGAGTCAAAAGCATTTGCTTTAAACAATAGAATCATTATAATTTTATACCGTCTGGACGAAGTTTTAATGGGGATGTGGCTCAGCTGGGAGAGCGCCGCCCTCGCACGGCGGAGGTCGGGAGTTCGAATCTCCTCATCTCCATATCGAAAAAAGCCTCGCAACTGCGGGGCTTTTTTTTCTCTGATTTCTCTCAATACGCCGAAAATCTATCAGTGGGCGCCGGGCTTTTCAGTAGAAGACAAATGCCACTGTTATTCAACTGATCCTACCCCCGGATTTCTCACAGAGAAACCCGGAAAACCGCGATAAGGCCAATCCTGCTGCGCCGGGTGGCATGCACAAGCTTTGCTCTGTGCATGAATCAGGCGGTCACATACGCAACAGTATGCTCCCTCACCTCTCACTTGCTGTTCCTTGTATTATCAGCCTTATCACGATTTTTACACCTGCAATGGTGAGAAATGCAGGCTAATACGGACTTCAATAGACCTGGTTTGTGGGATTCCTCTAAAAACTTCTCAGCCGAAAACAGGTTGTTTTCGATTCGCCAGCGGATGAACTTTTTTGAGGAAGAGGTTCTTTATCATGTGATTATTTCACCACTGCTCCCAGAATACCCTCAAACCTACGCTTCCATCCGGTTCATGAATCACCATCGCATCAAGTTCCATATTATCCGGGAAGCACAGGTTGAAGCTATCCTCACCAATTGCCACCCCGGTGACCTGTTGCCCGATTGCATTTTTAATTTCTGTAGAAATATCACAGTACTCATCCGCATAAGGCGCAAATGATTCTATGGGAGCAGAGCAATCCCTGGCACCATTCGCATTGATAACTTGCATCTCTTTTAATGCCGATCCTGATCCAGTCATCCAATCCATAATATTCTCCGACAGGTAACAAACAATCCACGTCTCGTCCGTGAAAGTCAACATATAACCGGATCTGCCTCCAACAACTGAACAAACAGTTTTACCTTTAATCTCTTCCGATAAGGCCTTGATGTATTCTGAATATGCGCCACTTAACCTCTTTGTGATTTGCTTTAATTCAAGTTCGGATAATGAGCCTTGTTTGGGTCTCCTGTCGTGCGACTTCGACCTGCGATGTGCTCTCCTGTACATAAACTGGTTGCATATGGTCTTTATTATTCCCACTACGTCAATTCTACACCAGGCACCGCATAATCCACAACAGGCCCCCGGGCGCACGACCGGGCCGAGCAGGTGAGGGGACGGTCGCGGGGGATATTCCGGTTACTGTCAGCAGAAATGCGTCTCTCCAGAGCATCCGGGATCGCCCTGCTGTATAGCGATTTGCTACATGCAGCGATAATCACAATCGGATATGGACAGCTTGTTGAAGTCCCCGGAAAACAGAAAGAAATAACTTTTCCCGGGATTAACAGAAAAGGTGCCCATTGCTGGTTTTATGAACACAGGATAAAAGAAAAATTCCACAAGTCCCCAGTTTTGCATGTCTGAAACAAGCCAGTTCTTATTTCTTCCTCCTTCATACAAATCCGAATCTCCATCAAGCTCGGCCCATTTGGTGCTGTCTTTCTCGTAGTATGCATATTTGACGGGGACATACTCGCTTCTTATGCCACCGATTTTTTTGCCATCCAGATACTTTTTCATATAATCCACTGATGCGTCGGTTTCGATTAGTTCCGCCGCTACGAAGTGACAATAGTTTCCGGCGTAAGAAGTTATTCCTACGTGTTTAAACTTCTTGATTACCCTCGAACCCTCCGGGAGTTCGACCGAGTAAAGTCTTTTTGAAAAAGCATCAAGCCTTGAATTGTTGGGAATGATTCCGCTGAAGCCGTATAAAAGAAAAAGCGAAACCAGTATCAATACGGAAACTGCAAATGCAATTATCAGACATCGAGACATCCTGCTCAACGTAATCCCCCGCTTCGCAATTCCGTTTCCCGGGTTTTGAGGAAGTACTCTTTGTTCCAGACAATGAGCAATGCCGGGATGAACCGGATAAACATCAGTATCGCCATGCTCATGTAGATTCCAGAACTGGAAAACATGAACGAGATGGCATCGTCTCTGACGGGCAGCCCCCTGGACTGCCTGCTTTCGACGTATGCTTCTTTTGCAAGTTCAACATCCCCGAGAATGAAGAAGAATACCAGCAGGTTTCCGGCGAGTGCAACGGCAAGATATATCAGGCTGGTTATCAACCCAATCCCGGCGGGTTCCTTGATATACTTGAGCGCAACAGCGTTCAACAGTATGGATACTATGACGAATGCAAAGAACAGACAGCCGCAGCCCGCGTTCTCCAGTATCACATAATCAGTGACGCCGGAGTACCTTGCAAGACTCAAGACTTCGTGACCAAGGAAAAACCACAACATGTAATACGTTACTTTTATGCCTTTTGGGATCATGATTAGTTTTGCTCCAGGAAATGATCTGCGTTCTTTTTAATGTACTCGAACAGAAGATGATCCGGATTCTCCTCGATTTCATAATACTCATTGTCAAGACGTGAAAGCCCGGCTTCGTCTTCATCGGAAAGAGCGTCAAGAAGATCTATGCGCCTGTCCCTGTCCTTCGGCGGCCTGCCGTCCGGGAACACACTGTTCGCCCTGCGGATTATATCCGCCATGCCTGCCGCGCCTATTGCCTCGTAAGCCGCTGTTGCCTCGACAGCCAGTTCGCCCGATGAGTTGAAATAGAATTGACCAAAACCACCTTTGTTCACTTCTCCATCCGTCACCCACACACATACGAATACACGGTCGGGTTCTTCCAGATCCTCCACATTCATGCCATCCAGTTTTTTAAAAACAGCGTCGCTCACCAGAGAAGTGAACCGGGATTTTCCCCGCTCATAGTCGAACCTGTGCTCTTCTGTTTCTTTTATGCGGGTTTCAACAGCGCCACTGCCGGGAATGATCATCTCCGTCTTTATATCGCGCGATATGGTTTCCGAGTATATCAACATCGTATCGGGGTCAATCAGGCGTGATCCTTCCCCGCTTATCTCGATCCCGGAAGCTTCAGGTATTTCGTCTGCCGGGTCTTTGAACTCATCAAGTTTCATGTTGAGGAACGAGGCGAGATTCCCGGCATCGGTATTATATTTAAACCTGATCCTCACGCACTCTTTATCTTCACAAGCCTCCATTTCAGAGAACTCTATCCCCGTGTAGTATTTGACCTGCCGGGCCGGCGGCATGTTGAAATTATCGGAAGCCAGAAGTATGTCTCCAACATTAAACCCGATCCCGACGAAGCTGCCGATCCTGCCGTCCCATTCGGTCTTTTCTTTTTGAGTCAACAACTCAACATCGATTAACGCTGATAATCGCCGTCCCACCTCGGGAGGGAACTTCTCCTTGATGATGTCGAACATGGATTCATATCCTTCGATTGACAGCAGTTTCCCATCGGCATCCAGATACATCCATACGTCAAGTCCTTTCATAACATCGAACACGGGATTATCGACTTTTCTGCCGTTCCTCTCCAGGGATAATTCTCTGATATGATGTCTGACTGTATACCCGTCGTCGGTCTTGCGTATGAACACAACGGCTTCGGCCTTGCCCGCATCCTTGTGGACTCCCGGGTCCCCCATGTCTTTTTCTTTGACCTTTGTTACTTCATGTGTATATGCAGTCCAGTCCGGGGGATCGAATTTGAAAACGTGATCCTTGCCCTCGGCGGAATATGAAGCTGCTATTGACTGAAGGCTCATGACAGCGGTGACCAGTGCAAACATCGCATTCCTCCGAAGATTAAGAGTCTATCCCAAAACCCGCTCCGTCGGCCCGAGACCGTCTGGACAACATCTATTGCCTGATCATCATTCATGCCACCGTAGCTTTGGGTCCACTCGCAGTTAAGAAGTGTTTTACGCTTAAGCGGAGATTCCATTTGAGTCAGGATGTTCTTAACCATAACTCACTTCTTTTTCTCTTTGTTCTTTTTTCGATGGGCAGCAAGCCGGTTTCGTCTGAGTTTAATTTTTATAAATTTATTTTCTATATCGGGAAAACTATCCAGAATATTGTATTTATAAAGAACGCCTGTTATTTCAAGCACCATCTCTCGATATAATCCCAATAATAATATAAATATAAATGGCATTAATAATAAGTTCCCACTCAAAGAATCATACCAGGTGTTTGCTGTATAGAGCGGTGCTGATAAGTAGAGGCCATATCCTGTAATAACAAGTGGAATTGAGAAATAACACTTTCTCTTATATTTAGTTTTGATACCGGCAATAGTATTTTTGTCTTCTAAAGAAATCGAATCTTTGTTGTTTTTAATGAATTTATTTGTATCGATAGATATTGTATACATTTGCTGGACTGAAAACAAAAGAATGCATGATAATGCAGAAACTATACCCACAAATATAGCAGTGAGAACTGTTTCCCCCAATCGGACCCCTATTGCAGTAGTTGCAATGAATAACATGCAATATATAATGAAAGCTGTTTTTAATAGTTTATCTTCCGCGACGGCTTTCCAAGTGAAATTGCTTCTCAAACCTTGTGATGTAATATTAGGATTACCTTTAATTTCTTTACGTATTTCTTCTATATGAGGGAAATCATTCAGTACATTATATTTATCAAGAATAATAATTATTTTTTTCAGCATCTCTCGATATAATAGAGATACAGGTATAAATAACATTGTAATCACATATATGCTCGACTCCAACATCCTGCAAAAAGTAGTTTCTGTATGGAGAAGGAATAGCAAAACGAAAATATATCCTGCAGCCATGAACAATAATGCATAATAATAATGTCTCTTATGTTTAGCTATGATATTTTTATCTTCTGAAGAAAGCTTATCTTTGTTGTTTTCAAGGAATTTATTTGTATTGATAAATATTGAATCCCTGGATATTCCATAATAAAGAGAAATACATAAAAATGCAGCAAATGCTCCCATACCTATAGCATTAAAAGGTTCCGGCCCCAATAGAAGTATTACAATAGTTACAATAAATATCATGCAATATATAACGAAAGCAATTTTTAATGATTTCATTTCAGCACCTGTTATATTGATCGAAAGCGTCTGAACATTCACAGAAATGTTCAGATATAAACCTTTACGACGACTTTGTGGTTCATGAACTTATTGTTGGCATTGTATCGCTATGGCAATGATTTGTGAAGTGACGGGCGGCTGAAAAAGAGAGGCTGCGCCCGGTCGGCGTGTGAAGCGCATGAAATATCGAGTAATGGTATATAGTGATTCTCAAAAACAAACTTGAATACATGCACAAAGGAAATAGCTTTGTGCATGGCACACTAT
>DAOSYA010000113.1:0-5109 GCA_035380865.1 bacterium
GGTTCACTCGATATCAATATTTCGGGGATTGTTAGCAGAGCGATTTGATTCCCGCTCCAGAATTCTGTCGAACGAAGGCATTACTTTGAAAGAAAAACCGCAGTGGTCCGGCAGTTCGCCGCCCATAAAGTAAAGGTCTGTCTCTGGGTATGTCCGGCAGAAATCGGGCCTGTTTTCGTAATCCCCGCAAAGGCCGTCACTACCGATGCATTCGCAGCTGAACACCATTATCCCGCCCGGCGTGTACCCGGTGTGAATGAAGCGGGAGTACTCAGGCTTTTTTTCTACAAGCAGCTTGAACTCGTCTTTAGACCTGATCCAGTGGTCGCCGTTCGTAAGGTTCAGATCCCTGCAGCAGAGTCCGCAGATTTTGCAATTACCGCAAACAACGATCCTGTGGCCACGGATCTTCAGCCACAGCCATTTAAACAGACCGAGAAATGTATATCTCGAAATCAAGTATAGTCCCCGCCGCCGGTATTATTGTTTAAACCTTATAATCGCAGCGAATCATCATTCCGGTTACAGAACGATTAAATATGCGCCTGCATGCTACCCGCAGAAATCGGTCAGGAGATCGTAGAAAACCTTGACGGTGAATTCGAAATCGTCGTAAGGGATACGCTCATCGTGACCGTGAATAGTAGGCAGGAATTCCTGGACCGGCACTTTCGATCTCAGCGGCGAGAATCCGTAAGCGATCACGCCCTTCTGTCGAAGGAACCTTGAATCGGTCGCGGCGGGCATGAGAAGCGGCAGCACAACCGCGTCGGGATCGTTGCTCATCACCGCTTTTTCGACCGCCCTGAAAAGCTCGGTGTCCGCCGGGCTTTCCGTCGGGTCCGGGCATCCCTCGCGCACCAGCTCGACCTCGTCGATATCCAGGGTTTTCAGCAGGAACTCACGGAACGCCGCCGCAGTCTGGCCGGGCAGAAGCCGCACGTCGATCATCGCCTCGCACCTGTCGGGGATCACGTTTTCCTTGTCGCCCGCGTTTATTATCGTCGCCGACACGGTGTCGTGCGAAAGCGCGTAAATCATGTCGCCGATGTCGCTGTCCACCTTCGATATCAGTTTTGCTACCGGTTTTCCGAGCACTGGATTGAGCACCTGGCTCAGCACCAGCCCCTTCGCGCCGCCCAGCATTCGTTTGGACAGCCCGCTGATTATCTCCTGCACAATCGGGATTCGTTTCTGCGGCATCGGTTTCGATATTTTCTCGATGGCGCGCGACATCCTCAGAATCGGGTTGTCCGCTTTGGGCACGGAGCCGTGACCCGGTTCTCCTTTTGTCACCAGCTTGTACCACGCGGAGCCCTTCTCCGCCGTCTGGCAGTTGTACATGTTTTTCCCGTTCAGCGATATGCAGTAGCCGCCGCCCTCGTTCAGCGAGTACTCGGCTTCGATCCTGTCGAAGTGGTTCTCGCACATCCAGTGCATGCCGTAGAAGCTGTTCTGTTCCTCGTCGGCGGTCGCCGCGAAGATAATATCGCGCTTCAGCGGAAAATTGCGCCGCTTCAGTTCCATGACCAGCACAAGGTATTTAGCGATCGTGAATTTCATATCCAGGGAGCCGCGCCCCCAGATGAAACCGTCTTTCTTCAGCCCCTCGAACGCCGGCACCGACCATTCTTCCTCGACAACGTCCACAACATCGATGTGCCCGGCAATCAGGAGCGGCTTTTTGCTCCCGTCCCCCTTCAGCCTGCAAACCATGTTGCCCCGGTTCGGAGCCGATTCCAGCACCTCTGCCTCGATCCCTTCCTTCTCCAGCGCTTCCTTGATATAAACCGCCGCCGCCATCTCGTTGCCCGGAGGGTTCGATGTATTGATCCTGATAAGGTTGATCAGATGCTCCTGCATCTCTTCCGCAAGTCTTTTTTGATCCTGTTCTGTTAGCATAAAAACCCCGATTGTTTGTGCTCCCGGCCGGCCTCTCCCGAGAGGTTATAATCAATATATTATTATATTTTGATCAATATCCCAAAGTTTTTTAAATGCCGGCTCGCGGAACGCATTGATTAGTTGTGGTTTGTTGATTAAAATACACACGCTATGGAACCGCCGCTGAACGTAGTTTACGTAAAACCCGAGATACCCCAGAACACCGGCAGCACCGCCAGGCTGTGCGCCGCGACGGGCATTCCGCTGCACCTTGTCGGGCGTCTCGGCTTCAGGATCGACGACCGTGCCGTCAAACGCGCCGGGCTAGATTACTGGAAACACGTTACTGTTGTGCGGCACAGGGACTTCGATTCTCTGCGGGCGGAGGCGGGCGACGCTGCGAGGTTCCTGCTTTTTTCCAAGACCGCGAAGAAGCTCTACTCGGAGGCGGAATACAGAAAAGGCGATTACCTCGTGTTCGGGTCCGAAACGAAAGGCCTGCCCCCGGAGATTATGGAAGCATATTCCGAAACCTGTTACAGGATACCGATTCTTCCGGGTGTGCGTAGCCTCAACCTTGCAACGTCCACCGGGATAGTCGTTTTCGAGGCGCTGCGCGCGCTCGGATTCCCGCACATGGAAAACGCATGACGTATTAAAATTGCCTGAACTTTTTAAATGAAAATATGATATAATCGATAAACTTGAAATTCAGGGAGGCTGGACTCCGATGCTGATTAACATAATTGAAACCGACGCCGAGGCGGTCGTGAAGCTGAAAGGCGAACTCGACTACAATTCATATAAAAATTTTGAAGAAAAAATTATTGGTATTATCGAAACAGGCACAAAAAGAGTAATCATCGAGATGAGCGAGTTGATCCATATCGACAGCATGGGACTGGGGACGCTGACCAAGCTGTGGAGAATGGCGGACGAGGAAGGCGGCCTGCTGGTTCTGGTGGGAGTGCCGTCGAACATAGAGAAAATGATAAAGCTCGTCAATCTCGATGGAAGGATCGGAATATTCGCCACGGAAGAAGAAGCAAAAAAATAATTTTATTCATGGAACGACACAACAGGCCGCCGGGCAACCCGGCGGTTTTTTTATTCCCCGGTTTATTTCAAAAATAGTATTCTGAAAAGAAAGTCCGGTTCCGTGTTGTTCCAAAAGAATTTTGCCATAAGGCAAAATAGCGATGAATAAAACTCGTCCCGGTTATTCCTGCGAAATCATAAGACTCATAAGCTCTTCAGAAACCTCAGCAGTTGCGCGCCCCTGCACACCGGCACGGGGATGCGGTTTATTGTCCGGGAGAGGGTTTTCACGGGCTGGTTTTCAACCAGCGCCATGTATCTGTCTCCGCCGCAGGCGTTGAACTGTTCCATCAACCCGCCAGCCCGCCGGCCGGGCCTGTCGAAGGGCAGCACCCAGAACCGGGAGGGTTGTCCGAAGGCATCGACGATAGCCGATTCACATTCTTCATACTGTTCACGAAAGATCCCGACGGAACTCTCTTCTCCCACAGGGTAGTGGGCCGCGGTGTGATTGCAGATGTCCCATCCTTTTTCTTTTAACAGCCTTATCGAATCCGGAGAATCGAAAATGCCGAACATTGTTTTTCTCAGGCGCTCGTCTGTCATGAGCGTGAACACGTCGTCTATTCTGGAAACCAGGTCCGGCGAGAAATTATCGAGCGTGAATTTCTTTATGGACATTCCGGTTTTGTAACCCAGCGGTTTGAGCGCCGATCTCAGGAAACGAAGTCCGTCGATGCTGCTGAGATACGACATCTTAGCGCGCCAGTAGAACTCCCTGCGCATCATAAATCTGCTGCACACCGAGATGGAGCCCGTCGCGCCGTATTGTTCCATAACAGGCAGCGCGTAGCGTCGGACATCCGCCAGCCCGTCATCGAAAAAAATTGAAAAACAGGTTCTGTCCGGGCCGCCACCGCGCAATGACTCCAGACCCTGATTCAGCGATACAAAATCCCCTTCTCTGCTCAGGTGTTCCAGCTGATCGCTGAAAATGTCCGGCGGGCAGGTGTCGAACAGCCCCCTGGTAAAAGGCGACTCTTCCCATGACACGTTATGATAAAGGAGGATGTACCATTTCGCTTTCATTGTGTAATCCCGACTTAAAATCCTTTCAGCCGTTCGATTTCATTATCGAGCCAGTTATTTTTGAAATCACGGGCCACGCATCTGAGAACCCGTCCGTCGAGTTGAGATGCGGTATATGTCATTCCCTGTCCCGGGATCTGCTGAAACACCGTTACGGTTTTGTTGTCGATGATGTCTTTCACGCAGCTTATCAGCAACTCTGTGCCGAGCGCCACCACGCGGGCCATGCATGCTTCCGCCGTGTCGCCGGGGCACAGGCTCGGGTTTGCTCTTTTCAGGATCGGGCCGGCGTCCGCGCCTGTGTTCATGAGATGCACCGTTGCCCCAAGCCGGGTCAGGTCACGGTGATAAAGTGTCCAGTACACGGTGTCGCTGCCCCTGTAATCAGGCGCCCGGCCGGCGTGCTGGTTTATGGCCGCCCCGCGAATGGTTTCTATCAGTTTTTTACCGTATAACGGGCCGCCCAGCGAAAGAAAGAAATAGGGATCGATCCGCCTGATGTTTTCGAGAAAAGCGTCGCTGCCGGGGTCTTCCACCGTCTCCGGCGAACACACGGCATACCGCTTGAGGCTTTCGACTTCCTTTTTGAAAATATCCTGTTCCGCTTTCTGTTGACGCGCCCGCCGGTTCCTGAGCTCATTGATGGTCGACAGCGCTTCACTTCCTCCGGAGATTATCCTTTTCGCGCTTTCCCTCAAACCGTTATCCCTGTAGAAACGTCTCAGATCCGCCGCGCTGTAATCGGAAAGAGCCCGGCTTCTGATTTTCTCGATCAGGTTTGACGCCCCGCCGGGCTTTTCAATCTGATACCAGCCTTTCACCAGGCCTCCGAATTCCTGTTGTATCCGCAGAGCAAATCGCCGGTGCCGGAGTTCCCCCATGGTCACGATAACAATGGAATGATCTTCCGTCTCGGGCAGTGTTACCTTATTTTGCAGCGGATCTTTCGGAATCATAAGACAGTCTCCATGACAATCCCGCTAATTTTATCAAAAGTTAACGGTAAAGAGAAGGCCACAGCCGCGGTTCGAAAAATCCCTAGTCCGGATTTCTCACAGAGAAATCCGGAAAACCGCGATAAGGCCAATCCTACTGCGT
>DAOSYA010000114.1:0-5050 GCA_035380865.1 bacterium
TATAGTAATTCTCATAATAAAAACAGATTCACAACTCGATCAGAAATCACAAATACAAAGATAGTGTGCCATGCACAAAGCTATTTCCTTTGTGCATGTATTCAAGTTTATTTTTGAGAATCACTATATTATCGCGATCTACCGGATTTCTACGTGAGAAATCCGGGCATAAAAAAGGGCGTGCCCGATAAAGACACGCCCTTTTTTATTTCAATCATATTCTTCTAAATCGCCGGAACCAGATCCGGCTGATTCGGATTCGAAATGTCACATTTTTTTCTTCAGTATGTCGATAACTCCCTGGTTGTCCACCGACGGGTTGGTGTTTTTGAGGTTCATCGGCGCGGTGAAAGCCGGGATGCTTTCGATATCTTCGGGCTTGATTCCGATATCGCTGAGTTTTGCAGGTGTTCCGCAGCTTACTGAGAAATCGCGGATTTTTTCGACAGCCGCGTCTTTGCCTTTGACACCGAGCACGTTTTCGAGCATTCCCTGTTTTTCGGAACCGAGCGCGTCCCATGTCCAGTCGAGCACTTCAGGCATGGTGAACCCACACGCATATCCATGCTCGACGCCGTATTTGACCGTCAGCGGATATGAAATCGCGTGGCATGCACATGTACCCGTGTTGCCGAACGCAAAGCTCGCGTACATCGAAGCGAGCATGGTATTTTCTCGGGCTTCGATATCGGAGCCGTCTTCTATGGCCTTCGGCAGCCATTTGAGGCTCAGCCGCATTGCTTCCAGCGCGTTCATGTCCGAGATCGGCTGCGCCTGTTGCGACCAGTAAGCTTCGATCGCGTGAGAGAAAGCATCGATTCCCGTCGAAGCTGTCTGGTTCTTCGGAAGAGTCAGCAGCATTTCAGGATCGAGAATCGCGATTTTCGGATATGCAACCGGGGGAGCGGTAGCGATCTTGAGCTGTCTTTCAGGATCTGTTCCAACCATAAATCTGTTGACTTCGGAACCTGTTCCCGCAGTTGTCGGGATGGCAATGAGCGGGAGGCCCGGTTTTGTGAACGTCTGCGGTGCGGAAAGGTAGTTGACTGCGCTTCCGCCCGCTACGACGAGCAGTGACGAACATTTCGCGACATCTATGGACGATCCGCCGCCGATCGCGACAACCGTGTCGCAATTCTCTTTTTTGATGATCTCTGCGCATTCGTCCATCACCTGGTACGGCGGATTCGACGGAACCTGATCGAAAACCACGACACGGTCTTTTCCGATCTGTTCGACCGCCCTGTCGAGCACCCCGATTTTCCCCATAACCGGATCGCTCACAAGGAATACTTTCTTCCCTTCGAATGCTTCGATCTCTTTATTCAGCGTATCAAATGCTTTGCAGCCAAAAACGATTTTGACTTTGTGGTAGTAAGTCCATATCTTTCCCATTAATTCTCCTCCTTGTGATCAACTTATGTAATTCTAATAATTAACGAAGTAATTTTCCTCGAAATTATCAAATTTTATTATTTATTCATTTTTCGGATTCGAAATAAAGTTTCCACACGGCTTTTTCGGCCACATTATTAACATAATGCGACGTAACGAAATTCTCTTCGGTTTTTGTCTCCATCGGCCTGTTGTTGACGGTCGCATATTTGAACCTGAATCCGTCCGGCACATGGAACTTCAACTCGTAATTAAACCCGGGCACGGATTCCTGATTTCCCGTCAGGCAAAGGCGGGAGTCATCCCAGACTATGCTTTTTATATCGGTGGCGCCCTGAGTAATGTGCCTGTTGGTTCCGGCGAACATCGGTCTTCCGAGCGATTTCCTGACTGAAAAAACCTTGACGAATCTTGCAGGCATATCGGTTTCGAGCTTTCCTTTTATGACTTTCGGAGTTCCGCCGCCCCAGAAATCGGTGGCTATATATTCCGCGTTCGAGTCAAGCCCGATTTCTTCGAGATCGATCTCTATCATTTTGTCTCTTTCTTCTTCGAGCTTGCCCCATCGCCTGTTTTTGCCCCAGTTGAAAAATGTCACCACATCGTAATCCATGCCGTTTTTCCTGATGTTCATGTGCCAGATTTCAGGGTACAGGCATTCAAAAAGGTCCACCGGCCTCGCTGTGTCCGGGTACACCGGGAGAAGACGCCGCAATAAATCCGTCTGTTTGTCGTTCAGCTCCGTGAAGGAATCGCCTATCTTGACAATCCCGCCGACAAGCGAAGACAGCGTGGCGTATGTCCGCGCTTCTTCGAGAGTCACCCTCATGCCGTCCCATCTTTCGGTTTCTTCCGGGCTTCCGAGATAAAACATGTCCGGGTGGCTGATCCATACCCTGTGATTGAGGTAATAACGGCGCGCGAGATTTCGAACCATTGGTTTGATGCCCTGTGTCATCGGCCCCTCGCCATCACCCCAGTCCGGAACAATATCCAGCCCCAGTCTCAACGCCTCGGCCTGGCCCGCGCTGTTCGCCGTCGGCACGCCGACCTGAATAAGAAAAGCGTCGTCCGGCAGCACATCGCGAATCACTTTAAAAGCATCGCGGTAAGCCTCGACTTCCGTGATATCCATATTGAATGCGTTTTCGTTAAGCATGGCGTAATATATGAAATCGATTTTAAGGAATTTATAGCCCCAGTCGTTGGCGACTTTATCGAAAAGATCGTGCAGCCATTTTTTCGCTTCCGGGTTTGTCAGATCGAGAAGGTCCCATTCTTTGGGAGACAGGGTTTTAGCCATCTGGCCTTTGGGCGATATCCAGTCCGGGTGTTCTTTCCTGAACCGGCTGTTTACGGATATGCAGAAAGGCTCGATCCATAGCCCGGGGCGAAAACCCAGTTTTTTTATTTCATCGGCGATCCATTTCATTCCATGGGGGAACCTGTCGTTCGGCTCCCAGTCGCCTATTGCAATCTGCCAGCCGTCGTCGATCTGGAACGTTTCCATGCCGTAGGGTAAAAATTTCTCCGCCGCAATGCGGGCGTTTTCGAGCATGTTTTCTTCCGTCAGCGCATGATGAATCTTCGTGGCCCACGCATTCCACCCGGTCGGGATAGCGCCTTCCCAGGCTCTTATCCCGTAATGGTCCGCCACGGCATCGGCGAATCTTTCGAGGGTGGAGTGGGGGGTGGATTCTCTCGAACAGCCGATGAGAAGCTGTTCGGCATCCCTGATTGTGCCCGGCTCAACAACGAACCCGCGAAGGTAATCCGCTTCGGCTTTCATGGTGGAAAATGCGTGCCAGCCGTTTTCCTCGACACCTGTTTTCATATCGGCAATGGACCTTATCTGCACATGTCCCATATCCGTTGTCACAAAGCCGATAAGTGACGTTCTGGATGTTTCCCTGTCGTAATAAGCGGCATTCCAGTTTGAATGCAGTGCCTCGTCGCCACGAACAATTTTTACATAAAAATCGTAGAAAACCTTGTGTCCGTTCTCAAGACACCATACGCGGGCAGGGTCCGGCCCCGGGAAAAAGCCTCCCATCCGCTTCGAGTTTGCCTGCAAAGGGCTGGTTTTCAAAACGCGAAGGTTCTCATCGCTTTTGTTCTCGATAGACTGGCTGATGATCATAAAAGGCTTTTCTTTGTAAAACTTATAGGTGATTTTGTAGGTTGCGCCTGTTTGCTCATCGGCAAACGATACTTCGGCTTTGCGGCCCTCGCCGTGATTGTCGATAAAGTTCAGAACATCGGAAACGCGCTGTTTCGAGCCTGCCGAAACAACCGTATTTTTCCCGGATGATGATTTTACGAACCATGTCGAATAACCGTTTTTTATAAAAGGATTCCCATCCGGCCACCAGACGTTGACTAATCCCGAATTCAGATCTATTTCGGCGGTGAAAGCGTCTGTCACCGCCGTGACGCCGGAATCGGATTTATCGACTCTGAATTCTGACGCGGATGCCTCGGAAACGAGGACAGATAAACAAAAAACGAGGGCGAAAAATGAAATCAAAGCTATATAACTTGTATTTGCCGGCACTCTATTAATATCGTTTATCATAGGAAATGCCTCCAGTAACGATAAATCCATTTTATAACATGACATCGATTGGAAGGAAGGGGATAATCATAGTAATCTGCCGTGATGGCGGATGTTGAAATTATTGACTTTGACAAATCCGTATGCTAACATTTGTTGCAATCTGCTCAAACGGGCGAGTTGCCACCGTTTGAGTTTTTTTGTGTAAACAGTCTGTATAAAATAGGTCCGTTGGAACATTAATGTTTTCGATTTGAAACTTTCATGCGGACATTGATATCCGCAGAGAAGCAGACGAGAAAACAGGCAACGGAAACCGGGAGGCAAAAATGCCAGCCATAGTACTTGTCGGGGCTCAATGGGGCGATGAAGGTAAAGGGAAAATTACCGACATGCTCGCTGAGGGTGTCGATGTAATTGCACGTTACCAGGGCGGTAACAACGCAGGGCACACCGTAATTGTAGGAGAAGAAGAATATATTCTTCATTTAATACCATCGGGAATCTTGTATGAAGACAAAATCTGTATAATCGGCGACAACGTTGTCATCGACCCGATTATCCTGCTTGAAGAGATCGAAAAGCTCGAAGCCCGCGGGGTAAAAATCGACAATCTCAGGATCAGCGGCAATGCTCACCTGATAATGCCTTATCACAAGGTGCTCGACGAGTTCGAGGAAGGGCTCAAAGGCAAACATAAAATCGGGACGACAAAGAGAGGCATAGGGCCTGCATACGTTGATAAAATGTCGCGCGTGGGGCTGAGGGTGAGCGACCTTTTCGACAAAGAGGAATTCGAAGGCAGGCTCGGGCACACGCTAAAGTACAAGAATCTCATACTCCGAGAGATATTCAAGCACAAGGGGTACGAAACCGGCGATATTCTTAACGAGTACCATGAGTACGGCCAGCGCCTCAAAAAATATGTAGCCGATACATCGCTGATAGTGTATAACGCGCTCCGTGAAGACAAGATCGTGCTGTTCGAAGGCGCGCAGGGAACCCTGCTGGACATAACTCACGGGACATATCCGTTTGTTACATCGTCGCATCCGGTATCCGGAGGCGCATGCGTCGGCGTCGGGATAGGGCCGAACAAGA
>DAOSYA010000115.1:0-4994 GCA_035380865.1 bacterium
GTGGTGAGGGAGCATACTGTTGCGTATGTGACCGATCCCGAATCGCCGCTGTGATGCAGCAGGATTGGCCTTAGCGCGGTTTTCCGGATTTCTCTGTGAGAAATCCGGGTTAGGGATGAGTTTTATGCCCGAAGCCTCTTGGCAATCATTGCAAAGCAAATGATGAACAATTATAACCGAAAAACAACATGTCCAGCTTCAATTCAATAATAAGATTGACCAATTTAAAGATAAGGCATATAATAAATGCAAAGGCTTACATAAAAGATCGTGTTTTGCCGTATTGGCTAAAGAAAAATCACTCTGTCTTCGTTTGAATACGAAATTTTACATAGTGATTAATATAGAAGCATATATCGATCACATAGATTTGAATCATAATGGTTAGAAATAAAGACAAGTATTGAGAATAGAAGTGATTATTTAGACAATATAACTGTAAAGATAATCATAAATGAGTAGGCTTTGTATGGATTTAATCAATACAGAACAGCTTTTTAGTAAAGCAGGATATTAATTGATAATGATTTAAGGAAGGAGGAGTTTAGTACAACGACTGTGGTCTTTATTTAACATTAAACAAATTAATAGGAGACTGAAGAAAGATGGAAAACTTGATTTGTATGAATATTGATGAGATATTTGAAAGTTATGAGAAGAAAAAAGAGGAAGAGATTCGACAATACTGTCGTGAAAATGGATTGGATGAAAGCAAGCCATTTGATTATTCAAAAGCAGCGATGGCCGTTCTCGAATATATGCCGCCGGTTTCGTCGGAAGAAGCAGTGCTGATTGGAGAAATGCTGGAAGATATAAAGCGATATGGCAACATAAAAGCTACTGACAAGCCTTGTTCAATCGAGACTGACAGGTATAATTATAGTTGTCAATGCGAATCAGAGAACAATATAGAAAGCGAATACGGTATATGGGACACTGTTACAGGAAAGGATAAGTGTCCGAAAGGAACGGTTTTTATTGAACCAAATTCTTTGCTGAGGGGAGCGGGTTACAAAAAAAGCAGCAAGATACAACCTTTTAAAAAAGGGTGCTACGGAATGATGGAATATGCGGCCTTTTATGCAATGAACAAGCTTGCCGAGTGTGCGGTAATGAACTTGAACAATATAGAAAAATGCACAAGCAGGTATCTTGAATTCAGGCAGGATGGAGTCCGTGAATTCAGAAAACGTGTTGTAAAGTGAACAGAAATTGGAAGCAGCCCCCGTTTCTCGGGGGCTGTTTATACAAAGGAGGATAAATTCATGGAGAGAAAGTTGTCTGTGATATTTTTGACTCTGGCGGTGTCAATATTGTTGTTACAGATTAAATCGTATTCATTTGATTTTGTCGATCTGAAAGAGACAGCTTCTGAATATCGGGCAATTGCCTGGGTTTATCGGAACAGCCCCGAAACATTGTTGCGCATTATCATGATTGAATTAAAAATGTCAGCGGAATATGGCTATGTCGACAATGATAAAATCGATGAAATAGATGTTTATTATAATCAAGTTATAAAAGGCAATCCCGACCATGCCGTCGAATTTGGAGATATAACAGAGGATTCTTACTGTTTAACCATCCCCGCCGTAACATACATTATTCATTCCATTAAATCGAAGCTGCGAGACAGCTCGGGAGAACCTGTTTTTAAAGAGAGTGCCGGCATTGCAGCCGAAGCGTTCCGACAGAACTGGTATGATGGCTACATCGAAAGTGAGTATAGCAGGAATAAGATGGATGAAACGGTTAAAAAGTATGCGGTGGACTTTGTGGAATTGAATAAGTACACATCGGAGGAAGAGTTTAAAAGCCATATGCTGAGCCTGACAAAAGAACAGATTAAAAAAGGCTATCTTTCAGTCCCGATGTGCAGTGAGGTGCCGCTGGTTGAATTTGTGGTCGATAAGATTATTGACGAAATTATATTTTCTGACTGAGATCACCCTGACAGTTGTTGAATTCAAGTAATCGATTGCAGCGGAGACCGGCGACACTTAGAGTCTATCCCAAAACCCGCTCCGTCGGCCCGAGACCTTGTATCTGAGTGTGTAATTTCTTTTATCGTTCAAACTCACCTTTATTATCCCTTTCCGGCAGATTGTCGGTGCGGTTGTTTTCGACTCTTTTATTGCCATTGGACGGCCTGTATGTCAGGTTCGAGAGATGTAATAGAGAGAACATTGTCAGGTTCTTAGTTGCTTTGTTTCAGTAACTTGCGGATAATTCATTAAAGAGGAAAGCGGGATTTCGATGTTCAGAAAATTGATGCTTTTAGTTGTTGCCATACTGCTATTTCAAGCCGGTGCGTGGTGTGGCACGAAAGAAGTTGTTTACGAGACAAGGGCATTATGGGTAATATCGTCGGATTTCGAAACTCCGGAAAAAGCTGATGAAGTAGTGCGCCGTGCTGTGGCAGCCAACATGAACGTGCTCATCCCTCAGGCATACTGCCATGGATATACAACATACAGGAGCAGCTATGTGCCGATGGACCCGAAGGTTGAAGAGAAAGAATACGATCCGCTGGGATCACTGATAGATAAGGCCCATGAGGCGGGTCTCGAAGTACACACGTGGTTCTGCATTGCGCTTCTGCCGGACAGGAAAGTTAAGGCATTTCTGGAGGAGAACCCGGAGTTCGGCGCTCGTGCTCAGGGCGACATGGACTGGCAGTATTTCAAGGATCCCGGCGGTATTGTCCTCGCAAATCTCCACAATGAAGCCTACAGGGATTTCATGATAGATATGATGATGGAACTGGTATCGAGATATGATATGGATGGACTTCAATACGATTATATAAGAGCAGCCAGGCCGTCGTATGATTTGGTTTCTGAAAGCGGTTTCAGAGAGAAGTTCGGGAAGCCGTTGGAGAAGGCAACGACGGATGATCTGCATGAATGGAATGCGCCTGTGGTGGAAGACATTGTAAAAAGGGCTTCGGAGAAGGCGAGACAGCTGAAGCCCGGGATCATCATGTCCGCCGCTGTCGACCCGGATATTGAACACATATGGCCACAGGGACAGGACTCCCGGAAATGGGCGGCAGAAGGATGGGTAGACCTGCTCTTCACGATGGATTATGAGATGTCTTCTGAAGCGGTTGAGACTTTCGAGACGAATTATGCGGAACGAATCCCGAACGATATGCATGGAGTGGGGCTTGCCATATACAAGGAATTTGCCGGAAGTTTTCCTGTCAGCCGTTCGCCGAAGCAGGTGTTGTCGCAAATGAAGGTTCTCAGGAAGCTGGGGATTAAGCACGTCGCTCTGTTCAGGCACGGGTTCAACAGTTCGGAGATAATCGAAGCGCTTGTGAAAGGGCCGTTCAGAGAAAAGGCGGTTCCGTACTACCGAAAGAACTAATGCAGCAAAGAGTTCCAGTCTCTTTAACCAATGAATGAATCGTAATAATTCCGCTCTAACATGCTCCGGCGGAGCGTTGGTAGTGGGGCGGTTAAAGCTGCGGTGGATTTGGTCTTTTCTCAGTTGTTCGAGGATTTTCCGGAGAGCGGCAGGATGAACCCGCTGATTTTCTTACCTTCCGAAAGCTCTTTGATCATGTTTTTCTGCCGGATGTCGAACAGCGCGCGGTCCACCGTGCCTTTCTTGAGGCCGAGCACCTCTTCCGGCAAATCCCTGTCTTCGGTATCGCTCAGTTGTTTCAGGTCGGGCACGCCGGTTATCTCTTTGATTTTTTCTTCCAGCGTCTGGTTCTCTTCCTCTTCGAGCCGCATGCCGACGGAAACCACGGCTTCGCGGCTTCCCTTTTCTATCGGTGCGTAGTTTGCCGGAAGCACTTCGTTTCTCGGTTTCTTTGCGGGCGCGAATATGTTGTGCCCGAAAAACCGCCTGACGTGTTCAACATCGCCGCAGACCGGGCAGGGGGGAACGGGCGCCGACCCGGCTGTTTTTATGTCTTTGTATTCAACCTCGAATACTCGCTCCGAGCTGGTTCCCTTGCAGTTGTTGCATATATATACCAGTGTCACCATCGTTTTCACCTGTATTTTAAAGTTAGCATTCTTTAAAAAAAGCGTCAACAAAATCATTGTCCGCAGAGAAGATATTCATGAAAACTGCTATAGTATTTAGAAAGAAACAGCTCTGTTCTGGCGCGGCAGGAAGTTGATGGAACAAAGAACGTACATTCATTCAAATGGGGCCGGCGGGGCGCGGCAACCCTCGAAGTTGGTCGATTATCACGATGAGGACAGGAAGCGCGCGCTTATCACCGGGCTCATTCTTATTGCGCTGTTGCTTATCGCGCTTGGCGCTATTGTATATAAGAAATATGTCTATCCGAAAATGCCGGTCGGCGTGCAGTTGGGAACCGTCTGGATATGTCCGCTGGACGGGAAAGAGTACGACCGCGATGTGAAAGAGATAAAAGTGCCTCGATCCGAGGCGGGTAATTATGGAATCAGCGTTGAAGAATACTGTCCTATGGAGGCAATGATCGAATGGCAGGATTTGTCTCAGGAAGAGTTCGAGAGGCTGATCAATTATGATAAGCTCAAGGAAGATCCTCTTGTCAGAGAAGTGTTGAAACGGCATCCCAAATGGAATCCGGTCGCGGCATGGTTTGTGTCGAGGCGCAAAGTTGCGCTGAACCTGACTGTGGAACAGCTCGAAGAGATCGTAGGCAAGCCGCTCAAAGAAGTAACGATGGATACGCGACACGGACTGGTTTACAGGTACTATTACGGCGATCCGCTGTACGGGCTGGAGATCAAAGGGTTTTATGTGGATATACTGAATGACCGTGTTGTGGATCATCAGATCCAGCAGCGGCTCATAGATAAATACTGGACGATCATGGATGAAAAGCGGCAGGGCATCCTCGACAGCCTTTCGGTGCAACGCGAATCATCCGGGGACGAAAAACCCTTGTTAACAAACTGAACTGGTGGTCCGTGTCCGACCTTGAACCGCTATCCCGGATTTCTCACAGAGAAATCCGGAAAACCGCGATAAGGCCAATCCTA
>DAOSYA010000116.1:0-4275 GCA_035380865.1 bacterium
AGCGCAGGCTTTGTCTGCGAGTTCCTTATATGCTTTCTCAAGCTGCTCGCCGGATGGGGTGTCTGTGCCGAAAAGCTCCTGAGCCTTTTCCATCTGCATGTCCGGGTCTACGGCATCGATGAGGTTGTTGATGATGGAATTGATTGCAAGACCACCGGAAGCCTGTTCTATTTCGGCTCTGTCTTTATCGGACAGCTCCCTGTCCATGCGTGACAGCCTGCCTGCGAGTGAGCTTATTGTGTCCTCGTCGCGAATGCCCATGGCTACGGACTGAAGAAGCCTGTCGAAGGCAACGGATTTCTTTTTCTCAAGGGGCCGGGAGTCCGTCATGTCGTGCTCGCAGACGCCGATTGCATCCACGATAACGAAATGGGTTTTATTTTTGGCGTCGCGTGTTACGGCATTGAAGTCTGTTGATGATATAATCCGCGTGCCCCTGCCCTTCATCTGTTCGAAATAGACACGGGATTTTACGTCGCGCATGAATAGAAGACATTCCAGCGGCTTGATGTCGGTGCCCGTGCTGATCATATCCACAGTGACGGCGATGCGTGGATTATAGCTGTTGCGGAAGCCGGCTATCAGGTCTTCCGGTTTTTCTCCCGATGTGCGATAGGTTATCTTTTTACAGAAGTCGTTGCCTTTGCCGAATTCCTCTCTGACTATGTGAACTATGTCTTCGGCATGGGCGTCTGTCTTTGCGAAGATCAGGGTTTTGGGGACTTCGATTCTGCCGGGGAATATTTCAGTGAATAGCTTTTCTTTGAAAGTGCGGATGATTGTTCTTATCTGACCGGGAGAAACGATGTCGCGGTCAAGCTGCTTCGCTTTGTACTCGAGCGGTTCGTCGAGCAGTTCCCAACGTTTCTTGCGAGTGAGCCTGTCACGTTTATCGACGTGTTCCCCTGCCTCGACGGTGCTGCCTTCTTCTGTGATTTTTGTTCTGATGCGGTAGACTTCGTAGCCTACGTTTACGCCGTCGGCAACGGCACGTTCATGATTGTATTCCATTACGAGATTCTGGTTGAAGAAGCCGATGGTCTGCTTCGAGGGTGTGGCTGTGAGTCCGATGATAAAGGAATCAAAGTATTCGAGCACCTGTCTCCAGAGGTTGTAGATGGAGCGGTGGCACTCGTCCGTAACGATGAAATCATAAGTCTCGATCGGTATATCAGGGTTGTATGTGATTTCCTTCATCCGGTCTTCATCGACAGCGATGCCGAAAGCGGATTGCTCTTCAAGGGCCGGGTCAAGTTCGGCATCGCCACGGAGCATCGAGTACAGGCGCTGGATGGTTGTGATTGTGACTTTGCATACCGGGTCTATCGTGTTCGATGTCAGGTTCTGTACGTTGTATAGTTCAGTGAATTTGCGCCCGTCATCCGGAGTTATGTAGTTTTGAAATTCTTTCAGAGTCTGCTTGCCGAGAGTGGAGCGATCTACCAGAAAGAGAATCCTTCTGGCGTTTGCGTGTTTGATGAGGCGGTAAGCGAAGGTGACGGCGGTGTAGGTCTTGCCTGAACCGGTCGCCATTTGAATGAGCGACCTGGGGTGCGCCTTTTTCAGAGATTCATCGAGCCTGGTAACAGCTTCTATCTGGCAGTCGCGGAGACCGTCGGTTATGAGAGGAGGCAATTGGGTCAACTGAGTGCGCAGGGTAGCATCCCTGTCCAGAATCTCCTGAAGATGTTCGGGCTTATGAAATGCAAATACGAGCCTGGATCGTGGGTCGGGATCACGGTTGTTAAGAAAGTATGTTTCTACGCCGGTGGACTCGTAGCCAAACGGGAGCGGCAGTTCAACGTGCGGGAGGT
The DNA here is from genome assembly GCA_035380865.1 of bacterium. GTDB lineage: Bacteria > UBP15 > UBA6099 > UBA6099 > UBA6099 > DAOSYA01. The sequence goes on from DAOSYA010000116.1 coordinate 1,815, forward strand.
TTTCGGGAACGCCGGCCAGATACTTGCCTGTCTGGTCGGATACAGCCGACAGGGTTGTGCCTTTCTTTTTGGCCTCGATAGCGCCGACAGCCTTCTTGTCCACGAAAAGGAGATAGTCGGCAAATCCGGTTTTGAGGGGGAATTCACGGACAGCAACGCCGGGAGCAGCAGACAGGTTTATATCCTTCACGTCCTGAACTGCCCAGCCGGCCTGAGTTAGAAGCTGGTCAATGTTCTCCCGCGCTTTGTCTTCCGGACCGTTTACCATATCATTATCCTATCAGAGAATAACCTGAGTTTAAATTATATCATTACGACAACATGAATAAAGCTTTTTGCCGGATTTTATGTAGAATTTCACATTCACAGTCAATAGTTTCTCGACGCGGGACGGCAAATGTCACAGGGCAACACAATAATGGAAGACGACCCGGTTAGCCCGAATTTCTCACAGAGAAATGCAGGCTAAAAGGACAAAAACTGTTTTCGATGTCGTGCGCGTTTCTCCGTGAATTCGCCGTGGTGTTGCCTTATAACTATTTTTCTAATTCCGGATTGTTTGATCCTGATGTTAATTCGATACGATACAGGTTATTGAAGAATATCTCCGCTGATTATTTGCAGCACCGGAAACCTGCTGTATCGATATCGTCCGCTCCACCGGCGGCCTTCCTGCTCGGGCAGGCGGTTCCTCTGCCCGTCTCCATGTACGAGCCGCCCATCAATGCATGATCATCGCTTTCCACGCCAGTTGCGACCCACTCCGCGAGATTCCCCGACAGGTCGTACACGTGGTAATCGCTGACGCACATCTTATGGCTTCCGCTCGGGGCGGCGTTGCCCTGTCCGGCATTGCACTTCCGCGGTTCATATCTGTTTCCGTATGGATACGCCCTGCCGGCCAGCCCCGCGCAGGCCCGCTCCCACTCGTAATCCCTGCAAAGTCTCTTTCCGCGGCTGCGGCAATAACTTTCCGCTTCGGCTGCCTGTACCCCTCCCTGCGGAATCCCATCCTCCCTATTCGGATATTCGTACCGGTCGATACAAAAACTTTCCGCGCCCGCCGGTATATGAACCATGCTCTGCGGGCAGGGATTTATTCCCGCTTCGGCACCTTCGCCGTGCCCCGTTCCTTCGCCGCGCCCGCCACCGGCAACCCCTCCAGCACCGCCTTCACCATCCGCCCCTGAAGCGCCGCCCTCCGCATCACCTGCAAGCCGCATCCCCGCTCCGGCTCCGCCGGCCCGCTCACCGGCGGCCTCCCCGCCCGATTCAGGCACAACACTCTGCGCCTCCGCCCGCGCCATCCGCTCCGGAGTCCGGCGGGGCGCGGCCGCCGTCTCGACACCGAGCAGCGAATCGATATCGGGAAGCGAGTTGTTCCCGCGCTGCCGCGCCGGAACAAATTCGTCAACCGCAATCCCACTGTTGCTCCGCGTGTGTTCAGGAGTCGATACTTGCCCCCGGGCGGCCTCCGCTCGTGCCTCGCCGTTCGCGGCGTTCTGTTGTCTCTTCCCCGCCGCTTTGCCGTTATCAGGGCGGGAGTTCAGGGCTGCGCCCCGCCGGTTGTCATTGTTCCCGGCGTTCTCCTGAAGCCCGCCGCCGGTGCCTGTTACGCCGGGCACGCTTTCCGCGACAGCGACCGCCTCGATCCTGTACTCCAGCGTGAACACCGGCCTGACCCGCCTGTCCGCGGTTGTTCTGTAAGGGTAATAAAACAGACAAAGAAGTATCAGCACATGCGCGACGACCGAACCGGTAATCGCCACGTTGCTTATCTTTCGTTCAGTCATTCAATATCCCCGGCCCTGCTCAACCGTCGATTCTTTTTTCGACCGCAGTTTCGCTCCGGTGAAACCGGCCCGGGAGCAGGCATCGAGAACACTCATGACCACGCCGTGCCTCGCGCCCCTGTCACCCCTGATAACCACATCGGCGCCGGGGTCCGTTTCGTGAGCCTTCTTCAAATAACCCATCAGAGCAACCACGGTATATTCATCAGTACCAACAAAAATCCTGCCGGCATCATCTATGTTTATAACAATTTCCGTCCGCGCGGATTGCGCCGCGCCGCCCGTCACGGTCGCGGGCAGCGACACCTTCGTCTCGCTTTCCAGCCTGCTGAACGTGGTCACGCACATGAAGAATATCAACAGCAGAAACACCACATCAATCATCGGCGCCATCTGGAAACCATCGGTTTCGTCTGTCTCTTCGAAAAAAGGTTTCATATCTGTTTCGATATATACGGGACCAGTTCCGACGCAAGCTCCTGCGCCTGCGCCGAAAGCCGCTGTATGCCGGTCCTGAAATAGTAGCTGAACCCCATCGCCGGTATCGCGATTATCAGGCCTGCCGCAGTGGTGACAAGCGCTTTCGCAATCCCTACCGCCAGCATCTCCGGGCTCCCCATCCCTTCATGGAACGCTATCACATTGAACGCATCCATCATCCCCAGCAC
>DAOSYA010000117.1:0-4239 GCA_035380865.1 bacterium
GATGGCCTCTCGGTGAAACTGGGCGACAAACTGATCGAAAAATCGATCGAAGAAACTTTCGATCTGGAGTCTTTGGATTCCGTTTCAGAAGAAGATAATCCCGAAGCCACAATAGATTATGAAGAAAAGAATCCACTTGCAGACGATATCGCGGAATCTCTGAGACTGCCTCCCGCGGAAGAGGTCCTGAGACAACTTTCAGAAGAGTCAGAAATGCATCTTTCAGCAGCGAGAGAACAGGCAGGCAGCGATGTCGATTCTGAAACTGAAACATCCCCGCAGAATGAAGAAATCCCTGATGCAGATATCGTTGAAACCGACAACAGCGAAGCTGATGAAATCATTGATGCGATCAATGTTGAAGATACTCCTCTTCCGGATGAAACTTCGGACGAAATAGAATCTGAATCGACGCTCTCTGAAGCTGAACCGGATGATGAACAAGAATCCCGATCTGAAGCTCCTGACGAAGAAGAAATCGAAACGCCTGAAATCAGTTCCAGAGATGAAACCGGCGAGTTAGTATCCGCTTTGTTAGAAGAAAATATCGAGCCTGAAGTGCAGAAAAGCGAAACAGAACAGACACAATATGCGCAAACGCCGCCGGAACAAGCAAAAGAAAATATTGAAGAGAAAACAGAAGAACTCGAATATGCCTCAGAAACATCCCCGAATGAACAACAGGATATAGAAACAACTGATTCGGATGACAATCAAATCAAGGAGACAGCAGCTGAGATTATGCTCGAAGAAACTGAAACTCCGAAAGAAACTTTTTTCACGAAGATCAAGTCCCAACTGGGCCGGATATTTTCAAAGTCTCAGAAAAAAGAAGAAGAGGAACTCCCTCTGCTCGATGGAGACGGACCTGTTCTCGAACAGGAAGCTTCTGAAGAGCAAATAGATGAGACGGCGCCGGAAGAGGTTCTTCAGGAAGAGGAACCGGCGGCCCCCGAGCCTGCACCGGAAGAACCTGTCGAACAAAAAGATGAAATTGAAGATGACGACGATGATGACGAAGCCCTTCTTAACGAGGAAGAATTCGAGAAACTCAAAATCAAACCTGTCCAGCAAACGATAATAGAAAGAACGACAATAAACACATCATCGGTTTTTGCCACGATTTTCGTGATTCTCATGTTCGTTGCAGGCGGCAGCGGACTTGTTTACAAAGTTTTCTTCGATCAATCCGAACTCCAGGTTTTATACAGCAAAGCAGATAAATCGATAAACTCGGAAAACCCGGAAATTGATAAAGCAACGGAATATGCAAACGGATACCAGACGACTCTTGGAGCAAACAGCGCAAAGCAATCAGAATCGTTCATAGCCGCATCATGGGCGAACCATCTGAGAGAATCAAGCGGCGAATCGGAAAAGGCATCCATACTTCTCAAGATATTCAGAGGGCAGAATATCAGGTCAAGAGTTCTGGACGAAGAACTGGTCAAAACCCTGATCGCCCAGTGCGGCAGCGCGATAAAAACAGGCAACACCGCAAAAGCGAAACAGTATTTCAAAGAAGCCACGGATATACTTCAAGAAGGACTGGTTCTGGAAGGACAGGCGCACTCATACAGAAAACAGCTTGCAAAGCTTGGTTACCTCCTGAACTCACAGACTGTAACGGATAGTCTGGCACGAAAAGATCTGGACTCGGCCCATGCCGCTCTCAAAGGGATGCTTTCGCTGGAGAAATATCTGACCCAAAAAGAAGCGAACGATATAGACAATATAACGCAACGCACCGCAAATCAACTAATAAACGAGGCACAGTCGGCTTACAACAAGCGTGATTACGCGCTTGCCGCAAAACTCGCCGGGCAGGCGCTCGACCTTACGGCGGGAAACACAAAAGCTAAAAACATTTTAGTGCGCGCACGAGCCCGGCTCAAATAAAAATTATGTCGGATACTGAAAAAATAATTGAAGGCGAATCCCCCTTCGAATATCTCTCAAGATCCATCTCAATCGTGACCCTTCTATATGAAAGAGGAATACTTTCCGAGCTTATGGAAAGCGGGAGAATTTCAGAAGAGGAAATAGTCGCGAGAGCAGAACTGATCAAGAAACGCTTCCCGGAGTTCTCCCGTGCCGGCAATGCCGAACCAGGGGAGACCGAAAGTGAATAATTGCAGTATTACTGTGTTTTAAACCAAAATCTAAACGAAAGGAGAAAAGGTTATGGCACAGCGTAAGTACGTATTAGCTGAAAAGGAGATTCCTACAAAGTGGTATAACATACAGGCAGATCTCCCCAAACCGCTCGACCCGCCTCTGAACCCGGAGACGAAAGAGCCTGTCGGTCCGGACGCTCTAACACCCATCTTCCCGATGTCACTCATCGAACAAGAAGTGAGCCAGGAGCGCTGGATTGATATACCGGAAGAAATATTGGATATTTACGCGATGTGGCGACCCACACCGCTTTTCAGAGCAATAAATCTTGAAAAAGCCTTAGGCACCCCGGCAAAAATCTATTACAAGTACGAAGGCGTGAGCCCGGCGGGAAGCCACAAAGGAAACACAGCGGTTGCACAGGCTTACTACAACAAAAAGGAAGGCGTAAAGAGGATAACCACGGAGACAGGCGCGGGCCAGTGGGGAAGCGCTCTTTCTTTTGCATGCAATCACTTCGACATCGAATGCATGGTTTACATGGTTCGCGTAAGTTTCGATCAGAAACCCTACAGGAAATCACTGATCAACACATGGGGCGCAACCGTGGTTCCAAGCCCCTCGAACCTCACAAAATCCGGAAGAGCAATCCTTGAAAAAGACCCGGATTCGTCCGGAAGTCTCGGGATAGCCATCAGCGAAGCAATTGAAGATGCCGTTTCAAGGGAAGACACCAAGTATTCTCTCGGAAGCGTACTCAATCACGTAATCCTCCACCAGTCCATCATCGGGCAGGAATGCCAGAAACAGTTCGAACAGACCAACGACTACCCGGATATCATCATCGGATGTCACGGCGGCGGCAGCAATTACGCCGGGCTGGTAACACCATTCGCGCGCGAGAAAATAGCCGGCGAGAAAGATATCCGGTTGATCGCTGTCGAGCCGAGTTCATGCCCGACTCTGACAGAAGGCGATTACGATTACGATATCGGTGATGTAGCAGGCTTCACCCCGCTGCTCAAGATGTACACGCTCGGACACAACTTCATACCGCCCCCGATCCACACCGGCGGACTGAGATACCACGGCGCGGCCCCGATCTCGAGCGCGCTCCAGGCACAGGGATTTGCTGAATCAGTTTCGTACCCGCAGATTAAGGTTTTTGAATCCGCTGTCACCTTTGCAAGAACCGAGGGCTATATTCCCGCTCCGGAATCCTCGCATGCTATACACGCCGCAATCGTTGAAGCGAAAAAATGCACCGAAACAGGCGAAAGCAAGACTATTCTTTTCGGCCTCAGCGGTCACGGCCATTTCGATATGTCGGCTTATGATGCTTATTTCTCTGGAGAAATGTAATTTCCGGATAAGCATTTGCACCTTGCCATTTTATTGATCTCCGGTTTCTCTGAAACCGGAACATTATTGAGAAAAAAGACCGGGCATCGGGATTTTCTCCCGATGTCCGAGTTTTTTCCATATACTTGTAAAAAAGGTGGCGTGTCACAATGGATGTGCTCGTCCTTAACGCGAGTTACGAAATTCTCAACATCACCCGATGGCAGCGGGCTGTCTGTCTCATTTTCTCCGGCAAAGCAGAAGTGCTCGAGGAATATGACAGAACGATAAGCTCGCCTTCCTTCCAATTGAGGATGCCCTCTGTAATAAGGATGAATCACTATATTAAAAAACCGCGGTTGAGGGTTCCTTTGTCTCGAAACAACATCTTTATGCGCGACAGATATACATGCCAGTATTGCGGCCAGGTTAAATCTCCGCAGGAACTGACGCTGGACCACATTGTTCCAAGCTCTGCCGGAGGCGAATCTTCATGGGAAAACCTCGTTACCGCATGCAAAAGATGCAACCTGAAGAAAAGCAACAGAACCCCGGAAAAGGCAGGTATGATGCTAAGGAGAAAACCACGCGCTCCTCACTTCACTCCTTCAATCCAGATCGGCCTGCGATCCGAATGGGGGAAATACGTTCCTTACCTGTTGCCTGCAACGGAGCTCGAATCCGTACACTGATTAATCACTCCACGGGAATTTCACTACAATGACAAGAGAAATCGTTAAATATGATCCAAATAACCCGAACCACAGAGACAGAGTAAGG
>DAOSYA010000118.1:0-4037 GCA_035380865.1 bacterium
CCGGAAAGCCATTCATGCAGGATTCAATGTTATTTATGATAATCGGTATATATGCCGGCGATAAGGCAGATTCAGCCTGCATTTCTCACCAGCGCAGGTGTAAAATCGTGATAAGGCTGATAATACAAGGAACGGCAAGTGAGTGGTGATGGAGCATACTGTTGTGTATGTGACCGATCCCGAATCGCCACTGTGACGCAGCAGGATTGGCCTTATCGCGATTTTCCGGATTTCTCTGTGAGAAATCCGGGTTAGGGAGCACATGAGTTTCAAAATCCAGCCTGTTCGGGGATAATATTTCAGACGCACAATATTGCCAATAAGCATCGATTACAAGTCGTATATCGGCCACGATGAAGCATCCGGTCCGAGCGGCAGCGGCGCATCGCAGGGACATATCAAGTAACCCTTCGATGCTTTCTCGCCGAAATCTTCTCTGAATGTCTCGATACCCTTTGCCATGTTACGGTTCGGCGTTGCCGACGATTTAATCTCTATGGGAATTAACCTGTTCCCTTCATCGATAACAACGTCGACTTCAGTCCCGCTGGACGTTCGCCAGAAATACATCTGCGGCGTTTCCCCACGGTGCATGAGCGTCCGGTAAATATCGCTCACGACCGCTGTCTCCATGATCGCGCCGCCCATAGGCCCTTTCCGGGCATGCTCCGGGTCTTTGAGCCCCACGATATAACACAGTGTCCCGGTGTCGGTGAAATAAACCTTCGGCGATTTCACGAGCCTCTTCCCGATATTTTCAAAATACGGGCGGAGAATAATCACCTGATAAGATGCCTCAAGAACCGACAGCCACGATTTCACAGTATTCACCGCCACGCCGATGTCTCGTGCGATCTCGGTCAGATTCAGCAACTGCGCGCTTCGGGCCGCGAGCGCCCGAAGGAACATCTGAAACTGCGTCAGATCACCCACCTGCCGAAGCGTCCTCACATCTCTTTCGAGATATGTCTGTATGTAGCTTCCATGCCAGAGAGGTAAATCACGCTTACCGCCGGCGACAAGCTCCGGATAGCCGCCGAGAAGAATGTTCCGCCACAACGTGTTCAAAGGAACTTTTTTCCTATCGCTTCTTTTTCCCTTTTCCCACGGCAGGGGATGACCCGGAACTCCCGCCTGTTCGTGGTACGTCATCGGAAACAGCCTGAGTACCGCAGACCTCCCGGCAAGTGTTTCCGTGATATTCTGCGCGAGGAGAATATTCTGCGAACCTGTCAAAATGTACTGACCGGCTGTGTTCCGGTCGGCATCGACTCTTTCCTTTATGTATGGAAGCAAATCGGGCGCATGCTGCACCTCATCAAAGACAACCGGCGGGGGATACATCTCGATGAAACCGCGCGGATCGTCCGACGCCGCAGCGCGAACGTCGGGGAGCTCCAGCGAAATATACCTGTGGCTTTTCTCGTAAAGATGCTTCAGCACAGTTGTCTTCCCGGCCTGCCTCGGTCCGGTCAGCACAACAACAGGGAACTCCCTTGCCGCTTTCTTCAGAACCTTTTCTATGGAACGTTGAATATACTTCAAATCCGACCACCTCGCATCTTCTGAGTATCGGAACCGTCTACTATGCAATTATGCATTTAAATTGCAAATATGCAAGCCGCAAAGAAAGTTTATTGAACACCCTGAACCGGGAAAACACCCCCCGATTCCACAAAAAAGCCCTCACATGAAACCAGGATACTTACCAATACAGTTCCAGACGGAGCTTCCCCCTTATCTCATCCTGCAATCCCCTCTTGAACTCTTTTTGGGATGGGACAGATCAGTGCAACCGCTTGTATGGCATGTTGGCCAACATCGGTTATTGTTCGTAATAGTATTCTATGATTGTTGTAGAAGTTTCTATAGCAGCATTGCTTATTGGAGCAAAAGGTGTTATCCTCCAATAAGACTCCGGCTTATTGGAGTCAGGACAATAACGGGATGTGACTATGAAAAGGCAGGCCACAGGCAATTATGTGACCGTTTCCAACGTCGGGGATGAAACCTGCCGGGCATTCGTGCCCAATCCCCTGCCGCCGTCTCCGCCGCTCGATATATCGCCGGAGTTGAGAGCACGGATAGACAGCGCTTTGCTGTCCCTTGGCGGGTTGAATACGATTGAAACCCTCCTGCCTGACCCGACTCTGTTCCTGTACATGTATGTCCGGAAGGAAGCCGTCCTCTCGTCGCAGATCGAAGGCACGCAGTCGTCGCTTTCCGACCTGCTCAGGTTCGAGGTCCAGGGCGCACCGGGCGTGCCGATGGATGATGTCCAGGAGGTGTCGAACTATGTCGCTGCCCTGAACCACGGGATCAAAAGGCTGCGCGATGGATTCCCACTGTGCCTCCGGCTCATCCGGGAGATACACGAAGTCCTGCTGTCCCAGGGACGTGGCAAAGACAAGTCCCCCGGCGAGTTTCGACGTTCACAGAACTGGATCAGCGGTACCAGACCCGGGAACGCACGGTTTGTTCCATCGCCTTTCCCGAAAACCGGACACCTTGCCCCCAGCTTCGAGAAATTCTTCCCACGTTGTATGCGTAAAAAGATCAAGCCAGTAATTACGATTGCTCATAAGACATCCCTTCTGTTAGAAATGACCGGCTTTTCAACCGTTATGCTATGATTCCTTATGCCTTTTGTCAATGATATTAGAGTATCGATATCGTAAATTCTATGTGGAGAGTCCCCGAGAGTAACTATATCAAAACTCTCCAAAATAATATTTAGCCATTGGTATACGATGAAAGCCTACTGCATCCCAAAGTAACATTGCATTTTTACAAAACCACTCTGACCATTTCTTTGGATTATCATCAACGATTCTGTTCTTCGACTCCAACTCACATATTTTTATGACAACTTTTTTGACAACTTCAAAAAGCTTTTCAAACTCACTTTCGTACAGTTCTCCGAAATCCCACCATTTGCTATAAGCAGGGTGCGCTCCAAAATAGCATCTGATCTCGTATAGAAAAGAGAGACGATCCTTTTGATTATCCGAAAGTCCTAAGAATTCCGATAAAGTTTTTCTTTGATCTTCTTCTTTGATCCCAATACGTTCACATAAAAAGCTTTCAGCAACATCAATTACGCTATCAAGTGCAGTAATAGCTTCCTCAGCAAAACCAAGTTCATCCAACTTAAGAGCACGGACATAGCAGAATACAATACGGTTAATAAATGGATCTAATGCATTCATATTGTTGAACAACTGCGTAAGTAATCTCTCATTCTTGCTGAGTTTCCTTGGCGTTTCAGGAAATTGGCTTTTGAAATCCACAACTGATTCATCAGTGTTAAGAGTAAAATACTTTAGAGTATGACCTCTAAAATCACAAGCCCTTTTATATGTTAATGCTATCGAACCTATAAGATTTATTTGTCTGCTGCGAACAACATATTGTTGAGCAAAGTGGAAGAATCCTTCTACTTGATCATAAATAGCCTCTGTTTTACAGATTTCACGGAGGCCATTTTTCCAATAAGGAGCTAATACACCAACCAAAAGAAAGTCATCTTGAGGCTTACAAAATATATTTTCAGAATGAATATAGATTGAAAGATCATGAGAATTTGTTAAGTCTCTTATCTGCCCAGTAAGAATAGAATCCCTACTTGGCAGGTCTTCATTTACAATATTCTTTAATATAGTGGAAAATCTCGAGGCGTCCTTCTTGGGTAAATATCCTTCATGTCCCCGTTGACAAAACTGACTTATAAAATCGTTTACACCCATACTTTAATAGCTCCAGCAATTTGACAACTCATAGTATTCATTTTATCAGAGCAAGGTATGGATTCCACTACAGGAGAAGAATTCCTCCCATCCGACCACCCCCAGCCCACCCGCTCATTTCTTCCACATGGGGTCATATATAGAGTGTGTTACAGGTATGTTACGGTGTTTTTGGGTATTATTCCGACAAACAGCGAATTTATAAAAACAAAAAAGCCGTTTAATTAAACGGCTTTTTCCTTATGGAGCTAAGGGGGCTCGAACCCCTGACCTTCTGACTGCCAGTCAGAC
>DAOSYA010000119.1:0-3883 GCA_035380865.1 bacterium
CAGGATTGGCCTTATCGCGGTTTTCCGGATTTCTCTGTGAGAAATCCGGGCTAACTGCCTTCACATCAGAAATCTCATTGAACCGGCCGTCTCAATCAATCTCAGCGGGAGAAGCCGCGGGGATCAGGCTGATTTTCGAGTCATAATAATTGAAAATATTCTCAGTATACAATTCTTCAGGCTTGAACCTGTCGAAAACCTTTCCGCACATCTCCTTCCGACCGGTAGCGCACTCCATCTCGGATATTACGATTTTGCATTCACTGTGTTTTTCCAGGAAAGAATCTTCCAATAACTTCTCCATCACGTAAGAAGGCGCTTCAGAATAAGTCATTCCTATAGAAGAATTTACGGAGAAAACAGAACATTCACCGACAGCCCCGGGAAGCCTGCCTGCAATGAAATCATCCTGCGTTTCCGCGAAATCTCTCAGGACAATCAGGCTTGTGTTGTACGACGAAATTACAAAGACTGTCAAAAACAGCGCTATCAAGCCGTTCTTTATGGAAGTATTTTTTATTGACTCAAGAATCCAGTCGATGGTTATCCCGAAAAAGATCATAATCGAAATGGTCGAAGGCAACACGAATCTTGAAAAATCACCCAGGGGGAATCTGAAATTCAAAAGCGATATTGATAGAATAGAGACAAAAAGGAAAAAGAAAAGCGGGCGCGAAACGCCGCAACGTCGTCCCAGAAACACGGGCGCGAAAACGAGCGGCACAGAAATGTAATACGGTATGAACGGGCTGGAAAACAAAAAAAGCATATTTGTTTTGAGGATATCGGGATAATCGCCCGGCGGAAGCGTGAAAACGCTCCTGTAAACAGGAGGAAGCAGAAAAACAAGAACTATGAGCAGAGCCGGCCCCGCAACCTGAATTGCAACCCTTTTTATGTCGCGTGATCCGGAAACGAGAAGTACAATAAAAATAAATGCGGCTGTGTAAACATTTCGCGGCTCAACCAGGATAGAAAACACCACCGCCGAATAAAGCCCCGCACCGGAAAGAATGTCTCCGTTTCTTATGTACAAAAACATAAATGTGAACGCGACACAAAGAAACAGCAAATCCGCTGTCTCCGTTGTGGCGTTTCCCGACATGATCACATTGAGCGGCAGCAGTGTCGCCGCCAACGAAGCAAAAAGCGCGGAACGCGCTCTTCCCGTCGCCGCCATTGCCATGATGAAAACAACAGGGATACACAGCACTCCGAGCACTGCGTTTACAGTGAACAGTATTCGCGGTGAGTCTGACCCGGTGAGCTTCATCGCAACAGCTCCGATAAAAGGAAATCCTGTTCCGTATACAGGCGGTTGCCTGTCTTCGCATTTTTCGACCGTTCCGGCAGAGCAGATCGAAAAATCATTCCCGTTCGAGATCATTCGCGCGATATTATGTATTTCATATTCAACATAAAATACTTTAAACCTGTGCGGAGTATGATCGAACCTGATCCAAATTCCCAGGACAATTATCACAGCAAGAAGAATAACGAAAAAGGCTTTTGCTCTTTCGCCCACGCGCAGCGCGGCAGGCACTCTTACAACAAAAAAGGCCACCGTCGCCAGTAACGCAATTGTATGCAATATGAATAATATGGAATTACCAGCCACTATTTGCAGCCTCCTTTTCTGGAAGTGAAAACCACACCGTCACCGAACCATAACAAGATGCCCGATTTGAGTATTTTCCGCATAAACAAAGGCTTTTTTGAATATGCCATAGTGCGGCCTCGAATATTATCCGTAATTCTTAAACATAATTTCTTGTGGAATCAATAATAATTTCAAAAGCGCAAATAATCAACTGTGCCTGATTTTCATGTCTCAGCCCCTGCCGGTTTGCTCATAAGTTGACACTAGGACTTTACGAGTGTAAAATTTGTAAATCCAGTACTGATAGTTAGAATTTGGCGAAAAAATCCACTGGGAAAAAGAAATATGACACCTAATGTAAAAATATCAGTGATGAAATCGAAGTTTAAGAAAGAGGCTGTGCTGGCAACATGCTGCGAACTTGCCACCGGTGAAAATGCATTTCTAATACAGAAAAGCGATGACGGAAAATTTTATGATGTACTGTTAAAACTGAGTTCATCCACCGAACACACGAACCCGGGAGAAGAAGAAAAGAAAGCCTTCGTATCGGAGTTCAGAAAACAGCTTTATGAAAAACAAATACAGATAACCTTGATGAAAAGCAATATGAAAACCTGTGAAGAAATTGTGTATAACGCACTTTCAAACCCGGTAATCTTCAAAAAAGAAGAAGAAGAAAAACCTTTACTCGAGTCCATCGCGAAGATTATTGAAGAAAGCTCAAGTGAAGGTGATGAATCATACCTGGATGACGTTCTCAATATTGCCGTTCCGTGGGAAGATAAACATAAATGAAAATATCAAGAACGTTTATCTCAGCAGTTATTAATAGCGAGGTGATGATAATGAGTAGAAAGGTATTATTCAGCATAATTGCATCATTGGTTGTGACGTTGCTCTTAGGATCACCCGCCATTTCCCAGACAAGTGACAGCCCTGTAATAGATACCGACGAGGCTTTAGCCTCGGAAATCATCTTCGAAGCCGCAACCGACACGGAAATCCCCGAAGTCCTTACTTTCGAGTACAAATACTGGGACGAAATTGAAAGCGAATGCGTTAAAAACGGCGGGCCGATAGATGTTAATTCTTACATCATGGCAATCAACAATCTTTTTCAGCAGGACGAAACTTTAGGGCTCTCGGCAATGGGTCACCTGCGTGATTTTATGATCTGCATGCAGATAAAGTACACAGGCGAACTCGTATGCAAAGCCGATCAAGTCATGACAGAGCCGTTTTTCACAAGAACGAGCGGAGGAACAGCCGCGGAAATCGCTCTTTCGAAAGAAAACCAACAGAAAATCGATGGATATATAAAGGATGCGGAAAAAAACTGCTTAAACGACTCCGCGTTCATTTTGTCTATAAGGGGAGATACGAGTTTTCTTGGGAATAAGCTGGAGACAGAGGTCTGTAAGTTTATGAAAATGAGCGATGACTGCGAGAATGATCTCAGCAAATATTTTACCGCAATGAGAGAAGGCGATCCTTCGATATGCGGCTCTATCAAAAGCGATGTTGTCAGGGATCTTTGCATTCTGTATACAAGAATGGATGCGGAAACCAGTTGTAAAAGCGGATACCTGAAAACCACTCCTTATGAAAAATGTGTGGAATTCCTGAAAGCTTTCAAGGTGCTCAGAAAATTGCCTCTCAAAAAAGATGACTATATTCAAGAATTTTCGACGTCTTTCCTGTCTGTTGCTATTGGCAGCTTCGAGAACGCGAATTACTGCAGCACTTTATACAAGGAATATATTCTTGCCGATTTCTGCCATGCAAAAAACCTGATCGACATGAAAGAATACATGGAAAAAGAACAGGAGTTCAAAAAGCTGGATGCAAAACGTAAAGTAATACAGGCAGAAAAAGATAAGATTGAAATGGAAAAAGTTAGAAAAAGACGCGAAGCTCAGGCTGCCAAAGAGGCTGAAGCCGCTAAAGAAGCTGAAGCCGCCGAAGAGACCGAAGCGGATGAAGAGAACCCGGAAACTGAAGAATAAGTTTGCAGCAGTACCTGTATAAATCGAATTAATGCATTGTCGTCTTTGTTGGCGGCATACAGTCAAATCAACATTTGAATAATCACATACGGAAACACTACGCCTCTCATGTTCCGGCCAAGCATGGTAAAAATCCGGCCCGATTTCCCGGCCTGTGATATAAGTGCATCAAACACTGTTTATAGCAAACAACAAAATGATTCTTGAGCACCAGGCTGTTGAAAAATCCCCGCCCTGTCATTCTGAGGAAGCGTAGCGACCGAAGAATCTCAAT
>DAOSYA010000120.1:0-3752 GCA_035380865.1 bacterium
CGCCCGGTATGAGATCGCGCTGGTATATGTCCTGAACAAACAGCCGGACATGCTCCGTCCCGCTGTATATCGTTCTCTTTTCAAGCAGCGAGTAATCGAGGTGATCCCCGTCGTCGTAAAGCTTCTCATTCTCGACAAGCTGAATATAGTTCTGGTTGTAGTAATCGAAATAAATCACAATATCGCTGTCGGCGGGCAGAGTCAGGAATGTTATCATTCCAGCCGCGTAATCGACGACGTAGTCGGTGTATTCATCGAGAAGGGTTCTCTCCGAATCATCGACCGGCACAGCATACGCGACCACGCTCTGCCGCTTCAGCCTCACGGCACCGAGATCATACGACACATGCAGCTCGACCTCCGATGTAGCGAAGGTTTTCGAATCGCTGTAAATCAACTCGCGCTCCGCCTGGCTCGTGCCCTCTTCCATGTAGGCAACACCCACGTCATACAGGCTGTTCCTTTTATCGGTATGCACGGAAAACCCATGCAGCGACCCCGTCTTAAGCGAACTGACAAGGATCGACTCGTATGTGATCTCGACCATGTCCGTCGGATCGACGTTGAAATCGAATGTCACCTGCCCGATGAAATAATCCATGGTGTAACGGGAAGGAGCGACTTTCTGCCCGTTGATGTAAATCGTTTCGCTCCCGGGAAGCAGCGAGTTCACGCGAAGCACGTATGGGCCGCGCATATTTTTGCCCCTGAACGTCTCGCTCGAAGTTTTACTCTTCTGTCTCGACATCATCGCGCTGACCGAATATTTCCCGAAGTCGTACATCATGTCCAGGCCGCGGATGTTCTTGCGGAAATTCAGCAGCGGCCCCGCCTTGAACTCAGCCGTTGTATCGCCGAGCTTTGCATAACCGTTCGGCCCTGTTACGCTCAGGTTGAATATCTGGTCCTGGTATTGCGTATCCACGAACCGCCCGTTGATCTTCAGCCCGTTATCGAGATTCCCGCTTATATCAAGCTTTGTGTTCTGCTGGAATTTACTGTTGAAATACAGCAACCCGTTCTGCGAAAGAAAACTCACCTCGTCGCCGGAAGACGATGTGGTCTGCGCCTTCAACTCGAGATTACCTGAAACGCGGATTTTCTCAACTTCCAGCGCGCGCCTCAGTTTCATATCCTCTTTCGATGAAGCCGGGAACGGCTCTTCCGGAACCTCCGACAGTTTCAACCTGCACTCCTCGCGCCTTGTTTCATAATCAATCTCGGGCTCCGGCTCGGGTTCAGGCTCTTCCTCCGGCTCCGTTTCTTCCTCCGGTTCGGGCTCCGGCTCAGGTTCTTCTATCTCGTAATCAAACTCATCATCTTCGAATTCAAAAACTTCTTCGGGCTCCTGCTCTTCTTCGACCTGTTCTTCCTCTTCTTCTGCTTCGAGGATTACCATTTTGCGTTTTGTCTTAAGCGACTTGATATCTTCAGGCTCCGAGTCCTGCTCGATCCAGTCGAGATCAAAAACAGGCTTGATATCCTCGATGTCCTCTTCTGTCTCTTCGGATGGTTTGATCGTGTGATCCACAGGCGGGAGATCAACATAGCCGACCTGCGCCGAAGCGTCCACACACAGCCGGCCGAAAACCATAAGCAGCAAAAAAACCGCAGCCGCGATTAACCGCAATGCAGGCATCCCGTACTCTTTTTTGTCGCTCGCGCTGCTCATTAATACAACCGTTTTCTCCCTAATATAACATCTTAATTTTTGAAATATTATGACCAATTATATACAGTATTCATTCCGGCGATACCACCGCAAATCCTCCCTGTCGCGCTCCGCGATTGCCATTTTGTGTTTTTATCTCTGGAAATATCAATTGAACTTGGTGTTGAAATCAAGGGTGAAATCGTTGTTTTCCACAAACCATCTGAAGTTTATGTTTGTGTCGTAAAGCTTGTAAATGCTGCTGAAGCTCTTGCTGGAAAAATTCCCGTCCCTCAGATCATATGTCAGGTTCGTCCATATCCTCAGTTTGGTATTGAAAACATAATCGACACCGGAAGAGAACGACCTTGCCTTCCTGTCGCGGATATCATACGCGGTGGAAAAATTCGTGTTCCACTTGCCCTGCCTTGATTTCGACAATGCAAACGAAAGAGTCTGCTCGCTGTTCACGGTTCCCGAGCTGTGCCTGTTCCCGTAAACATAACCGACGGAAACCAGCGGGCCCGAGCCCAGCCGCGTCGAACTGCGCACCGCGAAATCGAGATTGTTTCGCGCCGTTCCCTCGGTGGTTATCCCAAGCCCGGTGCCGGCCGAAAGATTCAGTTTCGTTTTGTTTGTAAGGTTTATCCCCGACCTGAACGCGCTTATCGCAACAAACGCGCTTCCCTTGGAATCGTAATATTTATTATTGTCCAGCCGTGCATGCGAACTGAGCTGATACCTGAACTTCCTTTCCTTATCCAGATACCTCGCATCCCGGTTGAAATTCACAAGAGCCGACAGGCTCGAAAGGTCGCCCGCCCGGTACCTGCTCAGGTTCACGTAACCGTTCACTTTTGTCTTGTCCCACTTCGTGAACCCGTTATAGCGTGCCCCGATCTGGCCGCCGCCGTTGTAATTCAGCCCCATCGAGCTGGACCGCCCTGTGCCCGAGAACCTGCTCAGGCTGAGAGCATAACCTCTCGATCCACCGAACAAATTACTGAGCGACACATTCCCGCTCATCTGCCTGTTGAACTTGAACGCCTGTCTCAGGCTCGCCTCATACCGGCTATCGCCGTCGGCGCTGTAGGTCAGGTCGAAGAAACCCTGCTTGCTTTTCGCTTCCTTGTACCTGACGCTTGTCCCGATCCGCCAGTCCGTGTTCGAACTGTAACGAACATTCTTCAACCGCCACTTGCCCGGCGTGAATTTCTTGCTCGTGTTCGTCCAGTAAGGAACATTGATGACCTTGTTGCCCTTCATCCAGACCCGCGCCCGCCATGATTCGTAAACATCGCCCGGCGACACCCTGAACCTGATGGAAGTCACGGCATTCGTCGTTATCACCGGCTCTTCGTACAGGTCTATCCCTTCGCCGATAATCGGGACATCCGAAACCTCTTCCAGCGATTCCTCGACGATATATGTCTTCGAATAGCGCTTCCGTGTTTCAACAAGCTCGCCCGCCATCCGCTCCATGTCATACCTGAGCTGGTCGCCCTCGTAACTCTTCAGCCTGCCGCTCTCGCGGTTCTCCGCTTCCGCCTCGAGCCGCTCGCCCTCTTCTTCCGTTATCGTCAGCGTCTCCGTGGTCAGCCCGGAATTCGATTCCGCGTCGCCGGAAACAGCCATCGTCGTCATCACGACATTGCCTTCCGCGTACAGCACATTTGTCTTTATATCCACACGGATCGACTCCGCCTGGAACCGCATCTTCTTGAACAGGAATTCCGAATGGCCGTCCGCATAAGCGATTTTCTTGTCTATGTCGAACATGATGTAATCCGCGCTGAGGGTATAGGACGAACCAAGTGCAAGCGCGGCCTGCCCGTACAATGAAACAAGCGCAAGCAAAGCCAGCGCGAGTACTGCTCCTTTTAATCCTTCACTTCTTTTCATAAACGACACAAACCCGCGACCGAACATAAACAGGCCGCCGATTTTTTTATTATTTTCACATCCGCCTCATATTTCAAACACAGATAAGAGAAATATTCCGGCACGGTAATTGTACCAAAAGATGATATTTGTGTCACTATTGTATTTTTAGCCTGCATTTCTCACCAGCGCAGGTTAAAAATCGTGATAAGGCTGATAA
>DAOSYA010000121.1:0-3655 GCA_035380865.1 bacterium
GGTCGCCTCTCTGAAGGCGGTAGCGATTGCTATTACAACGAGAATCAGGAGCCCGGCCTCGAGCGTGATATACATCCAGAAACTCATCAGATACCGTCTTCACCCTTCTTATTCATTGACAATTGGTATAATAGCATCCAATCTGATTTGTCGCAATGATTTAAGTACGTTGGCGCACGGATTGGTTATCCGCAGTGTTCCTCCGTTGTCGTTGAGTTCCTTGTGGGCCTGAGCTATGGCGCCAAGGCATCCGCTGTCCACAAAACTGCATTTTTTAAGGTCGATGGATATGTTTGAAGGTTTTTTTGATCCGGCGGCGGATTCCCTTACTATTTTCCTGAATGCTCCGGTCGATTCGTATGTGAATTCGCCGTTAATGGATATCACATTCCAGTTATCTTTCCGTTTCAGTGAAAACAGGGCCTCTTTTTTCGCTGCTTCTTTTTTCATTAAAAATTTTCCAATCCGATAGTATGTTTATCTGATGGAATTATAAGATTAACCAAATAATTCACATTTCAGTTATTTCGATAAAACAGCAACAGTTGCGAGTTACTGTTCACATTGCGCGGTGTCTCTTAACCGCCTGAGGTTCTCGCGGTATAAAAAATCCTGGTTCCTGTAAAATTCTCTGGCTATCGCCTGTTCGACAATCGGCCCGATAACCGGGAATTTAAAATGCAACTGCCCTTCGAGCGAGAGAACAACACGGTCGTTCTTTTGTTGGTATACCCATTTCCCGCGGCACATAAAAAAGTTTCTCAGGAAAAAAGGGATGATTTCAAAATGGTAAGACATTTCCGCAGGATCCCATCTGCCGACTTCTTTCCAGGTGATCATTCCGGGCGATATTAATTTCTGCGCTATTTTCGGAATCTGGCCGTGAGCGCAATAGGTCAGTTCGATATCCTGTCTTCCGTCCGGGTGTTCCTCGAAATGTGTTTTTCTTACGTCGAGCACATCCGGCAGTTCACGGTATGGCGCGAGCGTTTCAACCTGGTCGTAATGGGCCACTTTAACGACAAGGTCGATAGGGTACTTATACCTGTGAACTATATGCAATCTCAACGAAATTACCTCGACATAATCGTGGGACAAGTGAGATTTTAAACTTATTGTTACAGGAAATCAAGTACGGCGCGGGTGGTTCCACACCTTCACATAAAATGTTGTTTCGACTATGTAAGCCGGGTGGTGTATAATTAATATACAACGATGCGAATAACATACTGAACAGCGGGAAATATGGGAAACGTTTACAGGGTTATTTCTGAATCTTATCCGTCAACAGAATTAGCTGAGAGAACCGGGCATGATTCCGCTCGGGCCGGGATTGAGTTTTATGATTACAGGCTGGCGCGCGGATGGGAGTACGGGCTGAGCCCGGTCGAGGGCGTACTGAAGGTAAGCGTGAACAGGGTCGATGGAACGGCGGCGGGCGCGCGGGATTTTTCCGCAGTTGTTGATGCAGCCGGATCGCAGCAGGGGCCTGTCGTGAGGATTCCGACTGTCAGTTCATCTCCGTACTATCACTGGGCGGGAGAACTCAAGAAGGGGACTCTCGTGCTCGAATCATGGGAAAGGGAAATCACTGCGGTCGGGCTTGAGACGGCAGGCGGCGTGGACGGGCTTCCGGGAATCAGCAACAGGCAGTCATGGGAAACATCGCCGGTGCATGCGGTTGAAATGTGTTTTTCGGCGATCCTGCTCGTAGCGGCGGCTGTGCTGGTCTTGTGGCGCCGGAAGCAGTTTATGAAGTTCGGTTTGTGGCGCAAGCAGCAGATCGATTATCATTCTTATCCTTTGAGGCCGGCCGGGATTCTGTTTTTTACTGCGGCGGTGATCCTCGCTTTGCTGGCGTATCCGGTTAAGCGGTTTGAGCTTTCTCCATACGGTGAAAACGCGGGCACGATTCCATATCAGGAGACGATTGATTACATAGAGGGCAACGGCGGCGTTGCGATATGGGGACTGTCTGATCTCGATTCGAAAAGAGAATTCAGTCTCGGGGATTTTCTCGGGAGCGTCGGCAGCCGGATACCGTTGATGTTTCTGCACCTGCCGGTGACGGCGGCTGCGGCGCCTTACGACGAGGTTCTTACGCAGACGAAAGGGTACACGGCGTTTTCGCCCGAGAGGCCGACCTCGCCCTCGCTTGCGGCGGGCGGCGCGTGGGATGCCGTGTTGATGGAGTATTGCAGTGGCGGCAGGGACAGACCCGCGTGGGTTGTTGCTGACTTCAACAGCATTGCCGGCAGGTGGGAAAACAGGGTGAATGCGCTGGAGTCCGTTTTTTTGCTCGACGGCCTGTCGCGCGACGAGGTTATGAAATCACTCAGGAACGGGCGGCTGTATGTACAGGGTCAGGATGCGGGGATGGCGATGACGCTTGAGGAATTCGGTGTGGTTTCGGGCGATGCGGCAACCGGGTCGGGGGGCACGGTTTGCAGGGTGGAAGGAGCACTGCTGCGGGCGGTTGTAGGCGTGGGCCGGATGGGAAGCCTGCCTGTGAGCGCAAAGATTATCAGAAACGGAAAAATCGAAAAGAAATTGGTGGGTGTCTTACCTCTGGAAATAGATTACACGGTGGCGGAACCCGGCGGGGGGGAAAAGGATTATTATAGATTGGTGGTCGGGGGTGCGGAAAATGATCTGCTGTTCACCAATCCGGTGTTTGTCGAGAACTGCGGGAGCGAATAGGCGGAAATAAATATGGCGAAAAAAATACTTGCTGTGGCGGGAAGCCCGAGAAAGGGCGGCAACTCGGAGACGCTGCTCGACCGGGTGATCCGGAGCGCGGAGGAACACGGCGCGGAAGTTAAGAAAATCAGGGTGTGCGATCTGAAGATAAACGGTTGCCTGCACTGCGACTATTGCGTCGAGCACGGAGAATGTGTTCAGGACGATGATATGCGCGGGATTTACCCGGAGTTTTTCAGCGCGGATGTGATACTGGTCGCAACCCCGATGTTTTTCATGAATGTGCCGTCGCAGTTGAAGGCGTTCATCGACAGGTTTCAGTGCATGTGGGCGAAAAGGTTTGTGCTGAAGCAGCCGCTGAGAGAAGACGGTGTGAGGCCGCGCGGTGTGATGCTCGCGGTCGGCGGCACGAAAGGGAAGTCGCTGTTCAACGGGCTTGATCTGCTGATGAGCGTTTTTTTCGATATCACGGATGTCGGGTTCGACCGCGAAGCGAGCCTTTATTATCGCAGTATCGACGGCAGGGGCGAGATCGAAAAACACGAGACCGCGATGCAGGACGCCGATGCGCTGGGCCGCATGCTCGCCGGGCAGTAAGGCCCGTGCTGAACAGGCCTCCGGCCGGCAGGCACCGCCTGCTTTTTGTCCTTTTGCGGATTTGCCTTGTGGAACAGATTCTTTTCGTGAACATACCTTAATGTTATTTGAGTTGTCATTGCGAGGCAGGCCAGCCTGCTCTTTGTCATTTCACGTGATCGCTTCGTGGACGGCTCAAATTATAAAATACCTAAGTGTGTTTTTTGTCCTGTCATTGCGAGGAGTGAGCAAGGCCTGTCGCCTTGCGAACGACGCGGCAATCCCGACTGTGCGGACTGGTCAGTCCGCATGCCTGTTGTCATCGTCATGAAGGTGTGTACTCCACTCATTAATATGATTTTGCGTTACCCTAAAAATA
>DAOSYA010000122.1:0-3600 GCA_035380865.1 bacterium
CCCTCGACATATACGGCAGACGCAGACGTGGAACCGGGATTGATATCCCCCGTCAGCCCTCCGCCGCCCCCGCAGGAACAAAGCACCGAGAACGACACTAACAGAATCAAAACGATTACGTGTCTCATTTTTCACCGCCCGGTGTTCTCAACAACCATATCTCATAATCGTTATCAATGTTAGAAGGACAGTCTGTCGCTCTTCCTGATATAACGATATATTTCAGCTTGCATGCCACTATTTGTTTGAATACCTGTTTTTACATTATATCTCTATGGCAATATATCGTAAAGCGATGAATAGCTTAAAAGAGAGATCCTTAGCCCCGGGACGACGGCAACATACATTTGACCGGTTACATGTTTGTTTTTAGTAAAGCATTGATTTTTGGATTGCGGCGATTCTTCGCCCGAGCCGGTTAAGACTGAGCCGGTAATAAATTCCCGGCGGCGAAAGCGATAATGAATTATCGCACTCCGAATTATAGTGATTCTCAAAAATAAACTTGAATACATGCACAAAGGAAATAGCTTTGTGCATGGCACACTATCTTGTATTTGTGATTTCTGATCGAGTTGTGAATCTGTTTTTATTATGAAAATTACTATAAATACACACATATTGCGTTATTGAGCTATCCGTGAAACGGTCCGGGAACAATACCTGCCCCACCCCGGCAACCAGGCATTATTTTCAAATCGGATGAAGGAGAAAAATGTTACAGAAGTTTTTCGGCGGTAACTTCCTGGCCTTCTTTGAAGCCGGCAAGCTCAAGCGCTCTCGGCGTCATGTATATTGCATCTTCATTCAACTCGTCCGAAGGCGCCATCGCCCTTGTGTGCAGCGATCTCAGGCCGCCGTACCACCAGCGCGTGTCGCATACATAGACTACGTCGCCTGCTAAAGCGGCAAGCTTTTTCATAGCCGGCCCGGAGAGCAGGACCAACGCCATACCTTCTTCTTCGCCACCCGAAGGAACAAGCTCCGATGAACTGACTTTAAGATGAACGATACTGCCCTTCTTCAGGTTGCCTTCAGTTCCTTTGAACAATTTCATAAGCACAGATTGAGTTGAAAAAGTCAGTCCGGCGATTTCGGCGGCATCTTTTGGCCGCGTGATAAGAGTAACAATCACGCCAATGCCAAGCGAACACACGACGCCGTACAAAGCCCGGATGTATTTATATCCTTTGAACATGCCGCCCGACAGTGGTATTCCATGAGAGAACGGCTGGATGAGATACTGCGGCCAGATCATGCCGAGGAACATCATTAACGCGCCGCCGAGCAGCGTCCAGAACGCCGCTTTACTCGAATACCGCTTCCACATCATCGCCATCATCAGCGCGACCGCCATAGGCGGCGTTATCGTCGCGGTGAATATCCCGTGCGCCTGGTAGATGGAACCCACCGACTTGTAAACCGGGACCAGCACGATTCCTACCAGCATCGCTATGACCGATACCCAGCGGGCCACACCGAGATAATACCCATCGCTCTTGCCGGGTTTGACATAAGGCTGCCAGACATCGTTCACCCAGATAGCAGCCGATGCGTTGATGAGCGTGTCCACCGTACTCATGAGAGCCGCGGTGAGCGCGGCAAGGATCAGCCCGAAAATCCCGGGCCTGCAAACGAGGTATGCGACATGTATGAAAATATCCTGAGAACTCACATCCGGGGCGAGCACGCCCTTGTTGACCATGGCCGTTCCGAGCCAGCCCGTGCTGTCGATCGCGAAAGTAGCTATCGGGCAGAGGATCAGTATCACGAAAAGAATCGTTTTCCGTCCGTCCGCAACCGATCTCACCGACAGGAACCTCATGATTATCCCCTGGTTCATGAACCAGAATACAGCGGAATTGGCTATCCCGTCCTGCCAGAACACGCCAACGAAAGAAAACGAGGCTGAATCATTGTACCTTGCCAGCGCGAACTTGTGCCCGGCGGGAACATTGCTCCAGAACTCGCCGAAACCGCCGAGATACGCAACCCCGAGCGTGAATATCGCGATACCCGCGACAAGGAGCAGAACCCCCTGCAGCAGGTCCGTCATAATGACGGACGTCTGGCCGCCCGCGGTTATATAAACCGCGCTGACCACCGCTATTACTGTCACAATAAAGTAAAAATTAACGTCGCTGTCGGCGAACACGTGCAGTATCGGGTTGAGCACCACGCCCATCGTGTACAGGTTGATCCCAATGTACCCGATCAGGTAAAGCAGCATGAACACGGTCAGCATAAGCCGCGTTCTGGAATCGAAACGTTTTTCAAAATATTCAGGTATGGATTTTATTTTCGAATAGTAAATAATCGGAATCCAGCCGAACATCAGCAACGGCAGCCACATCCAGTCGTTCAGATACGACATGCTCGAACTGAACCCGTTGCTGTATGCGTTTGCCGAATATTTAACGAAACTGTACGAGCCGACAAGCGTCGCCACACAGGAGAAAGCTATTATCCACCATGCGAATCTCTGGCCGCCGAAGAAAAAGTCCTTCGATGTCTTAACGAATTTCCCGTAATAAGACCCGAATCCCATCATCAGGATGAAATAGACAATAACGATTACCCAGTCGATGGTATTGATATGTATCATTCAGCGATTCCCTCAGTTCGACCATGGAGCGATAAACTGAAAATACCCATGGAGACAAAAATAGAAAAGATATGATCCCATGACCAGCGCGATAACGTCCAGCCGAATCCTTCTGTAGTAAATAACCGAAGCGATGA
Source organism: bacterium (assembly GCA_035380865.1). Taxonomy (GTDB): domain Bacteria; phylum UBP15; class UBA6099; order UBA6099; family UBA6099; genus DAOSYA01. Next base: position 2,743 of record DAOSYA010000122.1, read on the forward strand.
TACCGGCGAAAAACGGGATGAACCCCAGCCCGTACATATAAACGAAAGGCAGCCAGTAAGGGAACGCCCGCCTTGTTCCCTCTAGTCCGATAACGGCCCTTTTCAGAATCGCGCCGTAGCTTTCTTCTCTTTCGATCAGTCTCTGCATCACATCGCGGTTCAGACCATTGCCGCCCTCGTACATGATTGCCGCATCCGCAAGCGTTTCGATTTCCGAAAGAATTTTCTGAACTTCCGGAGCCGGCAATACTTCACGTTCGTTTCCGATATCAAGAATCGCCGGGATCGCGGCGTACCCTGCTTTAAAAAGTTCTTCGACGGCTTTCTCATCGCCCTGCTGCGCCCTTAACGCCACCTCGCTCAACCGCGCGGCTTCGTCCGCGTCGGCCTCGGGCAGACTGCCCTTCATTTCTTCGAGCTTCGCAAGCCTTTCCTTGCTCTTTTTCTGCAAGTCCTCGACAATCGCAAGCGCGGCGGCTTTATCCTCAACTTTCATCAGCTCGGAAAACTCATCCGCATGCCTGACACCGCAAACCTTCTTCCCGTTTTCGGTGTCGAACATTTTGCAAGAAATATCAAAACGATGCAGATTGAGCATCAAACCGAGCACATCAGTTTCCGCTTCCGCCGTGAGCGTCGAAAACACTGCCGCAATAATCAATAAAAACAGTTTGTTTTTCATAGCATGTTGACCAATAATATCATCCTAATTATCCGGGCACAATAAATCAAGCAAAAATCTCCATGCAAAATGCTTCTATAGCCATTAGCCTGCATTTCTGTCAGTGCAGGTTAAGATCGTTAGAATGCCTGTAATACAAGGCGCGGCGAGTGAGTGGTGAGGAAGCATACTGTTGC
>DAOSYA010000123.1:0-3344 GCA_035380865.1 bacterium
CTCCCCGGGATGGATTCGAACCAACAACCTATCGGTTAACAGCCGATTGCTCTACCGTTGAGCTACCGAGGAATGGTGCCAACAACGATTTTTAATTTTAATATTATTCCCTGTACTGTCAAGTCAATTTTTTTTATATGTGGGCCTGGTTTGCGGACGTGTCGATTATGTTGAATCCGCCTCTGTTACAGGGCGTGTTTTCCGGGTGGTGGCTACCATTCGAACCATATCGGGTTGGTGTAGGCTTCGAATTTTTCGGTTCCTGTGTCCGAGCCGACTTCGGCGCGGATGTAGCCGCGTTTTACGGCAGGGGTCAGTTTGACAATTTCTTCGATTTGATAGGGGTCGGCGAAGGTTTTGTATGCGGCGAAGAGGGTTTCTTTCTTTTTGTCGAGGTCGCCGATTATGAATTTCACTTCTGTTATTGGCCCGAATTCGGGGGTTGATGCGGCTTTGACGGTTGCGAGGAAGGGGCCGCCGGTGGTTGTGCCGGATACGCCTGTTATGACGCCTTCGGTGTTCATGGTTTCGATGATGGCGAGCGGGCCGCTTGTGGTTACGATTCTGCCGCTTTTGAGCGATTCGATGAGTTTGGGGATCGTGGGTTTCCCTTCCATGTATATCGCCGATCGGATGGCGCCGTATGGCAGCCCGTCGGGGTAGTATGCGAGTTCGCGGCTGAAGTCGCCGTGTGCGTCGGTCCCGGCGAGCAGGAAGGTTGTGTGTCCGGCGAGCAGGGCTTGTGTCCAGAGTTGCATGCTTTCTTTGTTGGGTGTGCGGTCGTGGTTCCAGGATTCGAGCCCCGAGAGGCCGGGCACGGTTGCGTCGTGCAGGCTCCAGACGCCGCGGTTGATGAGGTAGAGTTCGATGGATGACACTTCCGTGACGGGGTGCGCGGCGAATGCGGCTTCTGCCGGCGCGAGTTGAGCGCAGACATCGGCGCATGCAAGGTCGGGCGTGTTTCCGTTTTCGTATCCGTCGCCGTTTCCGACGTAAAACTTTTTCGGGTTGAAGACGAGCATGTGGACGTTTTGCGCCTGCGCGTTTCCGCAGGAGAGTTCTTCGCCGGGGACGAAAAGCATGTCCGGGTACTGTTTCTGCAGCGATTCGATTTCGCCGAGTTGTTGTTTCCATCGTTTGAGGTCCGGGTCGTTTGTCTCGGAGTTGCCTTCGATATCGTCGAGATCGAACGAGTGGTCGGTGAATGTGATCCAGTCGAGGCCCATGCGGTGTGCCATGGCCGCGGAGAATGCGGCGGGGGCTCCGAATTCGTATGCGTTTTCGGTGTAGAGCGTGTGGTGGTGCGAGTCTCCGTAGTGCCAGTTGTCGAACCGGGGCAGGGGGGGCGCGCCGACGAATACTTTGAGCGGGATGCCTTTCATGTTGCGGCAGTTGTTGTTGATTATCTTTTTGTTGCCGCTTCGGAGTGTTATGTCGAATTCGACGTCGATTTCCGCCATTCCGTGGAACGTGTCCGGGATTTCGATTGAACGGGTGTCATGCCACATGAGTTGTTTCAGTTTCAGGTTGTCATAGTAGATGTTTTTGACGACCGGCGGGTCACCATTGTCGAGGTTGGCGGTGATCGTTACGCTTTTCAGGATGACGGGGAATATGTTCGAGTGTCTTATCATTAAGAGAATAGGTATTTCGCCGGTGTGTTCGGAGCGGGTGGCGGTGTCTGCGATGATGTCGGGTTGCTTCTTGGGATACATTCCCGGCTGCATGTGAAGCTCGGGGTATGCGACAAGCCGGGTGGCGAGAATGACTATTGACAGGAATGTTGCTGCGAGTATCCGTTTGAGATTCATAAGGTATCCTTTTCGCGGTACAAATTGAATACTGTACCGGAACAATTATATAACGGTTGCCCCGGATTTCTCGCAAAGAAATCCGGAAAAATCGTGATAAGGCCGATCCTGCCGCGTCACAGCGGCGATTCGGGCTCGGTCACATACGTGGCGGTATGCTCCCTTTGCCACTCACTTGCTGTTCCTTGCATTAGAGGCTGTTGAAAAAATGTATCTTCGAGAATTTGTCATCCTGAGCGTAGCGAAGGATCTCGCTTTTGGAGCGTATGATTGAGATTCTTCGGTCGCTGCACTTCCTCAGAATGACAGAATGGGGATTTTTCAACAGACTCATTATCAGCATTCTGACGATTTTTCCCCGCAGATTTTTAAAATATGCGTGTCGCCCCGGATTTCTCGCAAAGAAATCCGGAAAATCGCGATAAGGCCGATCCTGCCGCGTCACAGTGGCGATTCGGGCTCGGTCACATACGTGGCGGTATGCTCCCTTTGCCACTCACTTGCTGTTCCTTGCATTAGAGGCTGTTGAAAAAATGTATCTTCGAGAATTTGTCATCCTGAGCGTAGCGAAGGATCTCGCTTTTGGAGCGTATGATTGAGATTCTTCGGTCGCTGCACTTCCTCAGAATGACAGAATGGGGATTTTTCAACAGACTCATTATCAGCCTTCTGACGATTTTTCCCCGCAGATTTTTGGAATATGCGTGTTGGTCCGGGTTTCTCACAAAGAAATCCGGAAAATCGCGATAAGGCCGATCCTGCCTGTTTTATAAGTCATATCAGGATTTTGAGTTGAACAGGTAAGAAATGCATGTTCCGGTCGATTAGCTAAAAGGGTGTTTCTCTACGGAATATTTAAGTGTATAATGGACAGCAATAACACCGGAGGTGAAATTAGATGAAAAAGAGAGTTATGTATGCAGCGGTTATGATGGTGATGTTATTGATGGGCGCGTGTCTGGTCGGATGTTCAAGCGGAAAGGTTGATGTCAAGGTGGAAACACCTGATGGGACAGTTGAGATAAAAGGCGATGAAAAGAGCGGGAATTTTGTTGTCGATGGTGAGGATGGAAAGGTCGAGATGAAGATAGACAAGGATGCGAAGACAATTGTGATCAACGATGAAAAAGAGGGAAAGACAGTTAAGGTCACATCTGATATCGATACGAAAAAGCTTGGCGTTGATATATATCCCGGAGCAGAGGTCATAAGCGGCGGCTCGATGGAGCAGACAGGTGAAGGAGCGGGGCTTTTTCAGGGAGTGACGCTGATGACGGGCGATAAAGTCGATAAGGTGGCAAAGTTTTATCGCGAGAAATTGAAAGGCGCGACGGTGGTTGATATGCTGTCGCTTCAGGGCCAGATCATGTTCAATCTCCAGCAGGACGGGCTGAACAAATCTGTCATAGTAATGAAGGATCCCGAGGGAAGCGGAAAAACGCAGATCGCAATTTCGGTTGTACCGGGTAACTAAGAGCCTATCCCAAAACCCCATCCTGGCTTCGACCGGCTGCAAAAGATGATGCCTGCGTT
>DAOSYA010000124.1:0-2922 GCA_035380865.1 bacterium
AAGGAAATAGCTTTGTGCATGGCACACTACCTTTGTATTTGTGATTTCTGATCGAGTTGTGAATCTGTTTTTATTATGAGAATATAATCACTTCAACATTTCAATAAAGCTTAAATCACCTTCGATTTTATGTTGTTTTTCCCGTTCTTTTTCACATCGTACATAACAGCATCGGCTTCACTTATCATTTCATTCACGGATTTAGGAGCTCTGTAAAATGTTGCTATTCCTATGCTGAAAGTCACAGGCCAGCCGTTTGTAACCATCGCGTCTATAAGGTTCTCACGGATGCGCTCCATTACTTTCGTTGCTCCTTTTTCGTCTGTTTCCGGTAAAAGCAAAATGAATTCATCGCCGCCTATCCGTGCCGGGATGTCTATTTTTCTAAGGTTTTTCTGAATCAATTCGGAAACCAGCTTAAGAACCAGATCGCCTGTGCTGTGTCCTTTCGTGTCGTTCACCGTCTTGAAATTGTCCAGGTCCAGGAACGCAATTGAAAGAGGGTGTTTGTGCCTGACGGTTCTTTCCAGTTCCAGCCCGGCAAGCTCATAGAACGACCTGGTGTTTTCTACCCCTGTCAGCGGGTCGGTTCTTGCCATGTCTTTTTCAAGATCCCATCCTGTTTTTGCCCATGACACCAGGAAGGTGAATATCATGAAAAACGACAACCTTACGAAACCGTTCCAGTAAGGGATCAGGACATTGGAATAACCGGCTGTTGTCAACAAATCCGATGCTATCCAGATCCCCGCGCCAGTGACACATAAAACAAACCCCGTCGTCCTGTTGATAAACCATGTTGCTGCAAGTATCGGAAGCAGGTAGAAAATTGAAAAGGATAGTTCCGCGCCTGTGATGTAGTCCGTAACACCAATAAAAAACAAAGACAGCAGGCAGAAAAAAAAGATTCCGAAACGCGATATTCTTGAAGTGTTTTCCATCTGCAAATCGTCCTTGTTTTCTTCAAATTCACTTTTCATTAGTTGAAAGCATGACAGGGCTAACTCGACACTATGCTCTACCGGTTCTTTATCTCAAAGGTTGTCATTACGCCGAGGTGGTCGGAAGGGTACAGCCCGTCTGCGTCGTGGTTCTTGAAACACACTACTGAATCGGTGATCCGCACCCTGTCTTTCATGGCGTCCGGGATTTTAACGAACACATAATCAATCCTTTTTCGAAAGACCTGGACAGCGTTATCTTTTGACAGAATAACCGGAGAGGTGTTCCCGACGTCCGGGGTCCTGTCTCCGTAAAGATATTTGAAGGTGTCGATGAAACCGTTTTCCATGAAATTGCCTATGGCGCTCGATGAATCTATCGCGTTCATGTCGCCGGTGAGAAATGTCAGGAACCCTTTGTTAATCTTTTTCTGAAGTTTCGTGATTTTGTCCGCCTGCAGGAACCTGCCGGAATCTTCGCAGCGGTGATGCAGGTGCGTGTTGAACATGTCTATCTTGATATCGTCGGAAACCCCGATGCGGGCGAAAAGCGCGGGCCGCCCGTATTCGAGATCGATCGAGCTTTTGCGTTCTATCGGCATCCTGCTGAAAATTGCTATTCCCTCTCCGTTGAACATCTCCGCGCCGTATTTCAGCCGTTCATGCAGGTTGTATTTCAGCGCGGGGTTTCTTTCCTCGATGAGTTTCATGAGGACTCGCGATTGTTTAACTCCTATCTCGACTTCCTGGAGCCCGATTACATCGGGCGAGAGCCTGACGATTTCATCGGCGATGAGTGGGAACCTGTCCTCCCAGAAATCCGAGTTATGACGGAGATTGATGGTCATGATTTTGAGAGTTGTCGTGTCCGCGGCCTGCGAATTTTGTGAAGAGGCGGTGAAAAGAAGCAGTACGGCGAATAAAACGAGGAGATATTTTTTCATGGTTGGAACCCTCAGATGTTGAATTCCGCGGCGAGAAAAGTGTGGTCCGACGGCTTTGGCAGCGTGCGCGGGTGCGTGTCTATCCGGCAGCCGATGGATTTTTCCGCCAGCGGTTGTGTCGCGAGAATATGGTCGATTCGCCACCCGAGACCGCGTTTGAGCGCGTTCGGAAGACGGTAATCCCAGAATGTGTATTGCCCCGGCTCCGGCGTGTGCTTTCGAAAGATGTCGGTGAATCCCCAGTCTACGACTTTCTGAAATTCAGCCTGCTCGTCGGGGTGGAACCCGCAGTGGCCGGCAAGCCCCTCGGGATCGTGAACATCGATGGCCTCGGGCGCGACATTCATGTCGCCCGTCCACACGATCGGCTCGCCGGGTGTATGGTGTTTTTCAAGATAAGCTTTCAGCCGTCGCATCCATTCGAGTTTGTAGTCGAACTTTTCCGAGCCCGGCTCGAATCCCTGCGGCACGTAGCTGTTGATTATCCTGATCCCGTGGAATGTGCCCGCTATGAGCCGCGCCTGCTCGGGCTCTTCGGCCCCGTCGCCGAATCCGTATTTCACCGATTCAAGCGGCCCGCGGCTCAGGATCGCAACGCCGTTGTAGCTTTTCTGCCCGAAAAACGCGGCGTTGTATCCCGCTTCCTCGAAGGCGGCAACGGGAAAATCTTTGTCCTGGCACTTGGTTTCCTGCACGCAAAGCACATCCGGGGCTTCTTTTTCAAGCCAGTCCAGAATAATGCCCGCTCTGGTTCTGATGGAATTTGCATTGAAAGTCGCGATCCTGAACTTTTCCATGAAACTATTCTACACGCGACGGGGCAGTTGATCCAGAACCCGGCATGAATCGTTATCGGCGGCACGGCGAAACCGTTTAATCTGGATATCTCACAGAGAAATCCGGAAAACCGCGATAAGGCCAATCCTGCTGCGACGGGTGGCATGCACAAGCTTTGCTCTGTGCATGAATCAGCAAAAATCGGTCGGGATCGGTCACATACGCAACAGTATGCTCCCTCACCACTCACTTGCTGTTCC
>DAOSYA010000125.1:0-2730 GCA_035380865.1 bacterium
TCGCCGTTTTCGAAAGCTGCCTCCGCAACCGCGAGAGATTCGAACATAAGAAGCCTTCTGTCGAAAGGTTTCGGAATGATATACTGGTTGCCGAAAACAAGATCGGCTCCTCCATAAGCTTCTTTAACTGAATCGGGGACTTCTTCTCTCGCGAGCGCGGCGATACCCCTCGCGGCGGCGAGTTTCATTTCCATCGAAATCCTTTTTGCCCTGACATCGAGTGCGCCCCTGAATATCAGAGGGAACCCGAGAACATTGTTGATCTGGTTCGGATAGTCCGAGCGGCCCGTTGACATGATATAAGGTTTATCTCCAAGCACTGCCGCTGTTTCCTCTGGAGAAATTTCCGGGTCCGGGTTGGCCATGGCGAAAATCCCCGGGTAATCTGCCATTTCGTTCAGCCACTCGGGCTCGAAGGTTCTGGAGCCGTCGCGGTTGAACCTCATCGAAACCATGACGGCAAGATCCGCGTTTTTGAGCGCATCTTTCAGCGTTCGGGCGGTTGTGTCGACGGCGAGCCTTCTCTTGTGTTCATTGAGGTCGTCGCGACCGCTGTGACACACGCCTTTCGAATCGACGATCAGCAGATTCCTGACGCCGGCTGTTTTAAGCATTTCTGCAATCCTGATGCCTGCCGCTCCGGCCCCGTTGATCACGACCTTCAGTTCGTCCATCGCTTTTCCGGTTATGATGCAGTAGTTCTGGACGCCCGCGAGCGAGATAACCGCGGTTCCCCACTGGTCGTCATGAAAAACCGGGATGGAAAGCATCTCCTGAAGCCTGTCCTCAACTTCGAAGCATTCCGGCGCGGCGATGTCTTCAAGGTTTATGCCTCCGTACATCGAAGCGATGGAAGCTGTCAGCTCGACCAGTTTATCGACATCTGTCCGGCCTTTGTTGCCGTTGACGCGGGAGTTCTCGAACGCGATCGGCCAGGCATTGGTTTCGCCGAAGGCTTTGAAAAGGACGCATTTACCTTCCATTACCGGGATGCCTGCCGCTGCGCCTATGTCGCCGAGCCCGAGAACAGCCGTGCCGTCCGTAACCACGGCTACGAGGTTGCTCCGCGCGGTGTGCGTGAACAGCACGCCGGGATCATCGACGATCGCTTTGCATACTTCAGCAACTCCGGGCGTGTATGCGAGGCTGAGTGACAGGCTGTCGTTCAGCCTCTTCGTCATCTGCAGCCCGATCTTGCCTCCAAGATGGTATTCCATCGCGAGTTCGCGTGTTATCTTCAATTGTCCAATCCTTCCACATATACATATTAAATTGGCCCGGATTTCTCACAGAGAAATCCGGAAAATCGCGATAATACCTGTCCTGCTGCGTTGCGGCGTCGGTTCGGGATCGGTCACATACGCAACAAGTATGCTCCCTCACCACTCACTCGCCGCGCCTTGTATTACAGGCATTCTCACGATTTTTAACCTGCACTGGTGAGAAATGCAAGTTAGTTGTGATTTTATGAGAAAATCATATTTATTACAAATATTGATATTAAATTGGCGGAAATTATCAGAAAGGGAAAACTTTTATCGGCGTATATTCCGCGCCCGACGGCTTGAGCGTGCTTTTGAAAAGAACCAGTGATGCGGCGGTGCATTCCGGGCAGTCCGCTTCCGTTTCCAGAATCCCGGGCTGTATCTGAGCCGGAATTTTGAAACGCGCAAGAGTGAGATGGCCGGAAAATTTTCTTTTTTCAGGCTCGAATCCCAGCGCTTCGAATTCAGGCTCGAGTTTATTGAAAATCGAACACAGTTCTTCGCTGCCTTTTTTTATCCCCGCCCAGAGAACTCTTGCTTTCCGGGGATTGGGGAACACGCCCAGCCCTACGAATTTCATGGTGAATCTATCCGACACTTTTTTGCCTTCGAGCATGTTTGAGATTTGTTCGATCCGGTTCGGGGAAACTTCGCCAAGGAATTTGATGGTGAGGTGGAATGCGGATGGCCCGGTCCATCGGGCATTTTTCAGGGAAGGTTTCAATTCCTGCTGAATTGAAGCCAGGGATTGCCGGACCTGTTCGGAAACTTCAACCGCAACGAATGCCCGGATTTTTTCTTCAGATTCTTCTGAACGCGACGACATCTCTCAGTTTGAGCAGTTCTTCCTTTATATTGTTCAGGTCTTCGGTGTTCTTTACGCCTATGATGAATTCGATCAGTTCGAGCCCTTCATCGCTTTGAATACCTGTTCTGGAGGCGATGACCTCGATTTTGTTTTTTTCGAACAATTCGAGGGTTTTCTGGAAAATGGTTTTTGTCGGGAATATTTTTAATTTGATTCTGGCCGGGAACAGTCTTCCGTTTGTTTTTCCCCAGGTCGCGGGATATTTTCGTCCCCGGAGGAAATAACGGCTTCTGTGAGGACAGCCCGCTCTGTGAACGACCATGCGCTTGCCGGTTACGCTTACTTCGATATCGTCGCCCGGAAGCGGGGCGCATAGCTCGCCCAGGAAAAGGCGCGCCTTAAGCTGCTTTTCACATTTGATGAGGCTGGTTTCGATAGGCCGCTGAAAAATCGGGTCTTTTGTAATGCTCGCGTCGGCTTCCCAGTCTTCGACCTCGATAATCTGGGTGTATCTTTTACGGAACACATCGAGCACAAGGCTCATCTCAAGTTTGCCGTACCCGATTTCCTCGTAAATGTCATCGAGATCATTTATCTGGAAGCTGAAAGCCACGTTTTTCAGTAATCTGTCCAGGTCTTCAATTCTACCCGACGGGC
>DAOSYA010000126.1:0-1826 GCA_035380865.1 bacterium
CTCCAAAAGCGAGATCCTTCGCTCCGCTCAGGATGACAAACTCTCTAAGTTAACATTTTTCAACAGCCTCCTTCGCAGGAATGACAACATAGGGGGGCAGAAGTGACGAGCGGGAAAGATACGAGAATGCTAAATATTAAGGAGACATATATAACGTAACAGCAACAGCACCTTGAAAACTGAAGAAGATGCTTTCGAAAAGTCGGGATTGCCGCGTCGCTCGCAAGGTGACAAGCCTTGCTCACTCCTCGCAATGACAACCCAAATAACACCAAGGTATATAGTAATTCTCATAATAAAAACAGATTCACAACTCGATCAGAAATCACAAATACAAAGATAGTGTGCCATGCACAAAGCTATTTCCTTTGTGCATGTATTCAAGTTTATTTTTGAGAATCACTATATTCCTGAAAACAAACTATCCACGAAATGATGCCGTAAACGGACAAAAAGCGGCTGGTAGCCGCCTCGCAATGACAATGTACATTATAAAATACGTCCTGCTACTTCCGCACGCCAATGAGATAACGATTGCCCTCTATGTGAGGAATCTTCCACGTCTGCCACTCGAACCCCGGCCTGTCGGCCGCGAACTTTTCGAAGTACGCGACATTATCGACCTCGAAAAACCTGTCCTGAAAAGCGATCAGGTACGCATCGAAATCGGGCATCGCATCGACGAATTCCGCCCTGAACCCGACAGGCGTTTCGCTCAGTGACCACGTAGCTATAAAGCACCCACCGGCCCGGTTTTCAAGCTCCCTGACAGCCTGAAGGCCGGATATGCAGCACGCACCGCCGCTGCACCTGCTCACGCCCACCGAATCGAGATAATATTTCTGCAACGCGCTGAACTCGTCCGAATCGAATACCGTATAAGCCCCGTTGAAGCCGAGCCCGTACGACATCGCGCACAACCCGCCGAACCCGCCGCCGAATTCAAACGCCGAATCGTAATCCTCGATTTTCCTTCCGGTCTTCTCCTCGAAAACGGCAAGATGATACGCATGATGCACCATGTTGCCACGGCTCTTATGATAATTCCCCGGCAGGCCCGGCATGACAATGCTACTTGTCTCCGAAACAATGCTTTTATACTTTGAAACCCTGACGGGATCGGACTTGAGATAATCTTCCTCGACATCCACATAAGGCGGGTTTCCGACCAGCATCGTCCGTTTGATGACATCCCAGTTCAGGAACAGCCTCGGATCACTCTTCAGTATCATCATCCGCAGTTCGAGCCTGTTGCTTATCCAGTCGTTCCCCGAATCCGCGGGTCCGGCTTTCAGTTTGGGTAGAGACCTGATCTCCGCCCTAAGGTCATCGATCAGCTTCTTGTCCAAATCGGTAAGCCTGGGCAGAAACTTCGCCTCATCGCGAAGCTGCGCGAGAACTTTTTTTCTTTTAAGCAAATTCATATTATTTGTCCCGGTTAAATATAATCATGCGATTCCGGCCTGCCGGAAAACATCGGCGAACCGTTTCTGCCATGTGTGATCTTTTACGGCGCGCTCGTACCCGGCCTTTCGTATCGCCTCGCGCTCGTCCTCGTGTTCGAGATAATATTTTATCTTTCCGGCGAGATCTTCCTTGCTTTCGTAGCAGACGATCTCTTTTCCGATTTCATAAAAGTGTTCCAGTTCCGGCATGTACTCCACAACATAAAACGCGCCGCACGCCGGGCCCTCGAAATCCCGGAGACGAACCTGTAAAATCCGCTTGCCTTCCGTCAGGTCCAACTCGCCCGCCTGCGAAAACCCGAGACTGATCCTGACGGAAGGCAAGCGGATTTTACAGGTTCGTCTCCGGGATTTCGAGGG